>CAZKQB010000005.1:0-96492 GCA_964554795.1 uncultured Oscillospiraceae bacterium | reverse complement strand
CGTGTAACGCATACACATTACACGGCTTCTCTATCGAGGTGACAGGATTTGAACCTGCGACCTTTTGGTCCCGAACCAAACGCGCTACCAAACTGCGCTACACCTCGAAGCAGCCAACGAAGGGACTCGAACCCTTGACCTGCGGTTTACGAAACCGCTGCTCTACCGACTGAGCTACATTGGCACGACCGCTGACAGATACAGATTATAGCACGAGAGGGTAGCGTTTGTCTATATAAAAATCAACATTTAACAAAGCTACCGCCGTCTCGGCGGAAACGGCGGCAGCTGAGGCACTCAATCGTTAGTGGAAGTCGGTCAGAGTGACAGTCACATCGATGTATTTGCCGGTCATAGTCTCGGCATCCTCAATGCGGTAGACCTTCACGTTCAATGTGTCGCCAGCCTTTTTGCCGGTCAGCTGCGCAGAAAGCTCGCGTGTGGAGGTAATCACGTTGTCGTCTACTTCCACAATGACATCGTCCGTCTTCAGTCCTGCGGTCTCTGCAGGGCTGCCGCTTTCAACCTCGCCAATCTGCGCACCAACAGGAAGCCGACCCGCATATACGTCCTCGCTGTTATAGGCGTTGATGGTTGTGACCGTCACGCCCAGTCTCGGCTGATCGCCCGTGGACGCTGTGGCATCCCCGCTGCTCTCTCCGGATTCAGCTGTCTTATGACCCTCGGTAAGTCCTTTCGTCAGAACCTCCTCGATCAGCGGCTTAGCGCTGTTGATTGGGATGCACATGCCGATTCCCTCGATCGTGGCATTGGAGGAGCTGCTTCCGGAGTACTTCAGCGAAGGAATACCCATCATCTGACCGAGCACGTTAAACATACCGCCGCCGGAGTTGCCAGAGTTTATAGCCGCGTCAATCTGAATCATATTGTTGGTGACGTTGGTTTTCAGGCCGTATTTATCGGTCGTCGTGGTCGAGCTGATCTCGCGGTTCAACGCCGATACGATACCGACGGTCGCAGTGCCGCGAAGCTCCTTTGCCAGCGGATTCCCGATGCAAATAGCCCACTCACCCACCTGCAGCTGATCGCTGTCGCCCAGTGGAACGGCTGAGAGCATTAGGTCGGGCACATACACAATGGCGATGTCGAGCGCTTCATCCTGTCCGACAAGCTCGCAGGAGAGCTCGTCCTCACTGCCCAGCATAGAAACGGTCAGGCGGCTGGCATCTTCAACCACGTGGTAGTTGGTAAGTACATATTTGTCATAAATGACGACGCCCGAGCCGGTACCCGTCAGCTGCTCAACGCTCTTGCGCTCGCCGCGTGCACCAAAGTTCCGGCTGGAGGAATAGGTGAACTGCTGATAATTGTTGAGTCCAACCACGCTTTCCTGTACAGAGGAAATCACGCCCGTAAAGGGGCTGACAACCTGCGTCTGGTCGGTGGTCGTGTTTACAATCTTCTTTGCCTCGGCAGACGTAACATCCTCCGCAATCGTGAAGGAAAAAATCATCGCTGCCGTCAGCACAACGGCGATAAGAGAAAGCGAAATCATTCGTCCGGTTCTTCTTGTCATATCGAAAACCTCCTTTATTAAGCTTGCCGCAAAGGCGAAGCTTTCATTCATCCGGATTGCCTTTGCCTTTTACGCGTATCATTATAGCTTGCAATGCTTAAAATCAGCCCCGAAAAAATCTTAGGCTTCCTTAATTATTTCTGACCGTCGATAAACCGCGCTTTCAAAACAAATCATTTTCGGGTATAATAGGAGCACGAAGAGCGAGGAGGACGAAGCATGAGCGAGAGCACCTATGTAGCCATTGATCTCAAGTCCTTTTTCGCGTCGGTCGAATGCGTACTGCGCGGACTAGATCCCATGAACGTCCATCTGGTTGTTGCAGATGAAAGCCGCACCGAAAAGACCATCTGTTTAGCCGTTTCGCCGGCGCTGAAGGCGTGGGGCGTGCCGGGCCGTCCGCGGCTGTTCGAGGTGATTCAGCGCGTGAATGCAATCAACGCCAGCCGTCTGTCTGCCGCGCCCAGCCATGCCTTCATCGGGGAATCCTGCCTTTCCTCCGAGGTAAAGGCTGATCCCTCGCGGAAGCTCTCCTATTTGGTTGCGCCCCCGCAAATGGCGCGCTATGTGGAATACAGCACGCGCATTTACAGCATCTATATCAAATATGTGAGTCCAAAGGATATTCACGTGTATTCCATCGACGAGGTATTTATCGACGCCACAGAATACCTCGCAGCGTCCGGCCTGTCTGCGCGTGCCTTCGCCATGCAGCTGATTCTGGACGTGCTCCGCTCGACCGGCATCACAGCCACAGCAGGCATCGGCCCGAACCTGTACCTCAGCAAAATCGCATTGGATATTGGTTCTAAACACATTGCGCCGGATGAAAACGGCGTGCGCATTTCCGAGCTAGACGAAATGCGCTACCGGCAGCTTCTGTGGAATCACCGCCCGCTCACGGACTTCTGGCGCGTCGGTCCCGGCTACGCCCGGCGTCTGGAGGCCTGTGGTCTCTATACGATGGGCGACGTTGCGCGACAGTCCCTTTTGAACGAGGACGTGCTCTACGACCTGTTCGGCGTAAACGCCGAGCTGCTCATCGATCATGCATGGGGTTGGGAGCCCTGCTCCATCGCCGATATCAAAGCCTATAAGCCCGAAAACAGCAGCATTGGCTCCGGGCAGGTGCTTACCTGCCCGTACACCTTCGAGCAGACGCTTCTGGTTGTCAAAGAAATGGCCGATGCACTGGCTCTGCAGCTGGTGGATAAACACATGGTAACCGATATGATCGTGTTGGACGTTGGTTTTGACGTTTCAAACGTCTCATCTGCCAACATACGCGGCGCCTATGGCGGCGAAGTCAAAAACGACCGCTACGGTCGCCGCGCACCCAAACCTGCGCACGGTTCCGCGCGGCTGTCCCGGAAAACCTCATCCTCACGGTTGATCACTGACGCAGCGGCAAAGCTGTTTACCTCCATTGCCGATCCGCGTCTGATGGTGCGCCGGCTTTCCATCGCTGCCGCGAACATAGTCGATGAAGCCGAGGCAGCGCATCCCGCAGAGCAGGAGGAGCAGCTAGACATGTTTACCGATTACGAAGCGCGCGACAAAAGGCGCGCCGAGGAGGACCGCGTTCTGGCAAGAGAAACAAAGCGGCAGCGCACCATTCTTGAAATCAAAAAGAAATTCGGCAAAAACGCCATTCTGAAGGGACTGGATCTGATGGACTGCGCAACCGCCCAGGAACGCAATGGACAGCTCGGAGGGCATAAGGCATGACCGGCAAATACGACGACATCATCAATCATCCGCATCCTGTCTCCCGCCGCCACCCGCAGATGACGATGGCCGGGCGAGCGGCGCAATTTTCCTCCTTCGCAGCACTGAGCGGCTATGAGGACGCCATTCGTGAAACCGCGCGCGAAACCGACCGGCGCATAGAATTAAGCGAGGACGCCAAGGCGCGCCTGAACGAAAAGCTACGCTTTCTGGCCGACCTACGCGAAGCACGGCCGTCGGCAGCGTTCACCTACTTTGTGCCCGACGAGCGCAAGGACGGCGGCGCATACGTCGTGCGCACCGGGTATATCCGGCGTATCGACAGAGTATGTCCCATTAGTTAATCAGATGCCATCCATTATCAAGTGTCATGCCGCCATATTCGTACCGCTCACCCTCTTTGGCAACGCCCAGCTTTTCAGCACTGGTATTGTTTGCAGTACGCGCCCAGCAGTTACCGCCGACGATCTTGACATAGCGCGGGGAGTCCAAAGGCTTGTTCAGTTCGGCCAGAGCCTTGACCATTGCTTCATGGCTCTTCGAGCCATATTCGCCATCAACTTCAAGCGCGTTGTCCTTCTGGAACTCTTCAAGCGCCAGTTCGGTTGCGTCGCCGAAATCGCCGTCAGCACCCCATCTGCCAAGCTCATAGCCAAGACTGATGAGGTTGCTCTGCAGCTGCTTCACGTCCTCGCCTGTCATGCCATTCCTAAGGACGCGCTCGCCGATAGATGCTGCGTCGGACGCCTCCACCTTCGAGCCGTTTGAGAGCACGATGACCGTGTGCCCCTGCGTGCGCGTGACGAGGATGTCGCCGCGGCGCAGGTACGCGCTCTGGTCGGTGTACTTGCTGCCGGTCAGCTCCGTAAATTCGCCGGTCGCAAGCAGCACCCGCGCCTCGTTGGTGGTGCGGAAATTCCCAACCGTGATGCCCGCGTACGCGCAGCACACGCGCACCAGCGCCGAGCAGTCCGTCTCGCAGGGCGTTGTAACGCGACCCGGGTCAAAGCCTACATCCTTTGCGGCAGTATACAGCGTGTCCCTCTGGTACTGGTCGTAGCCAACGCACGCGTTATCGCACGCGGACTCCATCGCGCGCGCGATAGCCTCCGCCTTGCCCGCGTCCTTGCACCTCAGCACGCGCCAGCCCTTTTTGTGCTTATACCACGCTTGGGTGCTAACCTCCTTACCGGTCTGGTCCCCCGCCCTGCCGCCATGCGTCTTGCCGTTTTCGTCGATTCGTGCGGAGCCTATTTTTACCGCCATTTCTCATTCCTCCATTCAATCCACAAGATAGTCTATATCGATCTGAATCCACAGTGCCGACGTGTACGCGCTTCCGCCGATTGTGTAAACCCACTCGCACTTCAGATTCCCGGCTGAGTCTGCGTAAATACGCGCCACCCTGCTACCAGCGCATTCGGCGATGTCATAATGCGTGCCGGACGGAGGACGGAAACCCTCCGGGAGCACCGCAATCAATCTTCCCCCAGACGGGACAGCACAGTTAATATGTCCCTTAACAAATACATGGTTGCCAATCTTGCGGTATTGCGGAGTAATGGCAAACGTGGACTCATGGACGTTAATCTCACTTTCCAGCGTCAGCAGTTGCCACCCAGAATCACTCGTAACCGCCGCCGCGCCTGCGGGACCTTTGATGTTCACTGTCGCTGGATTGCTCAGCCCGCCATCATTCGTCCACGACAAATTGCCATCCTCATCCACGGCTGGAGTAAAGGTTGCGCCGTCCTGCCCCGCTGCACCGGTCGCGCCCGTGTCGCCTTTTGCACCGGGTTCTCCATCATTTCCGTCAGAGACCGTTGCGGTCGTCGTGCCAGTCTTATCCGTGATAGTGATGGTAGCAACCTTGCCCGATTTCGTGACGGATGCAATCGGACTGTATCCATCCTGTCCGCTACCGCCAGAACTACCGGAACCATCAGAAATAACCGCCGACGTAGTGCCGTTCTTATCCGTGATCGTGATGGTCGCATTGGAGCCATCTTTGGTCACCGTCGCGGTCGGGCTGATGCCGTCCTCGCCTTTGACAAGACCCGCATCGATGGTAGTATCGTTGGATAGCCCGACGATCAAGTGCCCAGATGCGTCGATAGACGCGGAGGTGACTGAAACGCCAGCTCCGGGCGCAATGTAAAGTTTCCCGTCTGCGCCTATGCGAACTGCCTGAGTGTCTGCCTCCGTCGCTGTGTCTGCCTTCACGCCGCCAAGAGCGGTTGCGCTTGCTTGGGGTAGTTCGTATTCGTCAGGTATGGGCGTATCGCTGGGCAATGCGCCTACTTCCTGTGCCGTGTATGTGGGCTTGCTGCTCGTCTTGGCCCATGGCGCAAGAGTGTTGGCTATGGTTACAGCCGCATCAATCTCTGCTCCCGTATGTGTAGAATTATAGTCAGCCATTTACTGCACCTCCACCATAAATTGTTTTCCATTTGCATCTGTAAACACTTTTCCATCCGCATCGATCAGGCCGGCATAGCGTGCATCGGATACACGTTGCCAAACATAGACTGCCAAATACGGCGGTAAATTCGATTGAGCATCCGTCTTTGGTAACCGCCACGAATAACTTCCCGTTCCCGTCGTAACTGTTTCGGACGTGGCAGCATAAGCACCATTGACCTGATGCGTCTCCGAGCCTTTTACGTAGGATACGCCCAGCAACTTATTGGAACTGTTATAGCCCACTGGAGACGTGTGGGCATGGGACGCTTGTCCGCCTGTACTTCCGGGACTATAGGCGCTGCCAGACGCAAGCAGGAACTTATCCTCGATGCGTTCCCACGTGCCGCCAAACAAGGTCGCTGGAGAGGTCGAATTGACAGATATGTAGATCGAGCCGACCGGGTATATCACATCGACCATCTTATTGATTGCCGCAGTAATGCCCAATGCCTCAAGCTGTTCGTCCGTATATGGCGCCACATCATGCTCGTTAGGCAACGTCGCGGCTTTTTCTGCATCGTAAATCAGATTCCCGCTCGTGTTCAGCTTGTAGGCTTGCACCTGCGCACGATCTGCCCAATCATCAATATCTGAGTATTCTTCTGGTTCTGAAGGAACAGTACCTGCGTATTCAGCACAGCCATCCGTAGCGCATCCATATAGCACACAACACACATAACCCGCGTCATCAAATTTCAATCGCATGTTCTCACCCCTTTCCGACAGCTACCCACGATACCCAAGTTGCCGTAGTATTTGTTCGTGTCAAGAAAATCGTTGCACCGCTAACGCCGCCCACACTGATAGAAACATCAACCAATTGTGGAGCGCTCGTATGTGCGTGAGCTTGTACGACAGGCGCGTGAACAAACTCGATGGGATAGGTTATATCAACGCTCTTCGTCACGTTGGCTGTGTCTGGTGCAACAGATACGCGCCCCCACTGCATCATCAGACCGTTCGCGAACCGAACACGCCCAGAATAACCGCTGGTTTCAAACGCCGTAAAGCCTTCGGTCGGTTGCCACTCGCCCCATGCGTTAGAATAATAGAACCTCACATATGCCCTATATGTGTTTTTACTGCAATAGGAGTAGCGTTGCATAAGCTGCCCCGCGCTGCCAGCGCTTGACACCTCAAGAATAAACGTGCCAGTAGTCATAGGCGTATTGACGTATTCACCACTTGCCGCATTGCCGATATACAGCCCAGCCTTGACAATCTCATCAAAGTCTGTTCCATTCGCGAGTTGCATCGGCTTTATGCCGCCAGTCATGTATGATTCCAGCATGATTTCCAACGCGTCGTCTACACTTGCGATGCCGCCGATTGCGATAGCCTTGCCGTTCGCCGAAAAGTTCAGCAAAACCTTCTGAGATGGAACATCAAAAATCACGGAAACCGATTCAAAACTATCCGACAAAGTAAATCTCAGAACATAAGAAGCATTTTCGCTGAATATAGCATCAGTGTAATCCGTAACAGCAACCGAATAGGCAGATGCTGTTTTTGTATCAAACAGTGTCGTATAGTTAGTAGAATTACTGAGCCTATATTCAATCTTGTAATTCTTCGCGTTCGCATTAGACAAACTTGTAATCGTGCCAGAAGCGACGATTCGCAGACTGTTTCCTTTAGATGCTTCCGTGAAGGTTGTGCCGTCATAGTCGCCACGAACAATGTCCAGAGAATTTACCACGGGAGCGGTATACGCCACAGTAGTAATCGTTCCGCTTTTCGATGCTGTAAAGCCGCGCGAATCCGTCAACGTTACACTATACGCATACGATGCCGCCGCATTGCTTGGCAACGTAAAGGTCACGCTTGCGCTGGATGCTGTGGACGTGATCGTTTTCGTTTCTCCGCCATATTTGATTACATACTTGGCGGCAGACGCTCCGTATTTGAACGTTGCTGTGGCTTTCAGCGTGGCCTTAGATTTCCCGCGAATGTAGCTTGATATATTTGCAGCATTCGCTTGCGACGCGCTCAGGGCGACGCTTGGGGATGCATAAGCTGCCGTTATGTAATAAGTTCGCGTTATTGTTTTATTCCCGAGATTTGCGCTACCGTTGTAGGTTATACATCTTATGTATACCGTGCTGCTGGTCACGCCCGTTTTTGCGGTTGCAAGCGCATCTGGTAGTTTCCACGTAGCAGATGTAGCCACGTCAGTTGCTATATTCGTCCAGCTTGAGTTGTTCAGACTGTATTGCAGTGTGTGCGTGAACGCACTGGCAGAACGCGGAGTATTGATCGTTATCGTGCTCCCTACGTTAAGCGTTCCGCTTGTCGTAGGCGCGGTAACGCGGTTTATAGTGTCCAATTCAGCGGTTTGCGTGCCGCTTGCAGGGGCATATGCCGTATTGATATATGTTCCGGAAAGAGTTGCTTGCAGCCCTATAGAAGCTCTAAGAGAGATAGACTTTTTGCCATCCACGCCATGCGTGATGGTCACTGTCTTTGTCAGGATGCTTCTCTTCTGATTCCCTGACAGAGCACCTGTGCTGATCGTGCCTTTGTAGGTTGTTCCGTCAATAAGCAGCGTTACATTCTTTGAGTAGTTCGACACAATGGTGTACGAACTGCCTAACGAAACAAGATAGGCAGTAACCGTCACGTTTGACGTATTGTTCGCGATACTCTGCGAATTGATAGACCACTCTACCCGCAGCGCATAGCCAGTCTTGAACACATTCTGAAAGCTGCCGCTCGATGCCATCAGCTATCACCTCCGAGATATTTGAACGATACAGAGCCATTCGCCTCTGGGATGAATCCATAGCTCCCGATTCGCACGGACCGCAAGAAGCGTCCATCGGTAATGTACAGCGTGTTGTCCGACATGTAGGCCACACGCGTTCCATTGTTGTAGAAGTCCAAACTATCATTGTCAACCTTCATGGTAATCGCATTCCCCTGTTTACCGATTTCGATGCCAGCATCACTGAATCGGATATAGGTGAGCAATTCTGCGTAATGGGAAGATTCCGCATCTCCGACCTGCTGAATCGCATCGTTGATCGTCTGGAAAAGCATCGTGGTTCCATCGGCTTCCATCTGCAGGATATTCCGAACGATTTCCGTGAACGTTTCATACCTCCAATTAGAAGAACAGCCCCGCACAAGGCGGGGCTACTGTTATTTAGGCTTCGACTGCTTCGTGGACCATTTCGGGCGTGAAGCTGCTCAACCAATTTGCAGCCGTGATAGTGCCAGAAGCCAGAGAGGATACAACTGCTTCGTAACGGCAATAGCCGTATTCGTCAGGCATGAGGGAAATTTCTACTTCAATTTCCGCAACTTCTTCTGCGCCATTTTCAATGTTGGTGTTCGGACCAGTCTGGATGATGCAGCGCGGATAAGCAAGCAGAAGTTCGTTATCATCCTCATCGTACACATCTGCGACGATAGAAAACTCCTTATGGAAGTTGTTCTGACCATAGCCCTGAACGCCCTCCTTCAGATCGTCGCGACCGTCCATGTCAAACATGGCGCAGTAAATGTCATAGGGAATATGAGCCGATACATTTACAGTGCCAGTGCCAGCACCGCGCGGACGGGTCTTGACCTGTACGCCACGGCACATCTTCGTTACTACCTTAACGTCAAGTTCTTCCTCAAAAGTGCCTACGCAGTCGGCAGACTTGTAAGCGGGCGTTCCAGTAGCACCATTGATTTTCACGCCCATTTTGCGCAGTTCATACTTGGAAAATACGCTGGAATAGGTAGCCATGTTTTAATCACTCTCCCATTTTTCAATCAGTCTATTGATGCATCTATCAATGATTTCCGAAGTCTTATTCTCCGCGCCGTGCATCATGAATTCGCGCGGTTTGCCCTTATAACCGATATGACGCTTTGTGTTCGTGCCGTCATCCGGGAAATACAGGTAGTTATAGGCAGATTTTGACCTGATCGTTACTGACAAACCGCCGTTATCCTGCGTAAAAGGCTGTGTTCGTTTCGCGGCAGTCTTTTTCCCCCTCCACTTACGCCCGGATTCAGGCAAGAGGCGTATAATCTCATCATTGATAAGTTTACCGCCCTCGTTGTGGAGCACATCGTCAACCTCACGCCCAGCTAAGCCGGGATAATTCTGCATCGCACGCTGCAGAGCCTCGTATTGTTGCGTGTCAAGCTCGAAGGTCGTTCTCGCCATCGGTTACACCCTCTTCCGTGGACAGACAAACGTCATCACCGCAAGCTCCACGACAGCATTGGTGGAATCCTTGCGCGTGTACTCATACTGGACATCGCTCTGCGCAAGGCGCATACCCGGAATGCTTTCGAGTTTATCCACAACTTTTTCCACAAGGCCAACGGGGATATAGTTTTCATGAACAATCGCCACATGAAAATAATCGCTGTAGCCCTTATTGGTCTGGCTTCTCGACGTGCTTTCGCGAGAAAACACGATATAGTTCCACAGATAGCCGTCCTGAATCGATTCTGCAATGCCGTAAAACACAGGATATTCAAGCTCTTTCAGGTTGCTTTCGATGGTCTCAAGCATTCGATGCACCTCGTTTCAGCGTATCTATCTTGTGCAGGTATGAATGATGTGTACGGAGTGACTAAAGCACATAAAACATGGATGCGCATTGCTCGCAATGAGATTTACTGCGGAATGTATAAGGGCGTTGATGATTACTGCGAGCCTTATGTATCGAAGGAAGATTGGTTGAAACTTCAAGAAGAAGCGAATAAAAGAATCCGCGATACTAAGGCAAAACGGGTCTATCTGTTTGCTGGTCTAATGCGCTGCCCAGATTGTGGGCATGTTCTATGCGGTTCATATACCCACAAGAAATATAAAAACGTCGAAACAGATTATCTAAATTATCGCTGCCGTTTCAAGTACACCACCTGCAGCTATAAGCGCACACTTTCAGAAAGGAAGATCGAAAACTATCTGCTTGCAAATCTTTCTCGGTTACTAGAAGATGAGATCGCGCAAGCGGAGATAGAAAAGACCAAACCGAAGCCAAAGCCGAAATACAATCTACCTGCTTTGAAAGAACGGCTTCGCCGCCTGAATGTTACATACATGGCAGGGAACAAAACCGACGCTGAATATCTACAAGAAGATGCGGAGATCAAGGCATTGATAGCTAAAGCTGAAAGCGAAGCTCCACCGCCTGAACGCGATATAGAGCCTTTGCGCGAATTGCTCAATACCGACTTCACATCTATATATTTAACACTGGACGCGGAGGATAAACGCCGCTTCTGGCGAAGTATGATCAAAGAGATCAGGGTCGAAGGTTTGCATGTAAAGGACGTTATATTTTTTTGATGTTTGTATGGACTAATGGGACGTATACGACGAATTCGCCCGCACCGTATATCTGACCGACGGTACGTTTTTCTCCATCGACGATATTTACGAAATTGACAGTGAAAGCTTCCGAGATTCAGACGGCGCGTTCTCTGCGCCCGCCGAGTAGCACCGGACAGATTTTTGCAATCGGCTTTTCCACCGCAAGGCACAGCGCAATGCTGACCGCCGTGGCCGCAAGCGCCAGCGGAACCGAGCCCTTCAGCAGCTGCGGGCCGACACCGGGGCACAGGTAGCGGAATACGAGCAGCGGAAATTTGTGCAGCAGCAAAATCACAAGCGTATGCCCGCCGACATATGCAATCAGACGCAGGCGCGGAAGCACTCTAACCATGCCCAGCAGCGCAATGCCTACAGAAATCATGAGCGCGCACACATACAAAAGCGCCAGATTCGTATATCGATCATACATATACACGGCAGATACGCCGAATCCCATCTGCACAGCCGTGCCTGCGGCAATCAGCAGTCCACCTGCGACGGCCTTTCGCGCGTCCGATGCGGCTTCGATTTTCTTCGAGGCCGCACGGAACGCATGCCCGAGCAACGCAAACGGCAGCATATTCAGCGCCGTCTCGAAGCCGAGCGGCCACCGGTCGACAATTCGAAAATGCCCGTTCAGAAGCCCGACCCACACACTGAGCGCCGTCAGCGCCGCATACAGCGCCTTTCTTCCCCGCGCAATATGCACCACGCCATACATCATCAACAGCACGCAGAAAACGCACGGCAAAAACCACAGGGGCGCATTTGCCTTGAGCATACCGTTTTTTCCATTCGCATACAGAATGCCCCCCGCATACCGATACCACGGCCGCGTAAAGCGAATGCCAAGGGGAAGGTCCATCACAAGGCTGGCGGCATACAGCGCCAGAATCGACAGAAGCGACATCAGTAGATATGGAACGAGCAGCTGGCGCAGCTTGCGAAGTGCAAACGCGCCGAAGCGTTCCTGCGTCTGCTGAAATGCGCAGCCAGAGGCAAAGAAGAACAGGGGAACATGAAAGCCGTACAGATATGTGCACAGCGCCCCATCGCCCAGCGCATGCCCCAGTACGATGGCGACGATGCCCACGAACTTCAAAAAATCAATCCAATACAATCTGCGCCCGCTCATCTCGCCGCCCCCTTCCTTGGTATCTTACCACAAACTCTCCCTACTTTCAAGCAATGCAGACGGAAGCCGCGCATCTCTCCCGTTTGCGCACACCGTGCTTGCCATGTGCATGCAGAAGTGGTATACTGTGATAAAGCTTGGATAGAAAGATGAAAACCGACTCGGTTCACCTGACAACAACCAGAGTTCCCGAAAAACCGAATTGAGCCGCCATGAAGAGCCCTGCCACACAGCAAACGGAGGTACTGCCATGAAACGTATTTTTGCTCTGCTTCTCGCGTTTTCCCTGCTATGCATGCCTGCACTGGGCGACGAAACGGACAGCATGCTTGGCAAGGCCGACGCCTTTGTTTCGGCGGGCGATTTTGATTCTGCCGCCATCTGTTTGGATATCGCACAGAAGCTTTCCCCGAACGATCCTGCCGTGCTGCATGCCTTTGCCCGCCTGTATTTTGCCACAGGAGACAACACTCTCGCTTTGGAGGCCATCGAAGACGCACTCGCTCTGGCTCCCGCCGACGGCGCGCTTTACCTTGAAAAGGCGCGTCTGCTCTATGCCGCAGGCAGCCTGAACGACGCAGAACAGGCGCTGCGCTATGCGGAAATCTGTTCTGCACAGTCGGATGACGAGCTATTGTCTGAGGCTGCGCAGGCATACATCCGCGCAAAACAGTGCGAAAAGGCCATCAAGCTGTGCGAAGCGCAGCCGAACGATGCCCTCCGTCTGCTGGCCGCGCAGGCCTGCGACCTCGCAGGACTCTATGAGCGCGCAGTCGAAATTTTCGAAACTCTGCCCGCTGCAGTCTGGCAGGATGAATACGCTTCCGTCTATGCCCGCGCGCTCATACGCTCCGGAAACACCGAGCGCGCGCAGGCACTCGGGCTGACCTCCATACATGGAAGAGATGAAGCCCTTGCCGCCGCCATACAGGACGGAAGCTCGTTTCACCTGATCCCCGCATACGAAACGCTTTCGGATTCTCTGATCTCCATGCCTGTCTTCTGCTCCACGACCTACGCAGAGGAAAACCGAGAGGCTGCCGAAGCGGAGGGCTTCACCTTTGCTTCCTCTAAGGACGGCCAGCGAACCCGCATTTCCGATACGCTGTCTGCGCTCTTCGAGACGGACATTTCGAACACCTATATCCGGATTCTTTCCGTCTCTCCCTCCGGCAGTGCCTTGCTGATTGACATTGGCGGCATGGCGGCGATTGTTCGCAATCAGGAAATCACCGTTCTCGCCGTAAATCGCAATCGCAGCGCGCAGAACGAGTATGCGGAGAAAACCTATAAATACATCGAGGGCAGATCCTTCTTCCCTGCCGAGCCGGATTGCTTCTGCTGGTCGCCGGATGAACGCTATATCGCCATGACATTCCCCAACAGGACGCTTCAACAAGGGCAACTTATGGATCTTCTGCTCGCCGACACGCAGACCGGCGAAATCTTCCTTGCCGAGGCTACGCCGAAAAAGATAATGCTGGAAGGCAGCTTAACTGCCACGACCGCCTGCTTTGATCCGGCGGGCGAGTACGTTTACTACCTCGTTTACGGAAATCTATCCGAAGACACACGCAGCGGACTCAAGCGCTACCGTCTTGAAACCGGCGAGGTTGAGCTTCTGACTACCGTCCCCGGCATCTTCTTCTATTATCCCCACCTGACTGTGGATACGGATGGAACCGTACGCGCTATCACCGACACAACCCGTTCTAACGAATCCTCCGGCGTAATCACGTTTACAAACGTCGGAGACAAATGGGAAACCGAGACTCGCGTTTTTTCGAATCCCATTGGCCTTCAAAGACCAAAACGCTATTACCGCAGCGAGACCAGCGGCTATGAGCTGTTTCTAAATGCTACTTCGAGCATAGCTTATCTGACAATCCGCAACGACGCCCTTGCCACAGGCAGCAGCGATGAGGCCCTTCGCCTTCCCACCGACGGCTCCGGTCAGGCAGAGCTTGTTGAACTCAACAACTACCTTACAGCCATCGCGGAAGGCACCCTTGCGCAACCTTACGTTATGCAGGTCACGCTTTCCCCGGACGGCTATTCCGCGTTGATTCTCGCCGCACACAAGGGCACAGTCATTTGCTGCATCCTTGATCTGGACACGCTTGTCTGCCGCCGCGTCGAGTTCCCGGAGGACGCACAGCCATCCGTCGTCGACATTGCCCAAACCTCCGCTACGCTCAGCTGGCTGGAGGACGGCACCATCCTGATTCCAGACATGCAACTCTGTCTTCCCTTCATCCTCTCCATTGGATAGCTTTTCTCTCATGCACCCGCCTCGAACGCCGCTTCGAGGCGAGTATTTTTATGCTTGGAACCCGCAACCGCTACGCCGCCTATTATGGAATGGGCAGCGTCCGTACTGCCCAGCGAACGGAGGATACGGGATGAATGATTTTTCACTGGAACGAATCTGGACGTGGATTCAAATGACCGCCGCTGCGATCGGCGGCTGGCTTGGTTATTTTTTTAGCGGACGGGCAGAAACCCCAGTGGGCGCGGAGGCCGCGGAAGCCACCGATCCGGATCGGCTGCTGCTTGCGCTGATCGCATTTATGGCGCTTGATTATCTCACCGGCGTACTGTGCGCCATTGCAGACAAACGGCTTTCCAGCGCCGTGGGCTTTCGGGGGATTTGCCGAAAGGTTCTGATTCTGGTTCTCGTCGGCGCCGCAAACGCACTCGACGCGCTGCTTGGCGCAGACACGGCCCTGCGCAGTGCCGTGCTGGTATTCTATCTGTCCAACGAGGTTCTGTCTCTCACGGAAAATGCAGCGCAGCTCGGCCTGCCCATTCCCGAAAAAATGAAGCGCGTTCTGGCGCAGCTGCATGGTCGCGCCGGCGGAACGCGCGAAAACGAGGAGATGTGATCATGGCAGTAAAGGTAGGCTCCGCACGGATCGACGAAAACGGCAATTCGCACGGCGGCCGCGCAGGCAACCAGAGCGGCAAGGAGGTCAGCACTCAAACATGGTATAAGCACAAAAAGGGCTGGCGCGTGCTGCGGTGCCGGAATGCGAATAAGGCGGAAAAAATCGCCTGCGCCATGCAGGCGGCCTGCGATAATGCGAACATCGGCTACGACCAGTATCAGCGACTCTCGCTCTACAATTTCGCAAAGCGCGTGAACTTTGACCCATCTGAAATCAAAACGCCTTGCGAAACGGACTGCTCCGCACTCGTGCGCGTGTGTCTGGCCTATGCAGGCATCATGGTGGAGAACTTTCGAACCTCAAACGAAGCGAGCGTTCTTTTGCACTCCGGCGAATTTGACGAGCTGAAGGAGAGCCGATATACCGACCAGAGCACCTATCTGCGCCGCGGCGACATCCTCGTCACGCGCACGCAGGGGCATACGGTCGTCGTGCTCACAAACGGCTCAAAAGCAGAGGAGCCAATGGGCGAAGAATCGTCTCGGAGCATTCTTAAACGCGGCATGAAGGGCGCGGATGTGCGTACGCTTCAGCACCTTCTCATAGAGCGCGGCTACGCACTGTCAAAATACGGTGCAGACGGTACGTATGGCGCCGAAACTGAACGCGCTGTTCGCAGATTTCAAACCGACCACGGTCTGGAATGTGACGGCAAATATGGTCCTCTCACTCGTGCCGCTCTCATCGACGAGCCAAAGCCCGGAACAATTCTGATCATCCATCAAACCGAGATCCGCACCGGGAACGGCGAAGCTTACGCCCTCCTCCAATCCGCCGAGCCGGGCACGTCATATCCTTATGTCGCCACCTCCGAAAACGGCTGGCTTGCCATCGCCCTGCCCGATTGCGTCGGCTGGCTTTCAAAGAGCGCCGCTCGCGTATCCTGAACTGTTCAAAAGGGAACGCCTCCGCCCCATTCAGGCAAAAGCGTTCCCACCCTTTCTACCCTCGTACAGGAAAGCGCACTGCGTGCACCTGTCCGTCGTCGACAAGCTCAATCCACTTTTCCGCATCGGGCGCGGATTCGTCAGACGCCAGGATATATCGGCTGTTTCCCACGGTCAGCTCGACGGACACCTCCTTCATTTCCTCGGAAAGCAGCGGCCGTATGCGCGCACGTCCGTTTTCGATTTCCAAGCCCAGCAACTCTTGCAAAAGCACGCGCTCCGTCCACGCGGCGGCGCCGGTATACCATGTCCATCCAGCGCATCCCTTTTCCGCACCGGACGCGCGAATGTCGGCAGGAACGACGTACGGTTCCGCGCCATACCGGCGTACACCGGCCGGATCCGCCGTGCGGTGTAGCGGCAGCAGCATATCGAAAATCTCCCATGCCCGTTTCGCATCGCCCACCCTCGCAAAGGCTGCCGCCAGCCATGTTACCGCATGCGTATACTGTCCCCCGTTTTCGCGCACGCCCGCAGGATATGCGGCGATATAGCCGGGATCCGGGCAGTCTCCCGTGAACGGCGGGGTGAGCAAACGCACCAAATATGCATCTCGATCCACCAGATACTGATCCGCGCTGTTCAGTGCCTGCTGCACCCGCACCGGCTCCTGCCCGTTCAGGGCCGCCCATGCCTGCGCGATCAGGTCGATTTGGCAGCACCTTGCCGACGCGCTGCCCAGCCGGTTTCCGTCGTCGTCTATGGCGCGCAGATACCATTCTCCGTCCCAGCCATTTTCCTCCACAGCGCGCTTCAGCCGGTCAGCCATGCTTTCAAGCTCGCGCTTCTCTTCCTCCTCGCGGCACAGCGGCGCGTACAGGCGCGCGGTATAGGAAAGAAACTCACTCAGCCACACGCTTTCACCACGTCCGCGCGCACCCACGCGGTTCATGCCGTCGTTCCAGTCGCCCGTGCCCATCCGCGCCAAGCCGTGCTCTCCGATTGCGTCGGCCCTGCGGAATGCGCGCATACAGTGCCCATGCAGCGATTCGCAGACATCCGACGGCTCGGCATCGCCATAGCGATCCTCCCTGCCCTCCGGGATTTCGACGTTTCGCAGATACGGAACCCTTTCGTAGAGCACGCCCTCATCCCCGGTCATGCGTACGTATTCGGCGACTACGAAGGGAAGAAACAACATATCGTCTGAAATGCGCGTGCGGACGCCGGAATACGGCTCGTGCCACCAATGCATCCCGTCGCCATCCTCAAACTGATGCGCCGCACAGCGAAGCAGATGTGCGCGCACGATGGGCGGCTCCATATACAATACGCACAGCATGTCCTGAAGCTGGTCGCGCATTCCATACGCCCCGCCAGGCTGATACAGCCCCGTGCGTGCAAACACGCGGCAGGCCAGCGCCTGATATTTTATAAACCCATTCACCAGCCGGTCGCGCAGCTCGTCACCCGTACGCACCTTCACGCGCGAAAGCCGGCTCTGCCAGCATGCACGCGTGCGTTCCAGCGAAGCCTCGGGGGAAAATTCCGCTGTAAGGCGCTCCGCGTCTGCCTTTGTCGGCGCCCAACCGAGCAGAAAGCTTCGTCCGGCGCGCTCGCCCGGCGCGATGCTGACCGCAGCGCTCACACAGGCATCCGCCAGCTCATAATGCTCCGGCAGACGCTCGCGCTCGCAGACCGCGCCCGCAAGGAAGCCAACGCCCTCCATGCGTCCCTGCGCGACGACCAACCCGTTTTCTCCGACCACAGACAGCAGCCTTCGGTCGCGCACGTCGTCGCCCATCAGGAAATCGCAGGCCGCAACCAGCGTCACCGCGCGCGTTTCCTCCGCATCGTTTTCGATTTCCACAGTCAGACACGCAACGCTCTCCGCCGCATCCACATGCCAGCGCGTACAGACAGACAGCCCGTCGAACGCGCACTCAAAGCGCGTTTCTCCCGGTGCGTGCGTCACGCGATACGCGCCGCGCGGGCGCTCCTGCGGCAAAAGCGAAGCAAAGCCCCTCTCTGTCACCGCATACAGTCGTACGCCCCAGCCCTCGCGGGCGATGTCGTTATCAAAGGGCGTAAGCCGTCCCATACGGCTGTTTCCATGCCACGCAAAGCCGCCTCCCTTTTCTGTAACCAGCACGCCGAAGTCCGCATTGGACAGAATGTTTACCCACGGGCGCGGCGTATCCCGCCTCGGAAGCACATCGATCTGATAGCCGTCGTCGGCAAAGCCGCCGTAACCGTTGTCCGCCAGCCGCTCTGCGGGCGGCAGAGTACGCTCCATGGGCAGCACGGGAATATCACTAAACGCCACGGCCGGGCGCGCAGGCTCGGATCGATTTACAGCCAGCGCCGTCAAAAGCGCGCGCTGCGCTTCATCCAGCTGCCCGGCATCCAGCACGTACACGCCGCCCTCTCGGTTTCGGCGTGCGTTCAGATGGCTAGCAGAAATCAGCCGATCAATTTCCTCTCTCGCCGGCTGGCGATATTCGTTTTTCCGAGTGCACAGTACCACAAGCGTCAGCGGCACGCCCGCCCTTTCCAAATATTCATGCGCGCGAATCAACCGCGAGAGCGCTTCGCTTCGCGCCGCCGCGCGCGCGGACATCAGCAGGATCGGCTTATCGCCAGAAAGGCCCAGCGGCCACAGCTCTCGCCCCGTCAAACGCATAAGAACGCGCGTTTCCGGCCGCGTCGTCAGCGCGCGGGCGCAGATTGCGTCGAGCGACGCAGTAACCGCGCCGTTCAATCCGCAGAAATTCAGAAGCGAACGGGCGCTCGCTCCAGCCAGAGACTGCGCGCGCAGAAATGCATCCGCTCCACCGGAAACCTCCGTGCCTCCGCGCACGAGCGCAAGGGTAAAATAGAAATCCCTCGTTTCCCCGGCGCTCACGCGGGCGCAGCAACGGTTATAAACGCCGACCTCCGCATCTCGCCCCGTTTCCGTAGCCTCTTCAAGCGCTTCGCCATCTTCACAAACTGCATACAGCGCAAAATCCGTGTCCTCCGCCAAGCGACGAATGCGCGTATAGCGCATGGCGCCCTCGCCTGCAGCAGACGCTTTTACAAACAGTGCCTGAAACGCCGGATGCGCGTACATGGCATTTTCATCTGACAACGATACCGAAAAGCGCTGCGTACACGTGATTTCCGCATCGCGCAGTGCATGTACCCTCACGCGGATGTGCAGCGCGCCCGTTTCCGGCGACAAGCATGCGCAGATCTCATAGCTGCCCCGGCTGCCGCGTCCAAAGAAGGAGGCCAAACCCGGCTCGAATACGCATCTGGGAAACGCGATTTCGCCATCGTCATCCTTCACGCGCGGAAGCAGACGTTCCGGATAGCGCACAGTATCACCGTGCCAGCGATTGGCGTAAATACCCAACCGGCGATAGAATCCGTTTCCGTCCGCATCCAGCCATGCGCAGGCATCCTGCCCAGACAGCAGATGTCCCTGCCCGGAACCGGCAAACGCCGTGCGTACCGTGCCACGCAAAAGCCGACGAGCCCGGGCGCTTTCCTCGGATACAGGCACGTTCGGCGCCGGCCCGCGAAACAGCGGCGGGCGGGCGAACGGCTTTTCGTTCAGCAGCACGGAAAGAGCGCGCTCACGCGGTGCGAGCATGAAATACTGGTTCAGACAGCCGCCCGTCAACGCATTGCACAGCGCGCACAGCGCCATGCCCTGATGGTGCGACATATAGCTGAACACCACGCCGCCTTCGCTTTCGCGGCGCTCGTCCAGCGCTTCATAATAACCGAATTCCCCGCGCAGTCCCTGCGCGGTCATCTCCTGAAGGTTCTGTGCGGCGCGCTCCGGCGCGGCAGGCAGTGCCAGCATGCACGCATACGGTGCGATCACGCCGCCCTCGTCCGTGCCTGACAGCGCCAGCTCGGCGATGCCGAAGGCGCGATACTGGTAGTTCATCGCCGCATCAAACGCGCGGTAGGCGCTTTCGGAAACACCCCACGGTCTGCGTCTTCGCTCGCCGTCCCGGATCTGCGCGCCGACGGCGCCGCGCGCGCTCATACCCAGCAGCGTTTTCGCGGCAGAGGGCATGAACAGGAAGGGCATCATATATTCAAACATTGTACCGCTCCACGAATACAGCGCACAGCCGCCGCGAACACGCGCACACGGACGACCCAGCTTCTCCCAATGGCGCACGGGAATACCGCGCTCGGCCATCGCCACATAGGACAGGATGCGCGCCTCTGAGGCCAGTAGGTCGTAATATGACTGTCCCGGCGCATCCTTCTCCGCGTCGTAGCCAATGCGGAACAAACCGCGTTCCTCGTCGTACAGGCGCTCCAGCTCCATTTCGTCAATCAGCGATTGGAATCGTCCCGCATCCTCCTCTGAAGACGCATTGCGCGCCACAAGCAATGCGGCAAGCAAATTTCCGCAGTCCACGCTAGAAACATAGGTTGGATGCAGCGGATACAACGTGCGCGTGTCATACCAGTTATATAGAAGCCCGTGCCACTTCGGAAGCGAGCGCAGCGTTCGCAACGTTTCCCGAAGCCGCGCGCGCATCTCGCCCGGATCGATCAGGCCCAGCTCGCGCGCCGCCACGCAACTCATCATATACATGCCGATATTCGTGGGCGACGTGCGTTCTGCCGGGCCCGCGCAAGGATCCAGCTGAACGTTGTCCGGCGGCAGCCCGTTTCCGGACAGCGGCACAAAGCGCTCGAAATATTTCCACGTATCCCGGGCCGTTTCCATCATCATCGTGAATGCGCGCGATGTGAACACCGTTTCCCCGTCGTCTGCGCTCAGTCGATCGAGCAGCAGCTTACCCAGCGCGAACGCCGCTGCGAGCGGCAGCGCAGCCAGCAGCCATGCCGGGCGCGCAAGCGCGGGCAAAAGTAGAATTGCCTGCACCGTGCCCGCTACGTTTCCGCTCCCGCCCATCCGGTCGGCATCCGCTGCTGTAACCCATTCCAGCATTTTCTTATGCGAAATCAGCATTCGATATAGCGCGCGCAATGCCGCGGTCTGCCCAGTCGCAGCCATGGCAGGCAGCAGAAGAAAGCGTCCCGCCGCCTGCGAAAGGCCGCGGAAGCGCGAAAACACCGTCGGTAAAAAAAGACATATGAGCGCCGTCGCAAGCGCCGCTACATTCCCCGTCCATACGGAAAGCACAAAAAGCGCGCCCACAGACGCATGAAACAGACTGCGCATGAGGTTGTCAAAGATATGAAGCCGCCCAAGTGCAGACAGCCGTACCCGCCCAAAGACATAGCGCAGCAGCTGCCAGTCTCCGCGCGTCCAGCGCTCCATACGCTTCAAATATGCGTCCGGCGAAGATGGAAAGCCCTCAAACAGCGCAAGATCGCCGGCAAAGCCGCAGCGCGCCAGCAGGCCCTCGATCATATCGTGGCTGAGCACAGTATTGTCGTCAAACGCGCCCTCGGTACGCTTGAGAAACGCCCGCACATCATAAATGCCCTTGCCTCCGAACAACCCTTCGCCGCACAGGTCGCGGAACACATCCGGAGCACACACATGATACGTATCCGCTCCGCCCGCACCCGCGAACAGCTGCTGGAAGCGGTTGATAAGGCCGTCCGCTGCCAGCTCCATGCGCGGCTGAATCACGGCATAGCCGCGGCCGTCCGCACGGGGGCGGTTCAACGGGTGATGAATCGTGCCTATCAGCTTTTCGACGGTACCAGGTATCATCTGCGTGTCGGCATCCACGGTAAACACGTATCGATACCGGCCCGTCAGCGCGCTGGCGCGTGCTCCCTCTGCGGCAAACCGGCTTTCACCCGTCGTAAGCAGCGCGTTCAGGTCACAAAGCGCGCCGCGCTTGCGTTCGCGCCCCATCCAGATGCCGTCCGCCTCATTGTATTCACGCATTCGGTGCAGGAAAAAATACTTTTCGCGCTCGGCACGCGCATTCATCCGCGCAATTTCCGCGCGCACGCGGTCAAGAATTTCCGCGTCCCCCTCAGCCTGCTGCTCCTTCCCATCCCGGAAATCACCCAGCAGCAGAAAATCGACGTGCTCGTTCGAGTCCAGCACGCCCAACGCCTCCAGCTGTCCGGCCAGCTCTGCGCCGCGCTCGCCGCCGGTGATCAGCGCCGGTATCACAACCAGCGTCGCCGCATCTGCCGGCACCTCGTCCAGCTTTAACCGAAGCAGCGGATGCACCGGCACAAATTGCTGAATCATCCTGTTCAATAGCATGCCCGCCAACGTCCACGCCGCCGGAATCGCCGCAATCACCGAAAGCGCGCCGCGCATAAACGTCGCCGCAACGAGCATCAGAAGCAGAAAAAACAGCAGATGCAACGCCGTGTAGCCGCGCCCTGTCGGGTCAGGCGTGATGGCGCGCATGCGTATGCGCGCTCCACCCATGGCATCGGCCAGCTGCGCGCGCCCTGCATCGGTATACAGAACGCCGCATACGCCCGTTTCTGCATCGGCGATTTCCAGCGCAAGCGACGCTACGCTGCGCTCTGGGTATCCACTTCTCCGGGCAATGCCGCGCACCTCACGCCGAATGATCTCCCGGGATGCACGCTCCATGTGCGCATAGATACCGGCAGGATCGCGGCACAGCGTGCGCTCCAAAAAGCTCACGCGCTCGAATGCGTCCTCCCAGCTGATCTCGTCCAGCGCACGCACAGCGCCCATCAGGTTTTCCATTTCGAGCCGACCGGAACTCTCGGCATCCTGTACAGCCTGCACGCAGGTCTCCTCATCGCGCCCAAGCAACGCAAGCGCACGCATCAGCATGCCCCGCTTCTCCACGTCCCCCGCGGCGGCAGCCAATGCCAGCGCATGCGCGAAAAACGCCTGCTCCTCCTCATATACCAGCTCGGCGCTCTCTGCAGCTACCCACCTTTCGGCACGCTGCCAAGCCGCCTGCATGGCAAGCACCCTTTCTCCTGCATGAAGAAACGCACCCGCCGCCGAAACGCGCATTATATCCGGCGCTTTCCAGATTTCCTCCGCCGTTAGAAGCTCCCTCTCATCCACCGCAGCAAGGGATGACAGAATCATTTCCGCATTCACGCGCACCTCGCCGCCCGCAAGCAGCTGCCGCGCCCACCGGCACAGACGATCATCGGCAAAAAAGCCCTTCAGATTACCGCGTGCCCGCTCGGCGTACACGCGCATCAGGCCAATATTGGCGTTCAGGTATTGAGCAGCATCCGTCATATCGGCGCAGTCGGCGAACAACTCCCGAATCCGTGCCTCCATCCGGGACAGGCGAAGGCTGTCGGCCCGATACTGACCCTGACTTAGCCCCGCACAGCATCTGTTCTGTTTCATGCATACCTCCGGGTAATTTCCTGAGGCAATACCGCACAAATGAGTCGGTCAGCTGACGAATAGTTTTTTGTCTGATGCAAATGCAAATTTCGAGAGCTTATTCGATGGAATCCAGGGAATTTGCATGCCGCAGAGGACTGAAAACCATGTCAGACGCGTTGCCAGCTTGTGCGGCGGTGCCTGAATTTGAATACCCTCATTATGCACGCAAATCCTGCAGCTCATGCAGGGCAAGGGCTTGTTTTTCCGGCAAAGCATGCTATAATCAAAGGAAAATGCGGAACGGAGGAATGCGTATGGTTATCGGCATACAGATTTCAAGTCTCGAAGCCTATCTGAACACACCTCAGGCTGTTGACGACACGCTCTGCCGTCTAAAGGCAATGGGCTGCCAGCACGTGCAGCTGCAATGGATTGCTCCGTCGGTACCGAACGCTGCCGTAGGCAACGCGCTGCGCGCACACGGGCTAACCTCTCTGGGCGTACAGGAGAAATTCGACGCAGGACTTCAATCGCTCGCCCGCCTAATCGACCTGAATCAGTGCAGCGGCTCGTCGGAAATCTGTCTGAGCGGCATTCCGGAGCGCTTTCAAGGCGTCTCCGGCGCACGGGAATTCGCGCTTGCGCTGGAAAACGCGCGCGCACAGCTGGAAAAAGAAGGGCAAACTCTGAGCTATCATCCGCTGTGGAAGGACTTTCGCCCTGGGGAGGATGGCCAGCCGCTGGCAGAGCTCGTTCTGAGTGCGCTGCCCGACCTCACGCTCGTACCCGATACCTGCCAGCTGATTCGCGCGGGACTCGACGCAGGCGCGTGGATTGAGGCTCGCGCCGGGCACATCTCCATGGTGCACTTCAAGGACATGCTCTCCCCCGACCCCGCCTCCAGACTGGCTCCGGTAGGACAGGGCTGCACGGACTTTCCTCGTATCGCGGCAGCCTGTCTGCGCGCAGGCGTTCCTTATGCGCTGGTCGAGCAAGAGACATGGGACAGGGACGCATTTGAATGCATTAAGGAAGGCTTTGACTACGCGCGCAGACTGCTGTAGCTTGTTTTTTGCGAAAACAGACTATGGTTTGTTTTACTATAAACAGACTATAGTCTGTTTAATTGCACGTCTGCATCACGAATAGACTTTAGTCTGTTTAATTCATTCTTATAAGTTATTCATAAGACTATGGTCTGTTTTTGGCTCTTGTCATCTCTTGCGCAAAGCAGACTACAGTCTGTTTTTGTGCGAAAACAAACCGCAGTCTGCTTTATTTCGTTTCATTACGTATAAAGTAGACTGCGGTTTGTTCTTTTATTTATTCTCCTCGTCTTCCTCTACCAGGCCGCTACGATACTGGCTCTTGAGCAGATTGGCATAGAAGCCATCCGCCGCGAGCAGCTGCTCGTGCGAACCGCGCTCGATAATTTCGCCGCCGTTGAGTACAAGAATCTGATTGGCGCCGCGAATGGTGGACAAGCGATGTGCTATCACGAAGCTGGTGCGCCCCTTCATCAGCGTCAGCATGGCCTGCTGGATATGCATTTCCGTGCGGGTGTCAACGGAGCTGGTCGCCTCGTCAAGAATCAGCACCGACGGATCAGCAAGAATCGCGCGGGCAATGGACAGAAGCTGCCTCTGTCCCTGCGACAGGTTTGCACCGGCCTCTGCAAGCTCGGTATCGTAGCCCTGCGGCAGTCTTTCGATGAACTCCTCGCAGTTAGCCAGTCTTGCCGCATGGCGAATCTGCTCGTCGGTCGCACCCGGTCGGCCATAGGCAATGTTGTCCCGAATCGTTCCCGCGAACAGGTACACATCCTGAAGCACCATACCCAGGCTCAGCCGCAGCGGACGACGCTGAATGTCCCGGATGTTAATTCCGTCAATGAAAATATCGCCGGAATCAATATCGTAAAACCGCATCAGCAGGTTTACAACGGTAGTCTTGCCTGCGCCGGTAGGGCCGACAAGCGCGATCGTCTGCCCCGGCTTTGCCTCGAAGGTCACGTTCTTCAGAATCGGGCGCGCCGGATCGTAGCCGAAGGTAACGTTCCGGAATTCCACGTGCCCCTGCGGCTGCGCGAGCGGATCAGCATTCGGCGCATCCTCCGGCTCGGGCTCCACATCCATCACCTCAAACACGCGCTCCGCGCCGGCCAACGCCGACTGGATGGAGGTGATGAGGTTTGCAATCTGATTGAACGGGTTGGCAAACTGTCGCGAGTATTGCAGGAACGACTGAATCATTCCGATGGAGCTCACGCTTCCGCTCACAACCAGGAAGCCGCCGATACCGCTCATTAGCGCATAGGCGAAATTGTGCACGACGTTCATCAGCGGGCCCATAGCGGAGGACAGGATGCTGGCCGTAACACCGGCCTTCGTAAGCTCCTCGTTTGCCTCGTCAAACTCGCAAATCACGTTTTCCTCACGGCAAAACACCTTCACGACACGCGCGCCGCTCACCGTTTCCTCCACGATGCCATTCAGCTCGCCCAGGCAAGCCTGCTGCTCCTTGAAAAGCCTGCGCGTGCGCTTCGTCACGGTACGCGCAATCAAAAGGCTCACGGGAATGGTGACGCAGCTGACCAGCGTCAGCTGCCAGCTGAGCCGAAGCATCATATACAGGCACATGACCAGCGTAATCACGGCAGAAAGAATCTGCGTTATCGAATTGGAAAGCATGCTGGACACATTGTCCACGTCGTTCGTCAGACGGCTCATCAGCTGGCCGTGCGGCGTGGAATCAAAATACCGAAGCGGCAGCGCCTGCAGCTTGTCAAACAGATCCGTACGAATAACGCGCACCGTGTGCTGTGCCACGCGCACCAGCATCAGCTGCTGGAAAAGCGATAGAAGCGTCCCCGCCAGATACAACCCGCCCAGCTTCAGAAGCAGCTCCATCAGGCGCGCATTCGCCTCGCCGGTGGAAACGTACAAAATCGCGCCCCCGCCCGCCGTAGTCACGGCGAAATTCGCCATCGAGAAGACAAGACCCTCGGTCATCAGCCGGCCCGCATCCTTCTTAAGCCCCTCCCGATTCTGGCGCGCAGACAGGAACAAGCCGTTTGAAAGATACACGCCAAACACACCTGCAGCAATCAGCGCGGGGCTTAGGTTGGTAGCGGCATTTAATGCGTCAATCAGGCTGCCAGATACGCGCGGGGTAAGCAGCGAGGTAATGGTAGATGCGATCAGCGCAAGAATCGCGGCGACCAGCGGCAGACGCACCTTCGTCAGATAGCCGGACAGGCGGCGGACGACGCCGCGCGCGTCCTTCACCTTGGCACGCTCCATGCCTCGCGGGCCGGGGCCATGACCGCCGCGTCCGCCTGTCTGCGCAGGCGCATAACGGCGCTTCTTTTCAGGCGTCTTCACAGATTCACTCATGCGCGCGCCGCCTCCTCTCCCAGCTGCGAGACCACGATTTCGCGGTATACCTCGCAGCGCTTTTTCAGTTCCTCATGCCTGCCAGAATCGATCACGCGGCCATTCTCCATCACAAGGATTCGATCCGCATCCATCACGGACGAAATGCGCTGCGCGATAATAAATACGGTCATATCGCCGAACGCGCCGCGCAGCCCCTTCTGAATTTCTGCCTCGGTCGCAAGATCGACCGCGCTGGTGGAATCGTCCAGAATCAGAATACGTGGATGCCGCGCCAGCGCGCGCGCAATGCATAGGCGCTGCTTCTGCCCGCCGGACAGATTCACGCCTCGCTGACCCAGCTCAGTCTGATAGCCGTCTGCCAGCTTTTCTACAAACGGGCTGGCCTGCGCGATGGCGGCGGCATGCCGAAGAGCCTCCTCCGACGCGTTTTCATCGCCCCAGCGCAGGTTTTCCTCAATGGTGCCGGTGAACAGCACGCTTTCCTGCAGCGCCACGCCAATCGCGCCGCGCAGCGTATTCAGCTGATACGCACGCACGTCCTTCCCGTCGATCTTCACACTGCCCTCCGACGCATCGTACAAGCGCGGAATCAGTGAAATCAGCGTAGACTTTCCGGAGCCGGTCGAGCCAAGAATGGCTACCGTTTCGCCTGCGCGGGCCGTAAACGAAATATCGCTCAGCACATTGCCGCTCTGCCCCGGGTAAGCAAAGCTTACGTGGTCAAACTCGACCTCGCCGCGCGTAACCTCTGCCGTCGCATCCGGACCGTCCACAATGTCAGACTGCGTGTTCAGTACCTCCAGCACACGGCGAATGGATACGCCCGCGCGCGAAAGGAACATCAGCATAAATGAAGACGTGGTAAGCGACATCAGAATCTGCATGATGTAATTGGAAAACGCCATGATCTCGCCCGGCGTCAGATCGCCGCGAAAGACCATGTGACCCCCGACGGCATACATCAGAATCATTGTAGCGTTCATGATCAGGTTGATCAGCGGGAAAGCCATGGACATCATCATCATGGCCCGCATGGTGGAATTGCACAGGTCATCGTTGGCGACCTTGAACTTCTCCTTTTCATGCTCGGCGCGGGCAAACGCCTTCACAACGCGGATGCCAGAAAGGTTTTCCTGCATCACCGTGTTCACGCGATCCAGCTTTTCCTGCATGGACGTAAACAGTGGGCGGCCGCGCTTGAGCAGAAACACGATCATCGACGCCAGAAACGGAATCGCCGCCAGCACCACCAGCGACAGCTTTGCGTTCAGCATCAGCACCATCACTACGCCGCCAATGCACAGAAACGGCGCGCGCACCAGCATGCGGATACAGGTTGTGAACGCATTCTGAATCTGGGTCACGTCGTTCGTCGTGCGCGTAACCAACGAGCCGGTCTTGAATCGGTCGATATCTGAAAAGGAGAACGATTGAATGCGCCGGTACAGGTCGCTGCGCAGGTCGCGTGCAAAGCCATAGCCCGCGCGGGTAGAGAAATACATGTTGCCCAGACCGCCAATGACGCCCAAGAGCGCGCACACGAACATCAGTATGCACGTACGCACGATGTAGGCCTTGTCCGAGTTTGCCACGCCAACATCGATCACGTAGCTCATCAGCGCCGGCTGCATCAGGTCCATTGCAACCTCCAGCAGCATGAACAGCGGTGCAAGCAACGTCGGCAGCATGTACGGCTTCAGATACTTGAAAAGTCGCTTCAAGTCCGTTTCACTTCCTTATAGATGAATATGAGCATTGTGCCATAAATTCTCTTCTTTGTCTACACACCCCGCGTTAAACCGAAAACGCATTGGGCTTGACTGGCCTTCCTCGCCTGTGTTATAATGGCAAGCGCCCTAAAAATAGGCGTATATCATTTCATAATGGAGGGATGCGGATTGGCGCAAATCGAACTGAACGACGTAACCAAGCTCTATCGGGTTCATAAGCGTTCAAGCGGACTTCGCGCGATTTTTTCCCGCGAGACAACGACGATCGAGGCCCTGAGCCACGTGAGCTTCCACGTGGAGCCGGGCGAGCTGGTGGGCTATATCGGCCCGAACGGCGCAGGGAAAAGCACGACGATCAAAATCATCAGCGGCATACTGTCGCCCGACGGCGGAAATGTTCGCGTGCTTGGGCGGGTACCATGGAAGGAACGGCAGGCGCACGCCGCGCACATCGGCGTGGTGTTTGGCCAGCGCAGTCAGCTGTGGTGGGATACGCCGGTGTCCGACTCGTTTGAGCTGCTGCGCGACATCTACCGCGTGCCGGATGCAGACTACCGGAAGCGGCTATGCAGGCTCACGGAGCTTCTGGATGCAGGGAGCCTACTCAAAACGCCGGTTCGACAGCTGTCACTCGGGCAACGCATGCGCTGCGAAATCATCGCCGCACTTCTGCACGCGCCAGAAATCCTGTTTCTGGACGAGCCGACTATCGGCCTGGATGCCGTTACGAAGCTCGCGCTGCGCAACGTGCTTGCCGAAATGAATCGCCAGGGAGTAACGATGCTACTGACCACCCACGATATGGACGACATTGAGGCGCTGTGCTCACGTGTGATGGTGCTCGGCAAGGGGCGTAAGCTGTTTGACGGCAGCATGCAGGCGCTCCGGGAGCGCTTTGCGCCGGCACGGCTGGTCAGACTGCGCCCGACATCCCCGCTGTCCGCTGTTCCGCCGATTCCGGAGGCTGAAGAGGCTCATTTGGAGGACGGCATGCTGATCGTTAAATACAGACCGGAGTCTGTTTCTGTGCAGGCAATTCTCGCTCGCGTGGCCAGCGCGTGTGAAATCGCCGATCTGACGATCGAGCCGGAAAACGTGGAAAGGATGGTCGCGGCAATGTATCGCGAGTTCGACCTGTGCGCCGTTTGAGGCCGTATCTGGCCATTCTGCGAATCGAGCTGAAAAACGGGCTCCAGTATCGACTGAGCGCGTTTTCCCAAATAGCAACCAACGTCTTCTGGGGCTACGTGCGCGCCGTAATCATTTCGGTATACTATCTGCATGGCAGCCCGGATGCGACCGCCGTCCCGCTGTCGCAGGCCGTCAGCCTGATCTGGCTGACGGAAATCTCGCTGGATCTGCTCCCGGGCTACAGTGTGGACGGCATGGTGTGGAACAGCATTCGCTCAGGCGACGTGGGCACGCAGCTTCTGCGTCCTTTGAACCTGTACAGCTACTGGTACGCACGTGCGCTGGCGGCAAAGCTCGTGCCGTTTCTTCTGGGCCTTGTGCCAAAGGTGCTGGTTGCCCTGCTCATTCCTGCCCCGTTGGGGCTGAGCGCACCGGCTTCCCTTGCAGGATTGGGCGCATGCGTGCTGACGCTGATTACCGGCACGCTGCTCTCCTGCGCAGCCGCAAATCTGGGCTACGCCATGTGCATGAACGCAAATCTCGGTCCCGCGCCCGCCACGCTGGCGATGGTATGCATGTCTATCCTCGCAGGCGGCTATCTGCCGCTTCAGCTGTGGCCGCAGTCCTGGCAGAGGGTGCTTGCGCTGCAGCCGTTCGCCGCGATGGGCGATCTGTCGTTCCGATTTTACGCAGGCTCGGCAGGTCTCGACCAGCTTCCAAGTGTTCTGACGCTTCAATTCCTTTGGCTTACGGCGCTGATTGCACTCGGACGGGGCTGGATTCGTGCAAATCAAAAGCAAATTATCGTGCAGGGAGGCTGAACGCATGGGTAATCTGCGATTGTATTTCCGCTTCATCCGCATGCATCTGCGCGAAAACCTGCAATACCGCGGCTGGCCCGCGCAGCTGCTGCTCACGCTGTTTCACACGCTTACCGATCCGCTTGAAATGCTTCTGATGTTCGTGCGCTTTAAAAGTGTAGGCGAATGGACGAGCGACCGGGTGATGCTCATGTACGGCCTGACCGTGTGTGCATTCGGTCTTGCCGAGCTTTTCTCGCGCGGGCTGGATCTGCTGCCATTTCAGATTCAGAACGGCTCATTCGACCGGGTGATGCTGCGCCCAAGAAGCACGCTTTTTCAGGCCATGACGTTGCGGTTCGATCTGAACAGGCTTTCCCGCGCTCTGGGCGGCATGCTGATGATTGTGCTCGCGCTCATTCGCATGCACGTGCACGTGACCTGTGTCGATGTGCTCATGCTGGCTCTGGCGCTTGCCGGCGGATATCTGGTTTACACAGGCATTTTCATGCTCGTGTGTGCCGTTTCGTTTTTCACGATACGAAGTCTGGGGCTGAGCTATATCTTCACAAACGGCAGCTATCAGGTAGCGAAGGTCGCGCCAGACTACCTGCCGCAATGGCTCAAATGCCTGTTTTTCTACATTCTGCCCATGCTGCCGTTTTGCTATCTCCCTGCAGCTGCTGTATGCGGATGGGGTGTTCCCACCTGGACGGGCTTCCTCGCGCTTCCGGCAGGGCTTGCCTTCTTTTTTGTATCATGGGTTGCGTGGTGCTTCGGCGTAAAGCGCTATCAGAGCACGGGCAGCTAACCCTGTTCTCGAAAAAACGAAGGCTTTTTACGCCGTTTTCAGCTCGCGACGACTTGACGGCTCGGGCTCAATGAATCCGCCGCCTTTGCTTCCCGGTCTTATCTGGAATCGGAGAAGGCAGTGCAAGCAAACAGAACGCCTGCTGCAGAAGCATACTTCGCTTCGCAGCAGGCGCTTTCCGTTAGCCAAAGGTCTTTCGGAACCGCTCGCAGTAGTATTGTACGTTTTCCCACTTTGCATCCGGCGGAATGCGGTGATCGGGGCACGGAATGTAGCCGCCCATATCCACAATTGGCTTCAGCCTCTCGATCTCCTCGTCAATTGCGGCATAATCCTTCGCAAACACGCGCTTGTCCATACCGCCCACGCCGCGCAAATCCCTTCCGTAAATTCTTCGCCAGTTGTCAAACGATGCGCGCCACGTACCCACCTCGATGGGGAACATTGTATTCACACCGTTTTCCAACCACACGGGAACCAGCTCGTCAATCTTGCCGTCGCAGTCCACAGACACGATATCTACGTCATGCGCCTTCAGAAGCGACGTAATCCGCTGATACCACGGGCCCACCAGCTCGCGGAATACGCTCGGCCGCACCAGCGGGCCGGACTTAAAACAGATATCCTCCCAGAAATGGCCGAAATCAAACTTCAGTCCCAGCGCCAGCACGCGCTCGGCTACCTTCAGGCACAGCCCGCCCACGGTATTGATGATTTCCTCATACAGCTCCTCGTCGTCCGCAGCCAGATACGCCAAATCCTCAACGCCCAGCATATTGCGGATGTTGCCATACAGGCTGCCGCAGGACAGGCAGATCGGCAGACCAAGCTGCTCAATCTCCGCATAGCGCCTGCGAATAGCCTCGGCATCCACGCGCTTCTCGCTGTCCGTCAGTCGAGGCAGATACATTTCCTCCCACGCCTCGCGCCCCGTGAGCGACGTGCCCACATGCGCAGGAATGGAAACAACACCCGGCTTGACCTTTACGATCAGGCCCTCTCCGTTGCGCACGACTTCGCTGCCGTCCGGATCGGTTTTCAAAACCTCCGTCTCAAACATCGGGAAAAGATAGCTGCTTCCGCCCGTGCCGCCGCTCCAGTTAAAATCGAAGCCCAGCCGCTCCATAATCGCCCGGTCATAAACATTATTGTCGCTGTAGCCCTTTTCCTCCTCCGGTGTCACATGACCCTCAATGCGCCATTTCGTCAGCGTTTCCTGCCAGTAGCCAAAGCTCACGACCGGCATCCGATCGTAATCCCGGTAATGCATGATTGCCTGCATCCGTTCGCGGTTATTCACAGAACCACCTCCGTCCATCCTATTATACCGAATGCCGGAGTCCCTGTGCATGGAGAAAATATTACAAACTTTCGTTTGTAGGTTGCGCATTTATTGTTTTTTGAAGCGTTGTTCTTTTTCTTTTTGATTATTTTGCTCATTATTGTGCATCGATATATTTCCAAAGATTTCCGTTTTTGAAATCACTTTTCAAAAACGTCCCTCATTCTCCAAAAAATAGCCGCATACAGCCGTTTTCGCATCCGATATTCATCCTCGTATTTTTATTGATCAGGTATTGCAAGATGCGTCAATTTGGTTTATAATGTATTCAGCATGCGTATGTATGTGAAATACAGGCGTAATATTTATTTCTGCATAAGGAGTAATGAAATGGAACGCAAGCACTACCTACGGAAGGCCGGCATCTTATGTCTGCTGCTCGCATTGTGCCTGACCTCGCTGCCCATTGTAGCCTTGGCCGACAGCTTTCAAGCGGTCGTCACCTCGGCTTCAATGGTTGTGCGCAGCGGCCCGACTGTGGAGGATTCCCGCATCGGCACGCTGAAGAAGGGCACCACCGTCACGGTGCTCAACCATAAAAACGGTATCGCCTTCATCGAATACAAGGGAAAGCGCGGCTATGCGCGCGTTTCCGATATGACGCGTCTGTCTACGGAGACGGCAGAGCCGGAAAAGAGCCTGTCAGGTCTTGGAACGGTCACTGCCTCCTCGCTGAAGGTATATGCAAGCGCTGACAAGTCCTCCAAGTCCATCGGCGCGCTGAAAAAGGGCGCAACGATCACCGTGCTCGCAACGAAGGGCGACTGGGCGCGCGTTGAAAACGGCGATCGAATCGGCTATGTGCTGAAAAGCGGCCTAACCATCGACACGAAGGCCGCCGCCACGCCCACCCCTGCGGCGACAAAAAAGCCCTCGCCCACGCCGTATGTAGAATGGGCTGACACGAAGGAATCCGAGGACGCCATCGTCACCGCCGACAAAATGATCGTCCGGGACGGCCCCACGAAGCAGGACGAAAAGCTCGGCACGCTGAAAAAGGGCACGAAATTTATCGTGCACGCCATGGACGAAAAGGAAGAGATCGCCTACATCGAATACAAGGATCGCTTCGGTTTCGCTCTGGTGGAGGATTTCCGCCTGCTGAACCCGAAGCCAACGACCTCCACTGCGAAGACCTCTGGTCTGGGCGTCGTAAATGTGAAGACGCTGTCTGTCTATGAGAAGGCAAGCACGTCGTCCGCAAAGCTCGGTTCTCTGAAGAAGGGCGACCGCGTAACCGTGCTGGACTCGAACAGCAGCTGGGCAAACATTCAGGTCGGCAGCAAAACCGGCTATGTAAACCGGCACATGCTGAACATCACCTTCGGCGTAACCGCCACACCCACCGCAAAGCCCACGGCTACACCCACTCCTACCGCCACACCCGCACCCGAAAGCCTGTCCGGCATCGGCACAGTAAACGTGGACGTCCTGTACGTTTACAAGACCGCATCCACGTCCAGCTCGAAGCTCGGCTCGCTGACCGACGGCGACCGCGTAACGGTGCTGGCCGTAAGCGGCGGCTGGGCAAAGGTTCAGAAGGGCAAGAACGTCGGCTATGTAAATAAGCGCGGGCTGGACATCACCTACGGTGCCACGGCGACGCCCACCGTAAAGCCCACAGCGACGCCCTCCCCTACGGCCACGCCTGCCCCCACAAAGCAGACAAGCGCCACTCTCGCACCCGGCTGGGAAACGGCGATGGCGCGGACAGCCACCGTATCCAAGCGCGCGGTCGTACGCATCGGCCCGTCGGCCAGCGACACCTCGCTGGGGTACCTGAGCGCTGGAACGAAGATCACCGTCCATGCCGTGAAAAACGGTATCGCCTACATTGAATACAAGGGACGCACCGGCTATGCCTCCGCCTCTGCAATGAAGATCGAAACCTCCAGTGAATCGCAGGAGACGTCCTTGAACTGCCTGTGCACGCTGAATGCGGACGGCACAAAGGTTTACGCCTCCCCTTCCACCTCTTCCAGGGTTCTGGCCACGCTGCACCGCGGCATTACCTTCACGGCGCTTTCCGAGAAGGACGGCTGGGTAAAGCTTGAAAACGGCAAGAATATCGGCTATGTGAAGAAGTCCGCCATCACGCTGTACCCCTCCGTGCAGCCCACCGCGAAGCCGGACGACCCGATCGTCGCGTGCGATCCCGTCGCCGTCGTCATTGCGGAAGACTCCACGAAGGTGTATGCAAAGAACGACAAGAGCTCCAAGGTTCTCGCAACTCTGAAGAGCGGTACCTCCGTCACGCTGTGCGGATCCAGCGGCAGCTGGGCCATGATCAAGTCCGGCGACAGCACCGGCTATGTCCGTGACCCGTTGAGCGTTCTCACGCAAGCCTCCGTCACGCTGAAGGAATCCATGTCCGTCACCGCGACAGTCTCGAAGAAGACCAGCGTGTATCCCTTCATGCTCAAGTCCGAGCGGACGGTGGGCACGGTATCCGTTGGCCTTGAAGTCAAGGTGCTCGCCACCAAGGACAATTGGGCACTGATTCAGCGCGGCAGCAACAAGGGCTATTGCCCGCTTTCCTGCCTGACGCTCGCACAACAGCCCACGCTTGATGAAACCACGAAGCAGGAAGCCATCCTGTCCGCAGACACAAAGCTGTATCAGTATGCGAGCACAGGCAGCTCCGTAAAGGCGACGCTTTCGAAATACGCGCTCGTCACGCTTCTGGGCTATGACGACGGCTGGTGCCTGATTTCCAGCGGCAGCCAGAAGGGCTACGTTCCGCGCAGCAGCGTTCACCTGATGAGCGAATTCACGCTGAAGGCGACGGAGTCTCTCGAGGCCACCGTGAGCAAAAATTCCACCGTGTATGCCTACGCGCACACAAGGTCCGCATCACTCGGTAGCCTCAAGAAGGGTGCGACGGTCACCGTGCTCGCGCGGGACGACAAGTGGGCGCTGGTGAAAAAAGGTAGCAATCAGGGCTACATGCCGCTGGAGGCTCTGAACGTCAAAACCGACGAGTTCACCTCCCCGACCGTAAAGACATTGACGGCTACCGTCATCCACTCCGGCGCAAAGGTATACAAGCTTGCGCTTGAGGATGCGGATGTAATGACCACGCTTGCCCTAGCCGCCGACGTGAAGGTTACCGCATACACCAGCAAGTGGGCGCGCGTAAATCTGGACGGCTCGGAGGGCTATGTGCTGCGCAAGTATCTGAGCAACGACGATTACAGCCCGCTGAAATCCGGAGACAGCTCCAGCAGCAGCGTGCTCAAGCTGCAAAAGGCACTGGAGGAACTGGGCTACTTCGACGGCATTCCCGCCGGCAACTACGGCACCATCACAAAAACCGCCGTCGAACGCCTGCAGAAGGAGCTAGGCGTTGAGGCCACCGGCAATGCGGACACCGCCCTGCTACGCGTGCTGTACGGCGGCTATGCACCAGTCTCGCCGATCCGCTCCACCGCTCTCTCCAAGGGAGACACTGGTTCGAGCGTCACGCGCCTGCAAACCCGCCTGACGCAGAAGGGCTACCTGAGCGCCAGCATCGACGGCGAATATGGCTCGATCACCGAAAAGGCCGTAAAGCTGTATCAGAGTGTGGCAAAGCTGACCGAAACCGGCACCGCCGACAAGGCAACGCTTGCGAGCCTATTTTCCTCCTCCGCGCCCAAAAATACCGGCTCGGCCGTGACGGGCACGACGAGCAGCAGCGGAACCGGCGGCAATTCCTCTCACTCCACCGACCCGAGCGCCGATCCCATGAGCGGAACCTCGTCGGAGAAGATCGAGAAGGTTATTGAAATCGCCAAGCAGCAGCTGGGCAAGCCCTATGTGTACGCGACGGCCGGCCCCAACACCTTCGACTGCTCCGGCTTCACGAAGTACTGCTACGCGAAGGTTGGCGTATCCCTGCGCCGCTCCGCACAGGCGGTCGGTTACAACGACGGCAAGAAGATCGAGGGCATTAGCAACCTGAAGCGCGGCGACATCGTGTGCTTCAATACCATCGCCGACAATGACCTGAGCGACCACGTAGGCATCTATCTTGGCAGCGGAAAGTTCATTCATGCCTCCTCCGGTCAGGCCAAGGTCGTTATCTCAAGTCTGTCCAATTCCTATTACAACCGCGTGTTCTCCTGGGGACGCCGCGTACTGTAATCCCCCTTTCTCCATTATCGCCTCCGCGAAATTTCCGCGGAGGCGATACGGATGAAACGCCCATTTCACCGCATATATGATTTCACCGCCGTCTGGAGGGCTTTCCATGCGATACGATACGATTATTCTCGATCTTGACGGAACCATCACCGAATCCGCGCCGGGCATCATGCGAAGCGCCGCCTATGCTCTAAAAAAGATGGGACGGCCGGTTCCCGGCGAGGACGTGCTGCGCCGCTTTGTCGGCCCGCCGTTGGTGGATTCGTTCATCCGCTTATGCGGCATGACCGAGGCGGAGGCACTGACGGCCATTGAAATCTACCGCGAGCGGCACATCGTCCTCGGCTGGAAGGAAGCGCGCGTATATACCGGCATCGCGCCGATGCTGATTGCACTGAAGCGCGCGGGCGCGTACATTGCGCTGGCCTCCTCCAAGCCTCTGCCGCTGTGCGAAAAAACGCTCGAGTATTTCGGTCTGCTGCCGCTGTTTGACAAGCTTTCCGCTCCGCCCTATTCGGCCACGGAGGCCGACAAGAAGCAGCTGATTCTGGATGCATTGCCCGCACACTTCGAGCGTGCCTGCATGATCGGCGACCGCAAGTATGATATGAACGGCGCGTGTCGTGCAGGCGTTACGCCCATCGGCGCGGGCTACGGGTACGGAAGCGAGGAGGAGCTGCGCGCCTCCGGTGCGGAAATCTACTTCCCGGACGTCGCGTCGCTGAGTGACCATCTGCTGGATGGGCTTCCTCGCATGCCCGGCTTCTTTCTTTCGCTGGAGGGATCGGACGGCTGCGGCAAATCGACGCAGGCTGCGCTGCTCAGGCAATTTCTTGAAGACGCCGGCTATCCTGTCACCTACTCCCGCGAGCCGGGCGGCTGCCCGATCTCCGAGCGCATTCGCGACATCATTCTGGATGTGCATTCCGAGGGCATGAGCGACGAATGCGAGGCGCTTCTATATGCCGCCTCCCGCGCGCAGCACGTGCACGAGGTCATCCTGCCTGCCCTGCGCCGCGGCGAGGTAATGCTGTGCGACCGGTTTGTGGATTCCTCCCTCGCCTATCAAGGCGTAGGCCGGGGTCTGGGCAGCTGGGTATGGGATATCAATCGCCGTGCTGCCGAACACAACATGCCGGACCTGACGCTGTTTTTTGACCTGAACCCGGACGAGGCCATCCGTCGCCGCCTGAACGCTGCTGCCGCCGACCGGCTGGAAAGCGAGGGCGACCGGTTCATGCGCATCGTATACGACGCCTTCATCGACATCTGTGAAACGCATCCGGAGCGAATTGTTCGCGTGGATGCATCCGGAAATATTGAACAGATTCGGGATCGCGTGCGTCAAATAGTTGTCAATCGACTGACGGCCGTCGCCAAGGCTGTCTGATTCGGAGGGATCATAATGGAAGACTACACCCGCCTTTGCATGAACTGCTTTTATGAACTGAACGGCGCGTCCGTTTGTCCGCACTGCGGCTATGAGCAGAACACGCCCCAGGATGCGGACTACCTGCCGCCCGGAACGGTCATTGCCGACCGCTTTCTCATCGGCCGCGCTCGCGGCCAGGATGAGACCGGCATCGTATACAATGTGCTGGATCTGAAAAAGAACGTTCGCCGCCGCATGCGCGAATTTTTCCCACCTGAGGACGCCGCCCGCAGTGCGGACGGCTCTGTAGAGCCGTTGCCCGGTCACGAAGCATCCTTCAGCGAGGCACTGGAGCGTATGCGCCTGAACGCCGAAAACAGCGAGGATGCAAACCGCAAATACATCTTTGTGCGCATGAACGGAACGGGCTATTTTATTGAGCGCAAGGTCAAGGCTGCGGAAGCGCCCGCGCCCGTCCCGACGGATGAAGGAGACTACGGCGAGGAAGACGGTCTGCTGAAGCGCCTGCCCACGGTACTGATCGTGATGTGCATCGCCGTCGTGCTGATCGTCGTGGGTGTGATTGTCGCAATCCGCGCCTGCGCAACCTCTACGCCCGACCGCACCGTTAGCGACACACCGCTGGCACTGGTGACCAACGAGCCGACCTATAACCCGCAGACGTCGCCCTCTGCCACGCCCTATACCACGGGCGATCCGTTCGAGCCCATTGATCCGATTCACAACGACTGGATGTCGCAGGAGCCTGGCGAAAGCATGCCCACTGCGAAGGCCACGGTTCGCCCCACGAGCACCGTTTATAACCCGTGGGCCGGCATACAGGACGATATCGACAATTCGTGGGGACAGTCCGTAACCACCGTTACCGCGACGCCCACTCCGGTGCCGGATCGCCGCACCGTAAACAAAAATTCCTCGCGTGCAGAAATCACCAGCCTGCAGTGGCAGCTGATCGAGCTTGGCTGGCTGAACGCCGATGAGCCGTCGGGCAACTATGATACCGACACCGTCGCCGCCGTGAAGGCCTTCCAGACCTACATGAACAAGAACTACAAGGCGGGGCTGTCCGTGGACGGTATCTGCGGGCCCAAGACCTTCAACTATCTGGACAACTATGCGATTGCCGTTAATCCCAGCCCCAGTGCAACAGCTGAGCCGGAAAACGCCACCATCAACACCGAATCCTCCGCCGTACGCATTCGCGAATTGCAGTTGAAGCTCATCGCCATGGGCTGGCTGGACGGCGAGGCCAACGGCAAGTATGACAACGCAACCTACAACGCAGTTATGGCCTTCCAGAACTACGTGAACGTGTCCACCGCCTCATCGCTTCTGACGGTGAACGGCCTGGCCGACGCAAACACGCAGTTGCTGCTCGGCTACGAGCGCTTCGCCAAGCCGAAGGAAACCGCGAAGCCCACCGAACTTCCGACGGCTGCGCCTACCGTCGACCCGCACGACGAAACCGACCTGCTAACCACGCTCGACGAGCCGATTCTGGTCAAGATCGTCGCGGAACAGGCCTACGTCTACGAGCGCGCCAGCGACAACGCCGTCATCAAGGGCCGCGTAAGCAAGAATATGCGCTTCCGCAAGGTTGCCGAAAACGAGAGCTGGGTCATGCTTGTCAACGATGCCGGCGAAACCGGCTACACGCAGGCACAGAATGTGGAAGACGTATTCAGCGGCGACGAGCCTGAGGATCAGAACGGCACCACGCCCGATTCCCCGAAGGAGGACATCCTCGCGCTGCAAAACGCGCTGATTGAGCGCGGCTGGCTAGCCTCCGGGGAAGCCGATGGCGTATATGGACAGAAGACAAAGGATGCCGTTTCCGCCTTCCAGACCTATGTCAACCAGGTTGAAGGCGCGCAGATTCTGAACGTGACCGGCTTAGCCGACGAAAACACCAAGGATTACCTGCTGGACGAGAGCTATGCCAAGCCGCAGGCAACCGCCCAGCCTACCGCAACCGCCGATCCGGGGCCGACCGTAGAGCCGTTCGTCGCTCTTGATCCCGAGGAAACCGTGGTCGTAATCGTTGATCGCCTGACCATCTACTCGCAGCCGAAGGAGGATGCGCAGTTGGCCATCGGCGCGGTCGCCAACGGCGCTTCCATGACGCTCGTGGCCGAAAACGGCGAGTGGGGCTATGTTCGCAATTCCAAGGGGGCTTTCGGCTATACGCCCCTGAGCGGCTTGCGCAGGTCGTCCGGCCCGACCGAAGCGCCCACAACCGAACCGACGAGCGAACCGACAACCGAGCCCACCGACGAGCCGATTTCGTTTGTCGACGTAGATGGCACGCAATACGTTCGCGTCGCGGTTGACAAAACCACCATCTATATCGACGCGCCCGACGTCAATTCCGCCAACAGCATGCAGCTGAAGAAGGGCTTTGTCGCCCGCCTGATCGCGCAGGGCGGCGAATGGATCGAGTTGCTCAATGAAAAGAACAACATGACCGCCTATGCGCTCGCCGCCGACTTCGAGCTGGTCGTTCCTGCCGAGACGGCCGCAGCCGAGCCGACGACCGAGCCAACAGCTGAGCCCACAAAGGACACCCAGCCTGACTATCTAGACGACGTCTACACCGACACAGACGGTGAGTTTACCGTGCGCGTATCCGCCGAGCAGACGACCGTGTATCTTTCCGATGGCCGCACGGCGACTCTTCCGCAGGGTACCGCTCTGCGCCTGATCGCGCAAGGCAGCCGCTGGCTTCAGGTGCGCAGCGAGGCAGACGGTCTCGTCGCCTATGCACGGATGGAGGACTTTGTGCTGGAAATTCCCAGTGAAGTGCCAACCGACGAACCGACAACCGAACCGACGACCGATCCTACGCCCGTGCCCGCATATCTGACGGAGGATTATTCGGACGCCTCCGAGGGCCAGCGCGTGCGCGTGACGGTTTCTGAGACGACCATTTATATGGCAGATGGAACCCGCTACACGCTTTCTCAGGACGCCGAGTTCTCGCTGATCGCCGTCGGACAGGATTGGATTCGCATCCGCAATGAAGCAAACGGCGCAGAGGCTTACGCAATGGCCGCTGACTTCGAAATCCTCTCCTCCACCGCGGAGCCGACCGATGAGCCCACCATGGAGCCGACGGACGAACCGACGCCGGAGTACCTGACCGAGGAGTATCTGGACGTTTCTTCCGAGAACCTGACCGTTCGCGTAATCGCTGCAGAAACGACCGTATACATGGATGACGGCCGCACCGCGAATCTCCCGAATGGCGCAAGCGTACGTCTGGTCGCAGAGGGCATGAACTGGATTCGCGTTCGCAACGAAAGCAACGGCCTTGAGGCTTATGCCCGCTACTCGGACTTCGAGCTTGTTCTTCCCACTGCAGAGCCCACAGAGGAGCCTACGCCTGAACCGACGGAGGAGCCCACACCCGAACCAGTGCCGGAGTACCTGACCGAGGAATATCTGGACGTTTCTTCCGAGAACCTGACCGTTCGCGTAATCGCTGCAGAAACGACCGTATACATGGATGACGGCCGCACCGCGAATCTCCCGAATGGCGCAAGCGTACGTCTGGTCGCAGAGGGCATGAACTGGATTCGCGTTCGCAACGAAAGCAACGGCCTTGAGGCTTATGCCCGCTACTCGGACTTCGAGCTTGTTCTTCCCACTGCAGAGCCCACAGAGGAGCCTACGCCTGAACCGACGGAGGAGCCCACACCTGAACCGACGGAAGAACCCACGCCTGAGCCGACGGAAGAACCCACGCCTGAGCCGACGGAAGAACCCACGCCTGAGCCGACGCCGTACACCGACGAATGGATGCAGGATCAGAAGAGCGTGAAGACCTTCGTGAAGGCGCTCGTAGACGGCGGCTGGCTGGATTCCGAGCTTGCCACAGCCGACCTTACGGATGAAAACGTGCTCAATGCCATCCGCGACTTCCAGCTCTGGTATGAAGAAAACGAGGGCGTTATGCTGGAATCCATCTTCGACGACGAGGGCAATTTCATCGGCACCATCGACGAGGAAACCTACGAAGCCATCCTATCCGGTCTGTATTCCAACTGGTAATCCCCTGCTTTCCGCCTCCGGCGCAGTCCTGCGCCGGAGGTTTTGCTTTGTGTAGCCCACATTCCATCGAAAATTTTCTTGCCTTTTGCGCCATGTTTCGGTATAATAAGCATTCACGACACATCAGGAGGTGGCACCATGTCGGCATACACGCATCCTGCATATCGGGAAGAAAAGGAACACCTAAACCACACACTGAAGGCAGTGGACGCAGAGCTTGCGCTTGCAGAAACCGAGAAGCAATCCGCCGAGGCTGAGCTGAAATACGCCCGCGCCTTCGACCCGGACAAGCTGCCCATTCGCGAAATGCTGTTTGTAAAGGCTGTGCAGACGGAAAAGAACATGCTGCTCGCGCGCCGCAAGCCCTACTTTACCCGCATCAATTTCACCGAGCACGGCAAGAACGAGTGCGTATATTACATCGGAAAATACGGTGTGATGGATTCCTCCTCACTGGAAAGCGTCGTCATCGACTGGCGCGCGCCGCTGGCTAACCTCTATTATTCCGGTCAGCTCGGCCACGTTGAATACACCGCGCCGGACGGGGAAGTATCGGGCGAGCTGACGCTCAAGCGGCAGTTTGACATATTGGACGGCGAACTCCTTTCTATTTTCGACACGGATATCGTTTCGCAGGATGCCTACCTGCAATCGGCACTGAACGCCATGAACGGCGAGCGGCTAAAGGAAATCGTCACCACGATTCAGGCAGAGCAGAACTACGTAATTCGCTATCCCCTGCGCCAGTCGCTGATCGTGCAGGGCGTGGCCGGCTCCGGAAAAACCACCATTGCGCTGCACCGCATCGCCTACCTGCTGTACGCGTTTCGCGATCAGCTGCGCCCGGAAAACATGCTCATTCTTGCGCCCAACCCACTGTTTCTAAACTATATCGCCGGCGTTCTTCCTGATCTAGGCGTCGAACGTGTCAACCAAACCACATTTTCTCTTTTGATGACCGATCTGCTGGGCAAATCCCTTGGAAAGCTGGAGCTCGCCGACCGCACGGAGGCTGTGCTCAGTCTGCCCTCCAAGGAACGCGAGACCTTCGCAGCCATCGCCCGCTTCAAGGGCTCTCTGCACCTAAAGCGCATGCTGACAGAATTTTTCCGGCGCTATGAAACGAGCTTCGCGCCTGAAGATGGTATTTCATTTGGCCCCGTGAAGCTATACAGCAAGGAGGAGCTGGACCGCTTCCTGCTCGTGGACGAGGCGCCCTTTCCAATGGCACGCCGCGTTTCGGAGTTTGAAAAGCAGCTGAAAAACCGCGTCGGCGCCGCTGCACGCCGCCTGCAAAGCTGGTTTCGCAACGAGTGCGACCGCCGCGCCGCCCTGCTGCGCAAGCAGATTTCCGACCCTGCCGAGCAGAAGGTGCGTCTCGCACGACTGTATCAGAGCCGGGATGAACGCATCCGGCAGATTGACGACGAGGTAAAGCCGTTTATTCGCACTACCCTTGCATCTTTTCCCTCCACGGAGCCGCTGGCGCTGTATCGCGCCTTCTGGGAGGAGGCGCTCACGCACGCGAGCGACGCTACCGTCCGTGCCGCCGCTGAGCGCACGCTTTCACGCATGAACGCAAAAAAGCCACTGGAAGCGGAGGATGTTGCGCCCATCGCATATCTCGCCATGCGTCTTTTACCGCTGAAGCACATCGACATGCGCCACGTGGTTATCGATGAGGCTCAAGACTTTAACCCATTTGAAATTTCGCTTCTATCCGATCTGATGCCCGCAGCCACCTTTACCATCGTTGGCGACCTGATGCAGGGCATTCACAGCTGGCGCGGTCTGCACAGCTGGGACGAGCTGAACGGCATTCTAAAGGGCGCCTGCACGCGGCACGAGCTGATTACCAGCTATCGAAGCACCGTCGAAATCATGAATACGGCCCTTACCGTCGCCCGCAACCGCCCTGTCGCCGGGCAGACGGAGGCACGCGCCGTCATCCGTCATGGCGAAGCGCCCGTCTTCCTGCTGTTTTCCAGCGAGGACGAGCAGGCACAGCGAATCGCCGAGCTGATCGATGGCTGGGTGAAGGACGGCATGCGCGTGATCTGCGTAATTGAGCGCTATGCCTCCCGCGCCGACGCATTGGTTGCGCGCCTCCCCTCCCACCTGCATGCGCGCGTACTGAACACCGAGGATACGGAGTACACCGGCGGCGTATACGTTGCACCCGCTTCGGCCGTAAAGGGACTTGAGTTCGACGGCGTAATCTTCGCCGACGCGAGTGAAACCGCCTACCCTAATGATGACCTGAACGCCCGCCTACTCTACGTTGGCCTGACGCGCCCGCTTCACCGGCTCGCGCTTCTGTATTCCGGCACGCGGACTGCGCTTCTGAATTGACAAATTCTTTATATCACGCACACAAAATCCGTGCTATAATAAACGAAGTTGCCCGAGTGTCGAAAGGGCGCGATACAGGAGGGACTCCATATTGAAATTTGAAACAAGCAACCGTTCGTCGAGTTCCATCGACGGCGACTGGATCGGCATTGCCATTCTTCTGATGATTCCCTACGTCCGAATCATCGGCGTATTCAAGTTACTAAAAAAGACGCGCCGCATGTTCCGCCTGAGCGACCGGACAATGCGTTGGGTTTATCTGCTGGCCATTCTCGTGCTGTGCGGCTCTGTCGGCGAAATCTTCGGCAGTCTGCTCAAGTTTGTTTTACCTGTGAGCGGCATGGTGGCTCTCTTCCTTGCTGTCGCATGGCTGATGCGTCGGCGCGAGGGTAAGTATGGCGATTATACTGCCTGCCTTGGCGACAGTGCCAGCTACAGCCTCGACGCTCTGATGAGCGAAATGGGCGTCAGCGAAAAGCAGCTACGCCGTGACATTGCCGGCATGAAAAAGAAGGGGATGCTCTCTGCCGAGGCCTACATCGATGAAGGCCGACGCCTGCTGATTCTGCGCCGCGAGGGCAAGCCTGCACCGGATGCTGCCAAGCCGCATCCCTCTGAAGCGCCGATTGACACCGAGGCAAACGAATATCGCGAAATCATTCTGGAAATTCGCGCGCTGAACGTAGCCATCGACGACGAAGAGGTCTCGCGCAAAATCGACCGCATTGAGGAAATCACTGCCAACATCTTCCATCTGGTAGAGCAAAAGCCTGAGCGCAAGGCGGACATTCAGACCTTCATGGAATACTACCTGCCCACGACGCTGAAGCTGCTGCGCCAGTACGCGCGGCTTGAGCATCAGCCCTCAAGCGGCGAAAACATCGCTTCCTCCCGCGCGCGCATTGAGAGTATTCTTGACAAGCTTGTCGCCGGGTTCGAAAAGCAGCTCGACATGCTGTTCAAGAGCGACGCCATCGACATCACCAGCGATATTAAGGTGCTCGAAAAAATGATGCAGATGGACGGCCTCACACGATAGCTTTCAAAGAAACGCCCGTGCACATGGCTCTTAAAGAGCTGTGCGCGGGCGTTTCTTCAATTAGTACGTTACCTCCGTCGGAGGCTTACAAAGCTTGCAAGCACTCTTTCCTGCCTGCAGGGCCTGTTGCAGGGTAACACGCGGAGTCTTGCCTTCATAGACGTATCGGCAGCCTGCCAGGTGGTAGTACAAGCCATTGTCGTTGCAATAAACCATGTATGGCTGCGGCGTGGGCGTCGGCTCGGAAATCAGTGAGCTGGTTTCCTGCGCGTCGATCACCAGCTGAGCGGTGTCCGGCACGTCGGCGGGCTTCAGCGGACCCAGCATCCTCCGGTTGTTCTGCTCCGCCACAATCTCGACGCCGCCTTCATCCTGATAAGAGGAAATCGGCTTCAGCACCACAAGTGCACAGGTAATAACCGCCACAAACGCAACGGAAACCGCGGCCTTCAACCATTTGGGCCAGCCACAATCGTCCGTCCACATCAGATACAATCCCACCGGAAACGCGAAAACAATCAACAGCGCCAGTATCAGACTGCCGTTTTCCTCCCGTATCCAGCTGTATCCGCCGCGCGACCGGCGATGATATTTCTTCTTCATTCGTTATTCCTTCCAGCATGTATGGTTTTGTATTCATTGTAGTCTTTTTCATTCCGCTTGTAAAGTGCCTTTTGATAAAAAACGCCTTGCGTTTTCACGGCAACCTGCGCTATAATGGATTGAAACACACAAACACAGTGGAGGAGCCACATGGACAAACACGCACTCGCGCTTGCAGCGCAATGTCATATGCAGCCCGCGCACGCACAGAACGTGATCGAGCTGATTGACAGCGGCGCAACCATCCCCTTTATCGCCCGCTATCGCAAGGAAATGCACGGCAACACCGACGATCAGACGCTGCGCGAGTTTTCCGAGAAGCTCGCCTCCCTGCGCGGGCTGGACGCGCGCAGGGAAGAAATCGCCAAGGCCATACAGGCGCAGGACAAGTGGACAGACGAGCTGGCGCGCGCCGTAGAGGGCGCAAAAACGCTTTCTGAGCTTGAGGACATTTATCGTCCCTATCGTCCTAAGCGAAGGACGCGCGCATCCGTCGCCCGCGAAAAGGGTCTGGAGGGACTTGCGACGCTGATTCGCCTGCAAAGAAAGGGCACTCTTCAGGAGCTCGCGCAGCCATATGTCAATCCGGAAAAGGGCGTGGAAACGACAGAGGACGCGCTGTCTGGTGCAAGCGACATTCTCTCCGAGGATTTCTCGGACGACGCTGCCATCCGCGCACGCGAAAAGGCGCTGATTCGCCGCAAGGGCGTGCTTCGCTCCCGCGCCGCGAAGGAGGGCGACAGCGTATACCGCCAGTATGCCGACTTCTCCGAACCGGTTCGCCTGACGCAGAGCCACCGCATTCTCGCCATCAACCGCGGCGAAAAGGAGGAATGGCTGAAGGTCTCCATTGAGGTGGACGAAGCCGAGGCATGCAGCGAAATCGCAGCACAGGTGCTGGTGAAGGGCGGAAACTATCGAGAATTCCTCGAAAACACGATTGAGGATGCATGGTCGCGGCTTCTGTTCCCGTCGCTGGAGCGCGAAATTCGCGCCGAGCTGACCGACCGTGCCAACGAGCAGGCCATCCGCATGTTCGCGCAGAATCTGAAGCCTCTTCTCATGCAGCCGCCCCTGCGCGGCCGCGTCACGCTGGGCTTCGATCCTGCCTACCGCACCGGCTGCAAGCTGGCCGTAGTAGACGAGACCGGCAAGGTGCTCAAAACCGGCGTCGTCTACCCGACCCCGCCGCACAATAAAAAGGAAGAGGCGGTAAAGACGCTTTCGGACATGATCCGCCGGTACGGCATCACGGCCATTGCCATCGGCAACGGTACGGCCTCCAAGGAATCGGAGATCTTTATTTCCGAGCTTCTGAAAAGCTTCCCCTGCGTAGGCTATATGATGGTCAGCGAGGCAGGCGCATCCGTTTATTCGGCTTCCAATCTGGGCGCAGAGGAATTCCCGGACTTCGACGTATCGCTGCGCTCAGCCGTGTCCATCGCAAGGCGGCTTCAGGATCCTCTTTCGGAGCTGGTAAAGATCGATCCAAAGGCCATTGGCGTTGGACAGTATCAGCACGACATGCCGCCTGCGCGGCTGGATGAAGCGCTGACGGGCGTTGTGGAGGACTGCGTAAACGGCGTAGGCGTGGATGTAAACATCGCCTCGCCATCGCTGCTGAGCTACGTATCCGGTCTCACTCGCACGACGGCGAAAAACATCGTAGCATACCGCGAGGAAAACGGCGTGTTTCCTTCGCGCAAGGCCCTTCTGAAGGTGCCCAAGATCGGCCCGAAGGCCTTCGAGCAGTGCGCCGGCTTCCTGCGCGTGCCCGGCGCCGCAAACATATTGGACAATACCGGCGTGCACCCCGAAAGCTACGACGCAGCCGAGAAGCTTCTAAAGGCCTGTGGCTTCACGCTGGCCGACGTAAAAAACGGCAGGGTGGACGGCCTCACCGCCCGCGCAGAGCAGCTGACCCTGCCGAGACTGAGCGAGCTGACCGGTGCCGGTGAAATAACCGTGCGCGATATCCTGCGCGAGCTGGAAAAGCCGGGCCGCGACCCACGCGATGAGCTGCCCCCGCCGATGCTCCGCGCCGACATCATGGATATGAACGATCTGAAGCCCGGCATGGAGCTCACGGGCACTGTGCGCAATGTGATCGACTTCGGCGCATTCGTCGACATCGGCGTGCATCAGGACGGCCTCGTGCACATCTCCCAGCTCGCCGACCGCTTCATCCGCCACCCCTCCGAGGTTGTTCGCGTAGGCGACATCGTAAAGGTTACCGTCTTGAGTGTAGACCCCAAAACCGGCCGCATCTCTCTGACGATGAAAAAGCGCTGAGCTCCGTCAATAAACACTTTTCCAGAAAACCGGCAGCGGGGAGAACAATCTACACGGATCGTTCTCCCCGCCAGTCGTCCATTCCAGCTTTCCTAAATACCCTGCGAATCGCGTTGCAATGCATCCTTCCGTTTACTATGCACAGGCATCCTCGATGCTTTCTATGCTCTGCAGCTCCAGCCGGATCAGCTGCATCCCGTGATCCTCGTAGATTTTCAGCACTCCAACGGCGCGCACATACGATTCAGCCTCCGGATATTCCTCCTGATCGGAGAGCCAAACAACCTCCATCCCTTCGCGCATCAAGCCGTCATCGCAGCAGCTTTCCTGCCAATGATAGACGTAGTAATAGCTGTCTCGCTCTAATTCCGGCGCAGCGCCAACATAGAGATACCCTTCGATAAGCACAGACTGCCCCAAAAGCTCCATATGCTTCGTGAAAAACTCCTCGATGCTGTCGTGGAAGTCCTCACAGCCCGTAATCCGAAACGCCGGATCCTCTTCCGCATATGTACTCATCTGCACTCCAACCAGTGCAATCACAAGCAGAAGAACGATCGTTTTGATTCGATGCTTCACCGTCGGCTCCTTTTCCCATCAATATATGGTGTTTGACATCCTTCTCCACGCAATAGCAGGCGCAAAAAATCAAGCTTGATTTCGCCCGACCCGCACAGGTAATTCTTCCCTATGATCAGAGTCGGAACCAGTTGCCGCTCCTTCGGGATTCCCTCGCGCTCATAGTAGGCCTGAATCAGCTTTCCCTCCTCCGGGTCAGACTTATTCAGCGCCACAAGCCGGATTGTGCTTTTGCTTCCATCCTCCAGCGTAAGGCTTTCCGGAAGCCCTGCCACCAGCATATCCGCGCGTTCGGAGCAATACTTGCATGTCGGCCTGTAGAAGTAATAGATCAGTGAATCGCCTCCATCTACATCCGTATCAACGCCTGTATTACTCTTTGGATGATATTCCTCCGCATCCCCTGCGGCGGGGACTGAGCCCATAAAGGCATTCAGTCCCCCCTCAGCGAGCGCCCCTGCCGCAAGCAAAAGCAGCAGCAAGAGGCAAATGAGCTTACTTCGTTTCATCATCCCTGAATCAGGTAGCGATACATTGTGCGAGTCTGCACTTCACCGCCATTGGCATCCAGCTTGTCATCCTGCCACGCAGACCAGTTGCCATAGGATCTCCGGGTTTCGACCTGCCGCGTAGAGGATTCGCCGACACTGTTTTTCGACCAGTCGCTCCACGATCCCCATTTCTGGTACGTATACTTCATCGTCTTCGTGCGGGAACGATACACCGTTACCTGCTCGGTTTCCGTCTTCGTAGAGGAGCTTTCGTTGTACCACGTTGCACCACTGGCACTCTTGTACTTGACGCAGCCGCCTTGCTTGCCCAAATTCGTAAACCGTGTTGTGGAGCTTGTGTATTTCCATCCGTAAGCCTCGGCAACCTTGGCGGGATTCTGCTTGCTGTAATCTACGCAGCTGTAATAGAGCAGCTTCGGATAGTCCACGTTCTTGTACTCCCAGCGGCTATAGTTCCAGACGGTAACCTCCTTCGAGACCTCCTTCGTGGCCTGCTCTACCTCCAGCGTAGAGGACGCAGAAATGGGCGTCTCGGTATATGCGGACCACTCCCCATACACCAATTCAGACTTCACCTGCGACCAGCCATCGCCAAGAGAGCTCTCCGTACTCGTCTTGGTGCTCAGATCACGATAGCGATATTCGGTCGCAATCCCTCTTCTGCGATACTGCGTCTTTGTGTCAACAACGCGTGCGCCAGTCGGAACGTCCGCTACCCAGTCGGAGTATATCAATACAGGTGCAGGTGCTGCCGTAACCGTCGGTTTACTCGTAACCTCCGGCTTGCTCGTAGCTGCCGGTTTGCTCGTAGTCTTCGGTTTACTTGTATACCTCGGTTTCGTTGTCGCCTTGGGTGTACTGATGGACACCTGCGGGGGAAGCGTGGGCTCCGGAGGAAGCGTAATCTCCGGGATCAGAGCTTCAGCATTGTCGATGAGTTCATTGATCACGACTTCATACAGGGCGCCTGCTGCCATATGAATATCCTTGATTTTGAACAGTTCCTGAGCCGCTTTCTCCAGCTCGCCCCTTCCATACAATTCCATTGCTTCCTTAAAAATTGCGTCCTTGTCAATGACATTCTGTTGTTCCAGCGTCATGATCATTCGATCCTGAGCGTCATAGAAATTGATGCATTGCAGGTACTTTTCGCGAGCCTCATCCATTTCTCCATTGTCCTCGGCTCTGCGGCCGGCAATATACGCCTTGATCCGCCATACGGGGACAATACCGCTCGTGCCATCGCTGGTATCGCAGCATCTTCTCATGTAATCGTTCAAGCCATCCGTCTCCGCTTCAATGTAGTCCGTAAATGCAGTCATCTGATCAAGCGCATTGGCATACAGCTCTGCGGTTGCAAGATCATCGTTTACGATAATATACTGTACCATCATCGAGTATATCATAAGTTCAGCACTGAAGCCCTCGTTGGACAGCAGCGTAAAATCACGAATAATGTCTTTAATGTCCTGGCCGGAATCCTCCGAATGCTTCATGTAAAGGTACAAATTTTTGATTGCATTCGCGTAAGCGTCCGTCTCTGCTGATACAGGTGCGCTCAAGCTGCAAAGCAGCATCGTCACCATAAGTATCGTAGCCAGTATACGCTTCATAGTGCTCCCTCCGTTCGTTTCTCTCACCTGTCCGGCAAGCCATTGCTTCTTCACGATATTCATCCTCCTAATGTTGTCCGATTGTACGAATGCCGCCTTCTCCGTAATGGGTACAACGATTAAGCCGACGCACGTGCGGCGCAGCTAAAGCGTGTTTTCCTCGGTTTTGCAATTTCCTCCCTTACCGTTCCTCTATCTATAAACAGAAACTTCTATCTTGTCCCGAGCATTGCCGTGCACTGCAATACCCGGTGCAGATATTCCCTTCCCGTCAGTCCTCGTGAACATACGCCAGCATATGGCGAAGATCCTCCTGCAGAACAAAGCCGTATTGCTGCAGGGTTTTATAATCCTCGAGGATGGCGTCAATGTATTGCTGCGCCTTTTCCTTTTTCTTCATCGCATCCAGCGTCTGGGCTATCTGGAAGTACACAGTCACGCGGCCGAACGGATCCGGCTGTTCGCTCTCATTCATTCGCTCTATACACTGCTCCAAGGCCTTCAAGGACTGCTTATACTTCCCAAGCTCGTAGAAGGCGATACCGCGCTGATTCCACGCGTGAAGAACCAACGGAGACAGCCGATCATATCTCTTCATACTGCGCATCAACCGGTGATTTGCTTCCAGTGCATTCTCCGGCTGCTCCGCGCGACGATATGCCTGCGCCAAACGCCACAGCTTCTCCGGGTCGTTTCGATCTCTTTCATCCGCAAGCTTCTCATACGCCTCGATGCTGCGCTGCGCGTACATTTTCGTTTTCTCAGGCAATCCCTGCTTATAGCAGATATCCGACAAAAGCGAATAGAAATCCATCCACGAGTTGTCGCTGATGATGCCGACCGATACCTTATCGATCCTTTCGGCAAGCCGCTCCAGCTTGTTTAGCGCCTCCGCCCGATTGCCGACTTTATCCTCCAGGAAGCAGACGGTCATCTGAAGATGCATCTGGAAGCTGAGCGACTTCTTCTCCGGATCCATTTCCTCCGCCTGAGCCATGATTTCCCTTGCCTTCTCAAAATCGCCGCTCGACGACATCAGCATGATCGCGTAATGCAAAAGCGCTTCCCCGCGCGGAATGGAATTCCGGCAGCTTTTCAAAACACGGCCAAGCAGTTCGAATAGCTCCTCGTTCCATTCGTCGTCCAGCATCGCCCCTACGATTTGCACGCCCGTCACAGCAAGCGGATTCGAGAAGTCGATTTCCTCCGCTTCCTTCAGCATGAGCGTTATGTCATTCGCTTCCTTCGAGTTTCTTTCCTTATTCAGAATCGCTGCGCGCTCATAGCAGTGCGCAATAAAACGCGTTTCCTTTTTATCGCTCTTCACGCAGAATGGCAGCAGGCGCTCCATCGTCTTCGTATAATTGGCACTGCTATACACCATAGCCCCGAGGATAACCTCCTCCGGCACGTTTTTTCCGTTTTCCGCAAGGAATGCGACCATATTCGCGCCCGCAGCCGCATCCATTCCCAGACAATACAGCCCGTCGATATCCTGCACGAACATTTCGCGAAGATGCCTCTCCAGCATCGGATAGTCCTGGAGCATGCCGCACTCCGTACGCATCGCCTCGGCAATTGCAGGCTGCATCGCATAGCCATTCTGATTCAGCTCCAGCCAGCCGTTCAGATGGTTGCGATACAGCAGCTCCGTCACCCTTCTGACCTCCGGATCCGCATCCAAAAGCAGCTTTTCCACATTTCTGGCTGCCCAGTTCCGAAAATCGAGCATCGAGAACAGCGTCAGCAGCCTGCGCGACTTCTGGTCTACAATCGTTGTGGAGAAAACCTTTTTGAGCTTTTCAATAAAGCCTTCACTTTCACCATGATAAACCAGCTGCAGGTTCTGATAGCCGCTGGTATCAATCTCGCTATTCAGGGCCTCAACCGTGAGCGAACGCACCTTCAGCGTCTTTCCCAAAAGGATAATTGCCAGCGTATGCCCGTTCACACGGCGCTGCAACCGCTGAAACTCCTCTATATCGTCTGAAAGCGGATAACCGCAGCTGATTTCCAGCAGTCTTCTGGTTTCTTCAACGCCCATGGGCGAAAGATAGAACTCTGCAAAGCCCTCCATCTCTCTCTGGCGGGACGTCACCAGCACGTCGCAGCCAAGACACGCGACCCTCTGCCATTGCTCAAGGTCGTTATCAATCCGGGCATTGTCAATAATCAGCAGCGTTCTTCCGCTGTAAGCCTTGTCCAGCAGCTCGCCCACCGCGCCCAGCACGTCGTCAGGCTCTGTGTTTTGAAGCTCCTGAAAAGCCCTTTTGAAGCTCTCAACCAGATTCTCCGTATACTGAACAAACGCCAGCCGGCTGTAGCGCCCCAACTCACTGCAGCGCACAAGCACCTGACGCACAAGCTCCGTTTTTCCCATGCCGCCGACCGCCGAAACCAGTACCTTGCCGCGCTCCTCCAGACGCGCATACAGCGCCTCGACCACGTTCGCCGGGCAGGGCACATACGCCTCCTTCACGAGCGCCTGCTTGCAGGCCTCACATTCGCGTGAGGTTAATGCTACCGGAACAAAGCGGCCAAACGTAACGTGGCGATACTTCATATACAGACGGCTGGCAGACAGCTCATCATTGTTTCTAAAAAGCGCAATGCGCCGGTTGTCCATATGACTGCCCAGAAATGCGTATACGGTGAGCCATGCCAGCTGCACACAGCAATAAAACCCCTGGCTCTGATAATCCGCTGCAAACGCTTCATTCACCTCTCCGCGCAAGGCCTGCAGATGCGCGCGGATATCCGGGGTTATCGCCTGGTCGCCCGCAATGCACATATCCTCAAACGCACACAGGGAATCCATAAACAGAAACCAGTCCGGTTCCTGCCTGTTGAGCATTTCAAGCCACGCAACGGTCAGCTTCAGAAACCCCGCGCTATCGAGCTTCTTGGCAAACTCCTCATACAGCGGAGACTTAACGCCGGCCGATCCGGTTCGATTCATAATGTTACTCAGACTGCGAGAACGCTTATCCTTCGTATTGTCCAGCATCGCCAGCGCATCGTCATCCAAAATTCCTATCAGCAGCTCCCGCCAGAATCGAATCAGCGTCGTTTTAGCGATTTTGACCGCGGCAATGGACTTATCATTTCCATTCTCCATACCGCCGCTGAGCCATCGATAAACCTCGCGTGGTGTCAACATTCTATCCATTATGATATTCAACTCTCCCATATGCTTTATGCTACAATTTTACAAAATGGGCAACATTTTGTCAAACAAAATTTCAGGGTCATCTGCCAGAATTTTCGCCATATTTGCGCATTCGTGAAATTACTTGCCAAATATTTAATAATGCAAAGCAGCGTCAGTCTTTCCACCCTCCGCCCTGAGACGCCCCAGCCCGGACTCTCTTCGGAGCCTACAAGCAAAAATCAGCGATTGACGAATGAGCGATTGCGGGGTATACTGGATACAGAAAAAGGGGATGGACGAGACAGCATGGATTTTTGTGCGTTAAATGAACGGATTTTGCCGCCCGACGAGGAGGCAGCCCGGAGGACACGGGCACGACTGAATGAAATTGCCAAGCCCGTTGGAAGTCTGGGCGCTTTAGAGGACGATCTGGTAACCATTGCAGCGCTTACAGGCAGCGAGAAGATCTGCCTGAAGCCGCGAGCGGTTCTGGCCATGTGCGCCGACAACGGCGTTGCCGCGCCCGACATTGCCATCACGCCGGTCCATGTCACGCGAACCGTAGCGGAGATGATGGCGCGCGGAAAAAGCAACGTATGCCGCATGGCGAAGCTGGCGGACGCGAAGGTTTTTCCCTATGACGTGGGCATGTTCACGCGCTCAAGCGAAGCCAGCCTGGGCGGCCCGCACATCTCGGACGGCACGAGGAGCCTCTTGTCCGGCCCGGCGATGACGGTGGAGCAGGCAGAAACTGCGCTTCGCTTCGGCATGGAGTGTGCAGAGGCCTGCGCCCGTCACGGATATCGTCTGCTTGCAACCGGCGAGATGGGCGTGGGCAACACGACCACGTCGGCAGCCATGGCGGCGGTGCTGTTGGCTCGCTCGCCGCAGGAGGTAACCGGACGCGGCTCCGGATTAAGTGACGAAAGTCTACGGCGAAAGATCGAAGTAGTCGAGCAGGCAATCCGCATAAATAAGCCGAATGCAGACGACGCATTCGACGTATTGCGAAAGCTCGGCGGCTATGACATTGCCGCAATGGCGGGCGTGTTCCTCGGCGGCGCGCTGGCGCGCATTCCGGTATTGGTGGACGGCGTAATCAGCGCCGTGGCCGCATTGACGGCAGCTCGCCTGTGCCCACGCGCACGCGTATGCATGCTTGCCAGCCACGTATCCGCGGAGCCAGCCGGGCGGCTACTGCTTGATGCACTGAAGCTGAAGCCGCTCATCTGCGCAGGTATGCGGCTTGGCGAAGGAACCGGCGCAGTCGCGGCGATGCCGATGCTCGATATGGCTCTGGAAATCTATGAGAATATGCTGACGTTCCTGGACATCGGCATGTGAGGGCTTTGCATGATTACATTGATTACCGGCGGCTCCGGCTGCGGGAAGAGTACCCTTGCGGAAGCGCAGATGCTTCTGTATCCCCGGCCTCGCATATACGTCGCCACAATGATCCCCTACGGCGAGGACGCCGAGCGGCGCATTGCGCGCCATCGACAGCTGCGCGCCGGAAAGGGCTTCGAGACGCTAGAAAAGAGCGTCGATATCGGAGGTATCCCTCTGCCGGAGGGCGCGAGCGTACTGCTCGAATGTCTGGGAAATCTGGTAGCAAACGAAATGTTCGAGCCGGACGGCGCCGGAGAAAACGCTGAGGCGCGCTGCATGGACGGCCTACATTCTCTGGCGCGCCGTGCCGCAAATCTGATAATCGTTACGAATGAGGTGGGTTCGGACGGACGTAAATACGGCGAGGGCACTGAGCGGTATATGCAGCTTATGGGCCGGCTTGGCTGCCGCATCGCAGAAATGGCCGACAGGGTATGCGAGGTCGTCTGCGGCCAGCCTATCTGGCTGAAGGGAGGACGAGCGTGAAGGCACTTCGTTCGATCGTAACCGCGTTTCAGATGTTTTCACGTCTGCCGATGCCACGCGTGAAATGGGAAGAGGACAACATGCGATATATGCTTCCCGCATTTCCGCTGGTCGGGCTTGCAATCGGCGCACTGATGATGCTTCTTCGCCTTCTGTGCGCGTACTTTAACTCACCGGCGCTGCTTCGCGGAGCAGCCATGACAATTCTTCCGATTCTGGTGACCGGCGGCATTCATCTGGACGGCTTCGCCGACACCGTGGACGCATTGAGCAGCTATTCCGAGCCTGCGCGCAAGCGCGAAATTCTGAAGGATCCGCACGCCGGTGCGTTTGCCGTAATCTACGTGGGCGTATATCTTGTAGCAGCACTGGCGCTGAACACGACGATAAAGGATGACCTGCAAACCTCAGGCGCGCTAATGGGTATGTTTGCCCTGTCACGCGCAGTGAGCGGATTCTGTTCGCTGGCGTATCCGGGAACGGACGGGCGCGGACTTCTGTCCACATTCCGTGCGTCGGCAGACAAGCGGCTATGCCTTTGGCTGCTGGGCATCTGGATTGTCGCCATAAGCGCGGGGCTGGCTGTGCTGTGCGGCGCGCGTGGACTTCTGCTTCCGCTGGCAGCGGGATTGGCAGCAGCCCGACTATACCGAATCTGTACAAGACAGTTTGGCGGCATGAGTGGAGACTTGAGCGGCTATTTTCTGGCGCTGGCAGAGCTATTCATGCTGGTAGCCATCAATCTGGGAGGCATCTGAATGATACTGATTACGGGCGGCATCGCCTCAGGCAAGCGCACATATGCACGGCAAGCTCTGGGCTACACGGATGAGCAGATGGCAGACGCGGTCATTGACGAACGACCGGTGGTTTACAACCTTCAAAATCTTGTAGCACGCGCGCCGGAGAACGCACAGGCACTGTTTGACGCGCTGCTTGAAAAGGATGCCGTGATTGTCTGCGAGGTAGGCAGCGGCATCGTTCCGATGGATCGAAACGAGCGCGAAACGCGGGAACAGACGGGGCGGCTAGTAAACCAGCTCGCGGCAGAAGCCGAACGCGTTGTGCGCATGGTATGCGGACTTCCGCAGGTGCTGAAATGAGGCGCGTGTACCTCATTCGTCACGGGCTGACCGAGGGCAACCGCCGCAGGCGCTATATCGGTCAGACAGACGAGCCGCTCTGCCCGGAGGGACGCGCGGCGCTCTCGGCATCTCCGCTGACGGGCATTGAAGCCGTGTATGTGAGCCCGCTTCTGCGCGCACAGGAGACGGCGGCAATTCTGTTTCCCGGTGCACGGCAAATCGTTGCAGACGGCCTTCGTGAAATGGACTTCGGCGCATTCGAAAACCGTTCTGCTGACGACATGAAGAACGACGCAGCGTATCGCGCATGGGTGGACGACATGTGCGAGGGCAATTGCCCGGGCGGCGAGAACCGTCGCAGCTTTGTCGCACGCACGGTACAGGCGTTTGAACGCATCTGCACAGCGGATAATAACGAGCCGCTGGTAATCGTGGCGCACGGCGGCACGATCATGGCACTGATGAGTGAGCTTGGCGAGCCACGGAGAGACTATTGGTCGTGGCACGTAGGCGCAGGCGGCTGCCTGCGCTGCGCGCTGGATGGCGGCAGGCTGCTGTACAAGGGAGAAGGCTTTGACGTATGATTGAAACGACAAATCTCACAAACACGGTATACGACCTTGAACGCTACCGGGACTCAGACGACGTGCGCGCATTTCTGCGTGCATTTTCGCTGGACGGCCTGGAGGTCATGCCATGGGGTGAAAATACGCTTTCCTTCCTGCCGCCGGATGCGGTGCCCGGGCTTCATCTGGGCTATTTCCCTTGCTGGGTCGATTTTTTCCGCGGTAAAGAAGAAGCCGTCATGCAGGAGTTCGGCTCGCTTCAGGCTGCGTACGATCGTTTTGGCGGCGAAACGCCGGAGGCTATCATCGATTTTTTCCGCCGACAGCTGGACTTTGCCGAATCGCTCCACGTAAAGTATGTAGTGTTCCACGTTTCGGACGTGTCCATACGCGAGACGATTTCCTATCGCTTTGAGCATACGGACGAGGAGATCATCGACGCCTCCGCCGAGCTACTGAACCGAGCAATGGAAGGGCGCGCCTATTCCTTTGAGCTGCTGCTGGAAAACCTGTGGTGGCCGGGCTTTACGTTCACGCGCCCGGAAATGACGCGCCGGATGCTGGAGGTCGTGCGCTACCCCAAAACCGGCATCATGCTTGACACCGGACACCTAATGCACGCCGAGCTTCGCCTGACGGACGAACGCGATGGCGCGGACTACATTCTCCGCCAGATGGATGCGCACGGCTCGCTTGCAAGCCGCGTGCGTGGACTGCATATGAATTTCGGCGCAACCGGCGACGCCGTTCGAGCCATGCTGAAAGCACATATTCCGCAGGACGGCGACTATTGGACCCGACTGGGCAACGCGTATGAATGGATTTTGAAAATCGACCCGCACAAGCCGTTCGAAACGCCCGCTGCGGCAGAGCTGATTCGTGAGATTCAGCCTGCCTATCTGACGCATGAATTCATCACCGAAAGCCGCGCCCAGCACGAGGCATTTCTGAAAACACAGCGCACAGCCGCGCAGCTGACTTGACAACGCATTGAATTTCCGGTTATACTCTCCCTGTTACGCGCATAACAGGGAGATGTTTTTATGACCATTAAGGAAATTGCCAATTCGTTAAATGTTTCCACCGCTACAGTCTCCAACGTAATTCACGGTCATCTGGAAAAAATGGCGCCGGAGACGGCGCAGCTCATTCGCCAGAAGCTGGAGCAATATCAGTACATTCCCAACATGGGTGCGCGAATGCTGGCAAAGGGCGACAGCGAAATCGTCGGCGTGATTACCAATTACCCGAATCGGGAGGAGAAATTTGCGCTTCAGGATCCCTTCGTCAGCGAAATGATCGCGGCGCTGGAAAACTCCATTCGTTCGCGAGGCTATTACACCATGCTCCACGCAGCGCAGAACGCCGCAGAAATTCACCGCATTTCGCAGACATGGAACGCCGTGGGACTGATCGTGATGGGCCTGCAGGCCAATCAATGCCGCGAGCTCATACAGGCGACGCGCAAGCCTATCGTGTTCGTAGACTGTTATTTTGACGACGGAGAGCAATATAACAACGTTGGCCTTGAGGATGAGCGCGGCATGCAGCTGATGACCGAGTATCTTCTAAAGCTGGGGCACCGCCGGATTCTCTTTGTTGGCGACCAGCCGACGCTCTGGGGCGTTGACGCTCGAAGGCTGCGCGGTCACATAGGCGCGCTGGAGACCCGCAGGCTTTCGTGGTCGGAGGACGCATATTTCTGCATATCGAAGGATCGCAAGCGCCGGCCGGCGGATTATCGCCGCCTGATCGATCGGGTGCGCGAACGCGAAGCGACGGCGCTGATGTTCATATCAGATTACTATGCCGTAGAGGCCATGGATTTCTTTCTAGATCACGGCCTGCGGGTGCCGGAGGACATTTCCGTCACCGGCTTTGACGACAATATTCTTTCCCGTGTGATTCGCCCGAGGCTGACCACCGTGCACCAGAACGTTTCCGCCAAGGCAGAAACCGCGTTGCGCGTGCTGTTTGGTATTCTTGACAAAACGACAAAGGAACCCTGCGCCGTTACGCTGCCCGCGCGCGTCGTGAAGGGGCGCAGCGTCCTCGACCTTCGGTAGTTGCCGTTTTCTACAAATTTATTTGTATAAATTCGATATTTTTGATGGTTATGCGCATAACATATGGACATTTTCAGTGAAGTCTGATATCCTTTCTTCGAAAAGAGAGAGAAACCAGCATGAATCCGATACAACGATGGCTATGGACGCTCGCTTTTCTTTCACTGCTTGCGAGCGTGCATTCTGCAAGAGGGGATGAAACCATGGTCTGCCGCACGGAAAAAAGCATGTATGCACCGGGCGAAATAGCGACAGTCTTTCTGGAAGCGCTTCCGACAGAGGCGACTACAATTCACGCATGCCTGTATTCGCTGGAAAAATGCGTTCTGGACTGGCAGGCACCCGCCTCAGATCATTTTTTGCTTTCAATGCCGGACACAGACGGGCGCGGCTACGCGCTTAATGTTGAAGCGCTGGACAAGCAGCAGAAGGTTCTATCCTCGGCCTTCACGGCGGTGGACGTTTCCACCTCATGGACAAAATTTCCGCGCTACGGGTATGTCTGGGATTATACGCCGTCTGCCGATGTGGAGAGCAAGGCAAACGAAATGGCGCGCTATCACCTGAACGGCGTTCAGTTTTATGACTGGCAATACCGGCATCATCGCCCACTGGCAGACGACCTGTCCGGGTGGGAGGATTGGTCTGGCCGCTGGATCTCAGGCGACACGGTGCGCGCGTATCTCCGCGCGGCGCATGACCGTGGTATGTCCTGCATGGCATACAACATGATCTATGCCGCCAACGAAACCTACCGAATCGACAACTCCGGCGTGCAGGCCGACTGGCGACTGGTTCGGGCAAATGGCGTGGATTTTACCTGCGATATGGACGCAGCCTTAGGACCGGTCGGCATTCTGCAATACTTCAACCCTTTGAACCCGAGCTGGCAGAAATACATTTTCGAGCAGGAAAACCGGGTTTTTGAGGCCTTTGACTTTGACGGCTGGCACGGAGACACCATCGGCGAAAACGGCCCCATGCGCGCAACCGACGGCGGACCGCTGGGCTACGACGCAGATGGAAAGCCCATCTATCTGGTAAAGGACAGCTACACGTCCTTCCTGAACGCCGCGAAAGCAGCCATCGGAGAAAAGTACCTCGCCTTCAACCCCGTAGGCGCGCAGGGCATTGAAAATGTGAACGTCAGCGCGGTCGACGTGCTGTACACCGAATTCTGGCCGTGGGACCGCAATTCGAACGGTCAACTGTACGACGACTACTACACGCTGCACCGAGCCATTCTCGATGCCTGCGAGCAGAGCGGCGGCAAGTCGCTGATCGTAGCGGCCTATGTGAACTATCGCAACCCAAAATCCACATTCAACCCGTCTGCCGTACGGATGCTCGACTGCGTAGTGTTCGCCTCCGGCGGAAGCCGGATCGAGCTTGGCAACGGTGGGAACATGCTGTCAGACGAATACTTCCCATCGGACGGCAAAAAGCACATGAGCAATGATCTGCAAAATGCAGTCGGGCGGTTGTATGACTTCCTTGTCGCCTACGAAAATCTTCTGCGCGACGGGCAGCGTCCTATTTCGCGAAATGTGCGGCTGGAAGAACTGCCGGTCAGTGCGGATGGCCGAGGCGACACCGTGTGGTCCTTCTCCAAGGCGGACTCTTCCACAGAGGTTTATCATTTTCTGAATTTAACGGGTACGGACGACGGCTGGCGCGACGAGGAACAGACGAAAAATCCGCCCACACCGCACAAAAACGTGAAGACGCGCTTGTACACGGATTACCCTACCCAAGAGGTCTGGCTTGCCTCGCCCGATGGCGAATCGCCAGTTCCCCTGCGGCTGGATTTCCAGACCGGGTGCGATGCAGACGGCGCGTACATCGAATTCACGCAGCCAACACTGGAATACTGGAATCTGATTTTCCTGCGCTGAAGCGCATGAAAAAATAGAAGGAGGGAACTACCATGAAAAAGTTGCTTACTCTGCTTCTGGCATTCGTTCTGACGCTTGGCGTATGCTCCGCAGCGAACGCCGAGGAGCCGGTCACCATCACCTTCTGGCATACCTATGGCGACACCGAAACGCCGGTCATTGACGACGTGATCATTCCCATGTTCGAGGCTGCGAACCCGGACATCCGAGTAGAAGCCGTCCGTCAAAGCGGAGACTTCAATCAGATGCTCGTAACTGCGCTGGGCACCGGCATGGTTCCTGACGTGGCGCGCGTAGACATTACCAAAACCAGCGCGTACGCCAAGCTGGGCGGCATCGTTGCCATGGATGAAATCGAGGGCTTCGATGCACTGAAGAACGCCGTACTGGACGGCCCGCTGTCCACCAATCTGTGGAACGGTCATTACTACGGCCTTCCGCTCAATACCAACTGCAAGGCAGCCGTCATCAACCTGAATGTACTGAAGGAGCTAGGCCTCGAAGAAGCGCCCGCCACGATGGAGGAGTTCGTTGAAGCGTGTATGGATAAGGCCGACGGTCAGTACAAGCTGAACGTTTCCGGCTTGGGTGACTGGGATCTATACCCCTACTTTTGGCTGTTCGGCGGCACGTTGACCGACGAGGGCTTCACGAAGGCGAGCGGGTATCTGGACAGCGAGGAAAGCGTGGACGCTATCCATACCATGCTTCAGCTACATGCGGATCACGTGTTTACCATTCGCGACGTAGACGGTACCCCCGACGCATGGGACGGCATCAACAGCGAATACGCCATGTTCTTCGAGGGGCCGTGGGCGCCCTTCAGCGATGAAAAGGGCATCGTCCCAGCGCTGATTCCTACATGGAACGGCGAGAGCGCATCCGTGGTCGGCGGCGAGAACATCGTGATCTTCTCTGGCAGCGAAAAGAAGGACGCTGCATTCCGCTTCGTGCAGTTCATGCTCAGCGAGGATGTACAGCTTGAGCTTCTCAAGGTTGGTGTAATTCCTACGCTGAAATCCTGTGTAAACAGCGACGCAGTACAGGCTGACCCGAAGTGGAGCGTGTACATGAAGCAGCTGGAAAGCGCGCGCAGCCGCATTCCTACCCCGCAGGCTTCTTCTGTGGAGCAGCTGTGGACGGACGCCATGACTGAAATCTTCATCGAGGATGCAGATGTTCAGGCAACGCTGACAAAGTACGCCGCCATGATCGACGACGAGCTGGCGAAATAAGTCTTTCATCCTCGGGGAGCCGGAAAAAGCCGGCTCCCCGGCCGCGCAAAGAAAAGCGCGCGGCGCTTCTCTTCATGAATCGGGGGAATTGGCATGACGCCACGTACCTACAATCCGCAGGCAGCCATGCTTCGCGAGGCACGGCTTCTTCGCCGCAAGCGCGTTCGGAATCTGGCGCCGGCCGCGCCATTTGTGCTTCCAGGTCTGCTTCTGGCCTGTGTGTTCGTGTTTTATCCCATGCTCTTCAACATCCGCATCAGCTTTTCCGATTACCACATCGTAGAGAGGACAATTGTGTGGGCAGGGCTCAAAAACTACTTTGCGCTGTTTGCCGAAACAGGCGACCGGCTGCTTCTGGCCGTGCGGAACAACTTTCTGTACGCGCTGGTCACGACGCCGTTCATCCTGCTGTTTGGCATGGTGTTCGCAGTGATGGTCAATTCACTCCGACGCACACAGCTTTTCTTCCGAACGTGCTTCTATCTTCCGGTCATCACAAGCTGGGTCATCGTCGGAAACGTATTTGCCTATATGTTCAACGCCGGCGGCGCGGGACTAGTAAACTATCTGCTGAAGGATGTGCTCGGTCTGCTGCCCGAATACGTTTCGTGGCTCAATCGAACGTGGACGGCAAATCTGGTCATCTGGCTGCTGGGTATCTGGAAGAACATCGGTTGGGCCATGGTGATTTATATCGCTGGGCTGAAGGGTATTCCCGCAGAGCTGTACGAGGCCGGCATGCTGGACGGTGCAAGCCGGACGCAGCAGTTTTGGCACATTACCGTGCCGCTTCTAAAGAGCACCACGTTTTACGTGCTTGTGAACATGGTCATCGGCTCCTTCGGCGTATTCATTCAGGTAATGATGCTCACGAGCGGAAACCCTCGCGGTACCACTGGCGTGCTTCAATATCTGCTGTACGACCGATCGTTCAACCTGTTTGAGTTTGGACAGGGCGCAGCCATCGGCCTGATTACGGCGATACTTGTACTGCTGACAACGGTTGTGCTCAACCGGGTCTTCCACACGTAAGGAGGCCGGATGGAATGAAGCAGCTGGGAAAGGTCGCATTCTGGGCGATTCTGATCGTCAGCGCGGCAATCTTTATTCTTCCGTTCTGGTTCATGCTGTGCAATTCATTCGAGGAATTCAGCTACGTGCTGCCCAATCCCCCGCATCTGGTGCCTACACAAATCAGCTTCGCAGCCTATGAGCACGTCCTGTCACAATCCGCATTACCTCAGGCAGCGTTCAACAGTGTGGTAATCACACTTGCGACAACCGCTACCACGGTCATGATCTCGGCTTTGTCCGCCTATGGCTTTGCTCGCATCGACTTTTTCGGTCGGGAGGTGCTGTTTCGCGTATACCTGTTTGCGCTGATGCTGCCCGGATTTCTTGGCATCATCCCGCAATTCCTCGTTTTACAGGGCATCGGCGCGTCGCCGAACGGGCTGATCGGCACAAAGGCCGGCCTGATTCTGCTGTATGTCGGTGCAGGCATCTGCGGGAATACGTTCTTCCTGCGAGCGTCCATGGAGGCGCTGCCAAAGGAGCTGGAGGAGGCCGTAAAAATGGACGGCGGCGGGCACATGACGACGTTCTTCCGCATAATGCTTCCTATCGCGCTGCCCGGCATCGGCACACTGGCCATCTTCTGTTTGCAGGGCACGTGGGAGGAATTCTTCTCCGCGAAGGTCGTGCTCGGCGGCGCACAGGATCAGATTACACTACCAGTGATGATCCAGTCGCTGAAGGGCGCACACGCCACCCGCTGGGAATGGATCTTTGCCGCGTCGATTCTGGCGCAGATTCCCATGCTTTTGCTGTTTGCCGTGTTCCAGAAGCACTTCGTCGTCTCTGGCTTAGCGGAGGGCTCTGTGAAGGGATGACCGTAGCCGGACGCGCGCATAATCAACTGCCGCCGGGTGGGAAGCTCTCTTCCCTGCCCGGCGGCTTCGGAACTCTATTCAGATGATCGCAGCAGACGAATCCGCTGCATTTCAATACACTCCTCGTTCATGAAAGACGCTCGGCTTCCTTGCCTCACTTCTCCGGCCCCAGAAGCCCTGTACGCCTGTTCTCTTGAAATCCCGCGCTTCAGAATAGGCGCTTCTCCCAACTCCCTACCCGCTCCTTGTGAACCCCTGCGCTTCCAACCTTGAAGAAATCTGCGAAGGCGCGATATTCTCCAAACTCTCTCTTCGGCAGCGTTATCCGATAGAAATGGCAGGTCCTGTGATAGGTAAACTGATCCTTGATCACCTGAATCGTTGACCATTCTCCCTGCTTCATCTCCTGAATTACAAGACTTGTAAAGCCGATAATCCATGCTGGGCTCGTATCTCCGATGCTCGTCGAAACAACCGTTTTGCTCTTCTCCTGCGTTATGCTTACCCTTGCTTCATTCGCAAACGACCTCTGATACAGATGCGACCTGCCGCCGTTCTGTATTGCCGTGGTCGTCCAGCTCGTCTGCGCTCCTCCAAGCATCCCGACGTCTTCAAACCACGTCATTCTCATTTGTTCTCCTCCTTCATTCCTTTATCGGTTGATCCCTGTATGATTTCGTCGAGTTCATACACTGTATTATGTCGCAACACTTGGGTTTGTAACATTTTTCTGCGTAAATATTTTGTTTTTTGAGTTTTTGTTTTTATAATCAGCATCCATCTTCAACGCATATGCCGTACATCGTTCGTAGTCATTCCATTTTTAAAACAGCTCAGTAATCCATCCTCCGCTTTGCCCCTCTTCGCAGTCGAGTTGCCACCGGACGATAATTGATGCAGGAGACAAAATGCGAGCCACTGTGGTAAAATAGTAAGCGCCGACATGCCAAGTCCATAGATAGGATAACACAAAATGCCCATCCGCGTCAACAGACGCTCTTGTATTCGAAGAAAAAAAGCTCTGCAAATCTCCCCCTATCGTTGTCGGCTCGCCGTTTCCCGCGCGTCGCCTACCCTTGACATGCGCACATTGACCCCGTAAGTCTCACATTCGTACCACTGACTTTTTATTCGAATCATTTTATCCTCTTCCCGTAGCTCATTCTAACTTCCTTCTTATTTGTATGGTAACTACCATCCATTCCTCACCTTCTCAGATTGAAGCAAAAAGCGAAGGAAATGCAATTTCCCTCGCTCTTTCATTTTTCATCAGCCGTTCATTTCTCCACCCTGTCCAGCGCCTTCCAGCCGAAGCGGAGGATGGACACGAGCATAGAGATTTCCGTGACCAGTTCATCGATGATCCCTGCCAGCGAGCCGGTTGCGACATCGTAGAGGATCCACAATGGTGAATTGATAAACATCCCCGCAACGCGAAGCTTACGCGGATTGTGGGTATAGCCGGCAACGGTCGTGGCAATATTGGCCGCGACGGGCAGAATCGAAATCCATCCGTCCCATGTAAGCGCAAGCACCAGCAGCTGCGCCATGCAGATGAGCGCGCACATGGTTTTGCTTCTGCCGAATTTCCATTTTGACCCCAAACAGAATGAGCGGAACGTATTCATGACATAGCTGATTCCGCCCGTCACCGCGCCCAGCAAAAGCAGGTGCGCCGTATAAAACACATAGGACGCAAGCTGCACCCGAAACAGCCCTCGGTTGCTTTTGCACTGATACGAGAAGAAAAACAGCAGCGTTCCGCAGAATCCGACCAGCTGAATCAGTATGTATCCATGCGTCATATCTCCCGTTCCCTTCAGCTCAGTCGTTCAGCGCCGCATCCAGCGCGAGCAGGTCGGCCTCCGTCGTCGACCAGCTTGTGGCAAAGCGCACAACGGTATGCGCATCATCCTTCTTCTCCCAGAAGCTGAACTCAACCCTTTCGCGCAGCTTCTCCATGCGGCCGTTTTCGAGCACCACAAACTGCTGGTTGGTCGACGATTCAATGGCAAACTCGAGCCCGTGGGCAACGAAAATCTGCTTCATCCGCTCGGCCATGTCAATTGCGTGTCGGCTGATCTCAAAATACAGTCCGTCCGTAAACAACGCGTCAAACTGAACGCCCAGAAGCCGCCCCTTGGCAAGTAGCGCGCCGCGGCGCTTGACGGACGTCAGAAAATTTTTCGGCTTGTTGCCCCGCGTGAATACAACGGCCTCGCCGCACAGTGCGCCGACCTTTGTGCCGCCGATATAAAACACATCGCACAGCCGCGCAAGCTCCGAAATCGTCACATCCGTTCCGCGGCTCATCACACCATAGCCCAGCCGCGCGCCGTCCAGATATAGCGACAACCCCCACCGGCGGCAGATTTCCGAAATTGCTTCCAGCTCGCTTCTGGAATACAGCGTGCCGTATTCCGTAGGATGCGAAATGTATACCATGCCCGGAGGCGTCATATGCTCACGCGTTTCATTGGCCGCGAAGTCCACTAAAAAGCGTTCCAGTGTTTCCGGCACGATTTTCCCGTCCTTCTGCGCAAGCTCCAGCACCTCATGCCCCGTGTACTCGATCGCGCCCGCCTCGTGCGTGCTCACATGCCCGGTTTGCGCTGCAATCACGCCCTCGCAGTCGGCCAGCATGGTAGAAATGATCACCGCGTTTGTCTGGGTTCCGCCGACGAGAAATTCCACCTCCGCATCCGGCATGCCGATCACTTCGCGAATTTTTTCTCTCGCGCTCTCGCAATACCGATCCGCGCCATAGCCAGACAAGCACTCCAGATTCGTTTCCATCAGCCTTTTCAAAACCTGCGGATGCGCGCCTGCAATATAATCGCTTTCAAATGAAACCATGCTTCTGTTCCCCCGTTCGTCGGTTTGCTTCAATCCTTCGAAATTATCGCACGGCTACGTAAAAACAGCAAGTCCGTCCTTCAAAGTCATGCCGCTTCGAAGGACGGACAAAATCGATCGTTTCCGCGCGTTATCTGTGAATGATCTCGGAAATGGCGTTCAAAATTTTCTGGTGACAGCCGCCGCAGCCTGTCGTGCAGCTTGTAATCTCCTGCACCTCGCGGAACAGCTCCTCTAAATTCTCAGTCGGTTCCGCCCTGTGCAATGCATCCTCCACATCGAAATACGAAACCTGCTTGCAGTTGCAAATCATGTAATTTTCCATTGCATTTCCTCCTCTTTCTTTGCATTATACCGCAGTCCGCCGGCGTATTTCGTTGTATATGCAACGTTCAGCCTGTCAAAGTCAGTTAGCAGGAATGATCAGATACAGCCCGGCGCAATCCGTTTCGAAGAACAGAATACCGTCCTTCCATTCATAGGGAATCTCGCTCCATAGCTCCTCTGCATCCTCCGCGGCGTTCAGACGAACCAGAGTAAAGGGCTCTTCCAGCTCCAGCGGCACAGAGAAGCTGACGGCGCCGCCAAACTTCTCCACGCACCCGGCGTATTCATAAGCAACGGTGAAGGCATAGAGCGGAGCAACGCTTTCACTGAGGCCCTCAAGCGAAACGATCTTTTCACCAAAGGGTACGGCCAACGCACGTACAATCCGTTCGCCGCGTAGGATGGCATTCTTCTCCACGGCTTCACAGCTTGTCCCTTCAATCGCCTCGAACACGCCCATGCTCCATTCGCCGCACACCGGACAGACGAAGAGCTTTTCTTCGTTTGCCGTCAGCTCATACAGCGTGCAGGACGTTTCTCCTATATGCGTGCAGCCTTTATTGGCGCAGGAGGCCTTGTGTGCATGCTCTCCAGCAGGCATCCACATCCGATAGCTGTGTCCGGTTGCATGGATCGTTTGCTGCGATTCCAGTACGGCGCCGCACGTGGAGCAGTGCTTTCCATCGGTCAGACCCGGTTCAGTACAGGTAGGAGCAACCGCTTCGTCGGTGGCCTCAGTATGACCAGTGGCAGGAATGACATCCTGTTTCACCAGCACGTTGCTACACTCGGAGCAGTGCTTGCCCTCGGTGAGCCCCGTCTCCGTGCAGGTGGAATCAACCGCTTCATCGGTAGCCTCCGTGTGCGGCAGCTTTGTGTTCCAAATGGTTTCACTCATCACATATCCGCATCCATGACACGTCTTATGGCGCGTGGCGTTGCTTGTACAGGTCGCATTGTCATCGTTTACCCAATCGCCATAGGAGCAATAGGCGTTATAGGTGTCGTATGTGCCGGTGATCTGATCGCCGGTGCTGTCTGTGCAGTACTCTGAAACCGCATGGCGATAGCCCCATCCGTGATCAACATTGTAATTGGGACGGACCCACAGGTAATGCGTGACGCAGCCATTTTTACCGCAGGCAGGGCGGGCAATAAAATAATCACTGGCAGAGGCCGGTGCAGCCAGAACCGTAGTCAGAACCATGGCAAGGATTAAGAACCGAACAGCTGTTTTCTTCATCATCAAGTCTCTTCCTTCCTGATAAATAGAGGTTGTATCCGCCTAAAACGGACATATGTACGGGCGACCGAAAAGCCGACGTGCCGTATCCTTTCGAGGCCGCCCTTCCGTCTTGTTTACCGCAGGCTGTCCCATCGATCCTGCATGCTCTGATACAGGTCAGGATCCTGCCGCTTGATATAATCGTTCAAAGATTCGCCCTTCTTAGGCGCAGTATAGCCGTAGCCCTTGTCATAGTCATAGCTCGTCGACCGTCTGGACGAGCTGCTACTACTGCTACAGGCAGTCAAGAGGGTCAGTACGAGGAACAGACAGGCCAAAACAGAAATGAGCTTCTTCATAGGTTTACATCTCCTTTTTTATTGTCCACTGGTTAGGGAACATGGGCTTTTGTCATTCCAGCCATACGGATGTATTTCCCGATGGTGGAGGCGCTCCGCCCCGTGATGCGCGCCACCTCGGCATAACTTCCGTGCTTTTCGCCTGTCAGTATTGCTCGTCCATCACCCCAAGGCAGACGTCCTGCGCGTCAAATTCAAGCGCGATGGAATACCCGGCTTCCTTCCACATCTTGATGATACGCCCGTCCGTCTGCTGGATGATGCTGTCAGGCTTTGTTCCGGCAATGGCTAAAATCTCTCGATAACTCCGCCCCTTGAAAAACTCCACCCTTGCGAAATTGTCCCGCAGGGAATGGGGGGCTTTCGTTGCCAGAGAAAGAGCGAAAGCAGAAAACCGCCAAGGAACGCCGCCACAATCCAGCCTATGTATGCCAGCATTGAACCTCCCTTCCTTTCTTCTTGCGCGGGTTGGCAGGCTTTGATTACAAGCCTTCAAAGGAATCAGCGCCAGAATCGCCGGCAATCCGTCGTGTTGCCCTCCGCAAGAGCGGGCACGGCCATCACAAGCAGGGTCGTTGCCAGCAAGATTGCCAGTAGTCTCTTCATGGGATGACCTTCTTCTTTTTACCGGCCTTATCATCGCCAGTCATACTTGTATTTTATGTATTACAATAAGAAAAGTCACGCTCATATCGTGAGCATTTGCGCTCATATCGTGAGCATTTGCCTGTATCATGCTCGAAAACGCAAAAAATCGCCCCTTTCAGGGTGACAAGAGGCGAAAATATCATTCTACGATTTCTTTTGAAAGCTCCAGACTTCCTTCGAAGGTCAGCGCGTTTCCGTTGGCATCCATACCCTTGAACATGAGACGGACCGCGCTACAATTCTGCAATGGAAAACCGCCCGTCCACATTTGCGGCACGCCCTTCGTCAGCGTATCACTGCCATACCATTGGGCGAACCACTCGCCTGAATAAACGTGCGGGAATTCCTCTCCGTTGTCCGCAATGGCCACCTCATTCACTTCCTGAATGGTAAAGGAAATCCCCGCTGTTTCCTCGATCGTGAAGCCATAGCGCCAGCCCACGCCGTCCATAAAATCATCAAGGCGAATGGCATAAACGGGGTTCTCTATGGGGGTAACCAATACATTCGCCTGTTCGCGGGAAGGGCTACCGTTCATCAAGAGGAAAACAATCAGCACGGCACACAGCAGAACACCGCCCAGCACGGCGGGCAATACAAACCGCTTTTTACGGGAAGTGATTTCCGGCGGCCGAGTATGCGTTTTTTGTGCGGATTCCGCCTCGGGCTGTGCGGGAATTTCCCCCGCATCGGGCGCGGGCTGCGTTTCCCCGATCATCCCCTCCACCGCAAGGAAATTATAATCCAACACCTGCGACAGATGCTTGATGGTATCAATATCAGGAACCGCGCGGCCATTCTCCCAATGAGAAATGGTCTGGCGCGATACGTTCATTTCTTTAGCAAGCTGCTCCTGCGTGATATGGCGTTCACTGCGGACTTCATGGAGTATCTCAGCAAACATCGTCATAAAAAATCTTCCTTACTTCTCACATGTAACCGTTTTATTATAACAGAAATCAGCCCTTCTCGCAAGATCTCTGCATGCCGTTTTGAAAAAAATCAAACAATCCAAATCACCTGAAATCATCAAATGATCTGGATTGTTGCCATCAAATATCCAAAAATCGTACCAAAGTAAGCCGGTAATTAGACCGTCTGCCTCTCTTTGTCCCCTCCGCGAATCGGAAAATGTCTTGGAGCAAGAAGGAAGAAATCAGAAAATGCCGGACGATTTAAACTACCAGTCTCCGTACACCGTGCAGCTGGGCGTATAGGGAAGATTCCAGTATACCTCGTTAGCCACGTCATAACTGGCCTCCACATCGCCCCAACGCATAAAGTCGATGCCGCTGAAGGCATTGCCAGACAGTGTAAACACCAGCGCGCCCACCGCGTCATCCTCAGGCGCCTCAAAGGGCACCGCCAGCTGCCACGCGCTTCCATCAAACCAAGCAACGGCCACATCCGTCTGCACGCTGCCGCGGTGGATTTCGCCGCAATTCTGATCGATGTAGCGCTTAAGCATGGCCGCCTGCATCTGATCCTGCATACCCAGCCGATTCAGCGCCATTTCATATTCTCCGTAGGAAATCAGGCTGACAGCCTCCTTAGCCTGCCGATACGCACTCTCCGACGGTTCCGCCATCGCCGACGCAAACAGCGCCAGCATCAGACATGCGCCCACAATTGCCGCCGTAAGCCGCCACGTCCCGCTCATTCTCACTGCGCATCACCTCTGTTTTCTCTCATATGTAAAGCTTTGACGCAGCGCCTCCAGTTTTGGTTTCATTTTTTCTGTTAATTTTTTGATTTTTCTACTAAGATTGCCTGCATCGCCGCATCCAATGCCTCCTCGTCTCGCATCCGCCCGCTTTTCACAGCATAGTCGAGGGAAACACATTTCTCATACAGTGCCAGACAGCGCGCCGCAGGGATTCGGCCGCAGCGGTTGAACGCGTTCCTCACGGCAAACGGACGCTCGCGAATCGTCGCCTGAATCTGCGGAAGCGTCATGCGCTTATCGCGCTGAATCGCCACGTGCGCAATCAGTCGCATCTGCCAAATAAGCGTCGCCAGAATCTGCACGCGGTTCTCGCCTGCTTCCGTCATGGTGTGCAGCATCTTATAAGCCTCGCGTGCGCGCCCTTCCATCAGCGCGTCGATCATCAAAAACACGCCTGCCTCGGTAGAGGGCGTAACGATGGCGCGCACGTCTCCGGCCGTCACAACCTCGGCGTCTCCAACATAATTCGCCAGCTTCTGAGCCTCGCCCAGCAGTCGGTTGAGGTCGCGCCCGGCCAAAAAGATCAGCTGCGCGATGGCATCCTTTTCAACCCGCTTGCCTTGGTCTCGAAACGACTTTCCCAAGCGCTTGCCCAGTTCATCATCGTCCAGCAGCGGGAATTCCGTCACCTGTGCGTACTCGTACAGCGCCTTCGTACCCTTCGTTGCGCGATTCGGCTCCGCCGTTCCCGCATAAAACACGACCACGCAGCTCTGCGGCGCATTTGGTAGCCACTTTTCCAGCTTGTCAGCCTCTTGATCGCCGCCCTTGAACAGCGGCGGCCAATCCTTCACCAACACAAAGCGCTGCTCGCACATCACCGGCAACGTCTCCGCGCTTTCGATAATCGCCGTCGCGTCCGCATTCTCGAGCACGTCCTCATTCAAAAGCTCCAGCCCCGCCGGCAGAAGCGCCGCGCGAAGCTGATCCAGTGCGCTTTTTTTGACAAACTCCTCCGGCCCGTAAAACAGATACACACCCGCCGCCTTGCCCGCCCGAATGTCCTTAAACAGCTGATTCCACCCCAGCGGGTGCTTCGGCGCCAGTCCTTCCTTTTTTGCCATTTCTATCCCTCCGGCACGCGCATAGTCTCATAGGCAACGCACCCATCCGGCTCCAGCGTCACCGTGACCGCGCCATGCAGATCCGTTCTCAATACCCCCGCGCCGACCGCCGCCAGCCGGTCAAGCACATCCTGCGTCGGATGTCCGAACAGATTTCCGTCCACGGAAATCACCGCCAGCCTTGGACGTACAATCGAAAGCATTTCTGCCGTCGTTGCGTAGCGGCTGCCGTGATGCGCCACCTTCAATACCTCGGCCTCCGCTGCGGCAAGATAATCGACGTCGTCGGGAAGGTCGCCGGTCAGAAGCGCATTCGCCTCTCCATAGCACAGCCGCAAAACCAGCGAACCCTCGTTGTCCTCCGACGGCACAAAGTCCTCCGGAGGCCACAGTACCTCGATCACAATGTCCTTCGCCAGCTCCACCCGATCACCCGCGCACAGGCTTACGACCCGTCTTCCGGCCAACACCGCATCAGCCGCGCCGACATCCATTCGATCCCAGCACTCCGGCACATAGACCTTTGCGCCGCGATAGCGTTTCAATACGGCCGCAAGTCCGCCTGAATGGTCTGTGTCCGGATGCGAAACAAACACCGCGCACAGATTGGCGCGCGAGGCCGTCAGATAATCGGCCAGAATGCCGTTGTCTCGCCCGCAGTCCACGGCATACGCCGCTCCACGCGCATCAATTACCGCCGCATCGCCATAGCCAACGTCCAGAAACGTGATCGTCAGTCCGTCATTTCCTGCTGTCGGCCACACGAGCACTGCGGCAGCCAGAAGCGCAAGCAACGCAAGCGCCCACCGTCGCGCCTTTCCGTTTCCGGTCAAATACGGCGAAGCCATTCCAAGCAACGCAAAAAACGCTAGTCCTGCTCCCAGCGGCCACGCCCTTGCCATCACGCTGGAAAACGGCAGCGCCGCCGTCTTCGCCGCCAGCAGACGAATCCACATCCAGCAGGCACTCGCCGGCACTGCAAGAACCCGCGCCATCGGAAGCGACAGCACCGATACTGCTACCGCAGCCACGCCCAGGTATACGCTCAGCAGCCCGAACGGCACTGCCAGCAGGTTCACCGGAATCGACAGCAGCGGAAGCGAGAAAAATGCAGACGACACAAGCGGCGCGCCTGCCAGCTGAATCGCTGCCGATGCAGAAATCGCGTCTGCAATCCACCGACGAATGCGCCCTTCACCCTCCCGCGCTCCGAAAAGGGCGCGCACCGCATCCGTCAGGCAGGCAAGCCCGAGCACGGACATATACGACAGTGTAAAGCCCGTGTCCCGCACAAGCAACGGGTTGCACGCTATCTGAACGATAAACGCCGCCGCTAGCCGCGTCAGTAAATCGCCCGGGTACCCCGCCTCCCGCGCCGCAGCCGCAAACGCGTACATCAGCACGGCACGCACAATCGACGGGCTCATTCCCGCCATCACCGAATATCCGGCCAGCAGCAGAAGCGTGATCGCGCTCACCGCCCTGCGGGGCAAGCACAGAAATCGCAGAAGCATATCAAGCAGCAGCGCGATACAGCCCACATGCAGTCCGGACAGCGCAATCAAATGCGCAATACCCGTCGTTCGGAAATCGTCATACGTCTCCTCAGTCACCAGCGCGCGGTCGCCCAGCAAAAGCGCCCGCATCACGTCGGCCTGTTCCCCAAACAACGCATCCACACGCGCCGCCAGACGAGTGCGCACGCGATAAATCGCGCACACAAGTCCCCGCCCCTCTGATAAGACCTCTATCTTTTCCGGTGCAGAAGAGCCTGTCATCGAAACGCCGCTGCGCCACAGATACGCCCGAAAATCGAACCCTCCCGGATTGTTTTGTCCATCCGGCACCCTTACGTTGACTCCAGAGGCGCAAATCCGCTGCCCATAAGCAAACCTGTCCAGCGCGTCTGTTCCATATACATACAATCTCAGGCGGCCCTCAAGCGGTGCACCGTCCAGCGTAACGTCGGAGAGAGTCAGCACCACGCGCACCTTGTCCGCCTGTACGGCCGGAACGACGCCCACCGTACCCTCAACCTCATACTTCCCCGGCGTCAGATTCTGCGGAAGCCGCCCGCGCAACGCTGCATATCCTGCAAAGCCGCACAGAATCGCCGCCAACAGTACGCAAAACGCGCGCCTTCCGTGCGCGCGCAGACAAAACACACTCCAGCCGCTTAGAAGCAGCATCCCGACCATAAGCCATACAATTCCCGAAACCGATGCATACTGCGCCAGCACGCAGCCTGCACCGGCCGCCAGCGCCGCACAAACCAGTGCGCGGTGCGAGGCAAACCGCGCAGCGCGCCTACACGCGCAGCCGCAAGCCCGCTTCAGCCAGCCGCACATCGGGAAAAACTGGACGCGCCTCTTCGAGCAGCGCCTCTGCATCGTTTCGCGGTGACAGGTGCGTGAGCACCAGCGCCCCCACATGTGCTTCCCTTGCCAGCTCCGCACACAGACGCGGATTCAGATGCGGCTTCTCGTCCGTCCAGTCCGCCTCAGAAAGCCCCGCATCTGCGAGCAGCAACGCCGCACCGTCGGCAAACAGCGACAGCGGCGGGCAAAGGTTGGTATCACCCGTATAGACCATCGTCGCGCCGTCGCACGAAACCCGGACGGCGTACGTCTCCACCGGATGATTGACCGGCAGAAACTCCAGCTTCATCTCACCTACCATCGCGTCCCTCATCGGATACAGGTCAAGCTTGCCGCCTAAAAGCGAGCGCGGGCGCGCGGGCGTCGCAGGACAGAACACCTTCAGCGGCGCTTCCCGCTCAAAGTCCAGCTGATACCGCATCGGCAGGATGTCGGACATATGATCAAAATGCAGATGGGAAAGTACGACGGCCGATAGCTCCGCTACCGGGCACAGCTCCGTCAGCCGCGCAAGCACGCCACTCCCGCAATCGAGCAGCAGCTTCGTTTCCCCGCTGTCCGACGACAGCAGATACCCGGAGCATGCCCCGCCCGCCGACGGATAGGGCCCGTTCGCGCCCAACACCGTGAGAATCATCCTGCTCCCGCCTTTCCACCCATCGAAACCCATTTTCGTAGCGTATTCCGGCTTTCCGCAGACGCAATTCCTCGAAAAAGGAGGTACCTCCTGCTCCTACCAAACAATCTGCCTGCGTCCGTACATAGCCTTCGCGCTCTATCCGAATCCGTCTATCGTGCTTCCTTGGCGTGACATTAGCGCCGACCGAAGCCGTCCCTTGCTTTCGGCGGCTGTGCCCGTCCCGTTCCCGTCCCTCTGGATGTCTGCACACCGCCTTTGCCGGACTGTGTGGACGGCCTTCGCGCCGCCTGACGCGCAGCCGTACCCGCGGCCGTCCTCTTCGCTTGCGTACGAGCGGATGCACCGGGCGCGGACGGTCTGGATGAGCGTCGCGCCTCCGGATGTTCACGCAGATACTTCTGTCTGCGCAGATACTCGCGGCGCTTCCTTTCCAGCATGGCCCTGCGTTCGCGGTTACGACGACGATTTCGGCGCACGCGCAGCACAATCAGTGCCACGATGCCAGCCAACAGAAGCAGATACAAAACCCTTGCGGACGGATTGCGGCGTGGCATCAGCTTGGCCATCCACGGCGCATTTTCATCCACCCATTCATCCAGCAGCTCGTCCATCGTGGGCGGCTCCATTGCCACGCTGCGGGAGGCCACAATTTTGCCCTCCAGCACTGCGCCGGACTGTGTCGTATAGCGCGCCACGCCCAGAATGTCGCCCTCACTGATGGGCGCAACCAGCGCCCCATTGAATTCGAACTCCAGCCGCTCGGCCAGCGAATTCGCCAGCTCCTTCTGGAAATTCACGTCCTCCCAGTCGCTTTTGAGATAGGACTCGCGGTAGTCGTCAGGAATATCGACGACGTTCATCCGCAGATAGCCCTTGTTTGCATCGTCCTTTGCTGCCTTGTTCACCAGGAACGCCAGTTGACTGTCGTCGCACATTGCAAGCATTTCGCGGAACGAAACCTCCCGGTACTGCGCAAAGCCATAGTTACACAGCCGGATGGTGTCGGTGAACACCTGCGAATACGCGGTATCGTCCTTGGAGGTATTCAGGCTCACGGAAACCAGCGTCACGCCGTTCTGCTCCGCCGCGCCCACAAAGCAGCGGCCTGCCGAATTGGTATAACCGGTCTTTACGCCAATGCACGGCGCGTAATAAAGCTGCTTGCCCTCAAACAGCAGGTCGTACTTAGAGGTATACACCTTGCCGTCGGGGTACAGACTGGTAGCGATCGTGTACTCCTTGCAGGCAACAATCTCGCGGAACATCTGATTCTTCAGGGCATACGCCGTGAGCGTCGCCAAGTCGCGCGCAGTCGTATAATGGTTTGCACGCTGATAGCCATGCGAGTTTTCATAGTGCGTTCCCGTCATGCCCAACGACTGTGCCTTTTCATTCATCACGCGCACAAACGCCGATTCGCTACCGCTCACCAGCATGGCTACAGCGATGGATGCGTCGTTTCCGGAGGCAATCATCATGCCATACAGCAGATCGTCAAACAGCATCGTCTCCCCGGCGGAAATGCCCATCTTGCTGGAGCCGGATGGAATCTCAATTCCGGCAGGAATCGTAATCTGCTTGCCCACCAGATCGGATTCCAGTGCCAGAATGCACGTCATAATCTTCGTGGTGCTGGCCGGATAGCGCCGCTCGTCCGGCTTCTTCTCAAACAGCACGTCTCCCGTGTCCGCGTTGATCAGGATACAGTTGGTGCCATACAAATGCCCGGAGTCCAGCACATCCGGCGTGCTTCGATTGTAATCCGTCGGCGTAACCGCCGAGGCGACCGTCGTAAATGCAATCAGCAGCGCGCAGAACAGCGCCGCCACGAATTTTCTTCCTCTAAAAAAATTCAACGCAGCTTCCTCCCGGAATCACGGAATTCGTTTTCAAGACCATAGGCGAATTGCCTTCGCTCGGATGATTACCATTGTACCATGAATTCCGGCTTTTGTACAGCGAAGAAACGTTACATATTCTTTTCTCGCTCGCTCAGTTTCTCAAAGCCGTATTCGAACAGCGCCTTCGCGTCCCCCCACTTATCCAGCTTCGTCGTGCCACAGTTCAGTGTAACAACGATCAGCTCCCGCCCATCCTTGAGCGCGGATCCCACATAACACTGCCCAGCCTTCATGGTATAGCCCGTTTTAATGCCGCGCGCGTACTTGTAATAATACGTCGTCTGAACGTCAGTAATCGAGTACTCATGCCGGATCTCCAGCGCATCTCGCAGTTCGGTAGCCTGCATCGTGTAGCTGAGCGAGAACGTAATTTCACGGAACAGGTCGCTTTCCATCGCATACCGCGTCAAAATTGCAAGATCGCGCGCCGTGGTATAGTGCTCGCTGTCGGTGTAACCGTGCGGATTGGCAAAATGCGTATTCTGCATGCCGAGCTTGTACGCCCAGTCGTTCATCTCGTCCACAAACGCGTCCACGCTCCCGCTAACCAGCTCTGCAATCGCGTTGGCTGCGTCGTTCCCGCTTCTAAAAATCAGCCCGTACCATAAATCACGCATCGGCATCTTTTCCCCCGGATACACCGGCACTACAGAGGAATCCAGCGGCACTTGGCTCGCCGAGGCAGGCACGGTAACGATTTCGTCCGGGTCAGACTTGCTAATGGCAATCAGAAGCGTCATGATTTTCGTCGTGCTCGCCGGCGAACGGCGCACGTCTGCAGCGCGGCCATACAGAACCTCTCCGGTTGCGGCATCCATAAGAATGCAGGATTTGGACTTGAGCTGTGCTTCATCCAGCGTCGCAGCAAGGCCTACGGAACATGCAAGAAGCATAAAGGTCATAAAAAGCGCAAGAATTTTTCTGAACATGCTTACCACCTCATATACATTGACGCGCACCCAAATTCATTTGTTTCACGTATATAAATTTTACCTGTGCCTTCTTCCGGTTCCTTTATGTTCATAATACCATAAAATGCCAAAAATGTACAGCTTCATCTCATCCTTATGAAAGAGCGCCTTCCATCCGGAAGACGTTCCATACTGTCAAAAAACCTACGGCAGCACTCAAGAGGGCCAAGTTCTCTCGAATTCCAGTCAAAACCGGCAGCGCGACGATAAATTCACACGCTTCTCTCAAAGGATTCTCTCATTTTCGAAAAAACGCTTTCTTGCAGATTCTGCGGCCGGAATCCGAAGAATTCAAGCAAAATCTGCAGAGGCGCAGCCGTGGCAGGGCGCTTCCTCCCATCCACCAGCTCAACAAAAAATCATTTAACAAGCGGAGAGCGCCTTCCATACAGAAGACGCTCTGAAAGCGACGGAAATTTTACTGAACATCCTCGCTCTGCGGTACCTCGCCAAACAGCATTGTGCCGACGGAACCAAGATGTTCGCGGAACCACGCGCAGGAGACAATCTTCTTTTCGTCCAGCACGCGCAGACCGAAAATCAGCACCGCAAGAATCAGAATTACGGCTACGACGCCCTTGATGAACGACAACATATTCTGTCCGAAGCTCGGCTCGTCGTCGTCCTCGTCTTCCTCCTCGTAGGTCTCGTAATCATCGAAATCATCGTCAAAATCGTCGGGCTCCCTGCGACGGCGCGACCTGGAATCGAACTCTTCGTCATCATCGTCGTCATCGTCATCGAACGACGCCCTGCGGCCTCGGCGCGCGGGCTCCTCGTACTCGTCGTCATCATCATCGTCGTCATCAAACGATGCCTTACGACTGCGGCGCGCGGGCTCCTCATACTCGTCGTCATCATCATCGTCGTCATCGAACGATGCCTTACGGCTGCGGCGCGCGGGCTCCTCGTACTCGTCGTCATCATCATCATCGAACGATGCCTTACGGCTGCGGCGTGCAGGCTCCTCGTACTCGTCGTCATCATCATCGTCGTCATCGAACGACGCCTTACGACTGCGGCGCGCGGGCTCCTCGTACTCGTCGTCATCATCATCGTCGTCATCGAACGACGCCTTACGGCTGCGGCGCGCAGGCTCCTCGTACTCGTCATCATCATCGTCGTCATCGAACGATGCCTTACGGCTGCGGCGCGCAGGCTCCTCGTACTCGTCATCATCATCGTCATCATCGAACGATGCCTTACGGCTGCGGCGCGCGGGCTTTTCGTCCTCGTCATCCGCCTTTTTCTTCCGACGACCGAACAGACCGCGAGGCTTCTTTTCCTCTTCCTCATCGTCCTCGTACTCGTCGTCTTCCTCATCCTCGTCGTCGAGAATCACAGGCTCAGGCTTCTTCGCTTCTTCGACAAGCTGCGATTCGGAATCGGCCTCTTCGTCCTCATCCTCATAATCGTCACCCTCATCGTCCGCGCGGCTCTTCTTTCCTCGCCCGAACAGACCGCCAAACAGGCCGCCCTTCTTGGGCTCTTCATCCGGAAGCTCATCACTGAAGACGTCCTCATACTCGTCGTCCTCATCTTCCAGCTTGTTCTCTTCCTTCAGTTCCTCGGCAGGTGCGTCATCATTCCTGCGCACGCGCACCGGCGCAAACAGACGGGTCGGATCGTCCGAGCTGAGCGGCTCGTCGACCACCGGCGCTTCCGTCTTTGCTGCCTGCTCCGCCCTTGCCGCTTCGAGTGCCGCTTCTTCCTCCGCCTTTGCCTTTTCCTCCGCAAGACGCGCTTCCTCGGCTCTCGCCTTTTCTGCAGCTTCGGCTTCTGCTCTGGCCTTCTCGGCAGCTTCTGCCTCGGCCTTCGCCTTTTCGGCGGCCTCCAACGCAGCCTGCTGGCGCATGCGCCATTCGCGTCTGGACATCGGTCGGCCTTCGTTGTTCTCTATGGTCGAATCAATCTCGATGCTTTCGTTGGCGTTCTTTTCTTCCATCGGAATTTCCTCCTCCTGGGCCATCGGCAACGGCGCTTCGATCTTCTCCGCGCCCTCTGTTTTCTTCTCGGCAACCGGCTTTTCCGTTTTTTCAAACGGCGCGGGCGCGTCCTGCGCATCCTGCTCCACCTTGGCCTCGGTTGTCACCGTTTCCCCGGCGGGTTCATCCTCCTGCACTGCATCTGACTCGTCCGCATCATCGGCAAATCCGTTCTCGGATTCCTCGTCCTCCGCGTCCTCATCCTCTTCGTATTCCTCGTCTTCGTCGTATTCCTCGTCCTCGTCCGATTCGCCGCTTCGGAAGCTCAGGAAGCGCTTGAGCATGCCGCCAAGGCTGAAACGGCCCTTCGGCTCGTCATCATCCTCGTCAGCGTAATCGTCATCCTCTTCCGCGTCCTCGTCATCGACTTCCTCCGCGTCCTCCTCGTCATCGATCTGTTCGCCGTCTTCGTCTGGAAGGTCTGCCTCCGGCTCTTCATCCGCTTCAAGCTCCGTGCTTGCGCTGCGCGCAAGGGGCGCCTCCTCTGGAAGATCAACGGCTGCCTGCGCAGGCTCCTCGGCCAGCTGAGGCTTCTCCTCTTCCTCGGAATCCTCCGTCTCCTCGTCGGGCTCGAATACGCTTTCGTCATCGCTCTCCAGGTCGTCGTCCCAATTTTCCTCTTCTTCCTTCTGGCGCTTGAAAAGCATTCCCAATCGCTTGAACGCAGGCTGCTTTTCTTCTGCCTCGGGCGCTTCGTCCCCTTCCTCGTCGGCTTCTTCTCCGGATTCTACGTCTTCGGTCTCCCCAGCTTCGTCGCCTTCTCCGTCCTCGTCATATGCTTCCTCGTCGCCGGCATCCTCCACGGCTTCGCCCTTCCGACTGGAAAGCTTTTCCTTCAGATGCGCACCCAGACGCAAAACCAGCGCGAAGGGGCCTTCCTCCTCTTCATCCGTTTCCTCGGTCTCTGAATCATCCTCATCGATGATTTCGTCGTCCGTTTCTTCTTCGGAATCGTAGAGCTCCTCGCGTTCCTCTTCCTCCGGCTCTGCCCTCATGGCACGGCGCGGCTTCGGCGCCTCCTCCGGCGTCTCCACTGCCGTCTGCGCGGCCGCCATGGCATTTTTCAGACGACGCTCGCGGCGCGACTCGACGTCGCCCTCAGCCGCATCGTCCATCTGTTTCCAGTCGGTGGTTTCCACGGGAGCTGGACGCGGACGCACGCGTTTTTTGGGCGCGGGCTTCTCCGCGGGCACAGAACTCTGTGCAGGCGTTCCCATCCTCTGAGCCTGACGCCGCTTTTGCTCGTCATGCAGCCGTTTGAACTCGTCAAAGCTCATATCCGTGGACGTTCTCCGATTTTCTCTTGCCATTTGTAAACCGCCTCTCAAAGCGGCACGCACGCGCGCCGCGTCGGAATTTCGGCCCCTCCACTCCGGCAAAGACCGAAAGAAATCGTATACCTGTGCCGGTATGCGCATAACGCGAATACCGTTGTCCAGACTTCTCTATCATTATACCATAAAATCACGCTTTGACAAGTCCTCAGGAACATAAAATCTCAGAAAATTTGTAAACTCTGTCATACTTCTGTAATTTCTCAGTCGCACCTACGCCGACAGGAGCGCATATTCTGTGGTGAAAACTCGCTTGGGAGGGAAACGTTCATGGGCAATCTTTCGCAGCTGATTCGAACGGCAGACGGAAATCTGTCTGCGCGAAAGCCGCGCGCCGACACAGAAATCTGCCGTCCGGGTCCTCGGCCGGTAGTCGCCTTTGCATCGCGCACGCAACGGCCTGGCGGAGTACTGGCAGACATCATGCGGCGGCATGACATGGCTGCCCGCTCCCGCATATCAAATGGATCGCATACATAGACTCAGCGGGAAGGGGGGCGAATGGCATGGCAAATCAGGAATACAGACGTTCACTGATCATGCTTCGCGGACTTGAGAAGGGATACAATGGGCATGCCCGGCTGGAAAGGCGCGTGCTCAGCGCCACGCTGGACTTTACCGTCGGCGGCAGTCGCTCCGGAGAGGTGCTCGCCGCGGCCATGCTTGGGCCGCGCGGCGGCAAATGGACAGCCCGAACAATGGGAACCCTGCGAGAGGACGGACGCGGTCAAAGAGGCCTTTTCACCTCCTTTGACCCACGCAACCTTGCAGGACTGGATCTAAACGAAGAAACGGCGCTGGTCGTATCACGCCTTGCGGATGATCGCGTGACTCCCGTGCTGTACGGCTACATAAACGGCTCGCGGCCAATGGACTGGGCGGCAATTCAGCGCGCGCTGGAGGAGAGCTATTCGATTCCACCGGCACAACCGGAAGCGCAAAACCAGACGGAAGCCACTCCCGCTTCGGGTACACAAAATCAGGCGGAAACCACTCCCATTCCGGAACCACAGAACCAGCCAGAAACCACTCCCGTTCCGGAACCACAGAACCAGACACAACACACCCCCGTTCCGGAACCACAGTCCGTTCCTCGGGAAGAGAACGCTGCGAAGCCGGAGGCTGTCTCGGATCCAGCATCCGAGGGCAAACCGAAGACGAAGCCGCTCCCAGCAGGCACGCAACTCGATTTGGACATCACAAAGCCTTGGCCTGCAGATGTAGAAAGCCTACGCATACTTTTCCTCACGCAGCCGCCGTATGAACCGCTTGCGGTAGACGGCTACACATTCGTGCGTGCCGCGATGGCTGAGGAGACCGGTATCGACCACTGCGCCGTCGGCATCCGTGCAGAAAACGGCGAGGTTACCGGCGTATGCTACGCAATTCCGATGGCTTACTCCCCCGAGCCGCCGGCTGGTCTTGAGGGATACCATTGGATCGGCGACCAGAATCGCGGCTGGTGGACGACCTGCGACGACCTGACGGAAAAATCCTCCGAGTGATAAACGCAGGTCGTTTCCGAAATAAAATGCAAGAATCTCTGCACGTTTACATTGAGCGCGTATAATGTCGTTGCTCAACAAAACGGGAGGGATTCTTCTCATGTCTACGAAGCAACCAAAGCTCACGCTGATCGACTGCGCCCTGATGGTCGTCCTCGCAATGGCCATGGCTGTCAACTATCAGATTTTCATTCTGCAAAACGCCTTCGCGCCTGCCGGCATCAACGGTATCGCCACGATGGTGCAATACCTTTTCCATTTCAGCATCGGTTACATGTCGCTGATCATCAACATTCCGCTGGCAATCTTCGCCTTCTTCTGCGTCGACCGTTCCTTCACTGTAAAAACCTTCATCTTCACTCTCTCCTTCTCCGGCTTTCTGCTGCTTTTGCAGAACAATATCATTGATATAAGCCGGTTTATCTACCACACAAGCGACGGTCGCAGCACAATTCTCGCCCCCATCGCCTCCGGCACCATCAACGGCCTGATCTATGGCGCGACGGTGCGCCGCGGCGGAAGTACCGGCGGCACCGACTTTCTTGCAGCCTACATGCATAAAAAGCGCCCAGAATATTCCCTGATGCGCGTAATCTTCTTCTTTAATACCGTCGTTGCGCTGGTTTCCTATTTTGTATACGATTTCAATGTTGAGCCCGTCATCCTCTGCATCCTGTACAGCTACGTCACCTCTCACGTGAGCGATAAGATCATTCAGGGCGGCGAACAGGCCTTGAAGATTGAAATGATCTCCTCTCATCCGCAGGAGGTTACAGCAGTGCTGATTCGCGAGCTGCGCCACAGCGTTACCATTCTGTCTGCTACCGGCGGCTACAGCGGTCAGCCCAAAAACATGCTGATCTGCGTCATCAATAAGCACCAGTTCACCCGGTTCATGGAAATCATCAGTCGCTTCCCGGATACATTTGCATGTGTGTCAAACGTAAACCAAACGTTGGGCAATTTCAAGCATATCTCCCGGTAAGCAAAGCCGCCCCAACCAAAGGACAGGGGCACAAAAGCTCTATTGCAGAATCCGCATCGCTTAAACGGCCTTGCCCCCGGAATTCAACGGGGCAAGGCCGTTTTTAAGGATATCACCTATTACTTGCAGGTATCGATGCGCTCGGCGAGGCACTCTGCCTTCGGTCTGCGAAGACAGGAAATCATCGCAGCCTTTACTTCCCTTTTATCATCCACTGCGCCCAGGAAGTCGCGAGCTCCAAATCCGGCTTGAAAAGCACCTCAGAAAAACACCATGCAGAGCGTACCGGCAACGACGCCAAGAAGTCCAAGAAGCGCCTTCCGCGAGAGCTTTTCATGAAAAAACAGGCAGGAAAAGGCAATGCTGACCAGAATGCTCAGCTTGTCGATGGGCACAACCACACTGATAAGGCCATCCTGCAGCGCCTTGTAGTAACACAGCCAGCTTGCGCCGGTTGCCAGGCCGGACAGGCAGATAAACGCAAGCTCCCGCTTCGATATGTGGCGCACCTGATCCTGCTTGCCGGTAACAAGCACCATGACCCACGACATAATCAAAACAACGACCGTGCGGATCGCCGTGCCAAGGTTGGATTCGACTCCCGTAATGCCGACTTTTCCCAGAATGGAGGTAAGGCTCGCGAACACTGCAGATCCCAGCGCATAGAAAAGCCAGCTGCGGCTTCCAACAGACTGAACCGTCTGCTTCTTTTCGATCATCAGAAGCGTGCCAACGGCGATAAGCACAATGCCGGTAGCCTTTGAGGCATTGATTCCCTCGCCCAGAAAAATCGCCGCCAGCAGAATGGTCAGTACCGTGCTGGATTTGTCAATCGGCACGACCTTATTCACATCGCCAAGCTGCAATGCCCTGAAGTAGCACAGCCAGCTTGCACCGGTCGCCAAACCAGATAAAATCAGAAAGCACAGCGATTTCCCGTCGACGCTGCGAATCTGCTCCTGCGAGCCGACGATAAATACCATCAGCCACGAAAAAAGCAGCACGATAATGGTTCGTATCGCCGTAGCTACGGTGGAATCCGTTTTTCGAATCCCACATTTGGCCAAAATCGACGTTATCCCAGCGAAAAACGCCGAACCTACTGCATAGAGAATCCACATTTTATTTCCCTCCCGTACACCGATTTCAGGCAGCGCAATCCGAACGATCACGCCATGCATTTCGCTTGCAGTCCAGTCGCACCTCCGCGCAGCAGTAACCATTGTTTCCATTATGCAGAGGCTTTTCTGTTGCGTGCATATATCAGCTAAATCCAATCGGCGAGGCTGTCGATTCAGATCGTGTCAATCTGTTTAACATATTATACTACGCACTGCAATTGAATTCAATCATACACGCGAAATCGTCCTTCTCTGACGCATACGCCTTGAAATCTGCCTTGAAGTATGATAAACTATATCGGTAAAAATGGCGGTTTTTCCGCCTTACGAAGGAGAACGCACATGAGCATTGATCGTCTTCCTGCCCTTCCTCTGATTGCGAATGATCCCTATTTTTCCATCTGGCTTCCCGGCGACACCCTGACCGACGCACGCCCCGTTCACTGGAGCGGCGCAGTTAAGGATATTGTCGGCACCGCTGAAATCGACGGCAAACGCTATCGCTTTCTGAGCGGACGCGTCAATATTCCCGCCATGCAGACCATCTCTCTGCGCGTGACGCCCACCGCCACGATCAGCGTGATGCAGGCCGCAGGCGTTGAGCTGACCGTGACCTTCCAAACGCCCGCGCTGCCGGATGATCTGGACGTGCTTTCCACCCCCATCACCTTCGTGCGCTTTGCCGCACGCTCTTTGGATGAAAAGGCGCATGAGGTCGTGCTTCGCCTGAACGCCTCCTCCACCCTGTGCTATAACGATTCCCTTCAGCCCCCGCTGAGCTTTGATCGCTACGCAGTCAATGACCTAAACGTCGCCTTCATCGGCCAGTCGCAGCAGCGCGTACTTGGAAACAGCGGCGACCGCATCACCATTGACTGGGGCTATCTGTATATCGCTTCCCCCGATCCGGTTTCCGTGAACGCAAATGACGTGAGCTATGAAGCTGCATTCACCGTTTCCGGCGAAACAGTGAACCGCTACCTCATGCTTGGCTACGACGACATTGCTTCCATCAACTACTTTGGCGCACTGTGCCGCGCGTGGTATGCCAGGAACGGCAAAACTCTCGTGCAGGCACTGGTTGAATTCGCTGCCCGCAAGGACTCGCTGTTCGCTGCGTGCGACGAGCTGGACGCGCGCGTGCTGAACGAGGCCACGGACAAGGGCGGCGAGGACTACGCGCTGATCGCTGCAGCCGGCTGGCGCCATACCTTTGCCGCGCACAAGCTGATTGCCACGCCTGAGGGTGAAATGGCGCTGCTTTCCAAGGAAAACGACTCCAACGGCTGCATCGGCACGGTAGATGTAAGCTATCCCTCCATCCCGATCTTCCTGAAATACTGCCCGGAGCTGGTCAATGCGCTGTGCCGCCCCGTGCTCACCTTCGCTGAAATGCCCGTATGGACGGAGGATTTCGCGCCGCACGATGTGGGTCGCTATCCCTACGCCACCGGTCAGGTGTACTCTGCCGGTCACATTCGAAACGGCAGCACGCCCCTGCCCTATTATCTGTATCCCGCCGGATCGAAGATCTACAACCCCCGCTTCCAGATGCCCGTTGAGGAATGCGGCAACATGCTTGTGATGCTGGAAGCCGCCGTCACCTTCGGCGCAAAGGACGACCTGCTGCGCAAGCACGCCGAAACGCTGCGCAGATGGGTGCGTTATCTAGACGAATTTGGCGAGGATCCGGGTGAACAGCTGTGCACGGACGATTTCGCCGGTCATCTGGCGCGCAACGTCAACCTGTCTGCCAAGGCTGTGGTCGGCGTCGCATGCTACTCCCGCATTCTGAAGCGGCTTGGGCACGATGCGGAAGCGTGCACGTGGGATGAGCGCGCACACGCAATGGCGAAGAGCTGGCTCGAGCGCGCACAGACGGGCGACTTCACCGCTCTGACCTTCGACCGTACCGGATGGAGCATGAAGTACAACTTGGTGTGGGATCTGGTTCTGAACCTCAATCTACTGCCGATTGATTTCTACGCCCGCGAAACGGACAGCTATCTGCCCCGTGTAAACGAATTCGGTCTGCCGCTGGATTCCCGCGCAGACTACACCAAGAGCGACTGGATTCTCTGGTCAGCCTCGATGGCGCAGAGTGCCGCCACATTCCGCGGCCTGATCGCGCCCGTAGCACACTACCTGCGCACGACCGACACGCGCGTACCATTCTCCGACTGGTACGACACCAAGTCCGGCCGGTACGTATCCTTTATCGCGCGCAGCGTGCAGGGCGGCCTGTACATGCCAATGCTGCTGCCGAAGAAGTCCTGACACCCTCCTACGAAAGGAAGCTTTCCCATGCCTTACCGGGATGAAAGATACCTCCGCCGTACACGGAAGCGCAATCAAGTTGTGGCAATCGTGGTACTAGCAATCCTCGTTGAAATCGTCGTGATGATCGTGCTTTTGTCGCGCGGCTGCTCCGGGCGTCGCGGCGCACCGGACCTCACCAGTCAGCAGACAGTACCCGTCGCCACTGAAACACCCGTGCCTACGGATACCGCCGTACCGACCGAGGAGCCCACTTCGGTTCCCACGCCCTCTCCCTCGCCCACCGCGCAGAGCTATGCGGTAGACGGCTATCTGCCCGTTTACCGGAACGTGAAGACGACCGAAAAGATAATCGCCATCACAATAGACGACCTCGCGCAGCCCTCGAACCTGAACAAGATCTGCCAGCTTGCCATGGACTATAACGCCAAGCTGACGCTCTTCCCTGTGGGCGAGATGCTGGAGAACGCCAAGATTCGGAACACCGTTCGGCGCGCCTATTATGAGCTGGGGTTCGAAATCGAGAACCACACCTATGGGCACGACAGGCTGTATATGATGAGCGATGCCGAAATGGCCGAGTCCATCTTCAAACAGCAGCAGCTGGTCAACGAGACACTGGGCGTGAACTATCAGATGCACTTTCTACGCATGCCCGGCGGCAACGGCGAGGCGGACCCGCGTACGCATCAGTATCTGGATCAGCTCGGCTACAGAGGCGTGCTAAGCTGGAGCTACAGCGGCTCCAACACCAGCATCAAAAACATCAAGCAGCATCTGAAACCCGGCAGCATCTTCCTGTTTCACACCAAGGACAAGGATCTCGCGAGGCTGAAGGAGTTCATCCCCTACGCCGTGAGCCAGGGGTACCGACTGGTAACGCTCAACGAGCTTCTCGGCTTTGAGGAAAACCAGACCTCGCCGCTCACGACGGATCCACTCAGCGTTCCCGTGCCCTCGCCTGAGCCGTATGTATACGACAATTACGTTCGAATTGGGCCGAAGATGAAGATGCATGCCATAAAGTTCCTGCAGCGACGTCTGGTTGAGCTGAAGTACATGCCGGCGGACAGCGCCATAGACGGCGATTATGGTTCCGTCACGTTAGCCGGTGTGCAGGCCTTTCAACGGGTCGCCGGGCTGGAAGTCAGCGACTACGCCGAGCCGGAAATGCAGGCTCTGCTTTTCTCCGATGCTGCGCCTGTCAACCCGAACCCCGTTTTCTCGAGCGTCGCCGCCTCTCCTCAGGCAACGATCAGCACGCGCGAGCCTGACGCTTCCACTGAATCGTAGGCACAGTCCCATAAATTCGCACGGCTCCGTCCACCTACTGGACGGAGCCGTTTTTTCATGTATGAAATTATCCTTATGCGCGTCAGTCTCGGGCGCAGGGCTTCTTGGGAACCCAGTGGGCGGCAGCGCTGCCTTCGGGCATGGGTTCCTCCGTGACCCTTCGCCATCCATGTCGCTTCAGCAGCATATAGATGTAGCCATTGCCCGTTTTCCTACCACGCGCCTGATCAAAGGCCGCCTTAATTTCCACAGCCTGAACCGCCATGCCTGCCGCGGCCGCCTTTTCAAACTGCAACAGAATTCGCTTTTCCTGCTCCTCCGTCAGCGCACGATGATTGCCGCCGTATTTATTCGTCGCAAACGCTTCCAGTCCTTCCTCCCGATAGCGTTGGCACATTTTAAAAATGCTGCCGGACTTCAGGCCCGTACGCTCCGCGATTTCCCGCACCTTATATCCGTCGCAGCGCATAAGCAGCACATTCAGCCTGCGGGCTACGTTTCCATCCTTTGTCGCCCTTGCCGCTGCCTGAATCGCTTCTCTTTCCTGCGCGCTCATCTGAAACCAGTTCATTCTCATCCCCCATTCTCGTTCCGGCTCGCATCCGACTCTTGCATTGCACGCCGCCAGAGCGCATATCGGAGCCAAATTCCCCGTTGCCGCCGTCCAATTTCCTCGATCCGTCAGTCGTACGAGCCATACGTAGCTGGTAGAGCCTTGTCTGACCGCGCCCAGTCTATATTCAGTCCAGCACAGACTCCAAAGAAAACAGTGCAGAACAAAAACGACTCTTTCGAATCGCTGAGCGCAAAACGACCACACTCGTCACATTATGGATAAGGACGATGGCAATGCAGATGTATCATTTTTCAGATCAGTGATGGAATCCGTAAACGGGTTATCCCGCGTTTAAATGGCTCGCGGCCATGAAGTTGCGAGGCTGTCTGTGGTTTACCTGCTCCTCCACCGGGGGGCAAATGCAGACAGACCAGGGACAGCAGACTCGAAGAATTCTGCCCGCCTCTTGCTTCGGAATCTTACGATTTACCATGGTTTATCCTTCTAAATCGCGGATAACGCACCCTTACGATGGCATTTTATCGCATTTGAAGGTTTCACCGATATGCATATTGCGCCGCTATTTGGTAGTATCCTGCCAACTTTGCCTGTACTCGGTCGGCGTCGTGCCGAAGCGCGCGCGAAAAACCTTTCCGAAAAAGCTGGCGCTGCCAAAGCCGCTGGCGAGTGCAACCTCCGTTACAGACTCATTTCCCTTCGAGAGCCGCGTGCAGGCATGGCGAAGCCGAACGTCCGTCACGTATTTCAGCGGAGAGGCATGCAGCGCATCATGAAACGCACGATAGCACTCTCTCTCGCTCACAAACCCGGCCGCAGCCACATCCCGAATTCGGATTGGCTCGGCATAGTGCTCCTGAACGTAGGTCATCATCTGCTTAAGCGCCCCATTCCCGCCGTCGCGCCGCTCCGTCTCTGCGGGAAACAGCCGGAACAGATCAAGCCATATGCTCGTCAACACTTCGCGCAGCTTCAATTCATAGCCAAACTCGTCCTCGGACAGTGCAAACGACGCGCGTAGCTTTGCAAGCGTCTCTGCATGAGCGGGATTCTGCGGAGAAAGCGCCAGCACCTCAGGGCGCGAAGGCGAAATCAGCGGCAGAATATACCGGCGCATGATCCGTCCTCCCGCATGATCTGCCAGCAACGACGCATCGAACAGGTGCAGAAGCTGCACCGTTTCCCGTTCCATGCTCTGCGGCGTCGTTCGGTGCAGAACATCGGAATTGATCAGACCGCCCGAGCCCTCCGGGAAAAACATGCGTCCCTGCGGCGTATAATACTCCAGCGCGCCCTTTTCCATGTAAAACAGCTCCACTGCGCCGTGCCAGTGCCAGAAGACGTTTCTGTCGTTCAAATGCACCCGCGAGCTCTGATAGGGAAATTCCGGCGTAGATTTTTCCAGCCATTCTTCATTGCTGTTTTCCCGAAACCGCGTGCTGCTCTTTTCAGGCATCCGTCCCTCACCTCCGCATCCTCCCCAACAATATACGTCAAAACCGCGCCAAATGCAAGCAAAATTCCATTTCTTGACCGCATTGTACAAGTATCAAGCACACGGCGAGCCATTAAGGAAAGGGTTGGGCTTTGTGCGGCAAATTTCTGAATCATTGTTTGGTTTGTTCGAGTTTTTATTTTCGGAATCGCCTTCCATATTCATCGCATAATCCGTATATCGCCTGCCATATATTTTAGAAAAAAGAACAGTCATTGGAGTTTCTCCAACGACCGTTCAACGTGCCTTGCCGTTCCCGGCGTCCCTTTCACAGAGCTTCATGCAAAACGATTTGGATGTAGAATGCCCGCAAGTCCTCGCTCGCTGCTCCTTCCTTATACCATAAACCAGAATGCAGCAAATGTTTTTTATCCGTTCACAATTCCGTAGAAGTGGTGAATATTCAGATCCTCCGGCATATCGAGGCCGTGGCTCCCGCAGCCGCCGTCGATTTCATGGCAGCCATGATCCATTGCAAACCCAAGCAGAGTCCGATGGCCTCGCCACTGCTGCTGAATCTGCTTTGCAAACGCGTCGAATGCCTGGACATTTTGCCGCAGCGCTTCCAGCGACGCCGCACTCTCCGGGCCGGTTTTGTGCATGATCGAATCGTAGTTTCCATTATATATACACAGCAGGTCGTACGCGTCCTCTTGAATCAGCTCCGCCGCCTTCGCGTTGATTTCCTCAATTGTGTCGAACGCAAAATAATCCATGTCGCGCTCCCGGAAGATATGCATCATGCTGCACTGCGTATCGCCCACGATGCAGCATTTCTTTCCCACGCGAAGCACAGCGTCAAACAGTGTATCAATTTTCAGAACCGGCTTTTCATAGCGACGAATGCCGTGCGTTTCAGGATACGCGCCAGAATACATCGTAGCGAAGCAAACCGGCGTGACCGACGGCATGACGGTCTTCAGCGGCAGCGCAAGCTGCGTATGACGCACGACGCCGGCAAACATGGGCGTATATTTCTGATACACCCAATGTCCAATCGCATCAGGATTGTACATGAACACGCGATCCACATGTCCCTCCGGCGCGTGGTTTGCAAGGAATTCGGTAAGGAACGGGTTTGCTTCCTCCGCGCAGTGCGGAGGCTCGATTTTCAGTGCGCCTGCCAACGCCGCAGCGATGCCAGTCAGTGAAAAGGCATTGTATGAATCCATCGTTTTCCTTCCTTTCATTATTTCGGCCGACTGCCGCCCAGCCGCTCCGAGTGATTGACCATGCTATCCGCCTCGGTAATCTCGCGAATCACGCGGTATGGATTTCCGGCAGCAAACGTACGTTTTTCGGTTTCATGCTCATAGGTACGATTATAATCCAGATTCAGGTTGTGCATGCGCTTAAGCTACGGGTCTGCCGGACAAACAGCAGTCCTTCCCGAATTCGTTCCTCTTCCCTCATAGCTTTCCATCCCTTTCCTTTTCTGCCAATGCTTCGAAGCCAACCTCTGCGATGATTGCCGACTCAAATTCCTCATTGCGAAGTCCCCTGCTCCTTACGCGTGATGGGAATAGGCGCATACACATCCGGCCGGGTCGCATAGATGCCCGCGCGACAAAGCTGGCCAGATCCGGTTACGCCCTCGCGGGATCCGTCCAGCGCAGGGTCGGCATATTTCAGAAAAAACTCATTCAGACGGCGGCGCATTTCCGTCACGCGCACCGCATTTTGCGGGTCATTTACCACATTGCGCGTTTCCTCCGGGTCATTTGCCAAATCAAACAGCGCATGCGGTCCGAAGGGATAGCGGTGCACATACTTCCATTCTCGGGTACGCAGCATCCGCACCGGGCCGTATTCATCCACGATGATCACGTCCTCGCGCCCCGCCTCGCCTCGAAGCACCTGCAAGAAGCTCACGCCGGGCAGCCCCTTCGGAGCCTCTTTACCCACCAGCTCTGCCAGCGTAGGATATAGATCGCAGGCGCTGACCATCGCGTCGATCACCGTGCCGGGATGCTTCACCAACGGCGGATACCGCAGAAGAAAGGGCACCTTCACCGCAGTATCATACATATTGCAGGGAAACGTGCCATTTCCCTTACCCCATATGCCATGATGTCCCATGCTCATGCCGTTGTCGGCCGTAAAGATCACAAGCGTATCATCCAGGATCCCCCACTCCTCCAGCGTATCCAGTATGCGGCCAACGCCCTCGTCCATGGCGGAAGTTGCTGCAAAATAGCCTCGCAGATTTTCGTGGCGGCGCTTCGTACCATACACGGGGCCGGTTACCATATCCGGATCGTCAGGCACATCCGGGATGCTGTTGAACGCACACGTATCGTAGTAATCGATCCACCGCTTCGGATGCTGCTCCTTCTCCCACGGAGAATGCGGCGCCGTGTAATGCACACTCAAATAAAACGGCCTATCCTGCCCTGCGAAACGCTCTATATCCGCGCAGGCACGATCGGTAATCAGGTCGGTGACGTATTCGCCATGGCGAACGGTAATACCGCCGTTCTCAACTACGTCCGGATGATAATAAAAGCATCCGCCCGCGCCAAGGGTAAACCATGCCGTAAATCCATGCTGCGGGCGCGCACTGTCGCCAAGATGCCATTTTCCGCTGAGCGCACATACATAGCCCGCTTCGGCGAGCATGTCGGTATAAGTAGGCATGCCTTCCAAATAGGCAATAGGCTCGGTTTCGTCCGCATAGCCGCCGTATGGGTTTTCCCCGCCCGCACCCGCAAATCTCTTCGCGTCCACATTACCGGAACGCAGCCAATCATGTACGCCATGCGCAGAGGGCATGCGCCCGGTCAGAAGCGAAGCACGTGCCGGAGAGCAGACGGGCGATGCACAGTAAAAATCCGAAAACCGTACGCCCTCCCTCGCCAGGCGATCGAGATTTGGCGTATATAGCTCGGGCGTTCCGGCGCAGTGCATGGCCCACGCACCCTGATCATCGGAGAGGATCAATACGATGTTCGGCATTCGGCATTTGCTGCTCATAACCTCCAGCCCCTTCCCGTTGATGCCTCCATTATATATGATACCCCGCGCTTTTTCAAGCCGTGCCTGCTGCAAGCCATAAATTCGCGCAGATTCACACTTGAGAATGAAGGCCATTTGTGATACAATGTTTGTAGATTATTTTCTGGAGGAAACTGTCCCTTGAAATGTCCCAGATGCGGTTCAACACTGAGACCGTCCATGGATGCCTGCCCGCGCTGCGGCCTGCCGTTGATTTCCACCGATAAGGCGCAGATGGATCAGCCCATCCCGGTGCCCACGCTGATTGTGCGCACGCTTGCGGTGCTGCTTGGCATTCTGATTACGGCGGCTCTGTTTACCTTTGTCGGCGTACGCATTTACTACTGGCGCGACGCCAAGCGCCTTGAGCGCAACTATGTGAACCATACCATTGAGTTGATCACGATGGACAACGGCGTGCAGGGGCATGCCATTTCGTTCTTCGGCAAGGATGGCGACAGCGTATACATCGAGGAGTTAGGCAAAAGCTACCAGTACATCGGCGGCGTGGCGCGCGTGGAATTCGCCGATTACATCTGGTTTGATTCCGACCCTGAGGACATCGAAAGCGCAGAGCTGACGATTTCGCCGGTGCACATCAGCGCCACCGGACGGAAAACGCGTCTGCCTGCGTTCACGATCAATGTGCCCGTGCCGGAAGCGCCGATCTCAATCACCAGCCCCACAACCGACCGCGTAAACGTGATTACCTCGCTGGCCACAATCAACATGAACGTCGTATACGGCAGTCAGGTCATCATTAACGGCGAGGACGTCAGCAGTAAGGTCGACCGAAGCGGTGCGCTTTCACTGAACGTGAACATATACCCAATCGGTGAAAACAACATTTCCATCATCGTGCGCACCGACCATCATAAGGAAGCACGCCGCGACCTGGTCTTTTTCCGCAACGAAATGGAGATCAATCTGGAGCTTGCCACCTCGGTGGGCTACACCAGCACGCTGAACTACATGACCATCGTCGGCAAAACCGACCCCGGCGCATGGATTACCGTGGACAGCAACTACGACCCAGCCAGTCTGGTCATCGATCAGGAAACAGGCGAATTCTCGTTTAAAGCGAAATTCTCCAGCTATGGCGATAATGTCGTCTCCTTCCGCGCCACAATGGAGGGCAAACGCGCCTCCACAATTTCCTTCTACGTGAACTATCTGCCCGCCAAGGCAGAGTATTCACGCAATGCATGGGCCATGGACTACAAGCAGCTTCGCGTGATCTACGAGCAGTGGCGCGGCCGCGTGTTCCTGTGCAACGGAAAAATTGTGGATGTGTACTACGAGGGCGAGAAGCAGTTTGCCGTCATGGATGTCGGCTCGGATGAGCAGCAGCTGATCATCCTTGAAAACCAGTCCGACATTGGTTCGTTCAGCGTTGGCGGGAAATATTCCGTATATGCCGACGTAGCCGGGCGTCTGTTCTACAAGGATGGCTATAATCCATACCTGATCGGCCGCTATGCCACCGATATCACGAATGACTAACCCCGTCCTTTAAGGCGATCGCTCCACAGAGCACCGTCCTCAAGATGTCCGTAATGCCAAGGGAAGTCCTCAATGCATGGTCGCTTTTCCGAAACCCATAAGGTGATGCGCACCGAGTGGGTTTCGGATACTGCGGCGTTTTCGGCGATACGCATGCTGCCAATGAACGCCGTACAAACGGCAGACCAACCGATTTTCACATCATATATAAAAGTAAGCCGAAAGGCTTTCTGACCTCGGGGAAGTTCTACGCTTCGACGCACATAAGAAATCGGCTATTTTTCTCATCCGTTTCTATAGCAAACGGCGTCCGATTTTCGGAGCCCATAAAGGAATTCCGTTTCAATTGGACGTGCCTTTTTGTCGTATACCAAAGATCCTCGGATTTACCTGCGCAGATAAAAACGTCAACGCGGCCTCGCCCGAATGCTTCAGTGCTTTCGGAGGCGAGGCCGCGTTTTCGGCTTCTATTTATTCTTTTATTTCCTGA
>CAZKQB010000004.1:22372-99757 GCA_964554795.1 uncultured Oscillospiraceae bacterium | reverse complement strand
TCCGCCTCCGGGTGAGCTCGAGAGGGCCGCAGCCCTCTCGAACTTCCAATCAAAACGATTTCCGCAGGAAATCGTATCCGCCTCCCAAGGGGGTGGCAGGGCCGCCAGGCCCGGCGGCGGGGGAGCTTGCTCCCCCGTCCGCACACGCTCAATCCCCATCACATAATTCCCGTCACAAAATTTCCAAACGACTCCACTCGAATCCTGTCGCCCTCCTGAAGCGCAGGCTTCGGCTTGTCTGCATCCCAGTAATACAGGCGCTCGTCCTCCTCGCCGGTCCCCACCGTTACGATCATTTCGTGCACCTCTACGCCGTCATGCATACGTGTTTCGGGCACAAAATGCAGAAAGCTGCATTCGGTCTGTCGGCGCTGTCCATTCCGCATTTCCCGCAGGAAACGGTTGTACTTCGTCCACGGCGTCACCTTAAACGACCACAGGAAGAACACCAATACAAACCCGACCGCAGCCGTCGCCAGCGTCGGCGCCTGCAGACGCATCTGATTGAACACGAGCGTCACGGCCAAAAACGCCGCCGCCAGCAAAAGCGCAGCCATCACGCGCAGCGTCGCCTGTCTGGACGCCCGCTTGTAATCCGATTCACTGTACATAAAAACACCCTCCCTGCGCCAATTTGTCCGTCTTTATCATAGCGCGTTTTCCCGGTTCTGTAAACAGAAGCCGGCAAAACATCGATAGATTACCCGATTTCGGTCACATTGCGGCCATACGCCATCAGCTGCCTGAGCGACGGGAAGGCCGAGGGCATATCGCACTTCACAAGCTCCTTCAGCGTCAATTTCGTCGTGCGGACACCGCCCAGTCCGATCTCCTGCGGCCCGTCCGCGCCCTGAAGCGGGAAGGCAAAGCGCGCGCCGCCGTCGACTTCCAGTACGCCTGAAATCCACCATGCGTCGTGCGGAAAGTCCGCCCGAAGGTAGAGCACCACGCGATCCAGCTCGACCTCACGGCCAAAATCGACCGTCAGATAGGCATCCTGCCGCGCGCCAATGCCCCAGCTCTCATACGGCCAGATTCCATGCCCGCCCGCGATGGTCAGCCCGTCAATCACGTTGCGCGCGCAAAAGACGCTTTCGTTCCGCGTTTCCACATTCGCCGTTGCATGCGGATACGCCCTTACATCGCCGCGCTGGTCGGCAGGATTGCACGCTACATTATACGTGCCCGCACCGTCGTCCGCACAGATGGACAGAAGATGCCTCTCCCCGCCAAACGCGCCGGGCGCATACGCCATCAGACCGTCGCCGGACAGCGGCAGACGATAGGTAAACCGCCCCTCGGGCAGATACACCCGCGCCTCATCCACCGCCGCATCCACGCGCACACGCGCGTACGCCGTGCCGGATTCGAAGCGAATCTCGTCTCCCTCCCGATAAACGCCTTCATATAGAAGATTGGCCTGCTTTTCACCCGAGGCAAACGCCAAGGTGCGCCCCGCTGCATCGTATACGCCAATAGAAAACATCCTTTTTCCCTGCCTTCCATGGGGCTTTCCGCCCCGTGATTTCATTATAAACCAAATCCCACCGACTGTCAACGAAAGCAGAGGCCGCCTCGAAGCTGCTATAATCAAATATTTACATAACAATTTAGCACTCACCTCTTGACAGTGCTAACAACTCGTAGTATACTATACCCGTACCAAGGAAAGGGAGCCGAACGACAGGGCTCCGGGTACGGACCAGCTTACCCAACGCCCGGTCGGCGCGCATGAAATCCGCGCGCCGGGGCATAAAAAAGAAAATGCAACGTATGAAAGGAAGTTATCTCTATGATGTTCAGTGAAAACCTGTTTGACGATCTGTTTAACGATGCGTTCAGCCGCAGCGTATGGAATGCCGACAAGGCTCTGTACGGAAAGAACGCCTCCCGAATCATGAAGACCGACGTTCATGAGACCGAGGACAGCTACGAGCTGGCCGTCGATCTGCCCGGCTTCAAGAAGGAAGAAATCGGCATCGAGCTGAAGGAGGGCTATCTCACCATCACCGCCTCCAAGGGCGTTGAAAAGGACGAGGAGGACAAAAAGACCCGCCGCATCATCCGCCAGGAGCGCTACTCCGGCACAAGCCAGAGAACCTTCTACGTAGGCGACGTGAGGCCCGATGAGGTCAGGTGCAAATACGAGGCCGGCGTTTTGATGATCGAATTTCCGAAGAAGGATACTCGCAGAGTCGAGAGCCCGCACACCATCATGATCGAGGGCTGAGCCATCCCCCTTTGGAGCCTGCCGCAGGAAAATTCCGCGGCAGGCTCCACCCGTCTGAAAATGCGTTCGGATGATGCGCGCTCCTGCCTGCCGGGAGCGTTTTTTCTCGATAATAATTGTAAACTTTTTTGTGCTTTTCCGGAGTTCAACCACGCTTATCTTGACTTTCGCGCCGGTGAGCCCTATAATAGTAGTATGTAAAGTTATGCTGTCACAGCAGCTTTATGCGACACCAAATAAGGAGGTCCTCTACGTTGAGCATCAAAAAGACCGTAGACGGCAATACCGCCGTCAGCCATATCGCATATGCATTCAGCGATGTGGCTGCGATCTACCCGATCACTCCTTCTTCCCCGATGGCGGAGGTCGCCGACGAATGGGCGGCTGCCGGCCGTAAGAACCTGTTCGGTCAGGAAGTAAAAATCGCCGAGATGCAGTCTGAAGCGGGCGCTGCGGGCGCCGTTCACGGCTCTCTCGTTGCGGGCGCGCTGACCACCACCTTTACCGCCTCTCAGGGACTTCTTCTGATGATCCCCAACATGTACAAGATCGCCGGCGAGCAGCTGCCCGCAGTGTTCCATGTGTCCGCCCGCGCGCTGGCCTATCACGCGCTGTCCATCTTCGGAGATCACTCCGACGTTATGGCCTGCCGTCAGACTGGCTTTGCGATGCTGGCCTCCAACTCCGTGCAGGAGGCGCAGGACATGGCGCTGGTCGCGCATCTGGCCACGCTGAAGTCCTCCGTGCCGTTCCTCCATTTCTTCGATGGCTTCCGCACCAGCCATGAAATTCAGAAGATCGAGGATATCTCCTACGAAGACATCGCCAAGATCGTCGACTGGGACGCCATCAAGGCCTTCCGCAACCGCGCGCTGAATCCTGAGCATCCGCATCAGATGGGCACCGCGCAGAACCCGGATATTTACTTCCAGGGCCGCGAAGCCGCCAACAAGAACTACCTCGCCACGCCCGCCATCGTCGAGAAGGCAATGAAGGACGTCGAGAGCATCACCGGCAGAAGCTATCACCTGTTCGACTACGTCGGCGCACCCGACGCTGAGCGCGTGATCATCGCCATGGGCTCCGGCTGCGACGCCATCGAGGAGACCATCGACTACCTGACCTCCAAGGGAGAAAAGGTTGGCCTCGTGAAGGTTCACCTGTATCGTCCCTTCTCCATGGAGCACTTCCTCGCTGCCATCCCGGCGACCTGCAAGGCAATCGCCGTGCTCGACCGCACCAAGGAAGCCGGCTCTCTGGGCGAGCCGCTGTATGAGGACGTCTGCACCGCGCTGCGCGAAGCCGGCAGAAACGACATCACCGTCGTCGGCGGCCGCTACGGTCTGGGCTCCAAGGAGTTCAACCCCACCATGGTCAAGGCTGTTTACGACAACCTGACGGGTGAGAAGAAGAATCACTTCACCGTCGGCATCAACGACGACGTGACCCACACCTCCCTGAAGCTCGGCGAAACGCTGGACGTCGCTCCCGCGGGCACCGTCAGCTGCATGTTCTATGGTCTGGGCTCGGACGGCACCGTCGGCGCCAACAAGAACTCCATCAAGATCATCGGCGACCATACCGATAAGTACGCGCAGGCCTATTTCAGCTACGACTCCAAGAAGTCCGGCGGCATCACCGTCAGCCACCTGCGCTTCGGCGACACCCCGATCAAGAGCACCTATCTGATCGACAGCGCCGATTTCATCGCCTGCCACAACCCGGCCTATGTTACCAAGTATGACATGGTGTCCGCTCTGAAGGTTGGCGGCGTGTTCCTGCTGAACTGCCCCTGGAACGCCGAGGAGCTCGAAACCGAGCTGCCCGCCTCCATGAAGCGCAAGCTGGCCGAGAAGAAGGCTCGCTTCTACACCATCGACGCCATCGCTCTGGCGGCGTCCGTTGGCATGGGCAACCGCATCAACACCACCATGCAGGCTGCGTTCTTCAAGCTGGCCGACATCATTCCCTACGAGAAGGCCGACGAGTACATGAAGGCCTACGCCAAGAAGTCCTACGGCAAGAAGGGCGACGCCATCGTCAAGATGAACTGGGACGCTATCGACGTAGCCATCAGCGGCCTGAAGGAAGTCAAGGTTCCCGAAGCCTGGCTGAACGCCACCACCGGCGCGGAGCCCGTAAAGGTCGAGGCCACCGAGTACTTCAACACCGTCGTTTCCCCGATTCTTGCGCAGGAGGGCGATAAGCTGCCCGTGTCCGCCTTCACCGTGGACGGCAGCGTGCCCACCGGCACCACCAAGTACGAGAAGCGCGGCATCGCCGTGAAGGTTCCCGAGTGGGACATCACCAAGTGCATTCAGTGCGGCAACTGCTCTCTGGTCTGCCCGCACGCCGCCATCCGTCCGTACCTGGCCACCGAGGAAACCCTTGAAAATGCGCCCGCGTCCTTCGAAACCAAGCCCGCGCTCGGCCCGAAGTTCAAGGGTCTCAAGTACCGCATGCAGGTCTCCGTTCTGGACTGCACCGGCTGCGAAAACTGCGTAACCGTCTGCCCGGCTAAGGAGAAGGCGCTCACCATGAAGCCCCTCCACACCCAGCAGTCTCAGGAAACCAACTGGGAATACGCCCAGACGCTGCCTGAATACAAGGGCGAGCTGAACCTGAAGACCGTCAAGGACAGCCAGTTCAAAAAGCCCCTGTTCGAGTTCTCCGGCGCATGCGCAGGCTGCGGCGAAACGCCCTACGTCAAGCTGATTACCCAGCTGTTCGGCGACCGCATGATCATCGCCAACGCCACGGGCTGCTCCTCCATCTACGGCGGTAGCGCCCCCACCTGCCCCTACACCGTCAACGAGAACGGCCACGGTCCCGCCTGGGCGAACAGCCTGTTCGAGGACAACGCCGAGTTCGGCTTCGGCATGAACCTGGGCACCGCTCAGCGCCGCGCCAAGCTGAAGGAGAACGTTGAGAAGCTCATCGCCGTCGAGTACGCCGCCGCCGACATCAAGGAAGCGGGCAAGGAATGGCTCGACAACATGGACGACGCCGAGGGCAGCAAGAAGGCCGCTGCGAAGCTGATCGCCGCGTGCGAGGATGGCATCGACGTCGACCTGACCGGCACCCAGTGGGAAGCCCAGTGGCTGGCCAACGGCAAGGTTTGCCCCTGCGAGGCCTGCACGCTCGCCCGCGAGGTACTGAAGGATAAGGACCTGCTTGTCAAGAAGTCCGTGTGGATCTTCGGCGGCGACGGCTGGGCCTACGACATCGGCTACGGCGGACTCGATCACGTGCTCGCGCAGGATCAGGACGTCAACGTGCTCGTTCTCGACACCGAGGTGTACTCCAACACTGGCGGACAGGCCTCCAAGTCCTCCCCGACCGGCGCAGTCGCCAAGTTCGCTGCTGCCGGCAAGCGCACCAAGAAGAAGGACCTCGGCCTGATGGCTATGTCCTACGGCTATGTGTACGTGGCGCAGGTCGCCATGGGCGCTGACATGAACCAGCTGCTCAAGGCCGTCAACGAAGCCGAAGCGTACCATGGACCGTCCCTGATCATCGCCTACGCGCCCTGCATCAACCATGGTATCAAGATGAATCAGGCGCAGGCAGAGATCAAGAAGGCCGTCGAAGCCGGATATTGGCAGCTGTACCGCTACAATCCGGACAACGAGACCCCGCTGACCGTGGATTCCAAGGATCCGACCGGCAGCTATCAGGACTTCATCAAGGGCGAAAACCGCTACGCGTCTCTGATCCGTCAGTTCCCCGGCGAAGCCGAGAAGCTGTTTGACAGAGCCGAGGTTGAGTCCGCGAAGCGTCTTGCCATGTACAAGAAGCTCGCAGGCAAAGACTAATCTCTAAAGGCCAAAAGAGCCTGCCGCAGAAGTAAAATTCTGCGGCAGGCTTTCTGCTTTTCAAAAGTTCTTTTCCAAGCGGGTGACCGGTGGAGCAAGCTCCCCCGACCAGCCGCTCCAGTCTCCGCCTAAATCCTTCGGATTTTCGGGCGCGAAGCCTGTAAGGAAGCGACTTTCTCTCCGAAAATGAAATTTTATTTTGAAAAAAACGTGCGTCTCCACCGTACGCGCCGCTATGTTCGATTGAATTCGAGAGAGCTTTGGCCCTCTCGCGCTCTCCCGTAGGTTTTTTACATTCTATGAGCCTGTCGCAGAAGCAAAGCTCTGCGGCAGGCTTTTTGATATTCTCATGAAAGGGCAGCGGGCTCTCCTAAAAAGTTTTTGCCGATCCGGTGGACGGGAGAATAAGACCGCTCGATACGGCACCCTAACAAATTTTGCTTCCGCACACGCCGCTATGTTCGACTATCGCTCGAGAGAGCTTTACCCTCTCGCGCTCTCCCGTAGTTTTTTTGACACTCCGTCACAGTATTGTTTTTTTTTTTTTTGAAAATGTAATATTTATACAGTACACTAAACATTAAATGCGGAGAAGTCAGAGAACCTTCTTTCATGGCTTCTAAGGCGATTCATAAAAGGCGCTTCTGAACCGTACACCGGAATATCCAGTCTTCCGGAATTCCTTTGAATTCCACAGGATAAACGGCTTGGCAAAGATCGTTCAAATCGGAAACGAAATGCAAAAGAGCAGAGGCGCCGGTGCTATACTTTCGCCTGTAAGAACGAACCGCATACGCCAAACACAAATGAGGAGGATATTACAATGGCAAACAAGTTGAATGAATCCGTCGAGAAGATCGTATCCCAGGCACAGGAAAAGGGCGTGAACGTTTCCTATGACGAGCTGATGAGTCTGGTCAAGTCCCATTCGGCGGGCGCTGCCGCCTCCATGATGGCTGTCGGTGCGCTCCCCGGCGTTGGCAGCGTCGTTGCCGCCGGCATCGAGATCGGTTTCGTATGGTCGATGTACTACCGCATCTGCACCAAGCTCGGTCTCAGCGTGAAAAAGAACCTGATCAAGGGTCTGGGCTCCGCCTTCGTCACCAACATAGCCGCATACGTCGCGGCTCCGCTAATCTCAGGCACCGTGCTGTCTCTGATTCCCGGCCTCGGAACGGCCGGCGCTACGATCCTGAACGGCTTGATGGGCTACTGCGTAACCTATTATTCCGGCATCATCTTCATGAACCTGCTCGTGCGCCTGTTCAAGGCCGGGAAATCCATCGACTCCTACACCGTTGACGAGCTTGAGCACATGATGAAGCAGGAAAGCAACAACACCTCCTTCCGTCAGGTTAAGAAGGAAGCCCAGCAGGCGTTCAAAAACCGCAAGGCGGACGGTGTGGCGGAGGCCATTCAGGAAACCGAAGACACGGCAGACGACGCGGCGGAGCCCATTCAGAAAACCGAGGAATAAGCGAAGGCCAGAAGCGCGGATACGCCCGCATGATCCTTCTACTAAACTGTAACATCAAATGGAATCGTTCAAATCGGAAACGAAATGCAAAAGGGCAGAGGTGCCGGTGCTATACTTCCACCCGTAAGAATAGCTCACCCAAGCACGACAAAAACAGGAGGGATTCTTTATGACTCATCAGGAACAGCTTTGGGGCCACGTGGTGGAATACCTTAATTCTAAAAACTGGAAGTACGAAACGACGAAACAGAATGGCATCATCACGTTAGGCATGAACCTCAAATCCAAGCTGAGTAGCTGCCGCGGGATTATCATTGTCAGTGAAACGGAAATTCAGGCCATAACGGCATGCCCGGTCAAGGCTTCTCCGGACGTGTATGGCAGCGTCGTCGAATTCCTTACCCGTGCCAACTACGATCTCAGGATTGGAAAGTTTGAATTCGATTACTCCGACGGAGAAATCCGTTACCAGTGCTGTCTGCCCTGCAATGAGACGGTACCGAGTTTTGAGGATGTGCAGCGCTGCGTAACGATGGGCTTTTTGATGTTCAACAAATATGGCGATGGCCTGGTCAAGACCCTCATGGGCTACGGCGACCCAGAAGCGGACATCAAAGCGATCGAAGGCTAAGACAATTTTCAACAGTTTTGAAGGGAGCATACATATTCATGAAAAAGATTCTTGCCATTCTTCTGGTTCTTGCCTGCCTGCTCTCCTGCGTGGGCGCAGGCGCCGAAGCCACGGAATCCGAGCTGTCGCACCAGAATCAGATGCTCAACCGCACGCTGGAATTCCTCAATCTGCAGGGTTGGAGGTACGATTATAGCTCGAAGACCGGCCTCATTCAGTTCACCATGAATATCGATTCCCAATTGGGCAGCTGCCGCGTGTATGTTCTTCCCAAGGATACGGAAATCGAATGCGTCGCAACCTGTCCGATCAAGGCTTCCCCGGACGTATACGACGATGTGGTTGAATTCATTACCCGCGCCAACTACTGCAACCTGATTGGAAATTTTGAATTCAATTACGACAATGGCGAAATCCGCTACCATTATTGCATGATCTGCGACGAGACTATGCCGAGCCTGTATGACATGGCGCGCTGCATTTGTCTCAGCTACAAGATGTTCGAGCAATATGGCGATGCTCTGGTCAAGACCCTCATGGGCTACGGCGACCCGGAAGCGGATATTAAAGCAATCAGGGGTTAAATCTATTCACGACAATTTTGAAGGGAGTACATATTCATGAAAAAGATCCTTGCCATTCTTCTGGTTCTTGCCTGTCTGCTCGGCTGCGCGGGCGCGAGCGCCTCGAACACCATAGACATAGACGATATGATTCCTACCGTCATGGAGACCTTGTACGACGAGCCGACGGTATATTCCTACAGTCTCCTCAGCAAGCTGTATGACGCAACCGTTCCGAAGGGCTCCCTGACGTATATCGTCTGCGACAACAAGTTCATTTGTGAGTATTACGCCACCGATGGAAACGCCCATGTATGGACGCGCGAGGAGACCGGAGTAAACGACTGCATGCAGCAGGCGCTTGATGCAGCAGAAGCCTTTTTCGACTATTATATCGCATACTTTCTCGTGATTGTGGGCGACGACGGCTCGGAGCTTCTTGTGCTGACTCAGTGGATGGATGATGCCTCGCTTCAGAACAGCCTTTACAACGACTACAACGCATTCCATGATGAAGCAATGGATCGGCTTGGAATGCTTTATCCGGACGCAGCCTAAACGAGTTTGAGCATTCCTGGGCCGGAGAGCTATCTGGGCGTTGCCGGTGTTTCGTCGGTCTCCGATAGGTACACGGAATGGGTGTACAGGACGGAAACGGAAAGCTACGAAGCCATGCGCGCATATGCGAAAATGCTCGCCGAAAAATACGGCTTCACCGTCGCATCCCTCCCCCTCGGAGGATGACAAGGGGCTTCTGTATGGTGAAACCGAGAGTACCTTCGTGGATATCGGTATTGCCGGCGACGGAACGTATATTCAGGTGGCTGTCAGCAGCGACATTATTCTGACGCCCAGCGACTTCTGACAATTTCCGCTTCTCTGCATAAACGGACGGCATCCGTTTGCACCCCAGACATTCCTCTCGTCAAGCCTTGCACTGCATAAGGCAAGCCGCTTGGCGGGAGGAAGGTACCGCATACACACAGTCCGAAGGGAGCACACTCATCCATGAAAAAGGTCATCGCCATTGTTCTGGTCCTTACCTGCCTGCTCGCGGGTGCGAGCGTAAGCGCTGAATCCAACGCAGACGTGGCCGAAACGATTATCTCCTGCATCAATGCGAGCTATGGAGAGCCAGTGGAGAACTCCTACAGTGTTCTCGGCAAGCTTGTCGGCACAGCCACTCCCCCAAACACTCTGTCCTACTTCGTCATGGGCTCTGAAAATCTGTTTATGCTCGAATATTACGATTTCGACGAAGCCTCTCATGTATGGATTGGGGCAAATACGCCGAGCGCCGCCATGGATGAGGCCTTTGCATTTGCCGAGTCACTCATTGATGAGTATACTGCGTTTTATCTGATGCTTGTCAACAGCAGCATCGGCATTCGCGAGACTCTTTCACTGGTTCCAAACATTGGAACTCATTTCTGCACCGATTACGACGTGTTCCAAAATGAGGCAATGAAGGTGTTCGAAACGATTTTTCCGACAGAGGCAAAGTAAGGGCTTTATCCTTCCGGATTCGGAGGGACAGCTGGACGCCGAGACGGTCTCCGACGATTTCATGAAGTACGCACCGATGCTCGCCGGAAACGCCCTCGTCCATCGTTCCCCCCGGATGACAGCCATGAGCTTCTAACGCGGGCAGCGCAGCTTCGGCTTCCGCTCCTCCATGCATAAGCCGAGCCGACGATCTTCTTTGGATTCGTCGGCTCGGCTTTGTTTGATCGTTTTTTTAGGAAAGTCCTTTACTCGGCGCGATACTCGGACACGGTGATCGTGAGCTCGCCTTCACCGGCAACGAAAACGCTTCCGGACGGATCCGCGATGGTCACGGTGCGACCGGAGGCATCGGCGATCCGCCCCCTGCAGGTGAGTGAGGTGAGCACGCTACTTTCCGTGACGATCCATTCGGAGGCTTCGTCAATGGTAAGCGCGCACCTGCCGCTTCCGCCCTCGCCTGCGCAGGTCTCGTCGTCGAGAATCGAGCCGGTGAAGGAGGTTCCCTCGGTAAGGAAGAGCGTCAGGCTTGAAATGCTGTCCCAGATCACGCGGCCGCTCATCTGCTGCTCTGCGGCAGTAAAGACGCAGTTCGCGCCGTTGCTGCCAGTGCGGCCCCATCCGCGGCCGTTGGCGTTGCCGGTGCAGCGGAGCAGGTACTCGCTGTCCTCGCTTGCCTGAAGCGTCACGTTCCGCAGGATGAACTCGCTGTCGGTGTTGGTGGTGTAGAACAGGCCGCCGTTATTTGATATCAGCGTGCCGCCATTCATGGTGAACGTGCCCTTGCCGACCTCGGAATCGCCGGACATGCTCTGGTACAGGATCACCGTCCACGTATTGTCGTTCTGCTCCAGATCGGGAAGATTTCCGGACAGCGTGCAGTTCATCAGCGCTACGTTGTTCTTGCCCTCCAGACACAGCGCCTCAGAGCCGGTCGCGGTCAGCACAGCGTCCGAAATCGAGATGTCCGCCGTAACGTATACCGCCGGGGATCCAAAGCCGGACGCAGTATAGCTTCCGCCGTTTACCACCATCGTTCCGCCGCCGCGGTCGGAGCGAATCGCAGCCGAGGAGGCGCCCTCGGTCGTCACGGTGAGGTTCTCAGCGTACAGCGTTCCGCCGCCCGCCACATGAATACCGCCGGACGTACCCTTTTTCGTGGAAATCACGGTGTCCTTCACGGTCGCAATGCCGCTTCCATAGGCGAACACGCCCGCGCCGCCCTCAGCGTCGGTAAAAATCTCGGCGTTTTCTATCGTCAGCGTGCCGCCAATGACCAGCGTAGCCGCGCCCACGCCATAGAAGCTGGCGCTGTCCCCGCCGGTGGAATCGGCGCTTTCGCGAACGAGCCTCGAATCGGCAACGACCACATTCCCGCCGGTAACCAGCAGCGCACTCTCGTTCGTTCCGGCAGCTTCAACCGTTTCGCTGGAAATTACCGCATCCTCGGAAACGGTCCTTACGGCGCTGTAGCTCTCCGGCTGCGCATTCATGCCGCCGGGGCCGCCCATCGGCAGGTTGCCCATCTCACCATTTGGCATCTCGGGCGGGTTGCCCATTTCACCGCCGGGCATATCCGGCGGGTTGCCCATCCCACCATTTGGCCTCTCGGGCGGGTTGCCCATTTCACCGTCCGGCTTTTCCGGCGGATTTCCGCCCTGCGGCGGGGTTCCCATGCCGGCCGGAGGCTCCGGCGGCGCAGTCTGCGTCGTCTCCGCAGCCGCAGGCAAATTCAAAAGCGCCATGCATACGCACAAGCAAAGCGCAATCCATCTTTTCAATTCCATGCTTCAGCCTTCCTTTCCATCGTCCGGGCAGAACCCCGGTACAATAGGAAGTATAACCAACAAAGTTTGAAACGGCTTTAAAATACGAATCCTTTTTAAGCCGCAAAGCGTCCTTTTTTGTGGCAGACACGCGTCCCCTTCCGACGCTCGCGGTAAAGGGTGCGCCGGCCGTCGGACACGCCGCTTTCCCCTTCCCCTAAAGACGGCGAACGCCGCGCAGATGCAAATCGGCGCGGCGTTCGGTTCTATGGCTTTCAGCCGATCTCGGCGCCGGGCATGAATTCGCCGCCGTCCACGGTCAGAAGCTTCAGGTTGCCCTCGTCGTCGGAGGCGCACAGTAGCATGCCCTCGGAAACGATGCCACGCATCTTGCGCGGGGGCAGGTTCTTGACCAGCACCACCGTACGTCCGGGCATATCCTCGGGATTGTACCACTTCGCGATGCCGGAAAGCACCGTGCGGGTTTCGCCGCCGCCAATATCCAGTGTGGACTTGAGCAGCTTATCGCTCTTTTCCACCTTTTCGCAGGCAAGGATCCTCGCTGCGACCAGCTTGGTTTTGAAAAATTCATCGATGGTCACATAGCCGTCGTCCGCCTTGGACTCCTCGGGCTTTTTCGCCTCGGCCTTCTTCGGCTCGGGCTTCTTTTCCTCGGCCTTGGGCGCGTTCGCCTGCTTTTCGGCGGCGAGGGATTCCAGCTCCTTCTTCACGTCCACGCGCGGGAACAGCGCCTCGCCCTTCGTTACGACCGTTCCGGCAGGCAGCGCGCCGAACTTCTGAACGGATTCCCACGTCTTCAGCGCGTCGTCCTGCACGCCCAGCTGCGCGTAGATGCGCGCGGGGGTTTCCGGCATCACGGGCGCAAGCTGCACGGCCACGCCGCGCACAGACTCAGCCAGCACATACATAACCGTCTGAAGCCGCGGCTTTCCCTCCTCGGTCTTGCCCAGCACCCACGGCTGCGTGAGATCGATATAGCGGTTCAGTTCGCCGATCAGCTTCCAGATTTCTGTGAGCGCCAGAGAGAACTGAAGCGCGTTCATCTGCTTCTCCACCTGCGCCGGGAGCGCCTCGAACAGCTCGATGATGTGCCTGTCCACGTCCTCATACGCACCGGGCTCGGGCACGCGGCCGCCGAAATACTTCTCGATCATCGCCACCGTGCGCGATACCAGATTGCCCAGATCGTTGCACAGGTCGCTGTTCATGCGGTTCAGAAGCGCCTCGTTTGTGTAGTTGCCGTCCGCGCCAAAGGGCATTTCACGCATCAGATAATAGCGCAGAACGTCGGTTCCATAGCGTCCCACGATGGGCGCGGGATATTCTACATTGCCCTTGGACTTGCTCATCTTGTCGCCGCCGAACAGGAGCCAGCCGTGGCCGAACACCTGCTTAGGCAGCGGCAGCCCCAGCGCATGCAGCATAATGGGCCAATAGATGGTGTGGAAGCGCACGATTTCCTTGCCCACCAGATGAATGTCTGCCGGCCAGTACTTCTTAAACAGGCTGTCATCCTCCGACAGATAGCCCAGCGCGGAAATGTAGTTGCTCAGCGCGTCGATCCACACATACACCACGTGGCCGGGATCAAAGTCCACCGGCACGCCCCACTTGAAGCTGGTGCGGCTGACGCACAGATCCTGAAGGCCGGGACGAAGGAAGTTGTTGAGCATTTCATTGGCGCGCGACGGCGGCTGAATGAAATCCGGGTGGGTCTCGATATAATCGATAATCCAGTCCTGATACTTGCTCATCTTGAAGAAATAGCATTCCTCGCGGGACAGCTCCACGGGGCGGCCGCAGTCCGGGCAGACCTTCTGGCCGTCCTTCTCCTTGAGCTGCGTCACCGTCCAAAAGCTCTCGCACGGCGTGCAGTAATAGCCCTCGTACGCGCCCTTGTAAATGTCGCCCTGATCGTAGAACTTCTTGAAGATCTTCTGAACGACCTTCTCGTGCCTTTCGTCGGTGGTGCGGATGAAGTCATCGTACTGGATGTTCATCAGCTTCCACAGATCCTTGGTCTCGGCGACAATCTTGTCTACAAACTGCTTCGGCGTTACCCCTGCCTCCTCGGCCTTGCGCTCAATCTTCTGACCGTGCTCGTCGGTTCCGGTGAGGAAATAGGTGTCATAGCCGGTCATCTTCTTAAACCGGGTCATGCTGTCCGCCGCCACGGTCGTATAGGTATGGCCAATGGTCATGTTACCGGACGGATAATAGATCGGCGTCGTAATATAAAACTTCGGTTTCTCCATGAATGCATCGCTCCCTTCCATGTAAAAACGCCCCTCGCCAATGCGAGGGGCGTAGATGCTACGCGGTACCACCCTGCTTTGCCCGCCTTCGCGGGCCTCTGCGCCGACAAGCATCGGCTGCGCCTGTAACGGGACGACCCGCCGCGCGCTCACATCCGCTTGCGCACAGAGCCTCCGAAGCCATGTTCCCGCGCGCCGCGCCGCCGGCTTTCACCTACCCCGGCTCTCTGCATGCGCACTCTCGCGGTACTCTCTCCGTCATTGCCTTTTATGCTATTATAATGCCCCGAAAGGCACCCTGTCAAGCCTAATCGCCAAATTTTCCAGGATCGGCCGATACGGAGTTATTTCATCCTGAGCATATCCCGAAGGGTTAAGCGTTTTCCGTAATACATCACGCCGGCGGCATAAAGGCGGGTAGAGAACAGCGCGAGGAAAACAAGGGTTACAAGCATGATTCCAAGGGAAAGAAGCGCCTGAATGGGCGTAGCTGCGCCGGTCAGCAGGCGGGCAGGCATGCCGAAGGGCGCCGCGAAGGGCAGGTAGCAGGCGATCAGCTCCAGCGCGCCGCCGGTATTTCCGGCGATAAAGGTAAAATAGCCCAGGTAAAACGAGATCAGCGACAGAAGAGACATGGGCATCATGGCGTTGCTTATGTCCTCAATGCGGCTTACGGACGCGCCGCAGACCGCCCAGATCATCGAATACACTGCGTAGCCGATGAGGAAAAACAGCACCAGATACAGTCCGTTCAGCGCGGTAAGCCCCTCAAGCGTGAGCGGAACGCCGCCGATGGTTACGCCCTCCGGAATCAAAAGACGCGCGCAGAGCACGCCGAACGCGCCGAGCACTCCCATTTGCGTGAGGCCAACCGCGCCCATCGCCGCGCACTTTCCGGTGAGGATGCTCGCGGGCTTCGCGGAAACGATCAGCGTTTCCATCACGCGGGAGGTCTTTTCCGTCGCGATGGAGTTTGCCACGCCGTAGCCATAGAAGTACACGGCGAAGAACATCATCATCGAAAGCACGAGCCCCAGCACGTAGCCGACCGGATTCAGCGAGCCTGCGCTCTCGGTTTCGCAGGAAAGGGGCGCAAGCGTGGCCTGAATCGCGTCCGCATCCATGCCCGCGTCGGTCAGCCTTGCGGCCGACCATGCGCCGCTCAGAAGCGAGGACACGGTTTCGCTCGAAAAGCCGGACATGAAATTTTTCACCGTCACGGTAATCGACGGGCGTTCGCCGCCGCTCACGGTAACCAGCGCGGCGCTTCCGTCGTCCGCTACGCGGGTACGCGCGTCGGCATCGTCGGCCGTCCGGAGGATTTCCACTGCGTAGCCGCAGGCCTTCAGCGTCTCTGCGCCGCCCGGAATCGCGTTCGCTTCATCCAGATAGTAGATGGTTTCTCCGGCGCCCGGCAAATAGGCCGCGCTTTCGGAGCGCTCGGACGGCTTGTCGCCGAACAGCCTCGGCACAAGGCAAGCCGCCAGAATCACCGCGAGCAGCAAAATCGTCGTTACGCGGAAGCTCTTTTTGCGCACGGCGTCCAGATAGGTAAACCGAAACACGGCAAAAAACTGCTTCATTTGTCGTCACCCGCCTTTTCAATGAAGATTTCGTGCAGCGAGGGCTCGCGGATCACGAATTTCTCCGGATAGTTGCCCGCATCGACCAGCGCCTTTAAAAAGCTCTGTGCCATTTCGTCTCCGGTGATTTTGTATTCGCGCTCGCCTGCGCGGCTTTCAAGCAGGATGAGTCCGCAGGCCGCGGCGACGGGGCGCTCGTCCGCGCGGCAGGATACGATCAGGTTCGTGTGACCGTAGCCTGCCTTAATATCGCGCAGGCGACCGTTCAGCACCGCGCGCCCGCGATGCAAAAGCACAAGCCCTTCGCAATAGTCCTCCACCACCGCCATCTGGTGGGAACTCATGATTACAAATTTTCCGGCCTCGACCATCTCGCCGATGACCTCGCGCAGCACATCCGTGTTCAGGGGATCAAGGCCGCTGAACGGCTCGTCGAGCACCACCAGCGCAGGGTCGTTGATTACGGCGGCGATCAGCTGCACCTTCTGCTGATTGCCCTTGGACAGCTTGTCGGCGTTCTTCGCAGCGTATTCCGCCACGCCCAGCCGATCCATCCATTTTGCGGCGGCTGCGCGCGCGTCGGCCTTCCTCATGCCGCGCAGCATGGCAAAATACACCAGCTGCTCGACGACCGGAGTTTTCATGTAAATGCCGCGCTCCTCCGGCATGTATCCGAAGGCGAGCGTATCGCGCGAGATGCGGCGTCCGTTCCACAGCGCCTCGCCCTCGTCGGCAGCCAGCAGCCCCAGCATCGCACGGATGGTGGTGGTTTTGCCCGCGCCGTTGGTCCCGATCAGGCCGAACGCGCCCGGCGCAGTCACTTCAAAGCTTAAATGATCCACGGCACGCACATCGCCGTAGAGCTTGGTTAGATTCCGTACCTCCAGACTCATGGGAAAGCCTCCTTTTTGACGGGCTTCAGTATATCACCGTGTGCCGTCCGCCGCAAGGCATATGCGCCGAGGCCCTCATTTTTTACGCCAACCTGTCCGAATTCTCGCTTGTGCTTGACATTCGCGCCGCCGCGGGGTACACTGAAGGCAGGAGGGATGCACATGTCAAACGAAAGAGAGCGGGAGGCCATGCGGCGGGCCCGCGCGTTTATCGATCAGCTGACCGTGAATGCGCCGGACGGCGATCCAAAGGCCATCGTAGAGGATGAAGACCGGTTTTTCGCCTGGGACAACGAACACAGAAGCCCGAAAACGGGCAAAACGTTTCTGTTTGACTGGAGCTACTACATTGGCATCGTGATGGAGGGCCTGTACTACATGCACGAAGCCGGCGCGGGCACGCGCTATCGCGACTATGCAAGGCGCTATCTTCACGCCGTGGAGACCGGCGGCCGCCTGAACCAATATGCGGGCTACACACCCGATCACGGCGTGGACTGCTACAAGACCGCCAGTCTGCTGCCCTTTTTCATGGACGAGGATGCAGAGCTGAAGGCGCTGGCCGACGCGCTGTTTGACGACCTCACGCGAAAAAACGCCTGCCACACCGAGGAGGCGCTGGGCGGCAACTACTGGCACGTCTGGCGCGATGGAAAGCCGCCGCGCTACCGCGTGTGGCTGGACGGGCTGTATATGAGCCAGGTCTTCCCGGCGCGCTATGCCCGGAAAACGGGCGACGCGCAGATGCTTCATCGCATCGCCGCGCGCTTCCGCTGGGTGAACGAGAGCCTGATCAACCCGAAAAACGGGCTTTTATACCATGCCGGAAACGGAAAGGGCGACGTATGCCCGTTTCACTGGCTGCGCGCATCCGGGTGGTACCAGATGGCGCAGGCAGACGTGCTCGAGTGCCTGGACGGAGACGATCGGCGCGACCTTTCCGCAGCCTTTGAGGCGCTGTCGCGCGCACTGCTTCGCTTCCGCGACCCGGAAACCGGGCTGTGGAACAACCTGATCGATCAGCCCGCCGGAAACGGCAACCGCGCTGAAAGCAGCGGCACGGCAATGATGGCCTATTCTCTTCAGAAGGGCGCACGGCTGGGACTTTTGCCTGCCGATCTGGGCGAGGCCGGAAGGGACGCGTTCGTGCGGCTGACGGAGGAAAAGCTGAAGGAGGACGCGCTGACGGACGTGTATCTCGTCGCCACCGCATCCGGTGAGGACAACTATCGGAACGAGGCCTACTACATGCCGCAGGAGGGCAAGGGCGTGGGGCCGTACATCATGGCGTACGCCGAAATGCTTCGCCGCGGCTGAAAACGAAGGGCGCGACAGCCTAAGCCGGGCGCTCCGTCGGCTTTCCCCATTAAAGCCGACGCACGCCCGGCTCGGGCGAATCTGCGCTTTCATTGGGAGCATCAACCGAATCCGACGGCATAACCGGCCTTCCTTCCCCCGGGGAAAATGCGGGTGCTTGTATAGGCGGCGGCATTCGTGATACAATAGAAGCGCCCCACGAAGCAGGAAGCGAATGACGGAGGTGAAATTCCTTTGGATATATTCGATATTATCGGCCCGGTAATGATCGGGCCCTCCAGCTCGCACACGGCGGGCGCGGCGCGCATCGGCCGTGCGGCACGTGGGCTGATGGACGACGAAATCGCGAAGGCGATAATCACGCTTTCGGGGTCGTTTGCGCGCACGTACCGCGGTCACGGAACCGACCGGGCACTAATTGCGGGGCTGATGGGCATGGCGGTGGATGACATTCGCCTGCGCGACAGTCTAGAGCTGGCGAAGGAGGCCGGTCTTTCCTATGAGTTCCGTCTGGAGGACATTCCGGACGCGCACCCGAACACGGCAGTCATCGAGCTTACGGGCGTGCACGGCGGGCATTTGTCCATGCGCGCGTGCTCGGTGGGCGGCGGTGCGATTCGCGTGGAAAGGCTCAACGGCATGAGCGTCGCCTTCAGCGGTCAGCTGGACACGCTGGTTATCTGCCACACCGACGAGCCGGGCGTGATTGCAAATGTCTCAAGCCTCATCGCCGCGCTGAACGTGAATATCGCCACAATGCAGGTATTCCGCCGCTCGGCAGGCGGCGATGCGGTGATGGTAATCGAAACCGACAACGCGCCCGATCAGGAGAGCGTGAGCATGATTCGCCGGCTGCGCGGTATTCGCACCGCGAACCTTTTAAGGCGGCTGTAAGGGAGGGCTGTGCGATGCATGATTATACCACTATTCAGGAGCTTGTGAATCGAGCCAACGAAAAGGGCGGCTTCCCCGAGGCCGTTCTGGACGACTTCGCCGAGGATGCAGACGCGCGCGAGGCCGCCATTCGCCGCATGACGAACAGCCTGAACGTCATGCGCGACAGCATAAAGGAAGGGCTGAACCCGGACGCGCGCTCGATGAGCGGGCGCGTGGGCGGACAGGCCGCGCGGCTGCTTGCCGCCGTGCGCGCGGGCAGGACGTTTGCTGGGAGCGCGCTCGGCGCTGCGAGTGCCTACGCGCTGGCGGCGGCAGAATGCAACGCCTGCATGGGGCGCATCGTGGCCGCACCCACGGCGGGCGCGTGCGGCGTGCTGCCTGCGGCGCTGTTTGCGGCGCAGGAGGAAAAGGGCTACACGGACGAGCAGCTCGTGCGCGCGCTGTTTACAGCGGCCGGCTTCGGAAAGGTTATCGCGCTACGCTCCGGCATTTCCGGCGCAGAGGGCGGCTGCCAGGCCGAGTGCGGCACAGCAAGCGCCATGGCTGCAGCGGCGCTGTGCGATCTGGGCGGCGGAACACCCGAGGCCTGCGCGGATGCGGCAGGCTTCGCCGGAATGAACCTGCTGGGGCTGGTATGCGACCCGGTGGAGGGACTGGTGGAGGTGCCGTGCGTATACCGAAACATCGTCGGCGTCGCAAACGCCGTGTGCGCCGCCAACCTCGCGCTCTCGGGCGTGGGGCTGATTATGCCTGCGGACGAGGTGATCGACGCCATGCGCCGCGTAGGTCGGCAGCTCCCCGCCTCCCTGCGCGAAACCGGCGAAGGCGGCTGTGCGGCATGTCGGCTGAACGAGCAGGAGAAATCGAAATGACGAAGAGGATATTGGCAATCTGCACGGCGCTGCTTCTGGCCTGCGGCGCGGCGGCAGAGGGCTTCACGGCCATGTCGGCGGGCGGCGCGCACGCGCTGGCCGTAGACGAAAGCGGAAACGTGTGGGCATGGGGCTCTAATGTTCGCGGGGAAAGCCTCCCCTCAGAGACGGATTCGCGCGTGACAGAGCTCGTAAAGGCGTTCGAAAACGCCGTCTCCGTTGCCTGCGGGCGCAATTTCTCGCTGGCGCTTACGGCGGACGGCGCTCTGTACGGCTGGGGCGACAATCGCTCCGGTCAGCTTCCCGGCGTTTCCGATGCACGTGCAGAGGCCCCCGCGCTTCTGCATGAAAACGTCCTCTCAATGGACGCCTGCGAGGAGCGCGCCGTGCTTGTAGCCGAGAGCGGAGAAGTCTATGCATGGGGTACGGGCGAGGAAATGCACCTTCTCTGTGAAAACGCCGCGGAGGCCGCCGTGGGCGTGGATTTCATACTCGTTCGCCTGAAAACCGGCGAGGTGTACGAATATCCCGACGCGGACGACACGGACGAAGCGACGGCTTCCGCCGCCGTTGCGAACGAAGCGGCGGATAGCGTGAGGAGGCTTGAATGCGCGGCGGGAATCGACGCGTGCGGGCAGACGCGCATGGCGCAGACGGAAGACGGAACGCTGTACATCTGGGGCGCGGCCGGAACGGACGGGCGCTTGGGTACCGGCGTGGACGGCTGGGTGGAAACCCCCACGCCGCTGGCGCTGACCGGCATTCAAACGTTTTCCGCGGGACTGACGACCTCCGGAGCGATTACGGAAGGCGGAGAGGCGTATCTGTGGGGCACGGTGTATTCCTACGTGATGCTGTACGACGAAAACGGCGACCCTGTCGCGTCGGTCGTGGACGGGCCGCTGGTTTCCTATGGAAGCACGCCGATTCGCCTGTTTGAAAACGCCCGAGCGCTTGCGTTCGGCGACGCATTCGTTCTTCTGCTTCGGGACGACGGCACGCTTCTTGCATGGGGATCCAACGACCACGGTCAGATGGCCGACGGGGACTGGACAAAAGCAGAGCTTGCCGACAGCGACGACGAGGACGAGATGGACGTGGTGATTACCGAATCCGACCAGTTTGTGTTCCCGGCAGTGCTTGCCGTTCCCGAAAATTCCTGATGACCGGGCGTGCCGGTGCTTTCTCAATTCCATATTTCTCAATTCCATAAAAATAGAAGGCTGAAGGCTTATGCCGAAAAAAGCTGCTTCGTTTTGCTGCGGGGCGGCTTTTTTTGAATGCATTGCTTATGCCCTGAAGGCTTTCGAATGGATTTCTGTTTCGAGAGAAAAAACTCGTTTTGCCGGGCTGTGCGAAAAAACAAAAATAAATGACAATAATACATTGACATACGAAAGCTTATATGCTACAATGTGATAGAAAACAAAAGAAGGTGATAACGAATGAATGCCAAACGAAAGATCGGAATCCTTCTTATCGGCTGCGGTCGTGCTGGCATGATTCATGCGCGCAACTATTTCGGGCGCATATCGAATGCGTATATGGCGGCGGTCTGCGACAGCAATCCGGAGGCGGCCCGCGCCGCGGCGGAAGAATTCGGCCTGTCCGCATGGTATACGGATTTTCGTAAGGCAGCTGTTTTGCCTGATGTGGACGCCGTTGTGATTGTATCGCCCACGCATTTGCATTGTGAGATTGTGGAATTCTGCGCGTCGAAGGGAAAGCCGATCTTCTGTGAAAAGCCCATGGCGATTACGGAGGAGGAGTGCGCGCGCATGCTTTCTGCCGTGCGCGAAAGAGGTGTCGTTCTGCAGCTTGGCTTCATGCGCCGGTTTGACCGCAGCTTTGAAAAGGCCAAGGAACTGCTGGATTCCGGCGCCATCGGCAGGCTGGTGCAGATTCATTCCCATACGCGGGGTCCGAGCAGACCCCAGCCGTGGATGTATGATCTGAAGGCCTCAAACGGCATTCTTGCCGAGGTCAACAGCCACGACATCGATTCTGCGCGCTGGTTTGCCGGCAACGAAATCAAGCGTCTGTTTGCGCTGGGCGGCAACTTCCGCAATGCGGAGGTCAAGGAGGAATGGCCGGATTATTACGACAGCCTGCTTTTGTGCGGCGAATTTGAAAACGGCGTTCAGCTGGTGATTGACGGCGCGGCTTACGTGAAATACGGCTACGATGCCGCCGTGGAGCTGGTGGGTGACAGGGGCGTGATTCGCGTGGCGCGCAGCGATAAGGAGTTTCTTTCCCTTACCGTGGACGGACAGACCACTCAGCCGTTCATCGACAGCTGGCGCACGCTGTTTGAGGATGCGTATCTGCGCGAGGATGAAGCCTTTATCCATGCCGTGCGCACCGGTGAGCCGCCCCGCGTAGGCGGACTGGATGGGCTGATGGCCGTGCGCATCGTCAATGCCGGCAACGAAGCCATTCAAACGGGAAGGGTTGTTTATCCCCGCACGAAGGAGTGAATGAAGCGATGAAAGCGCTCAAATTGTATGGCGCAAACGATCTTCGGCTTGTCTCTCAGGAAAGACCTGTACCCGGTGCTGGAGAGGTTGTCGTTCGAGTAAAGGCGGCTTCCATTTGCGGAACCGATGTGCGCATGTGGAAAAACGGTGCCAAGGCGGCCTCCGAGCAGCATCCCCTTACGCTGGGACATGAGTTTGCGGGTGTAATCGAAAGCGTGGGTGAGGGTGTGCGCCGTTATGAAGCGGGTATGCGCGCTGCCGTGCAGCCAAACACGGGCTGCGGCGTATGTGCCTGCTGCCTGCGGGGATACCGGCATTTGTGCAGGGATTACGAGGCCTTCGGCGTTACCTTTGACGGCGCTTTTGCCGAGTATGTTCGTGTGCCGGCAAGCTCCGTCGCCGCCGGGAACCTGATCGTTCTTCCTGAGGAGATTTCCTTTGCCGAGGGTGCGGTGGCAGAGCCGCTGTCCTGCATTTTTAACGGCTGCGAAAAGCTGATGCCCCGACCCGGCGAAACCGCGCTGGTGATTGGCGCAGGCCCCATTGGCGTCGGTCATGCCATGCTGCTGGGGCTGAACGGCGTGAACGTGATCATGGCGGATCTGGAGGCCGACAGGCTGAAGGCCGCGGGTGAGCTCGTGCCCGGCATCGTCACGTGCCTGAGCCGCGACATAGAAAAAACGGTATGGGAGGCGACCGGCGGACTCGGGGCGGACATCGCGGTGGTGGCATGCCCCTCGCCGCAGGCACAGGCGCAGGCGGTAACGCTGACGAACATTCATGGCAGAGTGAGCTTCTTTGGCGGAATTCCCGCAGGAAAGCAGCCCGTTGCCATCGATACCAACCTTGTGCACTACCGCGAACTGATTCTGACGGGCTCTACCCGCTCCAGTCTGGAACAGTATGCGCGCGTGCTTGCGCTGATTCGGCAGGGACGGCTGAATGCAAAGGGTCTGATTACGCACACGCATTCCTTTGATGAAATTCTGGATGCATTTGATCAGGCGGCGCGCGCGGAGGGTCTGAAGCATGTGATTTGCTTCGATTGAGGAGGGCAACGAGTATGAAGAAGGTCTGTCTGGCTCCGGTCTATTTTGAAGAAATCAACGAACGCGAAAAACAGGAATATGCGCAGCAGATACGCAAAATCGAGGAGCTGTACGGCGATACGGCGGAGCTTCTGCCTGCCGTGCCCGTGGGCGCGCCGATTGACGAAAGGGCGGCTGCCATCCTGTTTCCCCAGATGATTTTTGCGGCCTTCCGCCACGATGATGAGCTGAAGGCATATCGGAAATATCCCATGCTGGTGATTACCTCCCGCTTCGGCACGGTTGAAATGTGGGACTGGGAGATTATCACCTATATGAGGGATCTTGGCCTGACCGTTTTTTCTCCCTACAGCGTGGAGCTGGGCAAAACCATCCTGCGCGCACTTGCCGTGCGCCGCAGCCTGTCGGGCGCAAGGTTCCTGGTGTTTCAGGATTCGCCCGGCGAGGGCATGCAGGCCAATATCTTCAAAAAATTCTATTGGTGGGAAAATCAGAGCACGCAGACCATGGAGGAGAGGCTTGGCTGCCAAATCATCTACCGCAGCTGGAAGGAATTGTGCGGGCAGGCGCGCGCCGTGCCGGACGCCGAGGCGCAGGCGGCGCTGGAGCGCTTTCGGCCGCACAGCGAGGGCGTGTCGCCTGCGTGCCTGCGGAAGGCGGCCAAGCTGTATGTGGCCGTAAAGAACGTGATAAATGAGATTGGCGGCGTCGAGGCGGTCGGTTCCAACTGCCTGAACGAGTCGTTCCATTGCGATACTACCCCGTGCCTTGCGTGGAACATGCTGTTTGAGCTGGATGACATCATTTGGGCCTGTGAGGGCGACACGCTTTCCATGCTGTCTACCTACATCCTGTATCGCTCCATCGGTCAGCCCATGATGATGACCAACCTGTATCCGTTCCTCGTGGGCATGGCGGCGCTGGCGCACGAAAAAATTGACCGTTTCCCGGATATTCCGGATTCCGACAACTGCGCGCTGGGCGTGCACTGCGGATACTTCGGCTTTGTGCCCCGCAGCTTCTGCACGGAGTGGACGGTGCGTCCCAAGGTGCTGGAGATTGTTGGCGACGACGCCATCGCGATTGACGCGCGCCTTCCCGAGGGCAAGGTCACGCTTGCGAAGATTTATCCAGGCTTTAGGAAGCTGAGCATCATTGAGGCGAATTTGGAGGGATATGTGCAGTATCCCGGCTCGGACTGCCGAAACGGTGCGCTTATTCGCTACAGGGATGGTCACGCCGTAATGGACGCGCTGTGCTCGCACCACAGCCTGATTATCCGCGGCGACGTAAAGCCGCAGCTGCTGAAGGTGGCCGAGGTTTTCGGCTGGGAGACACGATGCCTGTAAAAAGCCGCAAGGAGGAATTGCCATGAGGTTTCCTGGAAAATTTGCATGGGGCGCAGCGACGGCCTCCTTTCAGTGGGAGGGCGGCGTGAAGGAGGAAGGGCGCGGTTCAAGCATATGGGACGATTTTACCCGCGTGCCCGGCAAAATCTACGGCGCGCATCATGCGGACGTGGCCTGCGATTTTTATCATCGCTATCCGCAGGATCTGGCGCTGATGAAGGAGCTTGGCATTCCCGCGCTGCGATTTTCGGTTTCGTGGTCCCGCATCCTGCCCGAGGGAACGGGCAAAATCAATGAGGCCGGTCTCGATTTTTACAGCCGGCTGCTCGACACCATGCTGGAAAAGGGCATTGAGCCGTATATGACGCTGTTCCACTGGGACTATCCCACGGCGCTGGAATACCGCGGCGGCTGGCTGAATTCCGAAAGCCCCATGTGGTATGCCGACTATGCGGACATCGTGATGCGAAGGCTCGGCGACCGCGTGAAGCATGTTATGACGCTCAACGAGCCGCAGTGCTTTATCGGCAGCGGCTACGAAAGCGGAATCGACGCGCCCGGGCTTAAGCGCTCGCGCAGGGAGCTGCTGACCATGGCGCATCATGTCATGCTGGCTCACGGTCTTGGCGTGCAGGCCATTCGCGCCGCCTCGCCCAATATGCAGGTCGGCTATGCGCCCACCTGCAGCAGCACGATTCCTGCAACCGATTCGCCCGAGGATATTGAGGCCGCCCGCAGAGCGTATTTCCATGTTGACCCGGCGGCGCCGTTCTGGAGTGTGAGCTGGTGGAGTGACCCGGTCATGCGGGGCGAATATCCTGCCGAGGCGGCGGAGGCCATGAGGGCGGATATGCCGGTTATCAAGCCCGATGACCTGAAAACCATGTGCCAGCCGCTGGACTTCTATGCGCAGAATATTTATAACGGACGCCCGGTCAAATCAGACGGCAGGGGCGGATGGGTTGATCTGGAGCGCACGTGGGGGCATGCACGCTCGGCCTGCGGCTGGCCCATCACGCCGGAGGTGCTGTATTGGGCACCAAAATTCCTGTATGAGCGCTATAAATTGCCCTTCTATATCACCGAAAACGGCATTTCATGCCATGACTGGGTAAGTCTTGACGGCGAGGTTCACGATCCAAACCGCATCGATATGCTGGAGCGCTACATTCAGGCCTTTGGACGCGCCATTGCCGATGGCGTGGACGGGCGCGGCTACTTTGTGTGGACGCTTCTGGATGACTTTGAGTGGCGCACGGGGTATTCCGACCGTTTCGGCCTGATTTATACCGATTTTCAAACGCTGGAGCGCATTCCGAAGGATTCGGCAAGGTGGTATGGCAGGGTGGCGCAGAGCAACGGCGGGCTGATTCGCGGGTAAGGAGGGGTCGCTGTGAGCAAAATTCGCATTGCGTTTTTCGGCGCGTCGCGCGCGCTGGAAATCTGCCGAAAGGCGGGACTGTTTCATCATCCGGATGCAGAGGTTGTCGCCGTCTGCGATGGGTATGAGCCGGTAGTTGAGCGATTCCGCCGCGGCGCGGAGGAGGCAGGCGCGGGAAGCGGAATTGTGTACATGAGCGACCCGGAGCATTTGCTCGACGTGCCGAGCGACGCCGTGGTGCTGTGCAACTATGCAACCGAGCATGCACCCTGGGCGATTCGCTGCCTGAAGGCAGGCAGAAACGTGCTGAGCGAGCTTTTGCCTATGCAGGCGCTGAGTGAAGCCGTCGAGCTTGTGGAGGCCGTGGAGCAGAGCGGTCTTGTGTACAATTACGCCGAGAACTACTGCTTCATGGAGCATGTGCTGGAAATGCGCCGCCTGTACGAGAGCGAAGAAATGGGCAGCGTGATGGCCGCAGAGGCCGTGTTCATCAACGATCTGTCCCACAACTGGCCGCGCCTGACGCATGGCGACCCCAAGAGCTGGCGCAACTATGCGCCCTCCACCTTCTATTGCACGCATTCCATTGGCCCGCTGATGTTTGTTACCGGCCAGCGTGCCGTTCGCGTAAACGGCATGGAGATTCCCACGCATCCCACGCTTCGTTCCATGGGCGCACGCGCCGGGAGCGCAGCCATCGAGCTGATGCAGCTGTCCGGCGGGGGGATGGCCAAGAGCCTGCATGGGAATCTGAAGCGGCCGTATTCGCCGCACTATTCCATCTTCTGCGAAAACGGCAGCATGGAAACGGACAAGTATGATTTTACAAGGCTTCATGTTGTGCGCGAATATCCCTTTGAGCGAAAAAACATGTACGGGGATTATGCGCATGAGGTCTACTGCGCCAAGCCGCTGACGGCTCGAACCGATCTTCCGGAGGAGCTGGGACACAGCATTTATTACATGCTGGAGTGCTTTTTAGGCAGCATCCGGGGCAGGGAGGAATGCAGGCGCTACGCCATTGACGTGTATCAGGCCATGGATATGGCATTGCCCGGCTTCCTTGCCTACCGTTCGATTCTTTTGGGCGGCGAGCCGTTTGCGGTGCCGGATTTCCGCATTCCTGAGCAGCGCGAGCCCTATCGGCACGATACGGCCTGCACCGATCCGAAGGTGGCGGGCGACAGGCTGCTTCCGGTCAAGTCCGGAGAGCTGACCGCAGTGCCTGAGGATGCGTATGCGCGCTGCCGGGAAATGTTCGAAAAGGGCTACGGCACGTTCTGGTAATGCGCTTTGAAATCGAGGAGGGATTCATTTGGTCACAGGCAGCTGGCAAAATACGATGAGAGGAACCCTGAAAATGATGCGGCGCAATGCGGCGCTGTATGTTCTGCTGATTCCTTCGGCCATGTATCTGGTTCTCTTCTGCTATGTGCCGATTTACGGTGTGCAGATTGCCTTCAAGGACTTTACGTTCGCCGACGGCATCACGGGAAGCCTGTGGGTCGGCTGGAAGTGGTTTCAGTATTTCTTCGAAACGCCCGTGGGCGTAACGACCATCAAAAACACGGTCATACTGAGCCTGTACAGCCTTGCGGTGGGCTTTCCGATTCCCATTCTGCTGGCATTGGTCATGCACAATCTGCCCTCCCGCAGGTTTCGCCGGGTGGCGCAGACGATTACCTATCTGCCGTACTTCATCTCCGTCGTGGTGCTGGTCAGCATGCTCAGCTGCTTCTTTTCCATCAATTCCGGCTGGGTCAACGGCCTGATTCGAGCGTTCGGCGGGCAGGGCGCGTACTTTATGGGCGAGGCCAAATACTTCCGGCACATGTATGTATGGTCGGGCGTATGGCAGGATATGGGCTGGAGCTCGATCATCTACATGGCGGCGCTTTCCGGCGTGGACCCCGGCCTGCACGAGGCAGCCATGATTGACGGCGCATCCAAGGTGCAGCGCATTTGGCATATCGACATTCCCTCCATCATGCCCACAATCATCATTATGCTTATTCTGCGCTGCGGTTCCATCATGTCCGTCGGCTTTGAAAAAACCTTCCTGATGCAGAACAGCCTGAACGTATCCGTGTCGGAAGTAATTTCCACCTACAATTACAAGCAGGGCTTGACCGGCATGAAGTACAGCTATGGCGCGGCCATCGGCCTGTTCAATAATGTGGTCAACTTCCTGTTCCTGACCATCGTCAACTCCGTTTCCGGGAGACTCTCGGAAACCAGTCTGTGGTAAAGGAGGCGCAGCGGCATGAAAAGAATTTCCAAGGGCGATCGAATTACGGATATCCTTTCCTATATCCTGCTTTCCCTCATTGTGCTTCTGTGCCTGTATCCGGTGTATTTTGTGCTGGTAGCCAGCTTCTCGCATCCGACGGCGGTTAATTCCGGCAGAATGCTTTTGTGGCCGGAGGGCTTTAATCTGGACGGGTATGAATACGTGTTTGGTGATCAGCGCATCTGGCGAGGCTACGGCAACACCCTCCTTTACGTCGTGCTTGGCACGCTGCTGGGTCTGTTTGCCTGTCTTTCCGGCGGCTATGCGCTTTCCCGGAAGGATTTGCCGGGGCGAAAGCTCATCATGGGACTGTACGTGTTTACCATGTACTTTTCCGGCGGCCTGATTCCCAGCTATCTGGTGGTGAAGTCGCTGGGGCTTCTGAACACCCGCGCGATTCTGATTATTTTGGGCAGCGTATCGGTATACAACATTATTCTGATTCGCACCTTCTTCCAATCGAACCTGCCGGAGGAGCTGCGCGAGTCTGCCTTCATTGACGGCTGCGGCAATCTGCGCTTCTTTGTGCAGTTTGCGGTGCCGCTGAGCAAGGCCATCGTTGCGGTCATTGCGCTGTATCTGGCGGTCGGCTACTGGAACAGCTATTTCAACGCGCTGATTTATACGACGGATGCGCAGAAGCATCCGCTGCAGCTGGTGCTCCGGCAGATGCTTTTGACGGACACGGGTGTCGAGGTGGGCGACCCGGAATCCGCCGCTGAGCTTGGACGCATTATGCAGGTCATCAAATATGCGATTATTGTGGTTTCCACGCTGCCCGTGATGTGCGTATATCCCTTCCTGCAGAAATACTTTGTGCAGGGCGTTATGATCGGCTCGCTGAAGGGCTGATTAAGACTTGAGCTCAGAGGGATGGTATTCCCTTTGAAAATAAACCGAAAGGTGGTATTCCCATGAAAAGCCCTCGATACCTGTGTCTGCTTCTTGTGATGCTGATGATTCTCACCGGCATCCCGGCGCTGGCGGAAGACGCGTCCGTGGAGCTGACCATCGTTGTGACGACCTCTCAGAACGACACGCTGGAAAACTTCGAAGAGAAGCACTGGGTTGCCGCCGCTGAAGAAGCTACCGGCATCCACGTGAACTGCGTTGCTCTGAAGGAGGGCACGCACTCCGAGCAGCTGGCCGTGCTGCTTGCCGGCGACCTTCCGGATGCCTTCTTCATCGGCTACAACATGACCGACAGCATGATCGTGCAGAACGCCAGCCTGTTCGTGCCCCTCAATGACCTGCTCGAGGAGTACGCGCCGAACATTTACGAGCTGTACGAGACCAACGTTCCCGGCTGGCGCGAATTTCTGACCTATCCCGACGGCAACATCTACGGCCTGATGAGCGGTGCCATGGGCGCGGACACCCACAAGGTGCAGGCGACCCAGTGGATTAACACCCAGTGGCTGGACAATCTTGGTCTGGATATGCCCACTACGCTGGAGGAGTTCTACGAGGTGCTGGTTGCGTTCCGTGACGGCGATGCGGATGGCGACGGCGATCCCACCAACGAGATTCCGCTGGACTTCTGCAACAACCACTATGCCGCCAACATTACCAACTACGCCGCTGCCTTCGGCCTCCCCATTCAGGACGGCGCTTTCTATATGGTGGAGGACGGCGAGGTAGTTGCTGCCGTGAACACGCCCGAATTCCGTCTGTTCCTGGAAACCATGTATCAGTGGGGACAGGAGGGCCTCATCAACATTGAGGGTCTCAGCCAGACACAGGATCAGTACTATGCAAATCTGGATGCCATGAAGGTCGGCACCTTCTACGGCTGGGCGCCCTACACCTACATCAACAGCGGCGACAAGCTGCAGTATGACTCCGTGACGCCCTATGCCGCAGAGGGCTATACGCCCTGCGTCAAGGGTAATGCGCCCATTCGCGCCAACCGCAACGGTTTTGTCATTACCAAAGCCTGCAAAAACGTGGAGGCTGCGCTGAAGTACTACGACTACCTGTGCCAGGAGGAGGTCGCCCGCTTTGTATTCCGCGGCGAAGAGGGCGTGATGTGGGTGAAGGCCGAAAACGGCGACATGATTGCCAAGCAGCCCACCGATGAGGAGTTGAAGGCCGCCGGCTACGACATGCTGGTGGGCATTACCAACGACTCCACGCTGGGCAACTACATCGGCTACAACAACCACTATCCACTGCTGCTCAAGGGACTTGCCGCCGATCTGAGCGACACCACCGCCAACCTCACCGTGCGTACGATGGCCGTGAACAAGATGCTGCCCTACATTGACGAGACCATGCCTCAGACCATCGTAACCGCTGAGCAGCAGGAAACGCTGGATTTCGGCACCGACGGTCTGGCGGATGCCATCAAAGCCTTCATCGCCGAGAGCGTGCTCAACGGCGTGACCGACGCAAGCTGGGATGCGTATCTTGCCAAACTGGAGACCTACGGCTACGACACCTACATTGAGTGGTACAACAACCTCTACAACGGAACCTTCTAATCACCACAGGGCACGGCGGGGGAGAACCCTCTCCCGCCGTGCGTACACGGGGATGAATGAACATGAAGTATCTGATTGGGGTGGACGCCGGAACGCAGGGAACGAGGGCGGGTCTGTATCAAACGGACGGAATGCTGGTTTCCAGTCATCTGGCGGATACGCGCCTTCTCTATCGCGCAGATGCAATCGAGCAGGATCCGGACGAGCTGTATGCCTCCGTGCTGGAGGCCATACGCGGCGTGATGGAGGCCTCCGGCGTTTGCCCGGGCGACGTAGCGGCCATCGGCATTGACGGACAAATGGCGGGCGTGATCGGCGTAGACGGCCGGGGCGAGGCCACGACGCCGTATGATTCATGGCTGGACAATCGCTGCCAAGGCTGGATGAAGCGCATGCAGACGCAGGAGGAGGCCATCATTCGTCTCAGCGGCGGCTGCGTGACCAATCATCACGGCCCGAAAATGCTGTGGTGGATGAACGAGCAGCCGGAGGTGTGGCGGAAAACCCATGCCTTTGTAACCCTGAGCGCGTACCTGAGCCTGCGCCTGTGCGGAACGGGGCAGGCGTATACGGACGATACGCATCTGCATTTTACGGGCTTTGCCGACAACGAAAACCGGCGCTGGGATGACGGCCTGACGCATGCCTTCGGCGACGTAAGCGCCAAGCTGCCGCCGATTCTTCGCCCCACGGAGAAAATCGGAGTTCTGACGCGCGAGGCAGCCGAGCGCTGCGGCTTGATTGAAGGCATTCCCGTTGCCGCCGGCTGCGGCGATACCGCGGCCTCCGCGCTTGGAGCGGGCATCGTTCGCCCGGATATGGCGCTGGACGTGGCGGGAACGGCGTCCGTGCTTGCCATGAGCACTCGGCGCTTTGTGCCGGATACGCAGTACCGCACCCTATTGTATATGCGCTCCGTTCTGGACGGACTGTATACGCCCTTGGCCTACATTGGCGGCGGGGGCTTATGCATTCGCTGGGTTCGTCAGCTGCTGGGCAAAACGTATGACGAGCTGGAGGCCTTGGCGCGGGACGTGCCGATGGGCAGCCGGGGTCTGCGCTTCGTTCCGCATTTTGCAGGCAGAGCCTGTCCGGCCAGTCCCCGAATGCCGGGCGCGTGGTGTGGCCTGAAATGGAACCATGGTCCGGGGGAAATGTATCGGAGCGTGCTGGAGAGCATTGCCGCGGAATACCGGCATTATCACGAAATTTTACTTTCGTCATCGGCCATCACGGCGGGCGGCGTTGTTCTTGGCAGCGGCGGCGGAGCCAAAAACCGGCTGTTCTGCCAAATGAAGGCCGATGCGCTGCAAATGGAATATCGGCCGCTGGCGCAGTCGGATACGGCCTTATGGGGCAGTGCGGTGGTTGCAGGAATGATGATCGGCGTGTATAATGAGGACGGCACAGGGGTTCCCGACATGCAGGCGGGCGCGTCTCCCTGTCAGCCCCACGCCAACCGGCAGGAGGCGTGGAAGCATATGATGAGCGCCCAGCTGCGTTTGGCAGACACGTTGGAACGCTGCGAACAGGAGGAGCCTTATGGCTGAGCAAAACGCCGTTTTCGTAGAGGAACGTCAGAATCGGATTCTGCAAATGCTGTCTCAGGATCAAAAAATCTTGGTTGATGACTTGGTCGAGATTTTCGGAGTGTCTCATGCAACCATTCGCAATGATTTGAATCGGCTTTCGGAGCGCGGCCTGCTTAAGCGTACGCATGGCGGAGCCGTTTCCATTGCAAAGGTGAACTTTGAACAGAACAATCACGAAAAACGCACGAGTCGATTGCCGGAAAAACGAAGCATTGCCGCCTGCGCCAATAAGCTGATTGAGGATGGCGACACCATTATTCTCGATACCGGATCCACCCTGTCCGTTTTTGCGGAGGTGATTACGGCCAAGCATCTGACCGTCGTTACCAACGACCTTGATATTGCACTCGCAATGGAAAAGCACGACGACTGCAGAGTTGTACTGCTGGGCGGCGTTGTGCGAAATGGGTATCACTGCACGCTTGGCCCATCTGCCGTGGAGCAGCTTAAGGCGCTGCACGTTGATAAGGCGTTTGTAGCAACCAACAGCATTACCGCGAAGGACGGGCTGTCTACTCCCGATTTAAATCACGCCGATATTAAACGACGCATGATCGCTTCTGCCGATCGAACCATCCTTTTGGCTACCGGAAACAAGTTCGGCCGCAAAAGCTTTGCTCATTTTGCCGACACGACCGAGCTTGACGTGATTGTTACGGATGCCTCCATACCGGAGGATGAGCTGAATGCCATCAGGGCTTTGAATGTGGAAGTGATTCTTGCATGAACCTTTTTTCAAGAAAGGATGCTGCCAAATGTGCAGGCTGGATAGTCATACTCTTGCCCGGATGATCGATCAAACCCTGCTGAAGCCCTTTGTCTCCGATGCCGAGCTTACCGCCTTCTGCAGGGAAAGCGACCAGTATCATTTTGCCATGGTCGCCATCAATTCCGCGCCCGTCGCGCTGTGCCGCGAGGCGCTCAAAACCAGCGGCGTTCACGTGGGCGCCGCCATCGGCTTCCCGCTGGGACAGACGACACTCGCCGTCAAGTGCTATGAAACGGAAAGAGCTATTGAGGACGGCGCGGATGAAATCGACTATGTAATCAACATAGGAAAGCTCAAGAGCGGCTGCTGGGATTTCATTGAGGAAGAGATGCGCCGCATCGTTGGCATTTGCAGGGAGCACAATCGCCTGAGCAAGGTGATTTTCGAGAATTGCTATCTGAACGAGGACGAGAAAAAGCATCTTTGCGAAATCGCGCTGCGCGTTCGCCCGGACTTCATCAAGACCTCTACCGGTTTCGGCACCGGCGGCGCGACGGTTGAGGACGTCCGGCTGATGAAGCGCATGGTGGGGGATGCCATTGGCGTAAAGGCGGCCGGCGGAATCCGTTCGCTGGATGACGCGCTGGCCATGATTGAAGCGGGCGCGACCCGAATCGGCACCAGCGCCGGCGTAAAAATCGTAACGGAAATGGAAGCGCGCGAAAAAGCGATGGGAACGAGGTTGTCCTCTCGCTGAATCCTCGCGCAGAGGGTCTGCGGCAGAGCTTTGCCGCAGACCCTTTGCGCGTATGGGGTGAAGGAAGTCTGCAGTCCGTGCGGCGGATTACTCGCAGACGACCATTTGGTGCAGCAGCACCTGCGGCACGGTGAAGGACGCGCGTTCGCCGTCCCATGCGAAGGGAATGGGGGTCTCCTCGGGCGCGAGGAAGACTTTTTGGGGCGCGGCGGGGAGGCGCAGGGAGACGGACACGTTCATGACGGGCACGGCATCCTCGATGACCTCGATGCCCCTGCCGCGAACGGTGGTATGGGCAAACAGCAGATGCACGACATGGCGAGTTCCCTGCCGGGCAACGGTTACCACGCCGCGGTCAGGCAGCGTCGTACGCAAGGTGCGCTCATCGCCGAGCAGACAGTCGATGGCCCTGAGCACCAGCTCACGATCAATCAGCTCGCCCTTCGTCGCATAGTCCTCAAAAATGCTCCAGCCAATGTAGGCGACGTTTCCCGTTACGACGGCGGCAGGCTCCTTCGGCGCGGATCCGTCGTTTGGCGTGTGCTGATGCGAGCTGAAATGGAACGGCCCGCGGTTGAAGTACGGCTTCTGCCGGTAGGCCAGCACTGTGCCGGTGACATTTTTGAGTTTCTGTCCAGCGGAATACATCACGTATTCAGTGCGGCCGTTCACGGCGTCGAAATTCGGGATCATGTAATCCGGCGTGTACTTGCTCGCGCCGTCATACTCCGCGCCCACGTCCAGCGCAAAGGCGGTTTTGTCGAAATTTAAGCCAGAATAGCCGGTCAGAAGCAGCTTTCCGCCCCCGGCAAGGTAGGCCTTGAGGCGCGCAGCCAGTACGTCGCACAACAGAATCTGATCGGGCAGGATGACGAGCTTATAGTTTTCAAACGGGGTTTCCTCGTCGATGAAATCGTACAGGTGCTTACCCTCCAGCAGCATGCGGCTTGCGCCGGCATTGCTGTCGGTTCCGGTGCCATTGCGTCCGCCGCCCAGAATCGCCTCGCAGCTGAGCACGGCGATGTCGGCCAGATTCCTCGCGCCCTCGCACCACCTTTCCTTCTTTTCGACCAGCTCGTAGGCCCTGCCGATCAGGCGATACGTGCTTTCGTTCATCTCGCCCGAGGGATGCAGCTGATCGCCCACGGAAATCGCCGCGCCGCAGGCCAGCGACAGCCCCGTTTCATAAATCAGCGCATTGGGATGCTTGAACCCGCCGAACTCGCCCCACGTGGTGTGGAACTTGCCCGTCATGCCCAGAAACGGCTTATTCAGCGTGCGCACATACGCCGCCGACATGGGAAAGTGATCGTAGCCCCAGCCGCCGGTGGGCAGGCTTTCCAGCTCCAGATGGGTATCGTAGCCGGCAATGTCGCGCCTTCCGTGGGCAATGTGCCCGGCGTTATGGAAGATGGTCGCCGTCTTTGAATACTTGCGCACGGCCTTTTCCACGCGCAGACAGTAGTTTTTGTAGACATCTCTGCCGTGGCGGCGTACGTCGTCCATGTTCGTGGGATCCATTCCCTTTTCGAGCATCGACTTCACACAGCTGCCGCACACGCACATGCGCTCGCTGGAGATATCCAGAAACACGCCGCAGGGATTGTAACGCTCCATGACCTCCTCAACCTGCGAGATGAGCCTGTCCAGGTACGGCGTATTGTAACACATAAGGTGGTAATAGGCCCCGCTCAGGTAGTTGCCGCCCCGGTTCTCCGGGTCCACGTTCAGCCACTCAGGATGGTTGAGCACCTCCTTTTCATCCAGACCCGCGGAAATGTACACCGGCGCATTCACGCCGATTTCGCGGCAGGCCTCCAGCTGCGCACCCAGAAGATCAAACTTCAGGTTGGGGTGCATCGTGTTGGCCTTTGAGGGATGATAGGCCCAGCCATGATGGCACTTGGAGAAAACGGTAATGGAATCGACGTGGCCGAGCTTCAGCGCCCTCTGAAACTGCTCCTTCGAGAAGCGTCCGCCGATGTCCGGGATCAGGCCGGAGGTATGGAAATCCAGATGTACCTGACGAAATCTCATTTGCGCTTCCTCTTTTTCATTATTCGCATTCGAGCACGTTCACGCCGTCGATAAATACGTACTTCATTCTTGTAGCAATTTCGAACGGACAACCGTCGGCGATGGCGATATCCGCATCCTTGCCCACCTCCAGCGACCCCACGCGGTCGGCAATGCCGATGTGCTCGGCGGGGCAAATGGTGATGGCGCGGAACGCGTCAAACGGGTCCATGCCGGCCTTCACGGCCAAACCCGCGCAGATGGGCAGATACTTCTGCGGAATGACCGGCGAATCCGTGATGATGGATACGTGGCAGCCCGCCTTTGCCAGCACGCCGGGCGTAATCCAGCTCTTATTCTGAAGCTCGAACTTGCTCGCGTGTCCCAGCGTCGGGCCGACGGCCAGCGGCACGTTTTCCTTTGCAAGCTCGTCCACGATCAGGTGACCCTCGGTCACGTGCTCAAGGGTAATCCTTACACCGAACTCGCGCGCAATGCGCAGCGCGGTAAACAGGTCATCCGCCTGATGCGCGTGCGCCTTCAGCGGCAGCTCGCCGCGAATCACTGGCACAAGCGCCTGAAGCTTCATGTCAAACGCCGGCTTTTTAGAGGGATCGTCCTTCGCTGCGTCCAGCTTCTCCGCGTATTCGCGCGCCCTGAACAGCATCTCTCGCAGCTTAGCCGCAGTGCTCATGCGGGAGGAATTGCCCTTATCGCGATAACAGCGCTTTGGATTTTCGCCAAAGGCGCACTTCATGGCGGTTTCCTTCTTCACAAGCATATTGTCCACGCGCACGCCCGCAGGCTTTATGGCGCAGAACGTGCCGCCCAGCACATTTGAGGAGCCTGGTCCTACGTTCAGACACGTGACGCCCGCCTCGCGCGCCTCCTTCAGCGCATAGTCGCGAGGCTGAATGCCATCAATGGCGCGCAGGTGCGGCGTGAGAATGTCGCCGTATTCGTTGTAGTCCTGTCCCTCAAAGCCGATGCCCCAGCCGTCCAGACCGATATGGCCGTGCGCCTCTACAAAGCCAGGCATTACGGTGAGCCCCGCTGCATCCACAACGTCGCCGCCCTCGGCGCTCAGGCTCGGGCCGATTTCGGTAATTTTTCCGTTTTCCACGCGAATGTCCACATACTGAGGCTCGCGATGAACGGCGTCCAGTACCTTTCCGTTTTTGATTACGAACATAGTGGCACCCTCCCCGTTTTTGAAATCATTTCCATTATACAGCCCGCACGCACGCCATGTCAACCGGTGAATGCGCGCAGCATTTAAAACTATTATCATTATTCCCGTCAAAACATCCAATAACACGACTCAAAATATTAAAAAATACCCTTGACATTACGATATTGGCATGCTAAAATAAACACAGATTGGGAAGCACCGCACGGTTGGATGCCTCTCAGCGTCTGTCGCTCCGCTGGAGCGGTACAAAAAAAGGAGGATACCTCATGAAACGCACGCTCTCTCTGGTACTGGCCGTTCTGATGGTGCTCGCGCTGTTCGGCGCAGCGGCCGAAGACTCAAAGAAAGTGGAAATCCGCATCAACATGCAGGCGGGCACCGGCGTTGCCGAAGCCTGGGCAGCTGTTGAAAAGGGCTATGAGGCCCTGCATCCCGAGGTTGACATCATCATCGACCTCAAGCCCGACGAAGGCTATGCCGATTGGGTAAAGGCGCAGTTCAGCTCCGACAATCCCGAGGCTGACCTGGTTGCCATCAACGTAGCCGGCTCCGCCTCCACCGGCAAAAAGCTCAACTTCTTCGAGTATGCCTATAACGAGAGCCCCTACACCGGCAAGGAGTGGAAGGATCAGGTCAACTTCGACGCTCAGGTTCGCGACATGGCGAAGGGCGAGTGGACGGCCATCAGCCTTCAGTCCGTGCAGGTTCTGTGGTTCTACAACACCAAGATCTTCGAGGAAGTCGGCGTGACCGCCCCCACCACCTGGGACGAGCTGATTGACGTTTGCGAGAAGATTCAGGCTGCTGGCTATCAGCCTCTGGCCGTGCCGGGCGACTTTAAGTCCTTCTGGGAGATGCAGCTCGGCTGGATCGCTCAGGCCTACGTCGATCAGACCACCCGCGCGCAGATCGAGTTCGTCAAGGCGCAGCCGGACGACTACTGCTACGATCCCGAGATCGACGCCAACTTCGTTTACAACCTCAACGACCCGTGGAACGACGACGCCACTTACGTCACCCAGAACGCTCTTCGCTACTGGCAGGCCTTCCGTGACGGCGTAGTTCGCGCCGATTCCGACGGCATCAAGGCCGTATACGCCAACTTCGCCAAGGTATTCCCGAAGTACGCTGGCGGCGAAAACTTCTTCGGCACTGGTGACGCCGGCTACAAGGCTCTGTTCGCACAGGGCAAGGCCGCGATGATCATCGACGGCGGCTGGAGACTGACCGATCACGCCCGCGACATGGCAGCGCTGCAAAAGGGTGAGTCTCTGAAGGACTCCGAAGGCAACGTTATTGAAAACGCGCTGGTGTTCGAGCTGGGCACCTTCAACATGCCCTCCATGGAAGGCCCCGAATTCCTCGCCCCCGCCCGCACGATCGAGGTCGCTACCGGCTTCATCGGCGCCATCTCCAAGGACATTGAGCACGACGAGGCGGTCATCGACTTCCTGATGTACTACACCTCTCCCGAAGGCTACGGCGCGTATCTGGGCACCGGCATTGAGAACGGCATGTCCGTCAATGGCCCGGCTCTGGTTGACGGCGTTGAGCTGCCCGATGAGTACGCCGCCATGTTTGCCAACCTGTCCTTCATCGGCAACTGCCAGAAGGGCTTCAACGCCGCCCTCGCTCGCGGCATCGGCGACAACCAGGAAGCCCTGCGCGCCTGGTATGGCTACACCATGGATCTGCTGAACGGCAAGATCGACATTGACACCTGGGGCACCATGCACCAGGAGAACCAGATGGGACACCTGGCTGAGGTCCTCGAAGCCAACGGAATCAATCCCTCCGACCTTGACAACCCCGCCAACGCGCCGACCGGCGAATAATCCCATAGGAACCCATTCGGAGGGGAGCGGCTTTCACGCTCCCCTCTTTTCACCTCAGGAGGCATTCAACATGGCGAACACTCGAAAAAAAAGGCAGCCGCAGCTTAAGCGAATTACGGCGTATCTGATTCTTGCGATTGTGCTCACGTTTGCGCTGGGCGCTTCCGTCGCCACGTATGTCTTTGCGGATCACCAGCTGAACATCGTGAATCGGCTTCCCTATGGAAGTGAGCTTCAGAACAACCGCGTAACGTATTCCCGCGTGCTGGGCTATACCTATCTGGGCACATATAAGGATACCATCGTCTGCGTGGACGCGGACGACAACGAGATCTGGCGCTTCCCGACGAAGGGCGCCGTGAGCGCCATTGTGTATGACAACGCAAACAGCCGCATTATCGCAGGCAGCCAGGGTAGGCAAATCTACATACTGGACGGTGCGACCGGCACAGAAATCCGCACGATTGACTGCAAGGCCATCGTCAATGACATCGACTATAACGAGGAAAGCGGTTTGCTGCTTGTCGCCGAAAAGGTGAACGCGGGCAAGGGCTTCGTGAGAATATATAATGATGAAGGCTTGATCGTCGCAACCACGCCGACGATCAAGCCGGCGAACGGTTGCGCCTTTGCGCCGGACTGCCAGAGCTTTTATTATTGCAACAAGCGCCTATACCACGCGGACATGCAGGGCAACGTGCTTGCGGAGGCAACTCTAAGCAAGGAAATCTACGCTCTTGACGTGTCCGAGGACACCGGCCGCGTAGTTGCAACCGACAACGGCGGCTGGGTCGCCTGCTACGACAGCAATCTAAACGAGCAGTTCAAGGTTGGCATGAGCAATCTGGACAGCGACGGCCGCGCCGTTTCCATCTCGCGCGACGGCACGATGGTCGCCGCCGGCACCCGCGAGGGCGACGTGTTCGTGTTTGACGAGACCGGAAAGACCATCTTCTACAAGCGCCTGCCCAGCGCGATTGCCGACGTAGTAATCGACGGGGAATACAGCTTCGTCGTGCCGCTGAGCACCGAGCTGTATTCGCTGGATATGTCCGCCGCAGCGCATCTGTCCGCATACACACGCGTGCGCCAGATCGCGAAAACGGCAATGTTTACGCTGCCTCTGCTTGCATTCATGGCATGGGTGCTGACCTTCGGTCACTCGAGAGGCACGTTCTATGCCTTCTGCAAGTCGGCGTGGCGGCATCGCACGGCGTATTTCCTGCTGCTGCCGTCGTTCGCACTGATTATTATCTTTAACTATATCCCCGTCGGGCAGGCCTTCTGGTTCGCCTTTACGGACTGGAACCAGAACACCAACTCAATGCGCGACGTGAAGTTCGTCGGCCTTGACAACTTCGCCAAGATGCTCAGCGAGGGATACTTCCTGCTGGGCGTGAAGAACATGCTGATCATCATGGCCTTCAACTTCCTAAAGCTGATTGTGCCCTTGGTCGTGGCGGAGCTGGTGTTTGCCAACGGCAGCAACCGCGCGCGCTACTGGTACCGTTTCCTGCTCGTGCTGCCGATGGTCGTGCCCGGCGTAGTCTCCACGCTCATGTGGAAGCAGATTTATGACCCCGCAACCGGCCTGATCAACAAGGTGCTGGAGATGATCGGGCGTTCGGATCTGCAATGCAGCTGGCTGGGCCGAGAGGATACCGCGCTGTGGGCGCTGATCTTCATGGGCTTCCCGTGGGTGAATTCGTTCGCATTCCTCGTGTTCTACGGCGGACTCATCAACATTCCCGCCGACCTGTTCGAGGCAGCGCGCGTGGACGGCTCGAACCCCTTCTGGAACCTGACACGCATCCACCTGCCGCTTCTGATGCCGCAGATCAAGATGATTCTGATCCTCACGTTCATCAGCTCCATTCAGGATTACGGCTCCGTGCTGCTGCTGACCGACGGCGGACCCGGATTTGCAACCTATGTGCCCGGCTTTGAGCTGTATATGAACGCCACGCGGCTTGGGCAGTATGGTTACGCATGCGCGCTGGGTCTGGTGATGTTCATCGCCATTCTGGCCGGAACCATTCTGAACATGAAGATCAAGACCGACGAAGCGCTGAGCTGAAGGGAGGGAACACCGATGAGTCAAATCCAGAAAATTACCCCCGTCTCCACTTTGCAGAAGGCGCAGAGGGCAAAGCGTGCCAAGCTGCTGCGCACCATATCCTTCCAGACGCTGATCAACGTGCTGACGATCATCATCGTGCTGCTGGCGTTCATCCCGATCATGCTAATGCTCTTCCTGTCGCTGAAGGAGAACATTCAGATCAAGCTGGACTTCTGGGCGTGGCCGAACCCGCCTGCGTGGGAGAACTATTCCGTCGCATGGCAGCAGCTGATTCAAAACATGGTCAACTCGCTCGTAACCGTTGCCGTCGGCACGCTGCTGACCGTCATCCTTTCCAGCGCCTCCGGATACGTGTTCGCCCGGCTTGACTTCCCGCTGAAGAACTTCCTGTTTATGGCGATGATGGCGCTGATGATGATTCCGGGCGTTCTGACGCTCACGCCGTCGTTCAAGCTGATGCAGCGCCTGAAGCTGACCGATACGTGGTTCTCTCTGTGGTTCCCATGGGCATCGGGCGGGCAAATCATGGGCATGTACCTGTGCCGCACGTTCATTTCCGCGCAGCCTGCCTCTCTGTTTGAGGCGGCACGCATCGATGGCGCGACGGAATTCCAGGCCTACTACCGCATCGCCATTCCGCTGGCCAAGCCGATTCTGGCAACGCTGACGGTTATGAACCTGATCAACTTCTATGGCGATTTCATCTGGCCGCTGCTGGTTATCTCCACCAACTCCCGGCAGGTCATCTCCGTGGCCGTGCGCGTATTCCAAACCAGCCAATCCGCCACCAACATGGGCGCCATGATCGCAGGCTTTGTAATGGCGACCATCCCGCTTCTGGTCATGTTCCTCGCCAGCTCCCGCCTGTACATTGAGGGCATTACCTCCGGCGCGGTGAAGGCATAAAGTCAGTCCTTCCTTGAAGGTACTACGCTCCCCATGACAGACGCCCGAACAGAAATTCGAGCGTCCTATCAGGGGGAGCATTTTTGCGCTTCCGCACATTTTAATCATACGGCTCTGATTGATACTTTTGGGGGACATGTACTTTTTTCGATCACAAAGATACTGATAGGCAGGGACCTCTCTGTTCTCATGCGGAGCCATAAACCTCCGCCAACTAAACCGGCGCTTTTGCCCCGTTGACTTACCTGTATTAACGAGCTGAAGCCCCGTTTCCTGAATGGCATCGCGAAACCGCGCGCAGCTATCATCGGCCGCGCGCGGTTGCTTCGCGCAATTCGAAGACTGTGGTTCCCTCCCTCGCGCAACGGATCTGCCCCCACATCCACTAAAAAGGAAAGCTCCGCAGCGCAGGCTGAAGCGCGCGGAGCTCCGTTTCTATAAAACGAGTCGGCAAGGCCGACCCGTTTTTCTGAATCGCATCGCGAAACCGCGCGCAGCTATCATCGGCCGCGCGCGGTTGCTTCGCGCAATTCGAAGACTGTGGTTCCCTCCGCGAGACGGGTTTGTTTCCCTATATCCGCGAGAAAAGGTAACCCAAAAGAACGAGCTGAAGCACAAGAAGGGCGGGGACGGTCACGGTAAAGCACTTTTTCAGCGTTTTATGGTGCATCACGCGCATGCCTGCCAGCGCGCCGGGCGCGCCGAAGGCGAGCGCGAGCAGCAAAAGCGTGCGCTCCGGAACACGCCATCCGCCGGCTTTTGCCTGGCGCTTATCGTAGGCATAGAAGCAGAAGCTTACAAGGCTCATCAGAATTTCCGCAGCCAGACAGGCAGTAAACAGGGCTTTCATGCGCATTCCTCCCGCTTTCGTAAATCAGATGTCCACATTGACGCCGTTTACGCACACGCCCTCGTCCGCGCGGATGAGGATGTATTTCACGCCGTCAATCGTTCGGGTTTCCACGAGCCCCGCGCAGCCGGGGTTCACCTTGATTGTAACCTCGCCCGTGCGCAGCTCCATTTGCTTGTCGTCGGCAATCCCGGCGGCAGGCAGGTCGTTTCCAAGGCCGAACTCCTCGTCGAAGCGCTCCGAGAAGCTCTGTGTACGCTCCGGAGACACGCCCAGATCCGTCAAAACCTTTTCCACCTCGCGCTTGCCGATGCGGGCAGGCTCGGCCTCCTTATCCTGCTTCTGCTCCTCCAGACGGCTGACAATATGCTCGTTTACAGCCTCGACGACCTCAAAGCTGCATTCGTCCTCCAGCGCTTCCTTAAGCACGGCTTTGAAGGTCTCCTTCTGCTCTGCGGCAGGCGCAAACGCGCTGGCGTTCAGCGCGGCGGCGACGAAATCGTCATGGCTTTCGGCAAGATCGCGGGTGTAGAACAGCGCGGAGTGGATGTTCGGGCCGCCGTCCTCAAATGCAGGAAACAGGAAACCCATATCCGGCGACGCAACCACCCAGTCCGGGTCGAGCGCGTGGAAATCGTTTTCGCTTGCGGAATAGCTCAGGCACGGCTTCGTCTGCTTTACCGGGCACACCGCGCACAGCACATAGCTGAATACCGTCTCGCTCTCTGCGCCCGCGGCCTCGTCATCCGCCGGCGCCTTGAACGGCACATCGTAGGTGTCGTGCAGAACGAGAATCAGGAAGTTGCCTTCGATGCGCGTTCCGGCAATGATCGCGTCAAAAAACGCATTCAAAGCCTCGTCATCGTCCAGCGCCGTCTGGTTGAGACGCATCAGGCGCGCATGCGTCGCACCGTCCATCACCTCATCGGTAGGAAAGGACAGCGGCACAAGGTTCCGACCGAGATCGCCGGACAGCGAACGGCGGAAAATCTGCATGTATTTTTCGCTTTCGCTCTGCGGAAGCGAGATCAGTGAGCGCCGGAACGCGGAAACCACGTTCTTCTGGCCGTTGACATAGCAGCCGCAGATGACCACGGGATTCTGGCTCTCCGGGTTCAAGCGGCGGCGAATCTGCGCAATATCCTTTTTATTCATTTTAATGCCCTCATGAATGCATATTGGGGGATCCATCCCTCTATATCATACCGCGTCGCCGCGCGCGCGTCAAGCGCGGAAGCGGCAAATTTCCTGCACGCTTTAAAGGATGCTTTCCTGCCAGGCAGCGCCGTTTCCATTCGGCGTATACAGAAACCCGGCGCTCCCTCTCTGCACGGAGCGTCGGGTTTCAGCTTATTTTCGTGAAAACGATACCTCTGCCTCATCGCGGACGGAACCGCCGGGCTTCAGCCTATTTTCGTGAAAACAGTTCTCTCCCCTCGCAGACGGAACCGCCGGGTATCGAATCGGTTCCGGGACATCGTCGTCTCTCCCTGCCGCGGCGGGAACCGCCGGGCTTCAGCTTATTTTCGTGAAAACGATACCTCCGCCTCACCGCGGACGGAGCCCCTGAACTTCGGATCGGTTCCGGGACATCGCCGCCTCTCCCTGCCGCGGCGGGAACCGCCGGAGTATCGAATCAGTCCGGAATCAGCGCCCGCTCAACGCGCGCACCGTATTCGGCGGCTTCATCGGGCACGAGGGTGAACTCGGCATACCACGCAAATTCAAAGCCGTCGCCATAGTCCAGCTCCGCCTTTACACAGGCAATCACCGTGCCTGTCGCGCCTTCGTACGCATCCTCCAGCGTGACGCGCGCGGGCAGAAGCACCGGCGCATCGGGAATCTCCGGCAACGTTTCCCATTCGCAGGCAAACAGCGCGCGCAGAATTTCATCCGTCTCGGGCGCGTCCGCATGCGTGGAACGATAGGCGCAAACGGCTTCCCCTGCCAGCTCCGGCGCAGGCACAGCGTCAAAGCTGTAAAAGCTTTCGCAGCCCGCAAGCAGCTCCAGCAGAGGAAGCGCGCGCTCAGACACGGCCTGCACATCGACGGGCACGAGCGCCGCTTCGGCGCACGAAGCACCGCCCGTCAGAAGAAGCACACATAGAATCAGCGCAAGCGCACGTTTCATGCCTTTCCCTCCTCCCGGTAAAAGCAGCTGCCGCCCACAAACTCGCGCAGCAGGCTGTTGAGCGGAATTTCATCCTCTACGTCGGCAGCCTGTATATAGTTGAGGAACTTCACAAGCCTGCGCGCCAGCGTGTAATACGACGCGTCGGGCGTGATCGCAGTCAGCATCGGATAGACGTATTTCTTCATAACCGCCAGCTCATACACCAGCGACGAATTGATCATCGCGTCGGCGTCCTCCTGGAACGGGAAGATGTTCTTATCCTCGCCCCGGCGCACGGATGACCACATTAGAAGCGTCTTTTCCGGGTGCGTACCGCGCGAAGCCGCGTCGCGCACGATGCGGCGAATCAAACGCGCGTCGGTGGAGCGGATGCGGTTGTGATCGTCGATGTTCAGGTTCGTCAGCGCGCTGATGTAGATCTTGAACTTCGCCTCGCGCGGAATTCCGGGCGTCAGCCGGTCGTTCAGCCCATGAATACCCTCGATCAGAATCGGGGACGTGGAGTCGACCATCAGCTCGTGCGTCTTGTCGCTGCGCTTCTGGGCGTTGAAGTCGAAGGTAGGCACGTTCACGCGCTCGCCCTCCAGAAGCTGCCGGAGCTGGTGCCCCAACAGCTCCGTATCCAGTGATTCCACGCACTCCAGATCCGGCTGGCCGTTCTCATCCAGCGGAATCTTGTCTCGGTCAATATAGTAGTCGTCCAGCGAAAGCTTCACCGGCGTAAGCCCGGTAACCTTCAGCGCGATCATCAGCCGGTTGCAGAACGTAGTCTTGCCGGAGGACGACGGTCCCGCAATCAGCACCAGCCGCGCACGGCTGTGCACGATCCGGTCGGCAATGTCATAGATCTTACGGTCCATCAGCGCCTCGTTTACGCGAATGAACTCGCGCAGATGGCCGCTCGCGGTCAACTCGTTCAGGTCGGCGGCGTTTTCCACGTTCAGAATTTCCAGCCAGCGGGCGCTTTCGCGGTAGGTGGACAGGAGCTTCGGCATCGGCCTATACGCGCTGGGCACGGCGGGGTTTTCAGGGTCGGGCAGCATGAACACAAAGCCGCTGTCCAGCAGCGTCAGCGAAAACACGCGCACGTCGCCGGTGCTGCGCGCCATTTCGCCGTAGAAATATTCCATCATCCCGCCGCACTCATACATGCGGAAGTGCTCGTAGGGACGATATTTCAAAAGCTTCACCTTGTCGTCGTCGCCGCGCCCGGCAAAATAGCGAATCGCGGCGGAGCGGGACGTAGGCACCAGCGTGAACGGCAGGTTTGCCTGAGCAATCTCGCGCATCTGCGCCTCGACCGTGCCAAGCACCTCCTCCGTCAGCTTCAGCCCGCGCACCGTCACATATACGCCGTTGCCCAGCGAGTTTTCGCACCGCACGCGCGCCTGCGGATAGGCGCGCTCAAACGCCAGCAGCAGCACAAAACGAAGCGAGCGCTCGTATACGCGCCGTCCCTCCTCATCCCGATAGGTGAGAAGCGTCGCGTCGCCGTGACTCGCCGATGCATTCAGAGACAGCGTTTCACCCTTTATCATCACCGCCAGCGCGCCCTCCGCCTGATTCAGGCGCGAGGCTACGTCAAAATAGCTTTCGTTTTCGGAGATTTCCACCGGTATATTATTCAAACGTATTCTCATGGCAAATCCCTTTCCGGCGCGACGCAGGCCGCCCCACCCATACTATACCATTCTTTGCCCCGTTCGTCAAATCGCAGGAAGACAATGTCTGAACAAAGCCCGGATTCCGCCGCGATTTCGCATTCAAAAAACGCCCGCTCCCGCCTCGCAAGGGAACCGGCGTTCATATAGGCTATTTCATGCGGCGCAGAAAAATCCCGACTGCGGCAACGAGAGCAAGGAGAGCGTAGGCCGCAACCCAGAGAAGATGCCCGGCGAGGGCGGCGGAGGCGTTTCCGATGAGCGCACGCTGGATTTCAACGGCGTGCATGAATGGGAGCGCCGAGGCAATTTTTTCGAATACGCCGCCAACGAGCGTCACATCGAACCATGCGCCAGAGAGCCATGCGGAAAGATTGGTAAGCAGCGCGCCGCAGAGGCCGCCGACCTGCTTTACGGTAAACAGGCTTCCGCACAATAGACCCAGCGCAATGAAAAACAGTGCGGCGGGCAGGTTCAGCAGGATTCCGTACAGGATGGAGACCGAGAACGGAAGACCGAGAACGACGGCCAGCAGGTAGCACACGGTCGTCTGCGCCATGGCAATCGGAAGCATCGGAAGCATGTAACCGAGGATAAAATCCGTCGCCTTCATGGGCGTAGTGTAGAGCCGCTCGAGGAACGCTGTTTCGCGGTCTCGCGCCACGAGCGTAGCCGAAAACAACGTCATGAACGACAGACCAAAAACCGAAATGCCGGGCGCAAGGCTTCTGATTTCGAAAACCGGCGCGGGAACATTGGCCTGGATGGCGCTCATTAGAAGAATCAACGCCACGGGAAAGCCAAGGCCAAAGGCAAGGTTCAGCGGGTCGCGCAGAATCTCCTTTGCCGTGCGCCGGGCAAAGGACAGCATTCTCATTTCGAGGCCCCCTTTACGATGGCGATAAACGCATCCTCGAATTTTTCCTGCCCGGACTGCGCCTTCAGCTCTCCGGGGGTACCCAGCGCCAGCAAACGGCCATCCTTCATCACGCCCACGCGGTCGGAGAGCGCCTCGGCCTCCTCCATATAATGCGTAGTCAGGATGATGGTGGCGCGGCCCTTCATATCGCGGATTACGTCCCAAAGCTCGCTTCGGGCCAGAACGTCAAGCCCCAGCGTGGGCTCGTCGAGAAACAGGATTTCGGGGTCGCTCACCAGCGCCATGGCGATGCTGAGCCGACGCTGCCAGCCACCCGAAAGCCTCCCGGCGCGGCGATGAAGCACCTCTCTTAGGTGGAAGCGCTCCGAAAGCGCGCGCACTTTTTCGTCCGCCTGTGCATGGGACATGCCGTGCATGCCGCACAGCAGGCGCAGGTTTTCCTCCGCCGTCAGGTTCGCGGCAACGGCGGTTTCCTGCGGAGAAACGCCGATTTTCTCCTTTACGCGCATCGGCTCGCGCACGACGCTTGCGCCCGAGAGCACGGCGTCGCCCTCCGTAGGCCTCGTAAGGCAGCACAGCATGCGAAGAGTCGTGGTTTTCCCGGCGCCGTTTATGCCGAGCAGCGAAAAAAGCTCGCCCTTTTCCACGCGAAGGGTCAGGTGATCCACGGCTGTCAGCGCGCCGTAGCGCTTTGTAAGACCGCTTGCTTCAATGGCAGGTGCCGTCATTCATTGCCTCCCTTTCCGGCTCTGCGCTGAGTCATGCCCTCGTAAACGTCGGTCAGCGCGCGGCTGACGTCCTCGTCGTCCCAATCCAGAAATGAGGTAGCGATCATCGTTGCAATGCCGTGCACGAACAGCCACATTTCGGTGTGAAACCTGCGGGCCTCTGTCTCGCTCATGCCGGTATTTTTGCGTATCAGCTCGAGCAGCGGCTTTACGTCATCCTGAAGAGGCATCCGCTGCTCCTCCCGGGAACGCTCGCGCATGAACAGCAGCTTGAAAAGCTCCCTTTCGTCCCGGGCAAAGTGAATATACGCCATGCCGCTGGCCTTATAGGGCTTGTATTCGCCCTTCGCCATTTCCGCAGCTATGAATCGTTCGTATTTCTCAAAGGCCGCCGCAAGCACTGCGTCCTGAAGCTCCTCCATATTTTCAAACAAGCCGAAGATCGGCTTTGCCGACGAGCCCAGCCGCGCCGCCAGCGCCCGCGCCGTAACCGCCTTCGGCCCTCCCTCGGCAGTCAGCGCCAGCGCAGCGTCGATGATCTCCTCGCGGGTAAATCGAAATTTCGGAGCCATGAGTGTCCTCTCCTTTAAAGAATCATTCGTTGTGCATCGTACGTTTCTCATTATACGCATTCGAGGCGCGCAAGTCAACCCGCGCGCGGTTAATTCTGGCGAAAGCGCTTGACATATGTGTTACAATATAATTAGAAATTTTTACACAAAGGTGGTCGACACGATGCGGCTGGTGCGCGATAAAAACTTCTACCGAACGATTCTTCGCATTTCCCTGCCCACGGCGTTTTCCTCACTGGTGAGCTTTCTGGTGGTTGTGGCGGACGACATCATGGTATCCAGCATCACAAGCAGCGTCGCCGAGGGCTACGGCAAAATCGCGCAGGCCGCGGTTTCGCAGGTGAACGCGCTCACGGCGTTTTTCACGGCGACGCTGCTGGGGCTGGTCAGCGGCTCGAGCGTTTTGATCTCTCAGTACTGGGGCAAGAAGGACATGCCGCGCATCAAGCGGCTTTTCTCCATCGTGTTCGCGGTATCGATGGCGGTCACGCTTTTGTTTGTGCTGGCAGCGCGGCTGTTCCCGGAGCCGATCATCCGCCTGGTGCTGCGCGCGGGGGACGAAAGCGCCGCCGAGGCAACGCGGCTGGCGCTGGCCTACTTCGCCATCGTGTGCTTCAGCTGGATTCCCTACGCCGTTACAAACTCGCTCACCGGCATGCTGCGCTCGGTGGAGGTTGTGCGGGTAACGCTATATGTGTCCGTTGCCTCGCTTATTATGAACGTTTCTCTCAACTACGTGCTGATTTTCGGAAAGCTCGGCCTTCCGGCGATGGGCGTAGAGGGCGCAGCGCTGGCAACCGTTCTGACCCGCGTGATCGAAATGCTGATTGTTGCGTTCTACACCTTCCGGGTGCAGAGGGTTGTGGACGTGCGTCCGCGCGACTTTTTCCGCTTTGACCGCTCGCTGGCGCGCGATTACGCCCGCTACGGGCTTCCGGTTGGAGTGACCGACATGCAGTGGTCGTTTATCGGGCTTCTGAAGGCCGCAATTATCGGACGGCTGACGACGTACTTTATCGCTGCGAACGCCATCACCAGCGCCATGATGAACCTTGGCACAATGTTCACCTTCGCCCTTGCGGGCGGCGCATGCGTGATGGTAGGCAAGGCCGTCGGTCGCGGCGACTACGATACCGCGCGGGAATACTCGCGCACAATTCAAGTGATGTTCGCGCTGATCGGCGTGTGCATGGCGGCCGTGGTCTACCTGCTGCGCGCGCCGTTCACCCGCCTGTACGGTTCGGCGCAGGATGCACAGGTATTCGAGCTCGCCACACAGATGATCGCCATTGGCGCCGTCACGCTGATGGGCACCAGCTACCATGCCTCCTGCTTCGTAGGCATCAACCGCGGCGCGGGCGACAGCCGCTTTGTCGCCGCCGTGGATATGATCTGCGGCTGGCTCGTCGTGCTGCCCGCCATGCTGATCGCCGTGCACTTCAACTGGCCGCTGCCCATTGTGTTCCTCATGACCCGCATCGACCAGTGCTTTAAGTGGCTCATTGCCTTTATCCGCCTGCGCGGCAACAAGTGGATCAAGAACGTCACGCGGGCGTGAGGGACGCTTCCGTTTTCATGCTGCCGCGGCAAGCAGGCGCTTCGCCGCGGCAGATATTTTGAAAACCAACAAAGGAGTCCTGGATGAACATTCAGATTTTAAAGGATACTCTAATTGGAAGCTGCTTGGTTAAGACAATTCGAGTTTGTAATTTGATTGGCATGTATTTTTCCCCTTTGCGAAATCGGGAGGATGAAAATATGCCATATATTCATATACAATGCTGGATGCGGATTACCAAAGCAAATACAGTATTGGTATCCTCCGAGGAAATGTATTTCGCCCTTGATATACAAAACAAGGATTTTCACTACGATACGGACGATTCCCTGTTTGATGAAAAAATGGCTCAATTTGTTGAAGGTCATAAAACAACGCCGGTCACAGATGTTCAGGCCTGCGAAAACGGAGATTTGTTCATTTGCCTCTCCGATGGGAGCGTTATTCAGGTAATCGCAAGCAGTACAGACGAGGAGGATGAGCTATGGCGTTTTTCGCTGGATCCAGAAACGCCGCATCTTATTCGTGCCGTGGATGGATTTGAACTGTCCGAATGATATGGCCTTCTTCCGTTTCGGCGGCTCCATGGCAGGCATATATACGCTCCCTGCGCGTCGTGAGGAGCTCCGGTCCGGCTGCAGCCCATCGGCTTTCCATACAGGAAAGGTCTTGCGGCGGATGCATTCCATGTTTATACCATCGAGCCCTCTAAGCTCCGATAAACAAGCGCCTCTTCCGCTGGCAGCATCGCAGGATCGCGTTTATTTGTGATACCGTTCCCCTGCGACGATGCGCGCGGCTCGGTAGAGCTGCTCAAGCAGGATTACGCGCATCAGCGGGTGCGGAAAGGTCATTTTCGAAAAAGAAAGGCGCATGTCGGCGCGGGCGACGACCTCGGGAGAAAGACCGAGAGAGCCGCCGATGACAAACACGGTGCGGCGGCCGTCCTGCGCCCATTTCGCCGTTTCAGAGGCCAACGCCTCGCTGGAAAGGGAAACGCCGTCGATGCACAGCGCCACCACTCGATCCTGCGGACGCAGGCGGGCGAGCAGTGCGCGGCCCTCCCTTTCCATCACCTGTGCATTCAGCGCAGGCGACGGCTTGGCAGGCTCGGGCTCGTCCGGAACCTTGATGACCTCGTATTTTCCATAGCGAGTCAGGCGCTTCAGGTATTCGGCGCAGCCGTCCTTCTGCCATTTTTCCTTGAGCGCACCCACGCATAAAATCGCTGCGTTCATTGCAAAAACCTCCGAACGACAAAGCAGGTTGGTTCCATAGCGAGGCAGGCTCCGGCGCGTTCCGCATTTATTGCAGGAAGCCGGAAACGCGGAACAGGTCGATCACGTACCACACGGATGCGACAACGATACCGGAAATCTGTACAACCAGCTCGCTCATCCCGCACTCCCTCTCCGGGCAGGGCGGCACGCCGAACGTCCGTCGCCCGTCGCGCAGGCGCAGCGCGCGGAACCGGCGCATCAGAAGCATCAGGATATAGCCGAACAGCAACGCGCCAATCAGCAGTGGAAGTAGCGAGAGGGCATTTCCGGCATAGGCAGCGGTTGCCTCCGCGTCGGCCTCGGCAGAGCGCGCCATGTAGGAGGCAATCAGCAGGATGGAGTTAAACACAGTATGAAACACCATGCCCGCAAACAGCGAGCCGGACGAGATGACGATGCAGGCCAGCAGCACGCCGCAGATGAATTCGCTGGGAATACCAAGCAGATTTCCATGCAAAAGCATAAACAGCAGCGAAACGATGGGAATGGCGCGCAGAGAGCCGCGCTCCTCCCACGCGCTCAGCAGCATGCCGCGAAATAGAAGCTCCTCGCATATGCCGGGCAGCACTGCGGACATGAGCACGGATGCGGCCAACGCGCGCACGGTCGTGGGCGTGGCAACGCCGGAGGCAGGAATCGTGCCGCCCATGCACTGAATGAGGATGAACCAGATCTGGCTCACATAGTTGATGAACAGCACGGAGACCGCCGCCGTCAGCACCGACAGCGCAGCCACGCGCCCCTTTAAGGGCTCGATGCGCAAATGCGCAGCCATTCCGGGGTCATGCCGCGCATACAGCATTATGGGCAGCGCAACAAAGAGAATATAGTACAGAAACTGCGTAAGCTGGGACTGGACGCCGGCGTCCACGCCGCCGAACAGCCGCCCGGCCAGAAGCACAAACGGCCACGCGACAAATTCGCCGACCAGCTTTCCCATGCCCGCCAGCAGAAACAGAAAGCTCGCCGCGAACACGCTTGGCTTGCGCCCGTTGCCGTTTTCGGAATCGGGCAGGGTAAAATCAACACTCATCGGCGGTTCACGCCCTCCTTGTCAAATCAAAGCCGTCCCGCACGGCAAACACTCCGCTGGCGTGGTCGCGGGCGGCAACGGTCAGCTCTACGTCCGTTCCCACCCTCACGCCGGCCTCCGTCAGCGCCAGCCGCACGGTTTCCATAGCCAGCTCCGGGAAATTGTTTTCCTTGCTCAGATGCCCGAGAATCAGGCTGCGCGCACCGCCCTCCACAAGGCGGCAGGCCGCGCGGCCCGCGTCCTCATTGGACAGATGCCCCTTCGTGCCAAGAATGCGCGTTTTGAGCGCGTAGGGATAGCGCCCCGCCTTGAGCATGCCGGGATCGTAGTTGGCTTCCAGCAGCACGAGCTCGCAGCCGCTCACCGCCTTCAGCCAGCCCTCGCGCAGGCAGCCGATGTCGGTCGCAATGGCGGCACGAAGGCAGCCGCAGGCAAACACATAGCCGCAGGGATCGGCGGCGTCGTGCGGCAGCGAAAACGGGCTTATGTCCAATTCGCCGATGTAGAAATCCTGCCCAGGCTCGATAACGCGCATATTTTTCGCGCTCACCGCGCCCAGCTTTTCCGCCATGGCGTTCCACGTGCCCTCCGTAGCGTAAATGGGAAGGTCAAATTTGCGGGACAAAATGCCCGCGCCGGCTACATGGTCGCTATGCTCATGCGTGATCAGAATCGCGCTGAGCGCCGCAGGATCCATGCCAGTCGCCTTCATTTCGGAAACGACGCGCGCGCAGCTGACGCCCGCGTCCACAAGAATGCCCGTTTTCCCGGCGCCCACATACACGGCATTGCCGCTGGAGCCGGAAAAGAGAGGACTTAAAAGCAGTTCCATCTGTGTCGTTTCAATCCTTCTGTATGCCCGATTCGACGCCCGTCAGATCGAACGGGGGCGTGTATTTGCTGTCGGCGGCCTCCAGCTCCTGAACGAAGCCGTCCTCCAGGCCCAGATCCAGCATGTAATCCACCGCTTCGTCATATTCATCCTGCGTGATCGGTCGGTTGATTTCCGGAAAATCGCTTGCGCGGCCCATGGGTACGTACTGCGCCATCAGGCTGACATACGCGCCGTCGAAGCGCTCGCGAATGATGTCCAGCACGCGTCGGGTATTTTCCAGCTGCCCGGGCAGGATGAGGTGGCGAATGATCGTGCCGCGCACAATCGCGCCGTTTTCATCCAGCTCCACCGGGCCGGTCTGCCGCAGCATCTCGGCAATCGCGGGCACGGCAAATTCGGCATAGTCGGCTGCGCCGCTGTATTTCCCGGCAGGCTCAGCCAGCGCGTATTTAAAGTCGGGCAGGTAGACGTTTACCCTTCCCTCCAGCCGCCGAATCGATTCCGCACGCTCATAGCCGCTGGAATTCCAGATCACCGGCACGCCGGGCGCATCCTCCAGCGACTCAAGCACCGCCGGAAGAAAATGCGTGGCGGAGACAAGGTTGATGTTCGCCGCACCCTGATCGATCAGCTCCCGGTAAATTTCCTTCAGCCGCGCGCTGGTCACGCGCTTTCCGAAGCCCTCATGGCTGACGCCATAATTCTGGCAGAACGAGCACCTCAGCTGACAGCCGGAAAAGAACACCGCGCCGCTTCCGCAGCCCGGCACGCTGATGACCGGCTCTTCGTCAAAATGCAGCGCCGCGCGCGCCAGCACCGGCAGCGTGCCCATTCCGCATACGCCGCTGCCTGCGTCCTCCATCCGTTCCGCTCCGCACATGCGCGGGCAAAGCCTGCAAATCATTGGCCAAAGTCCTCTTTTCCTACCTGTCTGACTGTATAATCGTATCCTTTTTTTCGCGGTTTGTCAACACGATTCGTGCGCAGACTTTCAAAAATCCTGAGCCAGAGCGCAAGATGGCCAACAGCTTCTCAAAGCCCAGCGGCGTGGCAAGCTTTTTTTCCGAAAGAAAATCCCCAATTTTTTCAAGCTGAACTCGATTCGCGCTAAGCCGTTCCTTTCCAAAAAAACACGCCTTGCCGCGCGCGGAAAAACGTGATACACTGATAGAAACAAAAAGCTGCCTGCGAGAGGAGGATACGCGCATGCTCACAAGAAAGCCCTTGGACACGGAAACGATGTATCAAACGATTCTTCAGGCGCCGGAGCGGCTGCCCGTGCGGTTCTCACTGGACGGACGCGCGCAAACGGGCCTTTCCCCGGATTGCTTCTGGCGTACCGCCCTGCGCGAGACGCATGCGGACGGCATAAATACGGCAGATCTCTGCTTTGAATTGCGCGGCGGGCAGCCTCTGAGCGCGCGTCTGCTTCTGGAATTAGACGAAACCTTTGGCGCGCTGGCCTGGACGCTGCAATTCGAGAACCACGGCGAAACGGAAAGCCCCGTAATCGCGGACGTCGACGCGCTCCACCTGTTTCTCCCCGGCGAAAGCCCGGTGCTGAAGGGCATTCTGGGCGACCACGTGAACAGCTACGCACCCTATGAAAAAAATCTCTCCGCGGAAAGCGTGCGCTTCCTCTGCGATTCCGGGCGGCCGACGCACGAGTTCTTCCCATATTTCAATTTAGAGGCCGGCGACGGCGGCTGCTTTGCGGCGATCGGCTGGGCAGGCACGTGGGAAGCGCTGTTTGAAGGCGTGCACGGCGGCGCACAGATGATCGGGCGCGGCACAAACGGTCTTCGGACGTATCTTCTGCCCGGCGAGACCGTGTGCACGCCGCGCATGCTGCTGCTTCCCTATGCAGGACGAAACGAGGACGACGCCATGAACCTGTGGCGGCGCTATTATGTGGCGCGCGTGCTTCCGAAGGATACCGACGGCGCGCCCCTTTCGCCGTTCAGCACCACCTGCCTATGCAACGATACGGGGCTTCCGAACTCCGACGGAAGCATTTCGGAGCGATATTTTACGTGGAGGCCGTCCATGGAAAAGCTCATCTCCGAGGGCATTCACATGGACTACCGCTGGTTCGATGCCGGCTGGTACATGGACGCAGACGGAAGCACCGTTCCCTCCGACTGGTGGGGCACGATCGGCACGTGGACGCTTGACCCCGTGAAATGGCCGGGCGGCAGCTTCCGCGAATCTACCGACTTCGCCCGTGCAAACGGCATGAAAACGCTGATGTGGTTTGAGCCGGAGCGCACCACGCATGTGGACAGCCTGTGCCGGTACTGGGGCTATAAAAAGGAATGGGCGCTGGAGGGCGGCGGAAACGACATCGGTCAGCGCGAATGTCTGGAATGGACGCTGGACAAAATTCTTTCCACGCTCGAAAAGGGCGGCGTGGAAATGTACCGCGAGGACAACAACTTCAACGCCCGCCCCTGCTGGAGAGCGCTGGATGCGCAGATGGGCGAAAACCGGCAGGGCATCACCGAAAACCGAGCCGTCATGGCGCATTATGAAATGTGGGATCGCATCATCGCGTTCACAAGGGCGCACGGCGGCGCTTCGTTCGTGGATTCGTGCGCCTCGGGCGGCGGCCGAAACGACCTTGAGTCCATGCGGCGCGCGGTGCCGCTTTTGAGAAGCGATTCCGACCGCACGACCACGGCGTTGCGCCTTTCAATGACCACCGCCTTTGACCGTTGGATTCCATTCTGCGGCGCCGCCTGCACCGAGCAGAAGGGTCAGCTTGACCCGGACGGCAAGCGCGATACGTACATCCTGCGCGCATCCTACCTGCCCGTCTTCAACCTGCACGCGCAGTGGACGCAGGACCCGAGCACTGATTTCGACCAGATTCGCTGGGCGCTGAACGAATGGAATCGCGTAAAGCCGTATCTTCTGAAGGACTTTTATCTTCTCACTCCGTGGCACCCGCTTTCGTTTACCGAGGGCTGGACGGCGTTCGCCTATCATGATCCCGAAACGGACGGCGCCGTGCTTCAGGCCTTCCGCATGGAAAACGCGGCGGACGAGACCGTCACGCTGCATCTGCCGTTTCTTGACCCCGACGCAGAATACGGCGTGGAAAACGCCGACGACGGCACGTTCGTACGCCGAAAGGGCCGCGAGCTTACCTGCCTCACGCTCCGCGCGCCCGGAAAGCGCACGGCGATTCTGTGGTTCCTCTCAAGAGCATCTCTGCCCAAGACGCCTGAATCTGACAGGTAGGCAAATCTTCGCGGCACATGCGTGGAGTTTTGGTTAAAGCTTCCGGAAAGGCATTGACGGATGGAAGACATTCTTATATAATATGTAATTGCGCATCCTTGCCCTGAGGTACCTGTTCAGGGCCGCAAGTCCATAAGGAGGTGAGTAAGCAAATGAACCAATACGAAGTCATGTACGTCATCGACACCGCTCTTGAAGAGCAGGCGCGTAGTGAGCTCATCAACCGCTTCTCCAACCTCGTCGCCCAGAATGGCGGCACGGTTGATCGCGTAGACGAGTGGGGCAAGCGCCGTCTGGCGTATGCCATCAACTACAAGACCGAGGGTTATTATGTACTGATGTACATCACTGCGCCCGCGGATCTTCCCCGTGAGCTCGAGCGTAACTTCAGAATCGCAGACGCCGTTCTCCGTTCCCTCGTGATCCGTTTTGAGGGCCCGATTCCCGCCAAGCGCGAGCCGCTGAAGCCCTTCGTAGCGCGTGAAGCCGCACCCGCGGCTGAGGCGCCCGTCGAGGTCGCTGCCGCTCCCGTCGCCGAGGCTGCCGCTCCTGCGGAAGCCCCTGCCGAGGAAGCTGATTCCGAAGCCCCCAAGGCTGAAATCGAGTAACAATCAGGCCGGAACCGAAAGCAGGTGCTTGTTATGAACAAAGCGTTTCTCATCGGAAACCTGACCCGTGATCCCGAAATGCGCACCACCGCAAGCGGAACGTCGGTTTGCACGTTCTCTATCGCGGTCAACCGCCGGTTTGCCAACCAGCAGGGTGTGCGTGAAGCGGATTTTATCAACATCGTTGCCTGGCGTCAGCTGGCCGATCTTTGCGGCCGCTACCTGTCCAAGGGCCGCAAATGCGCGGTCGTGGGCAGCATTCAGACCCGTACCTATGATGCGCAGGACGGATCGAAGCGTCACGTAACGGAGGTCGTCGCGGATGAGGTGGAATTCCTTGGCGGTCCGAACGATGGCGGGCGTCCGCGTACGGACGATATTCCGCTGCCGCCGGAGCCCTCGGAGGGTGTGGGTCAGCCCCGCTCCGCCGAAATGCAGGAAGTGGATGACGACGAGCTCCCGTTCTAATATCATCGCTTTCTTACGCTATTAAAGGAGGATTAGGCATGTCTGAAGATAGAGGCGATCGCGCTCGCCGTCCCCGCGGCCGCAAGCCGCGCAGGAAGGTTTGCACGTTCTGCGTAGACAAGATCCAGCATATCGATTACAAAGATATCGCTCGCCTGCGCCGCTTTACCAGTGAGCGCGGCAAGATTCTGCCCCGGCGCATGTCCGGAACCTGTGCGAAGCATCAGCGTCAGCTGTCCACCGCGATCAAACGCGCGCGTCAGATTGCGCTTCTGCCGTACACCACGGACTAAGACGATCCTCGAAGCCCGCGCCGCATGAGCGAAGCGGAGCCCCGGTATTGTCTTTAAACCTCGAAAGGGGGATTGTCTCCGGTTGACCATTCGGTCAGGGAGCAATCCTCCTTTTTCTCTGTATTGCGCACCGCAAACTAAGCTTGCACACTCCGCATCTGCATTCCCGGCGAGCCTGCCAAAGGTCGCATTCGCAACGCATTTTTCCGCATGGCGGCCTATGCGAAGCTCGCCCTCTGCGCCATGCTTCGCACATGGAATGCGGGCAGGGGATTGCCGTTTTCTACAAAACCACAAAGGAGTACAGCCCATGATTCCGCGACCGGGCCGCTACCGCGATTTCGCGGGCAAAGAATATGAAGTGATCGGTACCGCCCGCCGCCTTGAAGGCGGCGACGAGGTTCTTTTTCGCGCGCTGAACGAGGCGGGTGCACCTTTGTACGTCTGCACGCCCGAAAAGTGGGTGGAGATGCTCACCCGCGGCGCAGACGATTTCTCCATACCGGAGGAAATTCCTCTGCCCCCCGAGCCTCCGGAGGTATGCGAGCTTTCGGAAATGCCCGCGTTCATGGATCTTCCCACCTTCGACGAAGATATGCCCGTTCCGATGGAGACATCGCCCCTGCCGGACGCCCCTGCGTCAGTCCAATCGGACAGCCTGCGCGGCAGCGCGTCCGCCGACGCGGCGAGAACGTTCCACGGCCCTGCAAGCAGGTTAGGCGAGGATTCGGACGCGGCCGCGTCGAGCACAGGGCGCGTCTCCTTCGATTTGCCGCGCGAAAGGGAAAGCAACCGTCCGCGTGCGGCCGTGACGGGCGACATTCACGCGATTCTTAAAAGCGTGTACGGCTACAGCGCATTCCGTGAGGGACAGGAGGACGTTATCCGCGCCATTCTGGACGGCCGGGACGTGCTTGGCGTAATGCCCACCGGCGCAGGCAAAAGCCTGTGCTACCAGATTCCCGCGCTAGCCTTGGAGGGCTGCGCCATCGTGATCTCTCCGCTGATTTCGCTGATGAAGGATCAGGTGAACGCGCTCACGCAGGCAGGCGTGCCCGCGGCGTTTCTGAACAGCTCGCTTACCGAGCGGCAAACCGCGGCGGCGCTGGCCAATGCGCGCGACGGCAGGTATAAAATCATCTATGTCGCGCCGGAGCGGCTGCTTACGGAGCGCTTTCTTTCGCTGGCAGCACAGGTAAATCCCAGCATGGTCGCCGTGGACGAGGCGCACTGCATCTCTCAGTGGGGACAGGATTTCCGCCCTGCCTATTTGGATATTCCGGAATTTCTTCGCCGCCTGCCGACGCGCCCGCGGCTATGCGCCTTCACGGCCACGGCGACGGAGCGCGTGCGCGCTGACATTCGCCGCCTGATCGGGCTTTGCGAGCCGTTTGAACTGGTCACCGGCTTCGACCGTCCGAACCTGTATTACCGCGTGCTGCGTCCTGCAAACAAGCGCGAGGCACTGGCTGAGCTTTTGAACGGCTATCGCGGCATGAGCGGCATCATCTATTGTGCCACGCGCAAGCAGGTAGAGGAAATCTGCGACAGCCTGAAGCGCGACGGCTTTAACGCGACGCGCTATCATGCCGGGCTGAGCGACGATGAGCGCCGACGCAATCAGGATGCGTTTGCCATGGATGACAGCGGCATTATGGTAGCCACGAACGCCTTTGGCATGGGCATCGACAAATCCGACGTACGGTTTGTGATTCACTACAGCATGCCCAAGGACATTGAAAGCTACTATCAGGAGGCCGGGCGCGCGGGGCGCGACGGCGAACGCGCCGACTGCGTGCTTCTGTACAGTGCGCAGGATATGATCACGCAGAGCTTCTTCATCGACCACATGGGCGAGGAATCGAACCTCAGCCCAGAGGAGGCCTCGAAGCTTCGGGAGCAGGCGCGCACGCGTCTAATCGCCATGCAGGGCTATTGCCGAACCGACGGCTGCCTGCGGGCATATATTCTGCGCTATTTTGGCGAAAAGACGTCCGGCAAATGCGACCGCTGCGGCAACTGCGCCCGTCCGGAGGCACATATCGACGTGACGCCCGTGGCACTGAACATCGTGAAGTGCGTGTCGGAATGCGGGCAACGCTTCGGAGCCAGCGTCGTCGCCGCCGTGCTCGCAGGCAGCAAGGAGGAGCGCCTGCTGCAATACCGCCTCGACTGGCTGAGTAGCTACGGCGCGCTTTCGCAGTATGAGCGCGCGTCCATCACCCAGCTGATCGACCGAATGGTTGAAAAGGGCTTTTTAAAGCGCGTAGGCGACGAGTATCCGGTGCTGAAGCTCGGTGCAAACGCGCGGGCGCTGGTCGACGGCAGCATGCGCATGAAGGACTACTCACTGCCTGCGGTAAAGGGCGAGACGGCAAAAAAGCGCCGTTCCGCCCGGGCGTCAAAATCGGAGGCAAAGGTCGCCACCGAAGCCGAGGCGCTGTTTCAGGCGCTGCGCAAGCTGCGCACAAAAATCGCCGAGGAAAAGCGCGTGCCTCCCTACGTGGTTCTGACCGACGCGGCGCTGCGCGACATGAGCGCGAAGCGTCCGCACAGCCGGGAGGAGATGCTTCTTGTGAGCGGCGTGGGCGAAGCGAAGCTGAAGGCGTATGGCGAGCGGTTCCTTGCGGAAATCGCGAGGTTTGAGAAAAACGAAAAGCGGTGAAGAGCGCCTTCCGGCAAAGCTGCATATCCGGACGAGCGACTCCTTCGCAACTTGCGAAGCAGCTGCAGCCAAGCCCATCCGGCGGATATAGATGCCCTTTCGCCATTCGCTGCACGTGAATTCCCGACCCTTCAACCGGTGAGCCGACAAAAAGCTTTATCCCAAGAGCCTTTTATCGCCGGCGGAAATCCTAATTTTCGTGGCATATTCAAAATGAAAGAAAAGCGGAGGCGCAAGAGGGTTGAGTATGGAAAACAGCAAAAGACCTGTGATTGCCGTGGTGGGCGGCATGAATCTGGACGTGACCGGCAGCGTGTCCGCGCCGCTGCGCGCCCGCGATTCCAACCTCGGTGCTATCCGATTTGCGCCGGGCGGCGTGGGACGCAACATCGCCGAAAGGCTGGCGCGCGCCGGAGTCCACGCGAAGCTGTATACCTGCGTGTCCGACGATTTCGTCGGGCAGCTTCTGGAGGCCGCCTGCCGGGACGCGGGCATTGATCTCTCCATGGCACGGCGCGTGCATGGAAGAGGCAGCTGCTACATGTCTGTGCATGGAGCGGACGGCGACATGGCCGTAGCCGTGAACGATATGGCGCTGATGGAAAGCCTGACGGTGTCGTATCTGGAGACGGTTCTGCCCGATTTGAACCGGGCAGATGCGTGCGTCGTGGAGGCGAATCTGTCCATGTCCTGCATTGCCTATCTGGCAGAGCATCTGCGCGTGCCCGTCGTTGCCGACCCGGTGAGCGGAGTCAAGGCGAACCGGCTACGTCCGCTGCTCGGGCGGCTGGACGCGCTGAAGCCGAACCGCGACGAAGCCTTGCTTTTAACCGGCGAAGCCACCTGCGAAGCCGCCGCGCAGGCGCTTCTGAAGCTGGGTGTGAAGCGGGTAATCCTCTCCATGGGCGCGGACGGCGTATACTATGCGGACGACACCGGCGCAGGCACGATCGCCCCCGCAGAGCGGTTCACCTGTCAGGCCACCGGCGCGGGCGACGCAATGTGCGCCGGAATCGCGCTGGCGCTGGCCGAAAACGGCACCGCACGAGACTGCGCCGACCGCGGCATGCGCATGAGTCAGGCGCTTTTGCGCGCGCGGCAAAATGGCGAGACTGAGGAAGCTACGCCGCTCTGCTAACCATGAATGTGCTGGATTTTTCCTCTCCGAGGCAGAAAATGTGCCAGTTTCCGGGAATGTGCTGATTTTTTCGCGCTGCGCAACCAATCGCAACCGCTGGTTGACGAATTATACGGCTGGATTTCTGGTGCGCAACCGCCGAAAGGCGTACGATAGGTGCCACAAGGGCCGCAGGAAATGCGTCCAAACAGGGAGGAAGATTTATGATTTTTGCCGACAAGGTAATCGCGCTTCGCAAGAAGGCCGGATGGTCTCAAGAGGAGCTTGCCGAGCAGCTGGACGTAAGCCGCCAATCCGTCTCGAAATGGGAGAGCGCCCAGTCCGTGCCGGACATCGAACGAATTCTTCGGATGAGCCGTCTGTTCGGCGTAACGACCGACTACCTTTTGAAGGACGACATGGAGGAGCCGGAGCCCTCTGGCGAGGATACAGCCTCTCCCTTGCGCCGGGTCACGATGCAGCAGGCCTCCGAATATCTGTCGCTGCGCCGGGCAGCCGCGCCGAAAATGGCGGTTGCCACGTTCCTGTGCATCCTGTCTCCGATTCCGCTTATGCTGCTGGGCGCAATGAGCGAGTACAGCCAGTTCCACATTACAGAAAACGCTGCCGCTGGAATCGGCCTTTCGGCTCTGGTCGTGCTTGTAGCGGTGGCTGTAGCGCTGTTTCTGTCCTGCGGGGCGAGGGTGAAGGAGTACGAATTTCTGGAGAAGGAGCCTTTTGAAACCGAATACGGCGTAAGCGACATGGTAAAGGAGCGCCGCAAGGCGTTCGCTGCAGCCTATCACCGCCTGAATCTTGTGGGCACGCTTCTGTGCATCCTGTCGGCGCTTCCGCTGTTCGTCGCCGTATGCCTGAATACGATCGACTTTGTCTACGTCGGCGCGATGTGCCTGCTGATGGTCATAGCCGGGCTCGGCTGCCTTGCGTTCGTGTACGGCGGCACGATTCAGGCAGCCACGGAAAAGCTGCTCGAGGATGGCGAATATACCCGCCGCAGCAAGGCAAGAAATCCCGTCATCGGCGCGGTGAGCGGCGGCTACTGGTTACTGGTCACGGCAATATTCCTCCTTTATACCTACGGACCCAGCGGGAACGGCAACGGGCAATACAGCTGGTTCATCTGGGCTGTCGCGGGCGTGCTGTACGGCGCCATCATACTGGTTCTGAAGGCCGTAAAGGGCAGTGGGGAAAAGGACTGACCGCGCAGCAAAAACCCTCTCGGAACGAACTTTTCTTTCGCTTCCGAGAGGGTTTTCTATATGCAAGCGATCCGTGTCCCGTCCATCCTACTGCGCACCCTTCGCCGCCTCCCCTGCCTGCAAATCAGGCGCGGCGGTTTTGTCACAGATACGTATCGCTGACCTTTTGCATGTGCGATGAGAAGGCGCTCTCCCCCGCTTCACACGATGAGACGTGGAACGGTTCCGCCACTCAGACACAGGCGCTTCATGTCAATTCCTTCCTATTGTGAGAATGAGCCGAACGTACAGACCTTTAATCCAAATCCCCCTGCGCGCGATTGGCAGGGCGCACGTGAAGCGTGCCCTTCGCCCGCTCCGCGCGAACCGAAATCATGTACACGCCATCCTCGGGCACGGCAAGCGTAAACTCGGTGGCCTCCGTGCCGTTGCCCTGATAGATCACGCTGCCATCGGGCGCGGTAATCTCCATGGTCAGCTGGCCGCCCGCGATTTCAAACGTTACCGCGAGCGAGTCGCCCTTCTTAAGCGTCAGCTCGTGGCTGTCCGTCCCGTTCATCCGCTGAATGTCCAGAAGATACGCATCCGAATTCTTCACCCGGCTGCCGACAAACTCACTCTGTCGTCCTCGAATTATCAGAACGACAGCAACCGTCAGCGCAAGCACCGCTAAAGCCCCTGCCAGAATCAAAATCGGCTTCTTTTTCATCCTTCAAGCTCCCTCCCGCGGCATATAAGCCGCAGGTTTCCCATTATACCGCGCCCGTGCGCGTATATCCAACGTTTTTATGCTCACAAAACGCGTAGGTATCCTGCTCTTCCGTGCCGTGCCATCCTCCGATGCTAGCTGATACCGCTCGCGTCAAGCAAATTGCACGCAAAAACGCCTCCGCAATCCATCGGCTGCGGAGGCGTAGGGGAAAGCGAATTATTCCTCGGTGGGAGCGACGGTCTCTTCGCCTTCGATGGCATACTCATCGGCGATGTCGGTGGTCTCAACGTTCTCAAGAGCTTCGTCCTCGAGAACCTGACGCACGGACAGGCTGATACGCTTCGCCTCGGTGTTGACGTCCAGAATCTTCACGCGAACCACGTCGCCCACGTGCAGTGCGTCTTCAACCTTCTCGATGCGGGTGAGAGCGCACTGGGAAATGTGCACCAGACCATCAAGGCCAGGCTCTAGCTCGACGAACGCACCGAACGTGGTGATGCGAACGACCTTGCCCTCGACAACGGAGCCCACCGGATACTTATCGGCGGCCACGGTCCAGGGACGGGGCTGGGTCTGCTTGAGGGACAGGGAAACGCGCTCCTTCTCGGAATCGACGTTCAGGATCTTGACGTTGATCACGTCGCCAACCTTCACGACGTCGGAGGGATGACGTACGCGGCCCCAGCTGAGGTCGGTCACATGGACAAGACCGTCCACGCCGCCGATGTCCACGAACGCGCCGAAGTCGGCGATTCTGCGAACGGTGCCTTCAACGATGGAGCCAATCTCAAGCTTCTCCCAGATGGCCTTCCTGCGCGCGGCCTCTTCCTCGGCCAGCACAGCCTTGCGGGAAGCAACGATGCGCTTCTTGGAGCGATCGAGCTCGATGACCTTGAGCTTCAGTTCCTTGCCAACGAACTCGTCGATGTGCTCGACATAGTGGTTGGAAAGCTGCGACGCGGGGATAAAGGTGCGAATGCCATTGACGCTGGCCAGCAGACCGCCCTTGACCGCTTCCTTGCCGATGCCGTCGATATACTCGCCGGCTTCGCTCTTGGCGACGATCTCATCCCAGTTCTTGCGATTGATGATGTTCTTCTGGCTCAGAAGCACGTTGCCTTCGCCGTCGTTTACCTTGACGACTTCGACCTCGATCTCATCATCGATCTTGACATCGGTGTCGCAAAGGTCAGACTTCTTTACCAGACCATCCGCCTTGTATCCGATGTTGACACATACCTCGTCGTCAGTAATCTGAACCACCTTACCGGTGATCGTTTGCCCGGGACGGATCTGCACCATCGTCTTCTCGAATTCGGATGCGAAATCCGATTCAGCTGGCGTTTCGACGGCCTCCTGGGGCGCTTCTACCGTATTGACCTTGTTCTCGATGTCGTTCATTCGTGCCACAACCTCCTTAAATGTACAATCCGGCGTGGACGCACCGGCTGTAATACCGATGTGATCCTCTATCATGATAGGCAGCGAGGCAAGCTCGCTGGCCTCCCGGATAAAATGGGTTCTCGCGCAGTGCGCCTTTGCAATTTCGTACAGCGCGCGCGAGTTTGCGCTGGCAGGGTCGCCGACGACGATCATCACGTCGCATTCCCCGGCCAGCCGTGCCGCTTCCTCCTGCCGCTTCTCCGTGGCGGCGCACACGGTTGCGCGAATGTCCGGCGCGTCCACGCGCGCTTCAATCGCCCGCGCAATCGCCCGATACCGCGCCGCGCCCAGCGTCGTCTGCGCGACGACGAGCGCACGTTCCATTCGCGGCAGCTCCCGCGCCTCATCCTCTGAGGATACCACGCGGGCGTTTTCGCCGGCCCAGCCCATCGTGCCCACGACCTCGGGATGCTCCCTCTGGCCGCACACGAGAACCGGAATCCCCGCTTTAGCGGCTTCCGCCACCATGCGGTGAATGCTGGCGACATACGGGCAGGTGGCGTCGATCGTCTCCGCGCGCGCCTCCAGCGCGTTCAGAACCTCCCGGCTCACGCCGTGCGAGCGAACAATCGCCCGCGCGCCTGCCGGAATTTCCGAAACCGTCTGCGCAACGCGCACGCCCTGCGCCTCAAGCGCCTCCACAGCCACCGAATTGTGAATCAGCGGCCCCAGCGAATACGCCGGCGCGTTCTCGAGGGCAAGATTCATCGCCCGGCGAACGCCGAAGCAAAAGCCTGCAGATGCGGCGACGGTAACGCGTGCGATCGTGGTTCAGTCCCTTTCTGCCATAAGCAAATACTGAATCGTTTCTATATTCTATAGTATAAAAACATTTCCTGCCTCAAAGACAGGAAATGTCAGAATTTAACATACTTTTTTTGTGTCGCCCTCGCGCAGCGCCCGCATGGCGTTTTGAATGCGCTCCGTGGCCGCGCGCAGCGACGCGCTGTCGCAGCGGCGCCCCTGCTCGGCAAGCGCCAGCGGCGCGCCCAGCGTCACCGTAACGCGGCGGAATAGGCGATAATTGCCCCGAATGTACGCAGGCACGACCGGCGCGCCGGAGCGCAAAGCAATCAGCGCCAGTCCGTTTCCGAACTCGTGCATCTCGCCGTCGGCGTAGCGGTGTCCCTCCGGGAAGATTCCCAGCACCTCGCCGTCCGCCAGAAGCTTCAGCGACGTGCGCATCGCCGACAGGTCGCTCTCGCCGCGGCTGACCGGGAACGCGCCCAGCCACGTCATGATGCGACTCATGAAGCGGTTTTCAAACAGCTCCTTCTTCGCCATAAAGCGAATCAGCCGCCCCAGATACACGTCCAGTATCATAGGATCCTGTAGGCTCACGTGGTTCGCGCACAGGATGACCGGGCCCTCCCTGAGCATGTTTTCGCCGCCAATCACGCGCACAGGATGGAACAGCGCCGCGAACAGGCGATATATGGCGCACAGGACCATGCACAGACCGCGCTTCATGCCTTCTCGCCCCCCGTTCGCTCCGTGAGCAGCGATACGATGCGCTCGACGACCTCGCTCTCGGTCAAGTGCGTGGAATCCAGCTCCACCGCATCCTCCGCGCAGCGCAGCGGCGATTCGGCGCGGCTCATGTCGTTCCGGTCGCGGCGAAGCAGATCGTTCAGCACGTCCTCAAACGACTGGCCGCTCTTTCCGTTCATCTGCTCGAAGCGGCGGCGTGCCCGCTCCTCGGGCGTAGCGGTAAGAAAAATCTTCAGCGTCGCGTTCGTCAGCACACAGGTGCCAATGTCGCGGCCGTCCATCACCAGCGAAATGCCGCGCGCCAGCTCCCGCTGACGATTCACCAGCGCCTCGCGCACGGCGTGTACCTTCGCCACGGCGCTGCTTGCCAGGCTGACCTCCGGGCGGCGAAGCTCGCCCGTCACATCCCGGCCGTTGAGATACGTATGCTGCTCGCGGCCCTCATAGCGAACGTCCACGTTCGCCTTCGCCGCATTTTCGGCAATCGCCGCGCTGTCCTCCAGCGAAACGCCGTTTTCCAGCATATACAAGCCCACCGCGCGGTACATCGCGCCCGTGTCCAGATAGGCGGCGTTCAGGCGCTCGGCCACCCTCTGAGCTACGCAGCTTTTGCCCGCGCCCACGGGACCGTCAATGGCTACAGAAAAAACCTTGCTCATTCCTTTTCGCCCTCGCCCGCCAGCTCACAGATGGCGCGCGCCAGGATGCGCGCCGAGAGCATCATTTTTTCAATCTCCATGTATTCGTCCGGCATGTGGCACAGGTCGGTATCGCCCGGGAAGGTCAGGCCGAAGGCCACGGTATTCGGCATGCAGCGGGAATACGTGCCGCCGCCGATGGCAAACGCATAGCCGGGCAGACCGGTCGCCTCGCTGTAGGCCTTCAGAAGACCCTTGACCACCTTGTGCTCCGCGGGCACGTGGTGCGGCGTGTGGGAGCCGACCAGCTCCACGCCCATGCCGTACTTCGCAGCCGATTTCACGGCCTGCCCGCACATGATTTCCTCGCTCGCGCACAGCGGATAGCGAATGTCCAGCCGCGCGGAAAGGCGGTTCTGATCATACCGCAGGATGCCCAGGTTGCAGGTAAGCGCGCCGGATGCCTCATCCTCGCAGGCAATGCCCAGCGCGCGGCCGGTGCCGTCCAGCCCCAGAAGCTCGGAAAGGCCCTTAATCGCCCTGCGACTACCGCCGCCCGCATTCAGTCTGTCCAGCGCAATGAGCAGCATGCCCGCGGCGTTTTTGCCCAGATGCGGAACCGACGCATGCGCAGACTGACCCACGGCGATCAGGCGGCAGGTGCCGTCCTCGTATTCGCATTTCAGCTCGAAGCCGGTTTCCCTGCGCACGGCCTCAAGCCGTTCCTCGAACGAAGCGCGGTCGCTCACACCCAGCTTCGCCCACGCCATGCCAGGCACCACGTTCTGGCGCACGCCGGCGTACAGCTCGTATACGGGCAGCTCCGCGCCCTCCTCGCCACCGGTCACGGCGGTCAGGTTCAGGCTCAGGCCGCCCTTCTCAATGTTGATTACCGGGAACTCGGCGTCGGGGCTGAAGCCGTAATCGGGCATGTCGGAATGCGCGGCGTAGTAGCGCATGTCGGTCATGCCGGTCTCCTCGTCGCAGCCCAGAATCAGGCGCACGCCGTCCTTCAGCTTCACGCCCGCCTCGCGCACGGCCTTCATGGCATACAACGACAGAATCGCCGCGCCCTTGTCGTCGGCGATACCGCGGCCATACAGCCTGCCATTCTCGATTTCCGCGCCCCACGGATCGTGCTTCCAGCCGTCGCCGGCAGGCACGACGTCCAGATGGCACAGGATACCCAGCGTCTTTTCGCCGTGACCCATCTGCGCATGCATGGCGTAGCCGTCAAATTCCTTCGTTTCAAAGCCCATGTCCGACGCATCCGCCATGGCGGTATTGAGCATGCGGCGGGTTTCCTTTCCAAACGGCGCGTTTTCCGCCGCGCGCGGCGCCTGCACGGAGGGAATGGCAATCCAGCGCTTCATGGTTTCGAGAATATCCTCGCGATACGAGTCAACGATCGCGTCAAGCCTTTGGTAATCCATACGTCCGCCTCCCAAATCTGCGTTCACCGGGTATCATTATAGAACCGCTGCCCCGCGCCTGTCAATCGGGCGAAGGTGAATTCTCGCTCTCGGCATGCAGGTAGCGGTACACGGCATGCGCGTTCTCCCTCGTTACGCCGTCTACCCCGGCAATTTCCTCCTCGGTTGCGCCGCGCAGCGCCTCCATCGTTTTAAAGTGCGTCAAAATCGCGCGGCGGCGCTTGGGCCCGATTCCGGGAATCTCCTCCAGCTTCGAGCCCACGCCCTTCTTTTGCCGGAGCGCCCGGTGGTGCGTGATCGCGAAGCGGTGCGCCTCGTCGCGCAGCCGCTCAATCAGGTGCAGTGCCGCGCTGTGGCGGTCGAGCAGGATGCTCTCGTCGCTGTCCGGCAGCACGATTTCATCCACGCGCTCGGCAAGGCCGAACATGGGAATGTCCAGCCCCTGCGCGTGCATGGCCTCCTGTGCAAATTTTACCTGCACCGGGCCGCCGTCGATCAGAATCAGGTCGGGCAGGTCGGAAAACTTCCCGCCGCGCGGGTCGAGCCCCTCCTGCTCCCGCTGCGCCTTTTCCGCAAGGCCACGGGACAGTCTGCGCGTGATTACCTGCTTCATCGATTCAAAATCGTTCGGCCCCTCAATGTCGCGAATGCGATAGTGCCGGTATTCCTTGTGCGCGCTCACGCCGTCAATCATCACGACCTCGCTGGCCACGGATAAAACGCCCTGCGTGTTCGAAATATCATATCCCTCAATGCGCCGGGGCGGCTCAGGCAAACCAAGCACCGCCTGCAGCTCCTCCAGCGCGCCGAGCGTGCGCTCGCGGCTGCGCGCGCGCTTTTTCTCGATTTTTGAAGCCTCGTCGCGCAGGTTCTTACGCGCCATCTGCACCAGCTTCGCCTTGTCGCCGCGCTGCGGACAGCTGATGTACACGCGCCTGTGAATGATCTCGCCCAGCAGCTCCTCCAGCACCGCGCTCTCCGGCAGCGGCGTGCTGACCAGAACCTCCGGCGCGGGCGGGTTTTCGTTGGAATAGTACTGCGTCATGAACCGCGTAAGCACCTCGCCTGGCTCATCGTCTGCCGCGCGGCTGAGCGTGAACATTTCGGACGAAATCAGCCGTCCGCCGCGCGTGAGCATTACCTGCACCAGCACGTCCGCATCCACGGGCAGCTCCGCGATAATGTCCCTGTCCTCGCCGCCCACGTCCAGCGCCTTCTGCCGCTGCATCAGGTCGTTCACGGCGCGGATGCGGTCGCGGTATACGGCGGCGCGCTCGTAGTTCATGGACGCCGCCGCCTCCGTCATGCGCGATTTAAGCTCCTTTAAAACGTCGTCATAGTGTCCGCTCAGAAAGTGAATCAGCCTTTTTATCTCTGCGCCATAGGTCGCCTCATCCACCAGACCCGCGCACGGCGCCAGGCACTGCCCCACCTGATGGTGCAGGCACGGCCGCGCCTTCATGCCCGACTTCAGCGGCTTCGTGCAATGGCGAATGGGAAACAGCATACGCGAAATGTCCAGCACCTCGCGCACAGCGGCCGCGCCCACGTAGGGACCGAAGTACCGCGCGCCGTCCTTTGCCTGCTCGCGCCGAAGCTCCACTGCAGGGAACGGCTCATTCAGATCGATGCGGATAAACGGGTAGTGCTTGTCGTCCTTCAAAAGGATGTTGTACCACGGCATGTGCTTTTTGATCAGGTTGCACTCGAGAATCAATGCCTCCAGCTCGCCGTCCACCAGCACAATGTCGAAATCATCTACCTTTTCCACCATCGCGCGCACCTTGGGCGTGTGGTTGGCAGATGCGTGAAAGTACTGCCGCACGCGGTTTTTCAGGTTTTTCGCCTTTCCTACGTAGATGATTTCACCCCTGCTTTTCATCAGATAGCAGCCGGGCGAATCGGGCAGGTTGCGGATTTTGAATTCCAGCTCCGGGGTCATAGCTTCAGATCCTTCTTGAATTGATCGGCACGCGCCGCATCCACCTCATGCGCGGAATACCGCGCCGCGTCGTAGAAGTCGGCAAACGCTTTCCGGTCGGCACGCGCCGCGTCGCCCGCATAAATCGCCTCGCGCGCGGTTCGGGCGCGCAGATTGCTCGTTTTCCGCAGACGCTTTTTATAGAAATCCCGAAGCAGCCTGCGCGCGCGGCCGCGGCCGTCCAGCTTTTCCCACGGCGTTTCGCGGGTAAACAGCTGCTTCATGCGCTCACGCAGCCGCTTTTTCATGTTTTCGCGAACCTCCTCGGCGCTCATCAGCTGCTCGCGCTCGTCGTAGAAGCCCTCGTTCACACTGCCCGCGAATTTTTCCAGCCATTCGGACAGCCGGTTGATCAGCGCGCGGATGCGGTCAAACACCATCCATAGGAAGCCCAGCGCGACCAGCCCCAAAAACACATAGGTCAGAATGTCGGCAAACGGCGAGGCTTCCGCCGTTTCCGCGACCTGCGCGGCGCTCTCGCCCGCCTGCATCGCCATGTCGCCCAGCTCCGGCATCGTCGCCGCCGCATCGCCCCCTCGGCTCAAAAGCGCAGAGATCCAGCGGAAAAACGCGCCCACCTGCTTAAGACACCAGTTCGCCGCGGCGCGAATCGGCTCCACCAGCGAAACCAGCGTGACGAGCGTGGCAAAGGACAAAACGATACGCCGGTTTCGGCGCACAATCTCGCGCGGCGCGCGATTTTCCTCGCCCGCATGGGTGGACATGCTGGCGCGAATCGACTGCCGGTTCAGCGTCACGCCGCCGAAAAACAGAAACAGCACCGCGCATACGGTAATCAGCGGCTTCATACGGGAAACGTCCGAGCCGGAAAAATGCAAATACAGCGCCGCGGCCAGATACCCGACCGCGCCCAGCAGCATGCCCGGAAGATCCGTCCACATGCACTGCGCCGCCGACATGCCCGGCATGGCCAGCATCAGCAAAAGCGTCATCATCGCAAGAAAGCCCAACCGGTACAGAAAATGCCGACCTGCCAGCACCGGCCCGGGCAAAAACAGCGCCAGCACAAAATTGATCGCCAGAAACGCAAGATCCGCCGTCATGCGCAGCGGAAAGCGCTTGCCCTCGCGCACCGTCGTGCGCTTCACCTCGCGGTCCGGGTTCGGGTCGCTGCCCGCGCCGCCCTCGACCGTCATGACCTCGTATTCCCGGTAGTCGCCGATGTACGCCGGAAGGAGCGCCAGAAGCGCCGCCAGCGCCGTCTGCGCGCACAGCCACGCGGGGCCATACCAGAAGCCCTCGCCCATCAGAAGGCGAAACAGAAACGCACACACGGGCATGACGCACAAAAGATACATCACCGCGCGCAGAAGCCGGTTTTCAAGCCTTTTCATGCCGCCGCGCGCCTCCTTTCCAGCCTCAACGTCTCCACCGTGTTGCCCTGCTGCCTAAGCCGCTCCATCGCTTCCTCAATTTCGCCGGTTTCGTAGCAGGTAATAATCAGAATATCCTGCCCGGTCACGTCCGTCAGACTCTCAAGGAAGGTGTGAAAGTTCAGCTCCCTATGCAGAAGCATGTGCGCCATTGCATCCAAAAGCCGGTCGCCCTGCTCGCCGCCGCCCGCCGGGCGCACGAGGATGCACTCGCCCGAGCCGGCCTTTCCGCCCAGGCACGCATTGGACGCGAAGCCCGCATCCATTCCCGCCGCCAGCGCGCGGGTGCACAGCGTCGCCGCAATGCGAATGCCCTGCTCCATCTTTTCCACGTCTTGGCCGCCCACATCCGCCCATTGCGCCTCGCTGGTCTGCACGTTCAGAATCACCAGCGCGCGCGGGTCGGAGGTGTAGTCGCGCACCTTCACGCACATTTCGCCCGTGCGCGCGCTGGCGCGCCAGTGCACGTCGCGCAGCGAATCCCCGGCGCGATAATCGCGGATGCCAGTCACCAGAAACGGGTCGGGCATGATCCAGCGCTTCACCACGGCCTCGCCCAGCCAACGGTTCGCCGGGTCGGGCAGCTCATCCTCGGACAGGATGCGCGGATACACCACAATGCCGCAGTCCAGCTCTGCCTGCCGCTCGCTCCGCGCCAGCGAGAACAGGTCGCCCGCCGTCAACGCCACGGAGCCTGCGTCATACACGCCGCGCTTTTTCAGCGTAATCTCGTGATGCCGCGTAATCCGGCTCATCGGCGGCAGGAAAAAGATGCTCTTGTGATACAATCCGCCGGACACCTCGTGCGCGTCCATCTGCTCCTTTTCAAACGCCAGCTCGCGCGGAATTCGCGATTCGGCGCGCAGCCACGGCACCGGCAAGAGCTTTTCGTTCCGCATGCCTTCAATCAGCTCCACCCTCTGCCCCTCAAAGGCGCTGGGCAGGCTGAAATGCCGCTCGTAGCTCAGCCCTCGCAGATTAAAGCAGTGAAACACGACCGCCTGCAGAACCGCAAACGCAACTGTGAGCACGATCAACCACAGTACGCTCATGCCTGCGTCTCCCGTCCGGCCTCCTCCGTGGGCACGGCGGCCATTTCCATGGCCTCCTTCACCGCATCCACGGATGCGTCCGTCTTACCGTATACGCCGCGCACCACCACGCGATGCGCCAGCACCGGGATAGCCAGATGCTTCACGTCGTCCGGGGTCACGAAATCGCGGCCCTGAAGCACGGCGTACGCCTGGCAGGCGCGCATCAGCTGAAGCATGCCGCGCGGGCTCACGCCCAGCACCACGTTCGAGGCGCGCCGCGTGCACTCGCACAGCGTGGCAATATAGCTTCGCACCTCCGGCGACACCTCGCAGGACGCATACGCCGCCTGCGCAGCGCGAATCTCCTCTGCCGTACACACGGGCGAAAGCGTCTCCAGCGGGCTGTTTTCGATAAACCGGTCGAGCACACGCACCGCGTCCTCGTGCGACAGCGTACCCAGCTTCATCTTAATCAGGAAGCGGTCGAGCTGCGCCTCCGGCAACGGGAACGTGCCCTGCGTCTCGATGGGATTCTGCGTGGCGACCACCAAAAACGGCTCGTCCAGCCTGCGCGTCACGCCGTCCATCGTTACCTGCCGCTCCTCCATGCATTCCAGCAGCGCGGACTGCGTTCGCGGCGTGGCACGGTTAATTTCGTCCGCCAGCAGGATGTTCGTGAACACCGGGCCGGGCTTGAACACGAACTCCGCCGAGCGCGCGTCGTACACGCTCATGCCGGTCACGTCGCCCGGCAGCAGGTCGGGCGTGAACTGAATGCGCGAAAACGAGCAGTCGATCGATTTTGCCAGCGACTTTGCCATCACCGTTTTGCCCGTTCCAGGCACGTCCTCCATCAGCACATGCCCGCGACAAATGACCGCCGTAAGCAGAAGCGTAATTTCCTCGTCCTTGCCGATAATCACGCGGGCAATGTTTTCCCGCACCCTGTCCGCCAGATTTTTCACATTCAGCCGTTCCATTCCGTTCCCGTCCCTTCGTTAGTATACGTTGCGTTCGATTGCTCTTTTCAGCGCCTTTGCGGCGATCGGCGCAGCCACGGAGCCGCCCGAGCCGCCCTTTTCCACCACCACCGCAATGGCATAGGGATGCGCGTCGTCGCCGTACAGAAAGCCCACGTACCATGCGTGTGTCGCGTCGTCCTTGTTGTTTGACCATTCGGCCGAGCCGGTCTTGCCGCACACATAGCCGTCCGTGTAGCCGGAAATCGCCGCACGCGAGGCCGTGCCGCTTTTGACTGTCTGATACATGTACCGCGCCACGGTTTCCGCCGTTTCCGCGTCGGTGCACTGCCGGAAGACGGCCGGCTCCAGCGTTTTCACCGCCGCGCCCGCGGGGCTTTGCACCTTTCGAATCAGCTTCGGCTCCATCATTGTGCCGCCGTTGGCAATCGCCCCGGCAATCATGGCCATATGCAGCGGCGTAACCTGCGTCGTACCCTGCCCGAAGCCCGCCTGAATCAGGTCTCCCGCACCCGCGCTTTTGTTCAGGCACCACGACTCGTACAGCATCAGGTCGCTGAAGGCAAAATTGAAGTTAAAGCCAAAGCGCTCCGCCGTGTCCTTCAGCGTTTGTGCGCCCAGCCGATAGGCAAGCGAGCCAAAGGTTATGTTGCACGAGCGCGTAAACGCCTGCGAGAGCGTCAAGCTGCCGTGCACGGCGTTTCCGGCGCACTTGAGCGAATGGTCGCCATAGTTCCACACGCCTGCGCAGCTGAACATTTCCTCGTCCACGCCCGGCAGCGCCTCCAGCGCCGCCGTGAGCGTGATGATTTTAAAGGTGGAGCCCGGCGCGTAGCGCATCTGAAGCACGCGGTTGTAGTACGCCGTGTCCTTCACCTCTGCGCTCATATCGGCGGGATCGAAATCCGGCTTCGAGGCCATCGCCAGAATCGCGCCGGTTTTGTAATTGATAATCACCGCCGCGCCGTTTTTGTCGGACGGCAGGAGCGCCGCCAGCTCTTTCGTCAGCTCCGCGTCCACCGTCAGCGTGAGGCTTGAGCCAACCGGGTCATAGCCCACAAGGCGCTGAAGCGTATAGTCCGTGCGCGTACGCGTAATACCCAGAAGCGTCGACGAATGGAAGTTCTCAACACCCGTCGCGCTCATGTTCGTCTGGTCGCCCAGCGTGTGCGATAGCGCCCGCCGCATCGCCTCGTCCGCAACATAGTGCCGCTCACCCGGCGCGCGGCTGCCCGCAAGCTCCAACCCCGTCGAATCGTACACCGAGCCCTGCACGGTGGTCTTCTTTGCATCCGCCAGACGGGTGTTGTTGGCGCGGTTGATCCAGCGCGTACCGTTCACATATACCGTAATCACAAACGCCGCGCCTGTCAGAAGCACGCATGCGACCAGCAGCGCCGCCACCAGCCGCATGGAAAGGCGCATCTCCTTCATGCGTCCTCCCTCCATTCCCCGCCGTTCAGGCGCACGAGGTCGTCATATTCGTCCTGCGCATTCACGGAGGCTACGCCCATCAGAAGCCCCGCCATGCCCGCCGAGGCCATCAGCGAGCTGCCGCCCTCGGACACAAACGGCAGCGTGACGCCGGTCAGCGGAATCAAATGCAGGTTGCCGCACACGATCAGAAGCATCTGCGTGGTCAGCTCAAAGGCGCATCCGAAGGCAATCAGCGCGTGAAACCGCGAGCGCGCATTCATTGCAATGATCATGCCGCGAAGCGCAAGCGCAAGATACACCGCCAGCACGCACAGTGCAAACAGAATACCGAATTCCTCGCTGACGGCGGCAAAAATGTAATCCGACGCTACCACCGCCACGCGGTCTGCCGACCCAAGCCCCAGCCCGGAGCCAAAAATGCCGCCGCTGGCAATGGAAATCAGTCCCTGCATGATCTGCCGGGAATTCTCGTCCGGGCTGTTCCACGGATTTTTCCATATGGCAATGCGCTTCGCCACATAAGTAAACGCCGGAATCCGATCCAAAAACCTCACAAACAGCACGCCCACGATCACGGTGGCCAGCAGCACAACCAGCGTAAGCTTCCGGTTCCCGGTGCCCGCGTAGAACATGGCCACGATCAGCATGTAATACAGCACCATCGCGCCCAGATCCTTCTCCACCAGCAAAATACCGCAGCACAGCGCGCCGTACAGCGCATATTTCCACCAGCTGCGAATGCCGCTTCCGCGCGAAAAGCCGCTGGCAAGAATCACCACCGTGACCGGCTTCACCAGCTCCGACGGCTGAAACTGCACGCCGCCCAGCCGCACCCAGTTGCGCGCCGCGCTGTTGGTGAACCCGAACGGCAGAACCAGCAGCGCCAGACACACCGGCATCAGCGCCGCGCAGAAGCCCTCGTGCCGCTTAAGCGCCCGCACAATCCACACACCGAACAGCATCGGCACAAGCGATGCCAGAAGATACGTCGCCTGATCCGCCGCATTGTCCGTCTTTCTAAACACCGCGCGCAGCAAAATCACGCTCAGGGATCCCAGAAACGCCACCTGAATATACACGGCCCGGTCAATCGGCCATAGCCGCGACAGAAGCTTCAGCCCCACATACGTACCTGCCGGAAGAAGCACGCTCATGCGCAGCGAAAACGCATCCGGCGCGCCGTCGCGGAACGCAAGCAAAAGCATGCACGCAAACTGAAACGCCATCACCGCATATAAAAGCGGCAGCTCGTTTGCGCGATTCAAATGCCTCCGATATTCCCTCGCGTCCATGCTCTCCCTCCAGCGTATATCCCTTCAGATTCCCCCCGCAGCAATGTAACTGCAGCCGTTTCTTCCCCGTCCCGCCTCTGCCAAAAGCGTCTCTCTTCGCCCCGATGCTTTCTTCCGCTCACTTAAGCGTAGCCCTTCACCAGAATCCTCGGCTGTTAAAGGCGTTTCTCCGCGCTCCGACGCTCATTTGCACGCGCAAGCGCAGCCTTTCATAGCAATCCTCGGCCGTCCTCTGCAAAAGGCGTTTTTCTCCGCGCACCGACGCTCATTTGCACGCGCAAGCGCAGCCCTTCACCGGAATCCTCGGCTGTTCTCCGCAAAAGGCGTTCCTCCGCGCACCGACGCTCATTTGCACGCGCAAGCGCAGCCTTTCATAGCAATCCTCGGCCGTCCTCTGCAAAAGGCGTTTTTCTCCGCGCACCGACGCTCATTTGCACGCGCAAGCGCAGCCCTTCACCGGAATCCT
>CAZKQB010000004.1:171-22272 GCA_964554795.1 uncultured Oscillospiraceae bacterium | reverse complement strand
CCGCAAAAGGCGTTCCTCCGCGCACCGACGCTCATTTGCACGCGCAAGCGCAGCCCTTCACCGGAATCCTCGGCTGTTCTCCGCAAAAGGCGTTCCTCCGCGCACCGACGCTCATTTGCACGCGCAAGCGCAGCCTTTCATAGCAATCCTCGGCTGTTCTCCGCAAAAGGCGTTTCTCCGCACACCGACGCTCATTTGCACGCGCAAGCGCAGCCCTTCATCGCAATCCTCAGCTTCCCATCGCAAACTCTCTATTCATTCCGCCCGCGCGCGAATGCGTCGGTCGCCCGCAATTGTACTCGAAGACGTGCGCCGCGCGGGCTCACGGCAATTACCGGAAGCGTCCCTTTCTGCGGTCTCCCCGTGGGTCCTCCGGCGGCTTCACCAGCGTGCGCAGACGCTCGCCGTAGGCACGCTTCGCCGCCGAGCTCACCGGCTCGGCGCTCTGGCGAATCAGGCGGTATTCCAGCTTTGCATCGCCCGCGTAAAAGCAGCCGCCCGGCGACACAGACAGCGTGTGCGCCGGCTTCTGGTCGCCGTCAAACAGGTCGGCGCCGCCGATAGACGTTACGCGCAGCTGACCATTCACCATCTCATAGGAAAAATGCCGTTTTTCCAGCCCTGCGCGCGGCACGCGCACGTCGCTTCCGCGTCCGGCGCCGACCACGCCCTCCCGATTCAGCTGCTTCACGACAGGCGCGCCATCGTTTGTATATACGCTCAGCTTCGCAATCGCGCCCGTCTCGCTCGCCTGCGCGCGCAAAAAGCGCGCCTGCTTCCCGTCGCGCACGCACATATACGCGCACCGCCCGGCGATAAACAGCCCCGCGCCCGCAAACGCGTAGCGAAGAACCAGTGCCGCCGACTGATATGCGTCATACGCCATGGTTTCCGCCTCCCGCGTCCATTTTCTCTATTTTATCATACCACGAAACGCTGCTCCATTCAACCATTCGCCACAATTTTGCCCGGTTCCCACGCAAAAAGGCAGGAATGCTCTTGCAATCCCGCCTGGTTTGCCTACTCGGCACCGAAGATGGTATTTTTCAAAACGTTCGCCGCACTCGATCTTTCAGCGCTTACGCGCGTCAGACTCGTTGCAGGCAGACAGCGCGACTGCGTTCAACATCGACGAGGCTCGTCGATACCCGACCCCTCGCAATCCTGCCTGTCGTGCTTATTCCGCGTCGAAGATGGCTTTTTTCTCGATGCGGTCGCCGTATTCGGCCTTCCAGCGCTTATGCGCGGCAGACTCATTATAGGCAGGCAGCGCGTCCTTGTTCATATCGATGGCGATCATCAGGTCGTAGCGGTTTGCTGCGGTCTTCAGGCCGGGAATCGCCCTCACGCCGTGAATGCCAGGAATGGTCAGCGTCTCGCGAAACAGTGCCTCGGCCTCGTCTCTCAGCTGCGGCGCGTTATCGACGGTTTCCTTCCATTTTACAAGAATCAGATGCTTCATGGCTTGAATTTCTTCCTTTCAGTGAGCGTTCACAGACGACACAGCTCTCGCGGAGCTGCGTCTCATTTTTTGTCTCCGATGCTTCATCGCCCGATTTTCTTCTTTTGATGAGTCCTTGAACGAGCAGCCTATATTTCCTCCGTTTCCTGTGCAAAGGGCGGAACGCCCTCCCTATTCGGAGAACGTTCCGCTTTGAGCTTAGTTGCCCGCGTCCGTCAGGTCAAGCACGGGCAGAGCGGCGGAGCTGCCGACGGCCTGGGGCAGCGCGCCGTTCCAGCGGTTGGCCTGCGTGTAACGAATCAACGAATCGGTCAAGGAGGCTGCGATCAGCTTATTTGCGGCGGCCTCCGCCTCGGACTGCACCTTCACCTTGTAAGCATCCGCATCAGCCTCAATGCGCTTGACTTCAGCCTCGGCCTCGGCCAAAATGGTGCGCTTCTCCGCATCCGTGCGGGCGGCAATCAGGTCGCGCTCGGCGGTAGATTCGGCGATGGAGACCAGCTCGGCCTGCTCCGTTTCGGTTTTTAGCTTGGTCTGAAGCGCCACCTGCTTGGCCTCGACGGCATCGGTGAACGCATCGGTGAAATCCACGTTTTCAACGGTCACGCTGGCAACCAGAATGCCGTAGTCCTTCATTTCCGGCGCGAGCAGGTCGCGAATCTGTGTAGACAGCGAGCTGCGCACGTCCATCAGCGTTTCAGCGGTGTATTGGGTGAACACGCTCTTCGTGCACTCCTGAATGCGGGGGCGCATAATGGTCTCATAGTAGTTCACGCCCACGTTCCTGTACAGGTTCTGCGCGTTCTGCCTGTCCACCGAATAGTTCACGGTGCACACAATGTCCACCTGCTGAATGTCGCTGGAGAACGCCTGCATGGACATGGAGGCCTTCTGCGTGCGGTTGTCCATCATGATTACGCGCTGCGCGGGATTTTTCAGGTGGAAGCCCTCGTCCAGCACCTTGTCCTCCACGCGTCCGAATGTCGTCACCACGCCGGTATGGCCGGTAGGCACGCTGACAAACGGCGGGAAGGCGATGAGTACCAGCACAATGACGACCAGAATAACGACCAGAGTGATTTGCTTCGCGCGGGGATTGCGTTTCCTGCGATTATCCATGGGAATCCTCCTCTTTTGTTTGTGCCATCATCCTACCACAGGCGCGCCATACGGGCAACACGTAGTTTTCAAAAGGCGCTTTTGCACGCACGAAACGTCCGCTTTCGCGCTTTACGGCTCTTCCCGCGGCACACTCGTGCGGCTGAACACCTCACGATAGCTTTTTGCGCAGGCGATCGATAAAGCCCTCGCGTCCAAGCGTCACAAACTGCACCCGCGTTTCCGCCCTGCGAATGTCAAACGGCGTACCCGCGCGAATCGGGCGCACCCGGCCGTCGACGCTGATCAGCGCGTCGCCATCCGGCGTCAGCGTCACCGTTCCCTTGTCCGAAAGAATCACGGGCCGGCTAACCAGCGTGTGCGGCGCAATGGGCGTAAGCACGATCAATTCGCTCAGCGGATCAACGATCGGCCCGCCCGCAGACAGGCTGTAGCCAGTGGAGCCCGTGGGCGTGGCGCAAATGATTCCGTCCGCCGTATACCGCATCAAAACGGCTCCGTCCACACTCACCGTGAACCGCAGAACACCCGAATCCGCCTTCGTCAGCGCCACGTCGTTCAGCGCGTTCACCGTTTCCCCGCCGCGCTCGCCCGCCGAAAGCGTCATGCGGCTTTCAAGCGCGCAGTCCCCGGCCAGAATCCGCCCGAGAGCCTCCTCCAGCTGCTCCGGCTCGATGCGCGGAAGATACCCGAGCGTTCCAGCGTTGACGCCGACTATCGGCCTCGGGCATGCCTGATGCGCGGCAACGACCGAGCCGTCGCCGCCGATGGACACGGCATAGTCCGCCTCCATGGGATTTTCCGTCGCCTCGCCGCCGTGCGCCCGCAGAAACGCAAGCGCGCGCGCCTTCAGCTCTCTTGCTTCCTCTCGCGTAGGATGAATGCAGAACCAGAATTTCATCCGTTCCTTCTCCTTTAAAAAAGCCGCCGCCCAAGGAAGGACGGCGGCGGAATCTCCATGGCTCCGGCAGTCTGCGCCGGATGCGGAGCGCGTTTGGCGGGGCGTACGCCCCATGCCAGCTTTAGGCCTCCGCCTTGATCTTCTTCAGGTTGACAAAGCGCGGCAGGCCGTTTTCGAAGGTCAGCTGCGTCTGGCCCTGAATCAGGGGCAGCGCGTACTCGATGAACTTCTCGTTCACGCCGTCGCCTTCCTCATTGATCCACTCGCGCGGAACCTTCTTCTCGGCGTTGGCAACTACAGTCAGATCGAACAGCTTGGTCTCGCAGGCGTACGCGCCGTTGACATACTTGCGCTCAAAGCCGACCATCTTGTCGGTCACGCCGTTGACGGCGTTTTCGACGGCCGCCTTGCCAGCAGAGAAGCTTTCCTCGATGTCGGTCTGGGACGCGCAGTGCGCCGCGCAGCGCTGGAGCAGCGACAGCTCAATGCCGCGCACCTTCGCGCCGGTAGCCTTCTTGCACTCGTTGGCCAGGAAGGCCGCGAGACCGCCCAGCTGCTTGTGGCCGAACGCGTCGGTCGCCGCGTCGCTGGCCGCGTACTCGACGATGAACTTGCCGTCCTTGTCGTGAATGCCCTCGGACACCGCGACGAGCACGTTCTTGTTGGCGGCGTAGATCTTGGCAACCTTGTCAATAAAGGAGGGAAGATCAAAGTCCACCTCGGGCAGATACACGAGGTCGGGGCCGTTTCCGGTCAGGGACGCAAGGCCTGCGGCGGCGGTCAGCCAGCCGGCATGACGGCCCATGCACTCCACGATGGTGATCATGCCCTTGTCGTACACATGGCAGTCGCGGTACACCTCGGCCACGGAAGTCGCAATGTACTTGGCTGCGGAGGCGAAGCCGGGGCAATGGTCGGTGCCGGCGAGGTCGTTGTCGATGGTCTTCGGAATGCCCATGCAACGCACCTCATAGCCGTTTCTCAGCATGAACTTGGAAATCTTGTTGCAGGTATCCATCGAGTCGTTTCCGCCGTTGTAGAAGAAGTAGCGAATGTCGTACTTCTTGAACATTTCAAGAATCTTCTGATAGTCGGTCTCGTCCTCATCGGGATCCTTCAGCTTGTAGCGGCAGGAGCCGAGCGCGGATGAGGGGGTATATTTCATGAGCGCCAGCTCGTCCGGATCCTCCTTGGAGAGATCGAACAGGTTGTCGTTCAGCAGACCCACGATGCCGTTCTGCATCGCGTAGACATTCGTGATCACGTCGCTCTCCAGCGCGGTCTTGATCGCGCCGTAGGCGGAAGCGTTAATGACGGAAGACGGGCCGCCGGACTGGCCGATGACCGCCGCGCCTTTCAGCATGGACATTTGTATCATTCCTTTCGCGATTTTTCACCGCTAAGAATATAGCACAATTTCCTCAGCTTGTCAATTTCGGCTTGATTTTTAACAGGGATTGTAGGATAATCAACGTGGGTTGAAGTCCATTTCATGAGCAAAGGAGTTGTGTACCCATGTCCATCGTTACCTCTACCGAAATGTTCAAAAAAGCGTACAACGGCGGCTACGCCATCGGCGCTTTCAACGTGAACAACATGGAAATCATCCAGGGCATCACTGAGGCTGCCATCGAGGAGAAGGCTCCCCTGATTCTTCAGGTTTCTTCCGGCGCCCGTAAGTATGCCAAGCACGTTTATCTGATGAAGCTCATCGAAGCAGCCATTGAGGACGCCGAGCAGACCGCGGGCTTTGATCTGCCCATCTGCGTGCACCTCGATCACGGCGATACCTTCGAGCTGTGCAAGAGCTGCATCGACGGCGGCTTCTCCTCCGTTATGATCGACGGCTCCTCCAAGTCCTTCAAGGACAACATCGAGCTCACCCGCAAGGTTGTCGAGTACGCGCACGATCACGGCGTCGTGGTCGAGGGCGAGCTGGGCACCCTGGCCGGCGTTGAGGACGACGTAAAGGTCAGCGCCGAGGATTCCTCCTACACCCGTCCCGAAGAGGTTGAGGAGTTCGTCTCCAAGACCGGCGTCGATTCTCTGGCCATCGCCATCGGCACCAGCCACGGCGCGTACAAGTTCACCGCCGCGCAGTGCACCCGCAACGAAAAGGGCATCCTCGTGCCCCCGCCGCTGCGCTTCGACATTCTGGACGAGGTCTCCAAGCGCCTGCCCGGCTTCCCGATCGTTCTGCACGGCTCCTCCTCCGTTCCGCAGGAATACGTGAAGATGATCAACGAAAACGGCGGCCAGATGCCCGACGCCGTCGGCATCCCCGAGGAGCAGCTGCGCCAGGCCGCGCGCGGCGCCGTCTGCAAGATCAACATCGACTCCGACCTGCGTCTTGCCATGACCGGCACCGTCCGCAAGTACTTCCACGACAATCCCTCTCATTTTGACCCGCGTCAGTACCTCAAGCCCGCCCGCGCCAACATCAAGGAGCTCGTCAAGCATAAGCTCGTCGACGTTCTCGGCTGCGCCGGCAAGGCCTGATCGGCATAACCCATGGCGGAGGAGCTCACTCCTCCGCCATTTGTCTTCCCCGATTCGCCCAAATAACCGTTTCCTTCGAATCCCGTTTCGGCGCCTCCGCGCAGTCCCTGCACCAAAGCGCAAAAACAAGAACAAAAATGGATTTTCGCAGAATAATGTTCGTATTTTTTACCTCATCTGCTTTGTAATATTAACCTTGACCCTGTATGATTAAGATGATCCCGGAAGCAATCAAAACACGGAGGAGAAGTTCAATGAAAAAGATCTTTGCGGTGGTCCTGACTCTGGTTCTGTGCCTGAGCTTTTTTGCCTGCACTGCCAACGCTGACGTATCCAACGTCAAGCTGGGTGTGATCCTGCTTCACGACGAGGATTCCACTTATGACAAGAACTTCATCAACGGCGTTTACGAAGCCGTCGAAGCCCTGGGATTGACCGAAGATCAGCTGATCATCAAGCGCAACATTCCCGAGTCCAACGAGTGCTACGAGGCCGCTCTGGATCTGGTAGACGAGGGCTGCACCATCATCTTCGCCGACAGCTTCGGCCATGAAACCTTCATGCTGCAGGCTGCCAAGGAAAACCCCACGGTTGAATTCTGCCACGCCACCGGCACCATGGCGCACACCGAGGGACTGGCGAACTTCCACAACGCCTTCGCCGCCATTTATGAAGGCCGCTATCTGGCTGGCGTCGCCGCCGGCATGAAGCTGAACGAGCTGAAGCAAAACGGCAAGCTGAAGGGCGAAGTTCCCATGATGGGCTATGTCGGCGCCTTCACCTATGCCGAGGTTATTTCCGGCTACACCAGCTTCTACCTGGGCGCGAAGTCCGTTTGCCCCGATGTTCAGATGAAGGTTCAGTTCACCGGCTCTTGGTACGATGAGAAGGAGGAGAAGACCGCTGCCGAGGCTCTGATCAACGCCGGCTGCGACCTGATCTCCCAGCATGCCGACTCCATGGGCGCCCCCACTGCCTGTGAAAACGCCGGCATCCCCAACGTTTCCTACAACGGCTCCACCATCGAAAGCTGCCCCAACACCTTCATCGTTTCCTCCCGCATCAACTGGGCTCCCTATTTCGAGTACATTGTGAACCAGAACGCCGCCGGTGAAGCCATCGACGTCGACTGGACCGGCACCATCGCCACCGGCTCCGTCGTGCTGACCGACGTCAACACCAATGCGGCTGCCGCCGGCACCGTCGAAGCCATCGAGACCGCCAAGACTGCGCTGCAGAATGGCGAAATCAAGGTCTTCAACACCGCTGCCGACAACTTCATGCTCAAGGGCGGCGCCAAGATCGAATCCTACCTGGCCGACGTCAACACCGATATAGCCTTCACGCCCGACACCGAAGTGGTTCTGGACGGCTACTTCCACGAGAGCGAGTTCCGTTCCGCGCCGTACTTTGATCTGCAGCTGGACGGCATCGAGCTGGTAAACAGCAAGTTCTAATTCAAGCCAGGATTCTACGGAGTCTGCTCCCCTTCCCGGGAGCAGACTGCCGTTTTCAGTATGGCGACCTCTGGAAATCGCGGTCCGTGCGCGAGTGGTTTCCGGAGGGCGCTATATTCAACGAGAAGAAGGCGGAGGCAAACCGTGCAGAAGAAGATCGCTGTAAGCATGCGTGGCATTACCAAGAGATTCGGCAGTGTCGTCGCAAACAATTCGGTCGACCTTGATGTGTATCAGGGCGAAATTCTGGCCGTTCTGGGCGAAAACGGCTGCGGCAAGACAACCCTGATGAATATGCTTGCCGGAATTTACTATCCCGACGAGGGGCATATTTACGTGGATGGCCGCGAGGTCATTATCCGCTCTCCCAAGGATGCATACGCGCTGAAAATCGGCATGGTTCATCAGCATTTCAAGCTGGTGGACTTGTTTACTGCATCGGAAAACATCGTGCTCGGCCTGGAGGAAGAGGGCCATTACAACCTGAAGCGGGTCAATGAGCAGGTAGCGGAAATTGCCGGAAAATACGGCTTCCACATCGAGCCACAAAAGCGAATTTACGATATGTCCGTATCCGAAAAGCAGACGGTCGAAATTATCAAAATGCTCTATCGCGGCGCGGACATCCTGATTCTGGACGAGCCTACGGCGGTGCTCACCCCGCAGGAAATTACCCGGCTGTTCGACGTGCTGAAGCGGATGAAGGCGGACGGCAAGTCCATCATCATCATCACGCACAAGCTGCACGAGGTGCTTTCCGTTTCCGACCGGGTAGCGATTTTGCGAAAGGGCGAGCGCGTGGGCACAGTCGAAACCGCCAAAACCAACGAAAACGAGCTTACCGAGATGATGGTCGGCAAAAAGGTCAGCCTGAATATCGAGCGCAAGCTTCCCATAAATGCGGTCCCGCGTCTGCTTGTCAAGGGTCTTACCTGCAAAAACGAGGAAGGCCGCGCCGTGGTCAATAACGTGAGCTTTACGGTGAACGGCGGCGAAATTTTCGGCATCGCCGGAATCGCCGGCAGCGGCCAGAAGGAGCTGCTTGAGGCCATCACCGGCCTGCAGCCGGTGGAAAGCGGCGAAATCGAATTCATCAATCCCAAAAAGGATCGTCCCGTAACCTTCTTCCACAAGTCCATGAATCGCGTGCTCGAGCTGGCAGAAAAGGACGCGTTTCACGACAGGAACGGCAAGCTCGTGGACTTTAATGGAGTGAAGCGGTCGGAAGTCCGCCGGCGCGTAAACAGCGGAGACGTGCTTTTCCGCGAGGATGAGCACATGTCTCTCCGGGATAAAACGCCGCTTCAGATTCGTTCGCTGGGCATTCACCTTTCGTTCGTGCCGGAGGATCGCCTGGGCATGGGTCTGGTCGGCGGCATGGGCATCACGGACAACATGATGCTGCGTAGCTATCGCAAGGGACGCGCCGGCTTCGTAGACAGAAAACGCCCCCGCAAGCAAGCAGAAGAAATCATTGAGCGGCTGGAGGTCGTTACCCCCGGAGTGAACGTTCCCGTGCGCAGGCTTTCAGGCGGAAACATTCAGAAGGTACTGCTGGGCCGCGAAATCGCCTTCACGCCCAAGGTGCTGATGGCCGCCTATCCCGTGCGCGGCCTGGACATCAACTCCTCCTATATCATTTACGATCTTCTGAACCAGCAAAAGGAGAAGGGTGTGGCCGTCATTTTCGTCGGCGAGGATCTGGATGTGCTTCTGGAGCTGTGCGACCGAATCATGGTCATCAATTCCGGCGCCGTAACCGGAATCGTAGACGCGCGCACGGCAACGAAGGAGGAGCTCGGCCTCCTTATGACGAAGACGGACAACACGGCAAAGGAGCATGCATGATGAACGAAAAGAAGAGGGCGACCGCAAACGAGCCGCTGATTCATCTTTCCAAGCGCGAAAGCATATCGGTCGTAAAATCATGGATCATCCGGCTGGCTGCGATTGTGATGGGCCTTGTGGTATGCGGAATCGTCGCATACATTCTCAGCGACAAGCTGCGCTCCGGCAAAAAGAGCATTCTTGATTTCTATTACAGCTTTCTTGTAAAGGGCTCCTTCAGCACCTCCCGCAAGATGTGGAAGTTCTTCAAGAACATGGCTGTTTTGCAGTGCATCTCCCTGGCGGTCACGCCTGCGTTCCGGATGCAGTTTTGGAACACGGGCGCAGAGGGGCAGACCCTGATGGGCGTCTGGGGCGCGATTGCCGTGGCATTCTATCTGGGCGGACGGGTTCCCGCTGGCCTTTTGCTGGTGCTGATGCTTGCCGCCGCGCTGATCTGCGGCGCAATCTGGGCGCTGCTTCCCGCCATTTTCAAGGCAAAATGGAACACCAACGAGACGCTCTTCACCCTGATGATGAACTACGTTGCCGCCAATGTCGTCAGCTATTTTCTGGTAATCTGGGTTCCGAGCGGCTCCTCCTCTCTGGGCAAGCTGAAATTCGGCAAGCTGCCCTCCGTCGTGCACGATTATTTTCTGATCATCCTGCTCGCATTCCTGTTGACGATCGCCGTTCACGTGTATCTGAATTACAGCAAGCACGGATATGAAATCTCCGTCGTCGGCACCAGCGTCCGAACCGCGCAGTACAGCGGCATGAACGTAAAGAAAATCATCATTCGCACGATGATCGTAAGCGGCCTTTTGTGCGGCCTGACGGGCTATCTGATTGCGGCGGGTCTCGACCAAAGCATTACCACCGAGTCCGTCGGCGGTCAGGGCTTTACCGCTATCATGGTTTCGTGGCTTGCGCACTTCAATTCGCTGGCCATGCTTTTGACCTCCGGGCTGATTACGCTTTTGAATCAGGGCGCGGCTCAGATTTCGCAGGACTTCAACGTCAGCGGCGCCATTCCGGACGTAATTGTGGGAATCATCCTGTTCTTTATCATCGGATCGGAGTTTTTCATCAACTTCAAGGTGAAGCTGCGGCGCAGAGCGCGCGTCGTTCGTGAGGAGGACATCAAATGAGCATTTGGCTGAACTTCCTGGTCGATTCCCTTGCCTTTGGCGCAACCTTCATGTATGGCTCCACCGGCGAGATCGTCTCGGAAAAGGCCGGTCAGCTGAACCTGGGCATTCCCGGCGTCATGTGCATGGGCGGCGCAGGCGGCTGTCTGGTTCTGAATCTGATCGGCAAATCCTCGCTTCCCGGCTTCGTGATCGTTCTTCTGGGCATTCTGGGCTCGTTTGTGATGGGCCTGCTGATGGGCCTGATTTACAGCTTCCTGACGGTTTCTCTGCGCGCCAACCAGAACGTGACCGGCCTTGCCATGACCACGTTTGGCGTCGGCCTTATGAAGGTGATTATGGCCGATATGGACGAAACCATTTACCTCGTCGGCCCGAAAATGCTGTATCGCTGGCCCTTCGCAGGAAAGACCGACGCGCTTCAGTATCTTGGCGTGATGTTCTTTCTCGCCGTAATTATCGCCGTTCTCGCCTCCTTTGTGCTCTATCGCACGAGGGTCGGCCTGCACCTGCGCGCGGTGGGCGAAAGCCCGGCGACGGCGGACGCAATGGGCGTCAACGTGAGCCGGTACAAATATTGCGCCTGCTGCATCGGCTGCGGCATTGCCGGGCTTGGCGGCTTTTACTACATCATCGACTACATGGCCTCCACCGAGGCCTACAAAAGCCTTGAGGGTCTGGGCTGGCTCTCCGTAGCCCTGGTCATCTTTGCGCTATGGCGTCCGCACAGAACCATCATCGGCTCGACGGTGTTTGGCTTCCTGTTCAGCTGCAGCAGCTATATTTCCAATATCAGCTGGGTAAACGTTACCATGGCAACCAAGCCGCTTTTGAAAATGCTGCCGTACCTGTTTACGATTCTGGTGCTGATCTTCACCAGCATCCGAAAAAAGCGTGAGGATCAGCCGCCGCAAAGCCTGGGTCTGCCCTATTTCCGCGAGGATCGATAGCCCACGCCAATTCGCCTGCATGAAGCCCATGCAGGCGGCTTTTTTCATTGACAAGCACGAAGAAAACGGGTATCATACGAAAAACGACACAGGAGGAACCAACGTGATTTATTCGCTGCAAAACGAGCGCTTTCGCTTGAGCGCGTCGGACATGGGCGCGGAGCTGACCAGCTTTCAGGACATCCGCACTTCTCAGCCCTATGAATACATCTGGCAGGATCGAAGCGTGTGGAACGGGCAATCGCCGCTTCTGTTTCCTATCGTCGGCCGTCTGCGTGACGATACCTACCATCTGAGCGGGCAGAGCTACCGTCTGCGCAAGCACGGCTTTGCCAAGCGCATGCGCTTTGCGCTCGAAAGCCACACAGAGGACAGCTTTACCCTGCTCCTCACGGACGACGAGGCCACACGCGCCGTTTTCCCCTTCGCCTTTGAACTGCGCGCCGTTTATACGCTTCTGGGCGACGGCTTCCGCATGGAGTTCCGCGTCACAAACCGCTCAAAGGAAACCATGTATTTCTCCATCGGCGCGCATCCTGGCTTCCAGTGCGAAATGGGCGACCGGTTGATTCTGGACGCGCCCGAGACCGCGGACGCCTTCCGGCTTGACGAAAACGCGCTGCGTGCGGCGGAAACCGTGCCGGTGTTCCGCGAAAGCCGTGAGGTGGAAATCCTTCCGGATACCTTCGCGCACGACGCGCTGATCTTCTCCGGCCTGCGCTCTCGCGGCGCAACGCTCGCGCGCAGAAACGCCCGCGGCGTGCATGTGGACTTTGGCTGCGCGCCCTGTCTGGGCATCTGGGCAAAGCCCGGCGCAAAGTACGTGTGCATTGAGCCGTGGTATGGCATCGACGACTGCTTCGATGCAGGGCACGACTTCACCTGCAAGGAGCAAATTCTCTCCCTCTCCCCAGCAGAAGCCTTTGTCTTCCCGGTAACCGTGCGCTGCGTGGACACCTATTGAGCGCCAAAAGCGCTTTCCGCAGCGCGGCACCGGCGACTGCCTCGGCTCGGCTGTCTTCCCCTTCCCGGAATCCGCGCGGCGCACGGACATCTGCCGAATTCTTTCCCCGTGTCGCGCGGCACAGCACCGACTCGGTGCCCTCTGATCGGCAATTTTCCTTCTTCCATGGCATAAACGTCCCTCCCTCGAATATCCTTTGGCGGGGAGGGATGCTTTATGAAGGACGCGGCGGCAGCAGAGGCTCGCCCGCACGGGCTGACGCTTGAAAACCGGACAAGGGCCATTCTGACGGGCGTTTCGGATGTGGATCTGTTCAGCGAGCAGACGATCGTCGCGGCAACCTCCGGCGGGTCAATCACCATCACCGGGCAGGGGCTTCACGTGGAGTCGCTGAATTTAGAGGATGGACGGCTGGTGGCCACAGGCAAGGTCGATTCGATCGTTTACGACGAACGCCAGCCGAAAAAGGGCGCGCTTCGGCGCATCCTACGCTGATTCATGCTGTTTTACACAGACGGGCAAGCCTACGTGTTTCTGGCGATGCTCGTATGCGGCGCGCTGGTCGGCGCGTGGTATGACGTGCTCCGGCGCGTTCGCCGCCTTACGATGGCGGGCGGCATGCTGACAGCGCTGCTCGACGCGCTCTTCGCCGTCGGCGCGCTGATGCTCACCGGCGGCTTCCTGTTTCTGGCCGCCCGATTGGACGTGCGCCTCTACGCGTTGCTCGGCGTAGCCTGCGGCATGACGCTCTATCGCTTCGGCCTCCAGCCCGCGCTCGATGCAGTTGTGAATTTTCTTCAAAAACAGCTTTGTAAATTCGTGCAAAAGCATGTTTTTAAAGAAATATTTCATTTCTTTTGCAAATGAAGCAGGAAAAAAGAGACTTCGGTCGAATTTAAATAAGGCTATCTCGCGCAAATGCAGTCCTCCGTTCTCTGTCTACCACAGATTGAGAGGGTCTGTGCGGCGCGAACCGCAAAAACTCCACGCGTGCCGCCGGATTGTGCGGAACGAGCCTCCACGAAACGCCCTTGCGCCCGCTTGAAAGGATGACCGCCATGCCTACGAATACCTCTATAAAAAAGAAGACCTACCGCGTCAAGCCGCGCTTCTGGGTTCTCCTGCTTCTCGCGTTTCTGGCCGTTTTCACGCCCCTGTACATGATTCTAAACAACCGCAGCGCCCAGCTGAAGGCGCAGGAGGCTGAGCTTCTCGCTCAGAAGCAGGCACTGAGCGAGCGCGTGTTTTCCCTGAAAAGCGACCTCGAATATGCCCGCAGCGATGCAGGCATTGAGCAGTATGCCCGGGCAGAAGGCATGATCATGCCCGGCGAAATCAAGTATACCACATCCTCCGGCGCGGAAAAGTAAGCCCGGCTCGGATGCCCCATACGCTCTGCGGCGCACGCTCCTCTTTGGAGCCGTGCGCCGCAGCTTCTTATTTCGCCCCGTCTCGCTGTGGGCAGGGCGGGCCCCTTTCCTGCGTTCCCCGAACAGCGTACATCCGCCCTCCGCTTCTTCCCATGCCGTTGGCAAAAAGGCAAGGAAGCGCACGAAGGTTCCTCCATTTTGGCCTGCAGCAGAATTTTGCTTCCGCTGCAGGCCTCTGTGTATCTTTATACGCTTACACAGTCTGCTCAAGCCTGCTCTGCCAGCCACGCTTTGTACTTTTTCAGTTCAGCGCGCATGTTATCCGGATTGGGCGAACCCACCGTTGTGCGCTTGTATACGCAGGTTTCCAGACTGATGGCCGGATAAATGCTTTCGTCAAACAGCGGGCTGAATGCGCGATATTCCTCCAGCGGCAGATCGTCCAGATCACAGCCAAGATTGATGCACCTGAGCACCAGCTGACCAACCACGCCATGGGCATCGCGGAAGGGCATGCCCCGGTTTACCAGATAGTCGGCTACATCGGTAGCATTGATGAAGCCCTGCGTCGCGCTCTTTCTCATCACATCGGGACGGAAAACGGCGGTCTCCAGCATGCCCGCGCAGGCAATCAGACAGTCCTTTGTGGTATCGATGGCGTCGAACAGCCCCTCCTTATCCTCCTGCATGTCTTTATTGAAGGCCATGGGCAGCCCCTTCATCATGGTTAGGATGGACATCAGCGAGCCGTACACCCGCCCGGTTTTACCGCGCACCAGCTCCGCCACGTCGGCGTTCTTTTTCTGGGGCATGATGCTGCTTCCGGTGCAATAGGCGTCGTCCAGCTCCACAAAGCGGTATTCGTTGGAGCACCACATGATCACCTCCTCGCAGAATCGAGACAGGTGCATCATGATGACGCTCATGTTGAACAGCAGTTCGCAGATGTGGTCGCGGTCAGACACGCTGTCCATACTGTTGGCCGTGGGGCGGTTGAAGCCCAGCAGCTGTGCAGAATAGGCGCGATCAAGCGGATACGTAGTACCAGCCAGCGCCGCAGCGCCCAGCGGGCAGGTGCCCATGCGCTCGATGGTGTCATCGATGCGGCTCACATCACGCAGAGCCATTTCCACATATGCGCCCAGGTGATGAGCCAGCGTTACAGGCTGCGCCTTCTGCATATGGGTAAAGCCGGGCATAAACGTGGTCAGATTCTTCTCCATCTGATTGGTCAGCACCTCGATCCACTTGACCAGCAAGCCGCGGATTTCCCCTGCTTCATGGCGGACATACAGCTTCATGTCCAGCACGCACTGATCGTTGCGGCTTCTGCCGGTGTGCAGCTTTTTGCCTACCTCGCCGATACGGCGAATCAGCTCGCTCTCCACCAAAGAATGGATATCCTCATATTGGGTAGTGAAGGGTATCCTTCCTGCCGTCAAATCCTGCTCGATGGCCTGAAGTCCGCCGATGATCCGATCGCGTTCATCGTCGGTCAGAATCTGCTGCCTGGCCAGCATAGTTACATGCGCGATGCTGCCCTGAATGTCCTGATGGAAAAAACGGTTATCAAAGGTAATGGAAGCATTGAAATCATTCACAAATGCGGTAACTTCCTTTTCGAAGCGTCCGCCCCAGAGCTGAGCCATGGTATTCCCTCCAATTCAGAATAGAGCCGCATAAAATCACAAATTTATGCATGTGCCATTATAACACACATTGTGTAAAAATGCAATCCCTTGCTCGAATTGAGAAAATAAAGTAAATTTACGCCAGCCTATTGACGAATCCCATACTTCGTGGTATTATAAATATACAGTTCAATACTGCATAATTAAACACAACAAAGGAGGACTCCCCATGAAAAAGTTTTTTGCTCTTCTTCTCTCGCTCGTTCTTTCCCTTGGCTGCTGTGCCGGTTTTGCCGAGGATGCAAAGCCTCTTGCCGGTCAGACGCTGACCATTGCCATGAGTCCGGACTTCATGTACTTTGAAACGGTTTCCGAAACCGAAGAGTGCGGCTATGAAGGTCTTGATATCGACATCATCAAGGCTCTGTCCGAGAAGCTGGGCTTTGAGTTTGTAATCACCCCCATGGCATTCTCTTCCCTGATTGGCACGCTGCAGACCGGCAATGCCGATTTTGTCATCAGCGGCATGAGCTACTCCGAAACGCGCGCTGAGGTCGTTGATTTTTCCATCACCTACGCCGAGACCGACTTCGGCGTCGTGGTTCCGATCGACTCCGAGATCGATTCCTACGATGATCTGATTGGCCAGACCATCTGCTGCTCTCAGGGCGCAACGCTCGAGGGCGTCATCCAGAGCATCGAAGGCGCTAAGCTGGTGACCTATCAGGGACAGTCCGCGCTGGGTCTGGCGGTTGCTCTGGGCAGTGACGGCGTCGCCGCCGGCATGACCAGCATCAACGGCACCAAAAAGCTGTCCAACACCGTGTTGGATGAAAACGGCAATCCGATGCTGAAGTACTTCGTACTGGAGTATGATGGCATTTCCGACATTTACAACATTGCCTTCCCGAAGGGCAGCGAGCTGCTTCCCATTTTCAACGAGGCCCTGCAGGAAATGATCGACTCCGGCGAGATGCAGACTCTCATTCAAAAGTGGCTGTACTAATTGACGAAGACGTTTGAATACTGCACCTCCCGCGGTTTCACGGGAGGTGTAGCGTCGTGAAGGGGGATTGAATCCTATGCGACTGGATTTCAGCATAATCGTGCGCTATCTGCCCATGTTTGGCGAGGGCCTGCTAGTGACACTGAAGGTAACCTTCTGCTCGCTGCTGCTGGGTCTGCTTCTTTCCATTCCGCTGTCGCTGTGCAAGATATCCAATGTGCGCGTGCTGCAGATGTTCGCCGCCTTTTATACGTCCATTTTTCGCGGCGTGCCGATTCTGGTTCAGGTATTCATGATGTACTTCGGCATTCCGCTGGCGACGGGATTGAAGTTCTCTGCGTTTCAGGCTGGCACGATCGTGTTTGCTATGAATTCGGCCGCTTACATTTCCGAAAGCATGCGCGGCGGCATTCTGGCGCTTGACAAGGGACAATATGAGGCCAGCATGGCGTTGGGCGTACGATATCCGTCCATGATGAAGGACATCGTTCTGCCTCAGGCCATCAAGAGCGTATTGCCCAGTCTGGTGAACGAATTTATCGGACTTTTGAAAAATACCACGCTGATTGCGTCTATCGGTCTGGTGGATATTCTGCGCGTAGGTCAGCTGATTCAGTCGGCAACCTACCGCGCTTTCGAGCCCTTCTTTGTGATTTCCGTGTTCTACTATATTCTGGTTATGGGCCTGTCCTTTGTAGGTAAGATGCTGGAGAAGTGGGTGAATAAGAGTGATAGAGGTTAAGAATTTATACAAGAACTTCGGTTCGCTGAAAGTTCTCCGCGGCGTCAGCCTGAATGTGAACAACGGCGAGGTCATCAGCATCATCGGCCCGTCGGGCAGCGGCAAATCCACGTTGCTGCGGTCTATTAATCTGCTGGAAAAGCCCACGTTCGGCGAGATCTGGGTGAACAATCGGCTGATCACCGCGCCGGATCCCTATCTGCACTTTGATGTGATTCGTACATCCAATACATACAAGCAAATGATCGCGGACGGCAGCAAGGACGAAGACGCAATTCGCCAGATCAAGGAAAAGGATCTTTTGAAAAAATACGAGGGCAGCAAGTATTCGGCCTTGCTAAAGAAGATTAAGCGTTCGAATTTCCAGAACGCCTACGAGGTGCGCAAAAACATCGGCATGGTGTTTCAGCATTTCAATCTCTTCCCGCACATGACGGTGCTGGAAAATATGATCTATGCGCCGACCAAGGTAAAAAAGCTGCCGAAGGATCAGGCAATAGAAAAGGCAAAAACGCTTCTAAAGAACGTCGACCTATTGGACAAGATCGACGCCTATCCGGGCACGCTGTCGGGCGGTCAGAAGCAGCGCGTGGCCATTGCGCGCGCACTGTGCATGGAACCAGAGACCGTGCTGTTTGACGAGCCGACGTCTGCGCTGGACCCCGAAATGGTCAAGGAGGTTCTGGACGTCATCAAACAGCTCGCCACGACGGGCATTACCATGGTGCTGGTCACTCACGAGATGGGCTTTGCCCGCGAGGTTTCCGACCGAATCTGCTTTCTGGACCAGGGCATTCTGATCGAGGATGCGCCGCCTGAGGTCTTCTTTTCGACGCCTAAGTCGGAGCGTGCGCGGACATTTCTGGAGAAGGTACTGTAAGAAGCCGCTACGATGCTGTTTTTCGCCGCGAATGAGCCGCCCTAAAAAAGGACATTCAAGCAGTGGCCAAATTCAAACGAGTCGGCAAATCCGAAAGGAAGCGCCGGCTCGTCTTCGAAATTATATATTGCGAAACCCGGCAGACAAGCGGAAGCCTTCTATTCGAAACCCGAATGTCGGCTTCTGCCGAGCGGAAACCGCAAGGCTTTTCTTTTCAGAACGTAAGATCACCAGGCCGGTAGCCCTCCGGCAGCGGCTCCTCCTTCAGAAAACGGAATTCCGGATCACGCAGAATCGGCAGAAACGCCTCATACGGCAGCCGCGGAAATTCCATGCCGTAGCTCGTTGCGCCAAACCAGCCGCCCTCCTTAGCGCGCAGGTTGATGTCGCGGGCAAACTTGGTCATGTTGCAGCAGTCGTGCACGAGCACCGGCCACGCCTCCTCCGCCGCCTCGCGCATCAGCTTTAGCGTAAGCCTGCGGCTGAACACCGGTGAAAGATAGCCGTGGCGCGTCATATACAGGCTCTCGCCCAGATAATTTCCCAGATTGTTGGGATTCAGGTGCAGCTCAGCGCAGTTCATGAAGTCCACGCCGGTATCCAAAATCGCCGCCTTCTTGGCGTGGAACGCCGCGAAATACTCTGGTGTCATCGGCGTTTCGATGCCCACCGAGGGAATGTATCTCTTTGCCATGCGAAGATTCTCGATCACGCGGTCGGCCGTGCCCGATGCGCCCAGGTTGAACCGAAGCTCATCCAGCCCTGCCTCGCCCAGCGCGCGCAGGTTTTCCTCTGTGGCCAACGTGCCGTTTGTATACAGATGCTGATGAATCCCCGCATCCCGAAAAATCCGAATAATGCCGTAATACTTTTCAATCTCCATAAACGGCTCAAGATACACATACGAAACACCCGTCGGCCGGTTGGATGCGCGCAGAAGCAGCGGAATATCCTCCTCGGCATACTTCGCTCCGCCGATTTCCCACATGCCCTCGCCGATGGGCGGCTGACAGTCCAATTCGCCGTAATTGTAGCAGAAGCGGCACTGCACATTGCAGCGGTTCGTCTTGCGAATGGCGCTCAGCCCCGTGCCCATCAAACACGAGCGGCAGCCCGCCGAGAACTTCTCCTGCGGGCCCACAAACAGCGTGCGCTCGTCTAATGAGCACACGCCGGGAATCTCCTCAATCAGGCGGCGCTGCTCCGCCTGCACGGCCTCCTCAATCTGCCTGAGAACGGCCCATACAATCTCCTCCTGCCGCGGAGAAAGCTCCTCATACTCCGGCAGGGATGCAAAAAACTCAAACCAGGTCAAGGCGTCCGCCTTTGAAATCTTCATCCGTCATTGCTCCTCTTTCGCAAGGCTTTCCCTCATTATAGCACAGGATCGCCCCGTTGGAAAGCCCGTTTCCGCGCCGCCGGATACGTTTGCGCTTCACAGCGATACATACAAATGGGAATTTGCTTATCTTTTCTTATAAAGCACAAGCTCAGGTTTTTTGCCTTCCTCTTCATAGGTACAGATAAGAATAAATTCCTTATTCGCAGCAATGCCGAAGCATCTGCCTTCTCCAAATTCACATTCAAGCTGATTGCCGAGATAGGTCGCGTTGTCATCCAGATATTTTACGACTTTTCCGTTCGGGAGCTTGTATTCAAGGTTGATCGAACTGCCGACCAGCGCGTATAGCTTTGCCAGCTTCGGCATATCCTTGATGTTCAGCGCATTGATTTCCTCAATCAAAGCTTTTTTAAATTCTTCAAAAGCCCCATCGTCCCTAAGCTCCTCGTATCGCCTCCAGTAATCTAACCTTGGAAGAGTTTCCTTTAAATATGCACGGATTTCTTCTTCTGAACGATCCTTGCTGACCATATTCCTCACGCACACCTCAATCAAATCATCCATACTGCCGTACATATATTCTCCGCCGGCGTAACACCATTTGCAGTATTCTTCGTTGAAAAAACCATCCTTTTCCCTGCTGATATTGGAATCTTCAAGCGGCATACCGCAGCATTGACAAATGAGCTGTCTCGGTGAACCAAGAAGCGTATTGATTGAAACATCAAACAGCTTTGACAACCGTTTCAGGGTTTCCGTATTCGGTGTAGTTTCACCCGTTTCCCAGCGCGAAACCGCCTGACGAGTTACAAAAACCCTTTCTGCAAGCTCCTCTTGTGACAACCCATTTTTAATCCTCAATTGGAGAATAATATCTTTGGTTTCCATATCATCATCACCTCGGCATCATTATAATGCATGCCATACAAATTTAAAAGCAACTCGCTGTTGCTGCCAATTCAGCAAATCGTGCTTTTAAACCGAACTTATCGCATTCGAACACATCCGTTTCAATCTGCAAATGTTCATCCGCGGATATCGCACAACCTTCGTTCCGCATGCATGCTCATACAAGTCCCCCCTCTTCCAGAGGCATATGCTTCACAAAAAGCCCCACATCTTCGGATTCCCGCTGCCGAAAACATGTGCCTTTCAAAAACGCACGCACGCGTATCCATTCACAATTCCCCTATCGAAGGCTTTTGCTCAATCATCAATCCGTCCTCATATGCTTACCTCCGTCGGCCGCTTCAGCTCCGCGCCCGTATAATACCACGCGAGAATCTCGTCATATCTCGCCCCCCGCGCCGCCATTGCATCCGCGCCTGTCTGGCTCATGCCCACACCGTGCCCGTAGCCTATCGTTTTAAAAATCACCGTTTTTCCCGAAAACTCCATTTCAAAATTCGTCGACCGCAGCCCCAGCGCGCGCCGGAATTCCGTTCCCGTCAGCGCCGTAAGTCCCACGCGTATCTGCGTAACCCGCCCCGTCTCGCTTCGCCCGATCACTTCCAGCTGATCCTCCGGATCCAGCTCGTCCAGCAGAAGAACGTCCTCCCAATCCGCCAGCGCCTCCTGAATCGCCGCCATCGGAATCTCCGTCGTATCCGAATACTGCGGATATTCCTCCTCTCCCGGCGACGCCACGCTCCGCAAATATGCAATGGCCGAGGAATACACGTTCTCGGCATTCTCTGTGTACCCTCCTGCACAGGCATGATACATCGCGCGAATCAGATGCCCGCGGAACATCAGCACCTCGCCGGCCGTTGCCTCCGCCGCACGACGCCCCGCCTCCATCGCCGCCTCCGCACGCATCCCCAGACGCTCCCGCGCCTGCGCCTCCGTCAGATACCCCTGACAGCACGAAGCCGACGAGCATACATCCGCCCCCGGATGCCGTACGCACCCGCCGCCCCCGTTCACAGGCGACTTAAACAGTGCAAACGTGCGCGCCGCAACCGCCTGCGCCTTGAGCGCTTCCTCATGATACTCCGATGGCATCTCCGCCGCAACCACGCCGCCCACATACGCCTCCAGCGGCACCCTCTCCAGCCTCTCAGCAGAGACATCGTATACCGTCACATACGCTCCGCTTCCTTCCTCAGCCCTTTCCCCCGCACCCTCCGTCCCGCTCGTTCTCGCCGGAAAGAAGCATGCGCAAAGCACCAAAAGCGCCGCAAATGAAGCTCCCGCACAAATTGCCTTTCTCATTTCCTCACCCCTTTGCGGAGAGAAGCATATGCCACACCCTCTGAAACATGCTTTTCCATTCAAAAAACATCTCCAAACACGCCGTCCCTCTTAAACACCCCATCCTCCTCTCTCAAAAGAGCGCGAGAGGGTCGAACCTCCTCTCGCACCCAGTCTCCGAGGGGTGTAGGGGAGCAGAGTGCCCCACACCCGCACCGTCGGAAACCAAATTCCTCACCAGAACCGCCGCAGCAAGTGCTCACAATCCTATCACCCAGACGATGCAGAAAAGCAACGCACCCACGCCTATCCCGCCAGAAACCCAAATCTCCGCCCAACCAACCCCGGGAGAGCGCGAGAGGGTCGCAACCCCTCTCGCACCCGTCCCCCGAGGGGGTGTAGGGGAGCAGAGCGCCCCACGCCCGCACCGTCGGAAAGCAAATTCTTCACCAAAAAACAGCCGCAGCAAATACTCGCAGTCCTATCACCCAGACAATGTAGAAAAGCGACACGCCCATGTCTATCCCGCCAGAAACCCAAATCTCCGTCCATCCAACCCCGGGAGAGCGCGAGAGGGTCGCAACCCCTCTCGCACCCGTCCCCCGAG
>CAZKQB010000004.1:0-71 GCA_964554795.1 uncultured Oscillospiraceae bacterium | reverse complement strand
GGGGTGTAGGGGAGCAGAGCGCCCCACGCCCGTTCCGTCGGAAGCCAAACCCTCACTAGAACAACCCCGGG
>CAZKQB010000003.1:0-108566 GCA_964554795.1 uncultured Oscillospiraceae bacterium | reverse complement strand
AGGTTTCCGTGGGCGATACCGTCACCGTGCGCGCCAATTATCTGGTCATGAGCAATCAGTTCGGCGTCGTGATGAAGTTCAGCGAGCTGCTGAACGTGACTCACCCGTAAATCGAGGACGAATGGATGCGCAAAATCATCGCGGTCGTTCTCCTGTTTTGCATGTTGCTGACGGGGCAAGCGTTTGCAGCAGAGGCTGAAAGGGAAAATGAGATCATGGAGAAGCGAATTGAATTGAATTATCCCGTATTCGATGGCGAAAAGCTGTGGGCGAATGCCTCGGTCGTCATCGAAAACGGCGTTATCACAGAAGTAACAGCCCTGGACGAAAGCACGGCGGATAGCCGATATTTCCTCATGCCGGGGCTGATCGACGCACACACCCATATGGGTACGTTTGAGCAGGTCGAAACGATGCTGAAATATGGCGTCACCGCGACCTGCGATGTCAGCGCCAGCGCAGAACTGATTGCCGCCTCGAATCAGCTGACGATCCATCCCTCCGCAGGGATGGCGATGGGCGTGGTGCTCAATGGCAAAAGCTACGTGGACAAGGCGGCAAAGAGCGGCGCGAAGTATATCAAGGTGCTACTGTTCAACGCCCATTCCATCGGGAAGAAGGCGCTGTGCAGCATTGTGGACGCGGCGCACGAAAAGGGCTTGAAGGTTGCTGTGCATGCGACGGAGGTTGCCACCGTGCAGCAGGCGGTGGAGGCAGGTTCGGACATCCTGCTCCATGTGCCGATGAAGGAGGAATTCCCAGAGGAGCTGGCGCAAGCCATCGCCGACAAGGGCATTGCCGTTGCGCCGACGCTCGTAATGATGGAGACCTTCGCTCACTCGAACCGCAATGGCTATCTGCCAGAGCATTATGCCAACGCGGAAGCGGCCGTCCGCCTGCTGCGCGGCAAGGGCGTGGAGATCCTTGTGGCGACGGATGCCAATCCGGGCAGCTTTGCGCCGGGCGTGGTCTATGGTAGCTCCCTGCATCGGGAGATGGAACTGCTGGTCAGGGCTGGCCTGTCCCCGCTGGAGGTGCTGCAGGGTGTGACCCGCAAGAATGCGCAAGCCTTCGACCTAAAGGACATCGGGATGATCGCGCCGGGGCAGAAAGCGAATCTGGTTCTTGTGGAAGGCTGTCCGGATAAAGACATCACCGACAGCATGAAGATCGCGCAGATCTGGGTCGATGGCAAGCCGATCATGAAATGAGGAGAAGCAAATGAGGATCATTACGGTTGAAGAACATGCGGTCAGCCCCTCGTTGAACAAAGCGATTGCCCAATACGGCAGGGGATGCGCGGCCTATCAGGCGCTGGCGCATGCCAAGGGCTACCCCTATGATGCGGATCCGGTGCTCTTTGCGGATCTTGGCGCAAAGCGGATTGCCGATATGGATGCTGCAGGCATCGACATGCAGGTGCTGTCCTGCCCGGTTCAGCCGCAGCAGCTGCCGCCGGACATCGCCGTTTCTGCCGTGCGGGATGCCAATGATGAACTGATGACAGATATCAGCAAGAATCCGAATCGTTTCGCAGGGCTTTGTTCACTGCCTTGGCCGGATCCCAAAGCGGCGGCGAAGGAGCTGGAGCGTACGGCGAAGATGGGGTATCGCGGTGCACTCATCGGTGGACGCGCGATCATTGAAGGCGGATTCCTTGATGATCCGCGCTTCACACCTGTGCTGGAAGCGGCAGAAGCGCTGCAAATGCCGATCTATGTGCATCCCGGCGCGCCCATGGACGCAGTTCAGCAGGCGTATTATGCCGGTCTGGATGATCTGGTCAGCGCACGGCTGTCGCTGTTTGGCTGGGGCTGGCATCACGAGGCGGGCATTCAGGTGCTGCGTATGATCCTTGCTGGCGTGTTCGACCGCTTCCCCAACCTGCAGGTGATCTCCGGCCACTGGGGCGAGATGGTGCCGTTCTTCCTCTCCCGGCTGGATCAGGCGCTGCCACAGAAGGCGACGCATCTTGAGAAGACCATCACCGAAACCTACCGCGAGCATGTTTACGTCACGCCCAGCGGCATCTTTGATGATCCTCAGCTGAAATTCTGCGCAGAAGTGCTGGGAACGGATCGAATCCTCCATTCGGTCGATTTTCCGTTTATCCCCAATCAGGGCGCAAAAGAATTCATCCAAGACGCGCCCATCAGCGAGACGGATAAGGAAAAGATCGCACACGGAAACGCCGAGCAGCTGTTGAAACTGTAAATGAACGACGGCGTTTGCGAATAAAGTCTCTGATCTAAGAAGTTTGGCAGTTATGCTTCCGGAGGCTGCTACATCATTTGCATAGGGTTTATATCAAAACGAAAGCTGTATTGCAAAACGATTGCTCAGAAACGTATTAGTTCTTGGGTAGTTCTACATTCCAAAAGCCAGTCAGAAATGACTGGCTTTCACTTTATACGAACGATTGAGGTCCTCCGCTCTTTCCTCCATTGTAAATCCTTCATCAGCCAGCGGATCATAAGCTTCTCCACGCATGCTGAGGTCAAGCGGCTCATCACGGAGTCCATCAATTTCTACAATTTTGAGCGTATGTCAATTAGTACGGTCACACCCCCGGTTGAAATCCAACGTGCGATTGTTTAAACGATTCTCGTTCTCCCGCAGCGCGTTTTGTCTCTTTGCCTGTTGATTGGAAAACGGTCTCGCATATCGATGAGGTGCAGCTAAGATTGAAATGATTATTCAGCTAAATCGGATTCGCAAAGCTGCGTAGCAGGAATCTTTCTGCATTTTTTCCTTTGCCTGATCACCCTTTTTCAGCTGTCTGCAACCCATTTTTCGCATGAAGGTTGACAGTACTCAGATATACCCGGGACCTTTCTTCTCCTCATTACCGCGGCAAACTTCCTATAATGCAAAAGGCCGGAAGCATGCTGGATATCATCCAGTCATCACTCCGGCCCATGCAGTGCATTGTATGGCTACGCCTTATGGGAAAAGTATGGCTTTACTCGCGAAATCTATCGCTTTCATCGAATATATCTCCGCACTCAGGGCAAAACTTCGGCGGATGCGCGGGATCGGCAGGCTTCCAGCCGCATTTATCGCACTGGTAAAGTGGCGCGCCGGCAGGCTTCTTTGCGCCGCATTCCGCGCAGAATTTGCCCCTGTTCACTGCGCCGCAGCTGCACGTCCAGCCTTCGGCGGCAGGCTTTGGCGAGCCGCACTCGGGGCAGAATTTTCCGGTGACGGTCGCGCCGCAACTGCATTTCCAGCTGTTCTGGGGTTCGGGCTTCTTTGCACCGCACTCGGGACAGAACTTACCGGTCGCCGTCGCGCCGCAGGAGCATTTCCAGCCGTTTGCGGGCTGCTGTGCAGGTTGAGCGCCCATCTGGAAGAGCTGCGCTGCGTTCATGCCGCTTCCCTGCGCCATATTCATGCCCATGAAGCCGGTCATCGCACCGCCTGCATTCTTAGCGGCATCCTGCATGGCCTGTGCCTGTGCACCCACAAGGTGTGCGGCGGCCATATTGGTGTTGCGGAAAACGGCGTTCTTCTGCAATTCCTTGATCATAGCCTCATCTTCCTCGGAGGCCTTTACGGAATTCACGCCGAAGGACACGATCTCAACGCCGCGCAGGTTCGCCCATTTTTCAGACAGCACGTCGTTAAGCGCCTCGGCAATTTCCATCGTATGACCGGGCAAGGCGCTGTAACGGATGCCCATTTCGGAGATCTTCGCGAATGCGGGCTGAAGTGCGGTAAGCAGTTCGCTCTTGAGCTGACTGTCAATCTTCTCGCGGGTATAGTCGCCTTCGACATTTCCGCAGACATTGGTGTAGAAGAGCATCGGATTGGTGATCCGGTAACTGTATTCGCCAAAGCAGCGGATGGAAACGTCAATATCGAGCCCAATATTCTGATCCACCACGCGGAAGGGTACCGGGCTGGGCGTACCATACTTGTTGCCGAGGATCTCCTTGGTATTGAAGAAGTACACCCGCTGATCCTTGCCTGCCTGTCCGCCGAAGGAAAAGCGCTCGAAGGTCTCCTTCAGGATCGTGCGCACCTTTTCACCGTTGAAGGCGCCGTAAAACAGGCTGGGCTCGCCGTTCAGCTCAAACACGTATTCGCCCGGCTCGGCGCAGAAATCTACAATCTTTCCCTGATCCACGATCATCATGCACTGACCGTCGGCAACGGCAATGACTGAGCCCTCGGAAATCACATTGTCGTCCTCCGTGCGGCTTCCGCCAAAGCGGCCCTTCGTCTTCTTCATCGCCTTGGTCGCAAGCACATCATCCGGGAGTGCGTCCACGTAGAAATATTCCTTCCACTGGCTAGCAAGGGTGCCGCCGATGGCGTTAAGTCCCGCAGCAATCAATCCCATTGTATCCTATCCTCCTGTTATCCCTTCGGTTTTTCGGTTTCAATCTTGCGTCGCTGAGTATTTTCGTAGAGGAAGTGGTCGTAGCGCACATCCAGCTGGAAGGAACCCTTGCGCACATAATTCGCTGCAGTGCTCTGGCTTTTCGCTTGCTTGAGCTGCCCGCGCAGCACGCCCAGCACGATCAGCGCCACGATCAGCGCGCCAATCGCCGCCATCAGCAGGGTTCCACTGGCAAGGCAATCAGCCAATGCCATAATGATCGCCGCTACGCCCAGCACACCGGCAAACACGCCGCCGCCCCAAGCGAAGGATTTTGCCTTATCTGCGGGCACGTCGCATGTCAGCTTTCCAGTCTGACCGTTAATTGCGAAGGTGTAGGTCTTTCCTTCCTTTTCGGTGGTGATCAGCCACACGGGCATCAGCACCGGCGTAACCTTGCCACCCTCGGAATGAATATGGCGGCTGCGTTCAGTAACAGCGGTATAGCCGTTGACGGAATCGCGCATGGCATCCGCAATGCTGTTTTCCACGCGTTCCACCGCGCGTCCTTCGCACTCGGCGCTGTCCACATCGGCATGGTCGGCCATGGAGCCTGCAAGCACGGCGGGCTGGAAGGGAACGGCTGCACTCAGATCGTAGGGCTCCAGCGATTCGGTGATCCTGTTGTCCAGCTTGGCGCTGCCGTCCACGGGAATGTTCTCAAAGGCCATGGAGCCGCCGCGGCGCACGACGTAATGCTCGGTGCGGGTGATCTCCCATTCGCCCTTTCGCTCGGTATGCCGCTTTTCGGCGTCATAGACGATGTTGGCATAGGCGTCGCAGTCAAAGAGCCAGTAGGGCACATAGAGCTTGCGAATCTCCGAAATACGATTGCGCCCCTTCAGAAAGACGTTCGGCAAGAGGCGCTTGCCCTTGAAGTAATCCTCAAACTGCCGCTGCGCCTGCTCCTTTGTCACTACGAAGGGAATAACCTTCTCCGGCTTCACTCCGCCTTCGATGCGGTCGGGCAGAATGGTGGGGCTGCCGCAGTAGGGACACTCCGTGGCGGTAACCGTACCCTCGGTAATCAGCTCTGCGCCGCAGTTTTTGCAGATATAGCCCTGCATCTGCGCGACTTCTTCTGCGCTAAAGCTTTCTTCGGGCAGTGCAAATTCGATCCCATCCTTTTCAGGAGCTGGGTTCATCGCCTCAAGCGCTTCGAGATCCAAAGTACTTCCGCAGGACGCACAATTCAGCTTGCCGCTTGCGCCATTAAAGCTCAGAGGCGCGCCACAGCACGGGCAGTTATAAGCGGTGGTAGACATTATTTTATCTCCTTTCGTATTACGCGTCAATGATTTTCTGCGTCATCTGCCATAAGAGCGCACAGCTGCAGACACTGCTCCTCCAGCGCTCTGGTAACTTTTTCGAGCGATTCAGACGCATCGTCGGCAAACATGTTATTCCATACGGCTTCCTGCATAGCAAGATAGTTTGCAAAAGCCGCGCGGTTGGAAATAATCATCGCCAGCGCCTCGTTATCTGCATCGACCATCCATGCCTCATAAAGGGCGCTCAGCTCATCCTCCCAACATGCACGTCCCTGCTGGAGTGCCTGCAAACGGGCATCATCGCTTTGGGCAGACTGATAGGCCGTCTGCACGGTTTCGCGCAGCAGCATATGATCCTCGCACAGCATCCACACACCGTCTTCGCCGCAGATGCAATAAGGAACAGCAGGCGTCGGCTCCGGAGTTTCGACGGGCTCGCCACGCCATACGAGATCAAGTCTTTCCAGAATCGGCGGCCATGCTACACCGTCGGCGGGCATCTCTTCGGAAGCAGCAAAATCGCATACAGCCTGCTCCGTATCCTTTCCGAATATGCCGTCTACTTTACTGTTCAGATATCCCAGATCCAACAGCTTCTGCTGCATATCACGCACATCTTCCTCGGCATCCACCCCGCGATAGAGCGTGCCTTCCGGATAAACGCTTTCCTCCTGTGCCCAACCGCAGTTCAGGCATGTGCGCCTGCGGAGGTTCATGGAGAAACCATTCGTTTCGCCGACGTATTCCCATTCGCCGTACTTGTGCGCGGTAGTCGCTATGCTGCGAGTAATCTGCTTGCCGCAGCGGCTGCAGGATACAAGCTCCGAGCCTTTCGATCCACAGGTTGCGGCCTTTATAAGTTCCACGCGCTTATAGTTGTGTCCCAGTGCATCGCTCTGCTCCGATCGGATCTGGCCACACGTTGCGCACTCATAAACCTTCGAGCCTCCATCGACACAATTGGCATTTGCCTCGCTGATCATGTCCCAGTCATGTCCGAAGGCCACTTCCGTCACGTGCGTCTCCGTATGGTCGCACTGACGGCACTCCAGCAAATAGAAGCCATCATGCGTGCAGCTGGGTAACCCTACCAGCGTCTGTTCATAGTCGTGCTTACCATTTGCCTCATAATACCAGCAATTTGTCGCAAATGCAGGCGTGGACGCCATCAACATGGCAAGTACCAACAATGCAATAACTTTCTTCATGCTTATCCCTCTTTTCAATGAATGTGTGACGCCGCCCGCCGATCAATCCTGGCAGGCGACATCGCGGGCTCCACTTTTATTCAGCCGTAAAGTGCAGCATCATGGTGTTAAAGTAGTTCATGTCCAAGCCTTCTTCTGTTGGAATCACTTCTATGGCAGTGCCATAGTAATCGATGATGAAGGCATTGTCAACCTTGGTCCATTTCAGAGCCGGAATCGTATTGCCCACCATCACGAAATCCACAGTGCCATTGGCATGGAATGTCAGCGCATATTCGCCACCAAGCAGGGAGGCATCCAGCGTCACACCGTTGGCTTCCGCGCTCTGGCAAACATAGCGGGTTTCCATTCGATCGCCGCGGTCGCCTTTATCGTCGGAAATCTCCTCAGCCTTGTCGGCAGGTTCCGGCACGGCCATGTCCTGCGTGGCAACATTCCAGGTGGCCAGCGCATCGCGGCTGAAGATAATGTATCCGCCAAGGGCGTTGCCATCGCCGTCCATGCTGCCCAAGCAGATGTAACCATCGTTCAGCATGTTCAGGGGCATTTCAACGCCGTCAACGTCCTTTATCATCAGAAGACTTCCATCCTCGTTTTCGGTCCAATGATAGGGCTCGTCCGTAGGATAGGCAAGGTTCGCGGTGCCGTCCTCATTGACAGTCAGAATGATCTCAAAGATCTCGCGCGGGTCACCGTTTATCGCGCCGGTAGCCATGTAGCAGCCATACCAGGTACCGATGAAGCTCTCTTTCTCAGTTACGGGCACGGCGGGAACAGCGTCGGACTTCACGAATACCAGCTTCATGCCGTCCTCTTCCATGACCAGCTTACCTTCCTCGGTAACGGCAAGCGGCATGCCTTCTACGATGACCGATCCATTTTCAATCGTCCACGTGCCGGTCTCGGTGGCTTCGCCGTCGTAGGATTCCGCCGTGCCGTCCGCATTCAGGGTGAAGTACATCTCCAGCCCCATCACCGCCACGGGATAGACCTCGCCGTCCATTTCGAGGGTGTCCGCCGCCCAAGTTCCGACATACGAAGCGCCGTCTTCGCTCACGGGCGCGACAGGCTTTTCTTCGCTAACCAGTGCTTCTGGCTCGCTGGCAGAAGCGTCGGACTTCACGAATACCAGCTTCATGCCGTCCTCTTCCATGACCAGCTTACCTTCCTCGGTAACGGCAAGCGGCATGCCTTCTACGATGACCGATCCATTTTCAATCGTCCACGTGCCGGTCTCGGTGGCTTCGCCGTCGTAGGATTCCGCCGTACCGTCGGCATTCAGGGTGAAGTACATCTCCAGTCCCATCACCGCCACAGGATAGACCTCGCCGTCCATTTCGAGGGTGTCCGCTGCCCATGTGCCGACATACGAAGCGCTATCTTCGCTCACGGGCGCGACAGGCTTCTCTTCGGTAACCGGTGCTTCTGGCTCGCTGGCAGAAGCATCGCTCTTCACGAAGAACAGCTTCGACTCTTCATCCTCCATCAACAGCCGGCCGTCCTCGGTAACCTGAATCGCAAAATCGTCGACGACCACCGCACCATTTTCAAAGGTCCACGTGCAAGTCTCGGTGGTCTCACCGTCGTAGGATTCCGCCGTGCCGTCCGCATTCAGGGTGAAGTACATCTCCAGTCCCATCACCGCCACGGGATAGACCTCGCCGTCCATTTCGAGGGTGTCCGCCATCCATGTGCCGACATACGAAGCGCCGTCTTCGCTCACGGGCGCGACAGGCTTCTCTTCGGTAACCAGTGCTTCTGGCTCGCTGGCAGACGCATCGCTCTTCACGAAGAACAGCTTCGACTCTTCATCCTCCATCAACAGCCGGCCGTCCTCGGTAACCTGAATCGCAAAATCGTCGACGACCACCGCACCATTTTCAAAGGTCCACGTGCAAGTCTCGGTGGTCTCACCGTCGTAGGATTCCGCCGTGCCGTCCGCATTCAGGGTGAAGTACATCTCCAGCCCCATGTCCGCCACGGGATAAACCTCGCCGTCCATTTCGAGGGTGTCCGCCATCCATGTGCCGACATATGAAGCGCCGTCTTCGCTCACGGGCGCGACAGGCTTCTCTTCGGTAACCAGTGCTTCTGGCTCAGCGGCAGAATCGGACTTCACGAAGATCAGCTTCATGCCGTCCTCTTCCATGACCAGCTGTCCCGCCTCATTGACAGTCATCGGCACCATGCCTTCAATCCCGCTGCCGATTACGATCGTACCATTTTCAATCGTCCACGTGCCGGTCTCGGTGGCTTCGCCGTCGTAGGATTCCGCCGTGCCGTCGGCATTCAGGGTGAAGTTCATTTCCATGCCCATGTCCGCCACAGAATAGGCTTCTCCCTCCATCTCGAGGGTCACGGCGTTCCACACGCCCACATAGGGCGCGCCCGCTTCGCCCACAGGCATTGCAGGAGCCGCGGTGGGTGCGGGGGTCGGCTCGGAGATAGGATCGCTCTTGACAGCCTCCAGCAGCGCGTCCAGATCAGGCATAAGCGCCGGGTCGGTGATGCACTTGCTCAGGTCGAAGTTCGAGCAGCCAATGAAAGCCTCGTCACTGACTTCCTCCACATACGGGCCCACATAGACCGTCTCCAGCTTGTCGCAGCCGTAGAAGACGCCGCGGCCCAGACTGCGCACGCCGTTGACGAAGATGACCTCGCGCAAATTCGTGCAGCCCTCAAACATGGCGGCTGTCGTTTCCAGAGGCGCATAGCAGATCACGGTTTCCAGCGTCTCGCAGCCAGCGAAGGTCGTAGAGTAGATGTTGGTGTAGTTCTCAGGGATAACCACGGAGCGCACAGGCAGCTCCATTTCATAGTTGTCTCCACCGCGCGCACGGCCCATCAAGTCCCCGCCAAGGGTGTTCAGCGTCATGCCCTCGGCCTCGCGGGGCAGGTACAGGTTCAGCTCATAGCCATGATAGCGATCCAGGCGCGCATATTCGGTATCGTACCAGAAATCGTCAATCAGGAACATGGCGTAGGGCATTTCAATCAGGTCATTGGTCGGCTCGCCCAAGCGGCTAACCGGCGCATACCACGGACGATGTGCCTTTTCACTCAACACACGCACCTGCTCAGCAGTGGTATCGGGCGCAGCGTAAATCGTGGTGCGCGCAGAGCACTCGTCCAACAGGCCATCCGGCAGAATCGCCGGGTCGCACAGCACGATGAGCTCTTCGAGGTTGTCGCAGCCTGCCAGCGCATCTTCGCCAATGCTGGTCAGCGAGGCAGGCAGGGTCAGCGTCTTGAGGTTCAGGCAATTGCGGAACGCACCGCTTCCGATGGTTTCGATGGAGCCGAACAGCTCCACATATTCCACACTGCTATCGGCGAAGGCTTCGTTGCCGATGGTAGTGAACCAGCCGCAGTGGTGAGGATAGAAGGAGTGAATGGTCTGATTGCCCTTGAACAATCCATCGCCCAACCCAGTCACCTGAATGTCGTTATACGACGTCCAAGCCGTCAGCTTGGGTTGGTCACCCTTGTACATCGTCCACACGCCGTTTTCGAACGTGCTGACCGATTCGTCGTTTACGGGATATTCCGCCACACCGCCAGCTTCTGGATTGTTGATCCAAACGGTACAGCTGGGGCACTGGTCGCGCAGGATCTCGGCATACTGCGCCCGGTTTTCAAAGGAACTGTCCCAAGGCAGGTCAAGGTCAGCCACGTCGGTTTCTGCAAAAGCGTCGGCAGCGATTTCAATAGGCTCATAGAAATCAAACGCCATGTAGGAAAGGAAGGTATTCGACGCAAATGCGCGGGAGCCAATGCTTTCCAGCTCGCCGCTCAGGTACAGCTCCTGGCAATGGGCATGCTCAAAGGCACCGTCGCCGATGGTCTTCAAGGTGGAGGGCAGGCTCAAAATATTCTCATTATTATATCCAAAGGCTCTTGCACCGATTTCTCGCAGACCCTCACTCCAATCGATTCGCTCTGCCCGCACATAGTAGAATGCATCATCGCAAATCACCTCAAGCGTAGAGGGGAACTTGATGTACAGAAGGTTTCCCGCGCCATAAAACGCGCGGTTTTCAATACGCTCCAGACCCTCGGGGAACACCAGAGCGTAAAGACTATAATCGTCGGCGAAGGCGTCTTCAGCAATATTCTGAACCGGCACGCCGCCGATGCTCTCGGGAATCTCCACATAGGCATGCTGGCCCTTATAGCCGGTAATCGATCCGGTGTACTCTTCAAAGACGAACCATTCCTCGCAGTTCGACTTTTCCGGACGGACGGCATTTTTACCGCTGGGACGCAGATGCTCCGCCGCGCCATTGGCGTCCTGAAGCGCTTCTGCGTAAGCGTCAAGCTGATCGTCCGGAACGTAGATCACATAATCGTCCGGAAGCCAGTAAAAGCAAAACCGCGGCCTCATGAACGTCGGGCACACGCCTTCAAAGCGGATTTCCCGAAGGTTATCGCAGGAGTCAATCGCGCCTTCAAATACCTTCACGCTGGCGGGAATCGTCAGGCTGGTCAGAGCCGGGCAATTTCTAAAGTTGCTATAGCGAATGACCTCCAGCCCATCATTCAGCGTCACGCTTTCCAGCTTTTGCATATTGGAAATTGCAGCATCCTGCAAGGCGTACAGGGTATCCGGCATGGTCAGGGATGTCACTTCATTCTGGTCTCGCAGAGCGCTGTAGCACAGCGCATAGACCTCTTCTCCGTCAAGGCTCGAGGGAATCGTTACCTCGCCATGCAGGGGCTCCTCGATATAAACGGAATTGTCCGTAAGGCTGCGCACCCATGCAAAATCAGATGCGGAAGCGCTGGCGCTGTTTATAGGCAGCGCCATACCGCTTACAGTGAGCAGGCAAAGCGCAAGGAGAACGGCCGTAATCCTTTTCATGTATTCATTCCTTCCTTTCCTGTTGAGCCGCATAGGCAGCATTCAAGGGCAACCTTTGTCCCGCAGTGCGGGCAGAATCTCATGCGATCCGATAATACCGCATCGCACACCGGGCACAGACGATGGCGCCTTTGATACATCTGAAACAGATTGCTCTGCGGAAGTCTTCCGCCGCATTCCGGGCAAGTATGCCGTTTGGCGGAAGCCATCCTTCCGCAACGAGGACAGACCTTCATCCGCTTCATGCTCTCCATGCCGAAGCTGTATGAAACCGGATATTCAAGTGCTTCCATCTGCTTCCACTCCTCCATATTGCAGACGTCCGCCGCAGTGGTGGCAGAAGATTTCATCGTTCAAAACCATTTCACCGCACTGAGAGCAGAACGTGGGCTTCTCCTCCCATGGCGAACATTCCACGCATTCCAGTGTGTTGGGATTGTACATGACGTCCGCCACCCATTTGCCGCATCTTTGACAGCGGTTGAAGTATTCCCGAGCCTCCGCGTGCCAGGCCTTTTCCAGCGCAGCTTCGATGGGCTGCACGGGCATAGACTGCGTTGTACAGATTGCTGCGCCCGATCCTTCGCAGAAGAAGCGAAAGCGCATACCGCCGCCATCCTTCAAAACACGATACGCTGCCGTGCGATGCAGATCATGAGACATGAGCATCCCTCCAGACGTATGATTCATCAAACGCTTTGATTTGTATCATTGACTAAACCCATAGTTTTGCAGTATAATAATAGATATAACTGCAGCACCGGAATACAGACACAGATTGACCCTTGAACCTGTATCCCGGTGGACGGCTTGCATCGTAAAAAGACGTCGCCGCAATATAAATTATACGGATAATCGCGATTTTGTCACCACCCCAAAGTCCAAAAAGGGTGGGAAAAGGTAACTTTCCCTAAAAAGGTGGGATAAAAAGGGCATGATTCGTGTTATGAGGAGGGTTCCCCCGTGAAAAGAAGTCTTGCGCTGCTGATTGCACTGCTGATGATTCTCGCCTTGCTGACCGGCTGTTCCACAAATAAGGACGAGCTTAGCCCATCCACCCCCGTAACGCTGACGATGTGGCATGTCTACGGCAGCCAGACTGAATCGCCGCTGAACGAATTGATCGACGAGTTCAACCGCACCGAGGGTAAGGAGAAGGGCGTGACCGTCTCCGTGGTTTCCGTGTCCAACTCCACCGACATTGATGCAGCGCTGATCGCTTCTGCCAATGGCGACCCCGGCTCAGTGGCGCTGCCGGATCTGTTCACGGCATATCCGCGCATTGCGGAAAAAATCGGAGCTGATCGACTGCTTGACTGGAAGGCGTATTATAATGAAAAAGAGCTTTCTGAATATGTCCCGGATTTCTTGAATGAGGGGCTGTTTGGCGAGCAGCTTTTTATGCTGCCTATCGCCAAATCCACCGAGCTTTGCTTTGTCAATAAGACACTGTTTGACCGCTTTGCTGCCGAAAACGGCGCTACAATCGATGACATGCGCAGCTTTGAAAAGCTGTTTGCGCTCTGCGACGCGTATTACGACTGGTCGGAAGGCCAGACTCTTTTCCAGATCAACGATTTCTATCATTATTTTCTGGTGAACGTGGCCTCTTTGGGCGATACGTTCATCAAGAATGGGAAAATCGATTTTGACAGCGAAGCCTTCCGGCGCGTATGGCTGCCCATGGCGCACGCAGGTATTTACGGCGGCCTGTGCGTGCAGGACGGCTACGCCTCCGACCGCTGGAAGACCGCCGAGGTGCTGAGCAATATTGGCTCCAGCGCTGGCATTCTGTATCTGCGGGATTATGTAACCTATTCGGACAACACCACCGAGAACATTGAAACGGCTATCCTGCCCTATCCCAGCTTCGAAGGTACATCACCTGCCGCCGTGCAGCGCGGAACGGGGCTATTTGCCATCCGCAGCGACGACGAACGCCGCAACAAGGCTGCGGCGCTATTCGCAAGCTGGATCACCCGCAGCAGCCATAACGTTGAATTCGTTACCCAGACCGGCTATCTTCCCGTGACAAATGAGGGCATGAGCGCGCTGCTGGCCAATACCAGCGCCGTTGAAAATGAAAAATACCGCATGCTTTACGGCGCCGTCAGCGGCATGAATGGTTCCTACACCTTCTGCGCGCTGCCGCGCTATGAGGGCGCTGCGGACGTGCAATCCTCCTTTGAAAAGAACATGAAGGCTGTGCTGGGCCATGCGCACGAGGAATACGTAAGCCGCATTCAGGCAGGCGAGGAAGCCTCGTCCCTCATGGACGAGCTGGAAAGCCGTGCCTTGAATGAGCTGCGCGAGCGCATGCAGTGAGGCGAAAAGAGTGGCGAGCTTCATGCGGCTTCATCCAAAAAACATCCTGAAGTTTCTCCGCATGGCAAAGCATCAAAGCTTTTCCATGCGGAGGCGCTTGGCTGTCTATTTGATTGCGCTTTGCTGCGCCGTAGCGCTGCTGGGCTTTTTTGTGTTGAATCTGCTGGGACTCGTCAACCCCATTGATCGCCAGCTTGAAAACGCTCTCTTTCAGCAATTGGATTCAACCACCAAGCACATTCTCCATGATGCAGACGATACCGCAGCATGGGGACTTTCGCTTTCAGAAACCATTTCCACCACAGTAAGCAATGCTTTGCAGGTCCATCGAATCTCCTTTGATGATTTGCGCAACAATGAGCCTGTGCTGACCGAAATCCAGCAAAATGCCTACAGCGAAGTCTATATGCATATGCAATTGACAACCTGCAGCGGCGCATTTTACCTGCTCAACACCACGGTGAATGATTCGCTGCCTGCCAAGAGCTACAATGGTTTGTACCTCAAATACGCCAATCTCTATGCCGAAAACACCATTCACAACCGTGCCTGCATGTTCCGCGGCAGCTACGCCGTCGCCCGTGAAAACGGCATCAACCTCTACAGCACATGGCAGCTGGAAACGCTCTCCGATACCTTTCCGCAGGCGGTTTCTCTCATGGACGGTCATGCGCAATATCTTTTGACGCAGGTTTGTGCCCTGCCGAATTCGTGGGAGCGGGTGCGTCTGCTTTGCGTGCCGATCAAGCTGAACGGCACGGTCATCGGCGTGTGCGGCTTTGAGGTGAGTGATTTGTATTTTCAGCTCGCCTATCCGGCGGATTCGGGTGCGGATGATCGTCTGCTCGGCGCGCTTCTTACGGAAACGGACGGCTTGTGGACTGGACAAATTTCCGGCCGTCACTCGGCATCCTCTGCTCCCATGCAGACCTCCTTTTCTATTGAGAGGCACCATCGCTTTGCTCACTTCAGCTGCGCCGAAGGGAGTTTCATCGGCCTTACGCGGGAAATTTCCGTCGGAGACAGCGAGCATATTGTTGCCGCTATGCTGCCGATGAATTATTACGAACGCATCGTGCGTCAAAGCCAGTTAAACGCGGCGGGCGTACTGCTTCTGCTGGCGCTGCTCTTCTTCGCCGCATGCATCTATCTAAGCCATCGCTATGTCACGCCCATCCTGCAGGGGCTTTCCAGCCTCAAGACCGACGAAGCCGAGCGTTTGCCCTCCAACATTCCCGAGATCGACGACCTGTTTGCCTATCTCGCTGCAAAGGATCGGCAGCACGTGGAAGAAATCAGCCGCCTGCAATCCGAGAATGCCGATGCGCAGCGGGAGCGGGAGCGTGCCGAGAGCGCGCTTTCCAATCTTCACGCCGCCGGCATGCAGGAGATCGACCCGGAAGCCTATGCACTTTTCTGCAATCATCTCTCCACCCTCACACCCAAGGAGCATGAAATCTTTGATCTGTATCTCGAAGGCAAAACAGGTAAGGAAATCCAGGAGATTCTTTGCATCAACCCCAATACCATCAAGTATCACAATCGGAACATATACGACAAGTTGGGAGTCCGCTCCCGCAAGGAGCTTTTGAAATATGCGGCTCTGTCGATGATGAAGCAAGATGAATGTCTTCCCTGACGCCTTAGATATAATCATCTCCATGCGAATTGCTTGATTTTGTCGTTCCCATGCCGTTTACCTCATCTCGTTACTCTCGTAGAAAGAAGATGTAGAAGCCTTCTTCCATCGAAGGAATCTGTCTCTATGCAATAAGCCCCCGTTTCCATAAAAGGAAGCGGGGGCTTATTGTATGCATTCCCTTACTTCAGCGTGATGATTACGCGGCGATAGGGCTCCTCGCCCTCGGAGTGGGTCTGCACGTAGGGATTATTCTGCAGCGCAGAATGGAGCACGCGGCGCTCGTAGGGGTTCATCGGCTCAAGCACGACGCGGCGGCCGCTCTTGCGGGCGCGGTTTGCCATTCGAAGCGCAAGGTTGCGCAGTGTGGCTTCTCGCTTGGCGCGATAATGTTCCACATCGAGAGACACGCGGGTATAGTCGTTCTTATCCTTATTGACGGTAAGGCTCGTCAGATACTGGAGCGCATCCATCGTTTCACCGCGGCGGCCGATCAGCACGCCCAGCGTGTCGCCGGTCATTTCGACGGTCAGGTGGTTTTCCTCCTCCAGCATGCGGATTTCCACGTTCACGCCCATCATACGGGTAACGTTGGACAGGAAATCATAGGCCTTCTTTCCGTCCTCGCCGAGCTTCTCAACATCCAGCGGCGGGAGCTCCGGCGCGGGTGCAGGCGCTTCGGCGGGTGCCTCATTCTGGATCGGCTCTACATTCGCGACTGGCTCTGCCTTGACGCGGGGTGCCTTTTCGCGGCGCGGGGCACGCTCACGGCGCGGCTTGACCGGCGCTTCCGCTACCGCCGCATCCTTCGCAGCCGGCGCGGGAACCTCCTCAGTCACGACAGCCGGCGCTTCCGGCTTTGCCGGAGCGGACTTTTCGACCGGCTTCACAGGGGCAGGCTTCTCTGCCTTCGGCTCCCTTGCAGGCTTATCGCGACGGGCGGCCTTTTTGTCGGTCTCTGTCTGCGGATTGATCGAAAGCACGGGCATCTCGATATCAAAATCCGGCGTCTGCTCCTTTACGGTCAGGCGAACGCGCGCCAGGCGGCCGAACATGCCAAACAGTCCGGGCGAGCCGTGGTCAAGCACCTCGCTGGTAACTTCACTGATGTCGCAGCCAAGCTCCTTCAAACCGGCGCGAATCGCTTCTTCAACGTTTTTTCCACTGGTTTCAATGGTCTTCAAGGATTGAGTTCCTCCTTTGTCGTTTGCCCACCCGCCTCCTTGCGGTCAATCAGCTTATTGATAAAGAAGGTGGTAACGATGGTCCACACGTTTACGAAGACCCAGTAAATGGAGAAAGCCGCAGTGGACGACCAGCAGATCCACAGAGAGAAGAGCGGGAAGAACCACGTCATAAACTTTCCGCTGCCGGCCGAGTTGCTGTTCGCGGTCGACTGCGTGGGCTGAAGCTTCGTGGAGAGCAGCTGCGTGACGGCCGCCAGGACAGGCAGCGCGCAGACGCCGTTTACGTAGGTAGACCAGTTGGTGGGGAAATTGATCTTGGTGAGGCCCATGAACAGATCAAACGATTTGTAGCCGCAGCTCTCGCGTACGGCTGCATCGACAGCGCTTGCAATTCCGTGCGCATCCTCCGTGTACAGCTTGAGCAGGTCGTACCAGCCCTTTTCGGTCAGCATGTCCTTATACTGGCTGAGCGTGGTGCTGATTTCGCTGATCGTGGGAATGACGGTTTTGGAGTAGGTGTCCGGCTGGAATACGTTTTTGATCCACAGCCAGCTTTCCTGATTGAAGGCAGACAGCGCGCCGCCGGAACGAATCGTTTCCAGCGCGTTCTGAACGGCCTCGGAATCCAGCGCCAAGAAGACGCCGTTTCCATCGGTCAGGTTGGCGGAAACCCACTTAAACATCTCCTGCATTTGCAGCTCGGCCGCGGCGTAGCGCATGACCTTGAACATGATCCACAGAATCGGCAGCTGAATCAGCATCGGCAGGCAGCCGGACAGTGGATTGACCTTGTTATTCTTGTAAAGGTCCGACATCTTCTGGTTGAGCTTCTGCTGATCGTTGCCGTAGCGCTTCTTCAGCTCTTCCATCTTGGGGTTGAGCGCATTCATGGCACGCATGGAGCGACGGGACTTGATGTCCAGCGGCAGAAGCGCACACTTGATCAGAAGAGAGAATATGATCACGGCCCAGCCGTAATTGCCGACCAGCTGGTAGACGAAGTCCAGGATTGCACGAAACATGCTCGTCATGGGCGTAGCTTTCCTCCTTCAGGATGAGGGACTTGCGAAGTTGAGGCTTCACGGAACGGGATCGTACCCGCCCTCGTGAAATGGGTGACAGCGCAGAATGCGCTTCGCAGCCAGCCAGCCGCCCTTCACTGCGCCGTATTTCTCCACCGCCTGCATCGCGTATTCCGAGCAGGTAGGCGTATAACGACAGCACGGGGGGAGCATGGGGCTGATCTCTCGCTTATAGAAACGCAGCATGACAAGCATGCTCTTCTTAGGCAGGGTTTTAACGTTCATTGGCGCTCGCCTCTTCCCGAAATAAACCTGCGCGCTGAAGGAGGGCATTCATTTCGCGCGTGAGTCGCCTGTGCTCCGCGTCCTTCGCGGGCATGCGCGCAACGAAAATGTACCTTCCTTCCTTGAGTCCGGACTTCAGCATACGAAAATCCTCGCGCATAAACCTGCGCAGCCGGCTGCGGGTAACGGCGTTGCCCACCTTGGACGACACCGAAAACCCGACCTTCAGACCGCGGCCGCGGGCATACACCAATACCATATACCGCGAGGGATAGCTCTTTCCCTTGCGGTATACGGATTGATAATTACGGTTTCTGCCGAGGCTGTATATCTTTCTGCCAAGCCGGAAGGGATGACGGTCGCTCGTCACTTGGTGACGGTCAGGCGCTTGCGACCGCGCTCACGGCGGGCCTTCAGAACGGCGCGACCGGCCTTGGTCTTCATGCGGGCACGGAAGCCGTGCACCTTGGAACGCTGGCGCTTCTTGGGCTGATAGGTTCTGAACATGAGTACTACTTCCTTTCTTTTTTGCCGCCCTTCCCGGGCGTCGCGGTCGAATGCCGTTCGCCGCATGGACGGTTTTCGCTACCGTCCTATTTGAATCGCCCGCGACAACCCATCCGTTCGCGGGCAGGCATTCCATATGAGCAACTTCTTTAGTATATCGGATGCGAACCGGTTTTGTCAAGTAAAACCGGTTTTACATTGTGTAATAATTGCAATTCAGCCATGCGTGACCCATTCCATACGCCACGCAGTTTTTACTCTGTGTAATACTGCGCCTGCGCGTTCCACAGCTCGTAGTATTTGCCGTTTGTATCGGCAACGAGCGAAGCGTGAGAGCCATGCTGAATCACCGTACCCTCATGGAACACGGCGATCTCATCGCAGAACTTACAGGAGGATAGACGGTGAGAGATATAGATTGCGGTCTTGTCGCCTGCGATCTCGTCGAACTTTTCGTAGATTTCCGCTTCGGCAATCGGATCCAGCGCGGCTGTCGGCTCGTCGAGGATAATGAACGGTGCATCCTTGTAGAGCGCGCGGGCAATGGCGATTTTCTGCGCTTCTCCTCCGGAAACGTCAACGCCATTCTGATCGTAATCCTTATAAAGGTAGGTATCTATACCGTCTTTCATTTCGGAAAGCCGGTCGGAGAAGCCTGCCTTTTCAAGACAATCCATAACAAGCTTCCTGTCGTAATTCGTCCTCCCCGCCACATTCTCACCGAGCTTTAAGCTGATCAGTTTGAAATCCTGAAATACAACGGAGAAGATATCCATATACTCGCGATAATTGTATTTGCGGATATCGATGCCGTTCAGCAAAATTTCCCCCTCTGTCGGGTCATACAGACGGCACAGCAGCTTAATAAACGTCGTTTTACCGCTTCCATTCATGCCGACGACCGCCAAACGCTTGCCGATTTCAAATTTCATGTTGACGTTGCGAAGTGCGTAGTTTTCGCTGCCGGGGTATTTGAAGGAAACATTCCGAAACTCAACTTGATATTTTCTATCACGGCGCTTTTCAACCGTAAGGGTGCCTTGATACATATTGTCGGGAATGTCAAGATACTCAAAGGTCAATTTTAGGAAAGATGCGTTGTTGCGCATAAATCCAAGCATTTCAACCAATGTTGACATACCGCTCGATACCCTTGTGATGGCAATAATATACTGCGTAACCAAGCCAATACTGAAAGCACCAGCCAATGCCTTTAAGCATACAAAAACATAAATAACGCCTGTAAAGATCACCGAAACCGCAGCGGACATTGCACTATACAAGCCCATGGGACCCCAAGCATAGTGCGCAAACAAACCGTTCGAACCGAAGGTATCTTCTTTATTGCGGTTATATCTGTCGCAGATCCTGTCTTGACGGTACATTCGTACATCTGCTGCAAGCTCGGAATAATATCCTAACCAACCAAAGAAGCCAAACAGGCGGTTGCCAAAATTATGGTCATCGGCGTGCTTAGCATAGTAACTACCCGCTTTATTGCTGAATATAGGAGCAATAAAGGTAACTGCCAGCATCACAGCGACAATTGCAAAGACTACTAACGGATTATTCAATAACGTCAATGCCCCTGCGTCGGCGGGAACTTTATTAACAAACAGCGTTACTGTAAGTGTAATACCACCGAGAATCGTCAGAACCGCAGAACATACTTTTTCGCAGCACTCCATTACTCGTCCAAGTCCCCAGCCGCCGCCATTGTAGTTTTGACGTATGGTGGATAACATTTCGGCAGTATGTGTATCATCAAGATTCGCATAATCGGTATCAAGCATTTTTTCTGATAAAATATGATCAACTTTATACCAAATCCCTGCTTCCTGCGTATCCTCCCATTTTCTGAGGAGTGCCGTTCCAAGCGCAATGACTGCGGCAGAAGCAAGGGTGATCATAACGAGCCCTTGAAGTCTTTCTACGTTTCTGTTTCCTACAAGCTCGTCGATCACACGTGCGGAGAGGAAAATTCCAATGTATGGGGTAAGAGCGTTCCAAATCACGCTGATAAACCGAGATGCTACCATTTGAGGATAACGTTCATAAAACATCCTTAGTCCTCGGATATTGATCCGAAAGACTTCTCTCCAGGACATCTGCTTTTTAGTTTTCTTCATTTTCGTCCTCTCCTTCCTTGTAGTATTTGCTCTGAATCTCGAACAGCTCGGCATATTGACCGCCTGCTTTCAGGAGCTCTTCATGTGTTCCTTCTTCGCCAATTCCACCATCTACAAGCATAATGATGCGGTCGCAGAAGCGAGTAGAGGCAAGACGGTGAGAAATATAGATGGAAGATTTGCCGCTTGTCATTTCATTGTACTTCTGATACATTTCCGACTCTGCGATCGGATCAAGCGCCGCTGTCGGCTCGTCAAGCACAATAAACGGCGCATTCTTATAAAGCGCACGAGCAAGCATAAGGCGTTGTGTTTCACCACCCGAAAGGAGCAAAGCGTCCTCAAAGACCTTTCGGTTCAAATATGTTTCATATCCATCCGGCAGGGATTCGATCTTTTTGCTGAGTCCTGCTTTCTCTATGCAGTCCTTGACACGATCGATATCAATACCCACGCTGTCCTGCGCCACGTTGGTTGCAACCGTACCGGCAAGAAGTGAGAACTCCTGGAACACAGCCGAAAACATCTTGTAATAATCTCTGCGGTTAAAATCCCGAATATCCTTTTCATCAAGGAGAACACGCCCCTCGGTAGGATCAAGGAAGCCGCAAATCAGCTTGATGAGCGTTGTTTTACCTGCGCCGTTCAAACCAACCACGGCGAGCTTTTCGCCGGGATGGAGTGTGAGATTGATATTCGCGAGGGTATCTTTGTCAGCACCAGGATAACGGTAGGATACGTTTTCAAGCCTGATTTCGTAAAGTCTGTTTTTCTCTGCTTCGATCGGTTCGCCATCCTCAAACTTGAACCGTTCGGGATATTCCAGGCATTCACGCACAGTAGAAATGTCAAGGGATTGCGTATGAAGCGTATTGAAGCCACCAAGAATACCCGATACCCAAGCGGTAAAACCACCTACTGCGCTGAAGAACAGTAGAAACTCCGAAACGCTGAGTCCGTCGCCAATCACAAGACCAATAAGATAGGCGTATGCAATCGCATTACGAAGAAACGCGAATATAAGATCAACGATTCTTGCCCAAATGTAAACGCCCTGCGCTTTTTTCTGAAATGCAGTGTATGCCGCCACGCTTTTGGCATACAGCTCGTCGATCCAAGAGCGCAAACCGAAAATGCGAATATCTTTCGCAAGCGTCAAATCACTTGAACGACGATTAAGATAGTATATCTGCGTTGCATATTCGCTTTCTTCCTCACGGTGACGATATCCCCACTCATTTAAACGGTTACTTACGAAGTAAGAAATAATCGTCGTTAAAAGGATTGCAACGAGCAGGAACGGTTGAACCGAGGACATCAAAATGACATAAAATGCAAAGCCAACTATATTGGTCATCAAATCCGTAAGCGTAGTCCAAACAGCTTCGGTTGCGGCTTGGTTTGAACTGACCGTTTCTTGCGCTTTCGCGATCAGTTTTTTGAACTTTTCATCATAAATGTTCGGATAAGAAGTCGTTGCCGCTTTCTTATTAAGCAGGTTTATTATTTCGCAACGCACGCTGATTCTTCCGTATAGGGTATTGGTATTCACATACGCGGAAGCCGCCGAAACGATCATCAAGGCTACGACAAATACCACGATCGTCCAGACCAGCTCCGTAACCGAAGCCTTTCTTTCCACCACAGAGAGTATTGATGGGGAAACGTATAGATTGATAAGATTGAGTCCAACAGCCGTAAGCGCCGAGAGCAGACTAAGCACAATAACCTTCTTCTCTCCCGAAGTCCAGGCGAGCTTTACCATGTACCACGAGTTCTGCCCCATGTTGTATTTGGGCTTGGGTGAATTCCCTTTATTCGTTTTTTCCTTCATATCGAAAAAGCACCGTCCCTTCTGTATACAGGATAGCACAAAAATCCGTCCCCGGATGATTTCGGGGGACGAATCGCCATTTCCGGGTGATGAATCGCAAATTTCACACCTGCGGAAGCAGAATTTCCGTCGTAAACGCTCCATCCTCACTATTACAGCTGATGTATCCGTCCAGCCGCTCCACAATCGCATCGATGCGAACGAGTCCAAAGCCATGCCCATCGCTCTTCGTGCTGCGGAACAGCTTTCCTGCCTTTTTCATCTTCTTACCCGCCGTAAAATTGGTGAAGGATATGTAGAGCTGCGTGTTCTTCATATCCATATACACCCGAATCACGCGCTGCTCCGGAGGGAGCTTCACGCTCGCTTCAATGGCATTGTCAAAGAGATTGCCGAGGATACAGCAAAGATCGATCTCTGAGGATTTCAGCTTAACGGGAATATGCGCATCGGCAACGATTTCAATTCCCTTCGCCTTTGCCAGTGAGATTTTTGAGTTCAATATTGCGTCGGTCATTGGATTTCCAGTCTTTATAACCGTGTCAACGGTTGTAAGATCCTCATCAAGCAGGTCAAGATACTTTTTGATGGCGCTCCAATTTCCGGAGGCCGCATAGGCCTTCATTGTCTGTATGTGGTTTCGATAGTCGTGTCGCCAACCGCGGATCTGACGATACATATTATCGACCTCCCGGTAATGCGTTTCAATCAGCTCCTGCTGATAGGAGGCAATCTGCTTTTCTGCTCTCTTCGAAAACAAAGCCATTTTTCCTCTCCGTCCTCTGTTCATCGATCCCTGTAGAAGTCTATGAGGGTTGCTGGTCAGCCCGGCCCTTCATGCCAGATAGCCCTTCGCCGCATTCCCTCCCTGCGAAAGCTCGGCTTCTCAGGCATGGCGATAGAGGCTGCGCTTTTCGCCAGCATGTCGGCAGTAGCCAGCTCGAAAAGACCTCCCCGAGCTGACTATCTCCGCTCTATTTCCTCGCAGTTTATAGGTTCGGCTCCTACGTATGCTGGATGATCGCACGGTTGATTCCATCGTATGCCCCTCGCGGAAGTGGGATAACGGTTCCGTCGCTGAGCCTGATTTCCGTTCTGGTTACCCGGCTGATTTGCGTAAGGTTAATGATTGCAGAGCGTCCCACGCGGTAAAAACGCTCGTCAAGCTGCTTTTCAAGCTCGCCCAGCGTCATTTTCACCGTAACGTTGAACAAAGCGTGTATCGTAACGTAGTTTCCAAGCACATCCGCATATCGAATCTGATAAATCGGCACGCGTACCATTTCACCGCCGCTTTCAAGGTTCAGGCTCCTTTCATTCTTGAAAAGCTTTTCTGCGGCTCGATCGAGCACCGCGCAGAGCTTTTCTTCCTTGACCGGCTTCATCAGATAGTGGAGTGCCGCCACCTCGTATCCCTCTGAGATATAATCGGAGTATCCCGTAATAAAAACGATTTGTACGGTGTCGTTTTCCCTGCGAAGCCGCTTCGCCATCGTTACACCATCCATTGCTCCCATTTCAATGTCCAGAAGCAGGATATCGTAGTCGCTCTCTTCGCCGTAGTGGAACAAAAAGCTCTCTGCAGAGGCAAAGGTGTCGGCATGCACCGCGTGACCGGCAGATGCCGCCCAGCGCTCCACCATGCACAAAACATACTGTCTGTCTGCATCGCAATCGTCGCAGATTGCAATTTTATAGTTCATGCTCTCATCACCTTTGCATTTTCGGCGTAAGCTCGACCGAAACCGATTCCGGGCACAGTACTTCTATTTTATATCATAGCATAACCTCGTGAAAAAATCCACCGCTTATACAAATAACGCTCCCTTCGCCGACCTGTGAAGCTGGACGGATGCGTCATTCCGGCGCAAAGACCCATGCATCGCCTATACTCCTTCCCCAAGCAAGGGCACAAAAGCGCGCAAAACAATCCCCGCCTCCCGGAAAAGGGAAGCGGGGAAAAGCGTTCTTGTTCACCGGCGCAGCCGAAGCTACTCTCGGTATCGCTTTCGTCTCGTGGATTCTCCTGCGTTTTCCTGCATTCGCCGTTTCGCTGCACATGCAATGCATCGAATCGCTTGTCCAGGCTCTGGCAGGAGGGCGTTGCGGAAGACTTAGCCGACAATTCCGCTTCGCTCGACACCCTGCACGAAGCGACGCTGGACGATCAGGTACAGCAGAATCAGGGGGACCAGCACGAAGAGGGCGCAGGTTTTCGCTTCCGCGCTCTGATATAGCGTATCTTTTGTGAGGAAGGTATAGGTGCCGGGCACCTTTGAACTGATGCTGTTCAGCGCCTGCTCCATGCTTGCGGTGCGCTTTACGTACATGAACATCAGGTTGTCGGCGTTCTGCGGATCGAACCACGACAGAAACGACGTATCATTCCAGTTCCACACAAAGGACAGCGTACCAACCGTAATCAGGCCCGGTCCTGCGGAAGGCAGGACGATGCTTGTGAACGTTCGAATAAAGCCTGCACCGTCTACATAGGCTGCCTGCTCCAGTTCGCGGGGAAGACCGCGGAAGGTCTGCCTGAAGATGTAGATGTAGAGGCCGCTTTTCAAGCCCATGCCCAGCGCAGAAAGCAGATAAATTACCGCCGGCTTGTTGAGCATGTTCAGGCCCTTGCCCTGGTTAAACAGCGGAATCAGGCCAAACAGTCTGAAATCGCGGAAGTACAGGTACTGCGGCAGCATGATGACCTGCGACGGCACCACGATGGTCGCGATTACACAAATGAATATGAGACCCTGTCCGCGAAACTTCAGCCTCGCGAACGAATAGCCTGCAAGCAGCGTGCAGATTACCTGCAGCACCATCAGCACCAGCGTATAGAAGAACGTAACCGGCAGCACGTGGGAGTAGTTCAGAATCATGGACGCAACGTGAATGTTCTGAAGACTGAACCGATTCGGAATCCATACGGAAGATTTCAATCCAAGATCTGCCGGATGAGTGAAGGCGGTCTTTATGTTGGAAAGAATCGGTGCAAGAATCAAATACGCCAGGCATATAAGCAACACATATCTGAGCACGCCCAATATGATGGATTTTACCAGCTTCTGGGCTTTTCCGACCGTCATCCGTTTGCGTTTCCTTCCGTGATCAGTCATAGTAGAACACCGCCTTTCTGAGCGGAAGTATGTACATGGCCAGCACCAGCACCACAACGAGCAGGAAGAACGTGCTCATAGCGGCACTCTGTCCATAGCGTCCCTGTCTGAATGCGATATCCTGAAACGTCTCGGCAAGGTCGCTCCGAAGGAACAGGTCGCTGATCGTATACAGCGTACACGTAAGCAGCATTGGGGAAACCATCACTACAGTGACCTTCCAGAAGGTTTCGTATCCGGTCGCACCCTCAATCTTTGCGACCTCATACAGCTGCGTCGGTATGCCCTGCAGCGCAGCTAAGAAGATCAGAATCTGAATGCCGGAACGCGATACGACGTCGAATATGTCGTTCACAGCAGTCTCCAGATAACTGACTACGCCGTTTCCGACGCCCAGCGAGAACAGCAGCTTCGAAATCACCGCAGCGCCGTAAACGTTCTGGTCCTGTGACTGCGCCATGAGAATGCCTGCCGTGTTCGAAACGCGCTCGATCATCAGACCCGTCGCCATAACGATGGGAATAAAGAAGATGCCGCGAGCAATGCTTCTGCCAAAGAACTTTCCGTTCAGCAGGATTGCACACAGGAGTGAAAACACGATGATCAGCGCGGTATAGAGCACAACCTCCAGTACGGTTTCCGCAAGGTCTCTCACAAACGTGGGATGCTCAAGCAGAATGTACCTGAAATTGTCAAGCTGCACAAATACCTCGTTCAGGCCACCGGTTGGGTTAATCGACACGTCCTCGAAGCTGTAGCGGATCTCCTGAAGCATGGGCACCAGAAAGAACAGCACAAAGCCCAGAAGCCACGGCAGCAGGAAAATGACTCCCCACATGCCTGTTTTCTTCGAAAAGGACATCTTTGCATAGACGTCTCTGAAGCAAAGCACAATGCCTGCAATCAGCAGAACGCCAATCGCAACCGCCGCGATCCAGCTGTTCGCACCCAGCGGATAGCTCCCTACGGCATTCAACCATATTGCCGCCGCCAACCCGCCAAGCGCAGCCACGAGCAGCACAATTCCTATCGCCTTCAGCGGATCCCTTTTTGTATGACTCATTCTGCGCCTCCAATTATCACAAAGTCCTGTGCGGGCACCGTGACTCCATCCTCCAGCGCGTCCGAGGTTCCATAGTTGACATACACGGTCACATCGCCCGTGTAACGGATTCGTCTGACAGCAGAGGACAGGATTTCGTGCTCCACAATGCGTTCGTCCGCAACCACGCTCCAAAACGCTCCGTAGCGCGCTGCGACATATTCGATGTCGTCCAGCCACCGGTCGTAGCGCGTCATGAAGTTCTCCTGCGAGTCGTAATCCTCGGTATGCAGATACACGGTTTCATCCTCATACGACAAACGGAAATGCGGCGTTGACTTGCTCTCGACTGCGTACAAAAGCTCGGTGCGAATGCCGTCAAACGCGGTTTCATTCCACGCTCGCGTCGTATACACACTGGTTCCCTCGAGCACCAGCTGCATGAACGGAATGGAAACGTCCTCGACCTTGTGGTCATTGTTGCCGCTCGGAAGATTATAAATCATTTCCGCATGCGCCAGCGCGTAGTCGTTCGGCGCGTTCAGCACAAGTCCTCCCGCTCTTGCGAGCGTATCCAGCGCCTGCTTCGCCGTCTCCGTCGCATGCACGCGGCTGATGTTCGCTTTGTTCCGGTAGTCTCCCACGAGCAGATTGCCCAGATCGTCAACTGCCAGTCCCGTAAGCTCAAGCTTTTCCTTTTCGAGCGATTTGATAAACCGTTCGACGTAGGTTCCCAGATAAGCAGGAGAAACGTAGAAGCTATCTACATAGCCTGCCTGCTCCGAGAGTACCGGCTCGCCATAGGTTGTAATGCTCGCCGTAAAATTGTCTATGCGACGAGAAGCCTGCGACGATTTTCTAAAGTCCTCTGTGGTGTATACCTTCTCGGCATTCACCGTAAGGTACACGCTTCCGCCAAGCGCCTCCGTCTTTTCGGTAAGCGCGTTCAGCTCCCGTACGCTGCCTACGGCAGATTCAACGCCGACATCGGCCAGCGACTTATGCTTTACGCCGCCCTTCAAAAATCCGTCGAGCAGCACCACAGGGTTCTTCACTCCGGCATTGACGACCGCATCCACAATTTCAGAGGCCTGTGAAACCGTCGTGGCTGCAACGGTGGATTTGTACGGAATGCCCGCAAAGAACTTCGTCTTTCGAACTGCGCCAATCAGCTCAACAAAGAAGGGAGCCTCCTGCGGCGCTTCACTCTCGTTCAGCATTCCGCGTGAAAGCAGATACTCGCGGTAGGCATGCGCCATTCCCGTATAGCTTGCTGAATCGCCGCTCAGAAATTTGTATCTTACGACGATCTCACCGTCGTACACGTCGTCCGGGTAGCGCGGCGTGCTGCCGGAGCCTGAGTTGATCAGGGACACAAACTCAATATCGCGCAGCATGAAATACGAATAAACGCGGTTATACGAATCGCTTCGCCCCGAAATGTCGGCGTACAGCCCCGAAAGCTCCGCGCCCTTTTCGATGATCGCGAGCATCGCGCCGTCCTGCGTTTTCATCCCGTATACAGGCATGCGAATCGACTCCGACTCAGGCTTGTACGTATTCGTGTTTCTGAGCACATCGCTTCCATATACGGTATCGTTGTACGAAAGCGCGGACAGCTTGCCGTTGTTTAAGTAGATCAGACTGCCGCTGCCGTCCGGCACGAACATATATCCCTCATCCTCCACGCCCGCAGACATGAAGTACGGAAGCAGGTCGATGCGCGTAACCGGATTTCCATCAGTAAACTCGATCGAGTCGCAGGGCACACTGACCAGAAGGTCGCTTCCATCCAGCGTGAACCGCACGGTAATCTCGATCTTCGGGTTGATCTTCGTAAGCTCGTAGCCGAAGGCGGCGTTATCCTCCTCCAGATCCTCCTTCGTATACGTACCAACCTCATAAAACAGCTTGTACAGATTCTGAAGCTTTACCTTTCCGATATTGCCATCGTCCGTGCGCACCCACATCGTGTTCTGGGACACGCGGTAAAACTCGCGAAACGCCTTGTCGTCTCTCTCGCTCCAGTTCGGAAGCAGCTTTTCATAATACTTTTCGACCGGAACCATCTTGGGCAGGTCTTCCACACTGATCGTCTTGTCGCCGATCGTATAGCGCACCTCAACGCCGCCTTCAATGTATTCGATCTGGTATTCCGAATAGCTGACCGACATCGGATAGCTGTCCATGGAGTTGCTCGTGCCGACAAATTCATTCACCACATAGTACACGCGCAAATTGCTCTTTTGCGCATTCTTCGTGGTTTTGTTTCCGCCCTGGCCATCCATGATCTTCGTCGCGTGAATGCGACCGCTTGCGCTTTCCTCCACGCGCAGCTCAAGCGTTTCTTCATTAATATAAAGCTTCAGCTCGCCGCTATCCGCGCACAGCCGGAAGTCATCCGTTTCCTCTGAAATCCCGCCGACGCATGCGAGCACGAGAGACAGGAGCGCCAGCATCACGATCAGTTTTCTCATAAGCGCCTCCTTACATTTTCAGCTGTAGCTCGCGCCATACCGTGCGGAAGAAGTCCCACACGTCCGCGGACAGCGAAAAGCCCAACATCAGTATGAATACAATGACGAGTACCGCAAACAGCGTCAGCAATACCATTCCGATGCCCTGCGAGAAGCTGTAATCATGAATAACAACCAAGCCTATGAACAGATAGAACACGAACAGCGCAATACCAATGCCTCCCAGTGCGCTTATGATGCTCATCTCGTCAAGCAGCAAAACGTTGGAAAGCACCAACGAGACAATTCTGATCAGGCAATACGGATACAGCGCATACATCGTCGCCATAAAGATATCCACATACCGACCCTTGCCGTTCATGAGCGTTGTAACCGACCAGTTTCCGGTCACAAACAGCAGCACGGGAAATGCCGTCACCAGCATCAGATACAGCGTCGATATGCGATAAATATCGTTGCTGTTGTTCAGAAAGCCGGTATACACGTATTCCAGTACGTTCAGCACGCAACTGAGCAATAGCACAAACAGGCAAAAGCCAAGGCTGCCGGCATTTGCGTTGCGCATTTCATCAAACGCCTTGAAGGGATGGCCGAGAACGCGCGCAGGAAACCTGCGGCATGCATTGTCTACTTTGCTCAGCAGCTTCATACCTCCCGCCTCCTTTTCCTGACGCCTCTCCGCACACCCTTTACGACCTTGACCGTTATACCCAATCCGACCAGCGCCAATATACAGGGAATCATATATTCCTTGAGCGTCTCGTTTCGAACCTTTTCAAGCGCCTTCGAGTAATACTTGCGGTCGTCGCCGCGCTCCAGATACTCAAGCGCGCCCTTCGCGTCTCCCCTGCGCAGCATTGCGCGGCCGATGCCGGAATACGCGATGAACAGATTCTGATTATAGGACAGCGCCTCTCTCCAATCGCTTTCGGCGACCGTATAGTCGTAGTCGTACTGCGCCTTTACCGCGTTCAGAAGAGCCTGGCCGTACGCGGTCGGCGTAAACAGCTCAATGCTCTCCGCCGTGGAATCCAGCACCATAATACTGTCGCCCACAAAATCCACATCCACAGGCCCTCTGAAATAGCCCTTCCGGTTTCCGGGGCCGCCGAATATGAACAGTAGCTTTCCGTCCTCATTGTAGGCGAATACGCGGTTTCTCGTAATATCAAGGCACATATACATGCCGTAGTCATTCGTATCAACCGCAACAAATTCGCTTGAGCCAACCGGCGCACCCGTCGAGGTTCCCTGGTTCAGCCACAGGTCGCCTCTGGGGTAGGGATCGTGCTCGTCAACGCGCAGAATGTTGTCTCCCTTCGCGTTCAGGCGCATGACGGATTCCGCCGCCGACGCCGACTGAACGGTCGCGAAGATAAAGCCCTCCTTGTCGATACACAGGTTTGTAAAGTCCGTCGGCAGCCAAAGAGACTGCTTGCTGCGCTGCGCCTCGGTTGAAAGCTTGCGCCATAAAAGATTCCACAGGTTTACACTCACGTCGTTCACGCCGTAGAAATTCGTAAATTTTCCGTCGGCATCCAGCTCAACGATGCCCTCGTACATGCCCTTTGCAACCACGAACATGCGTCCCGCGTCGTCAACCGCCATCTGCGTGGGACGGTACTTTACAGACGCGTCAACACCCGTGATTTCCGGGTCGTCCAGCACACGCAGAAGCTGGTTGTCGGAGCCAAAGTGAAGAATCCGGCTCCGGTTCGGCTCGCATACGTAGTACTCGCCCGCATCCGTTGCGAATATGCCTACGTTGCTATCAAAGCTCGCCGAGCGGCCGTCAAGCCCCGTATACGAATCCGCAGCGTAGAGCACGTGAAAATTCTCGTCGAAAATGACGATCTGGTTGGTGCAGGAAACATAAATGCGGCCGCTCTTCACGCACGCAGACTGCATGGATTTCAGGCTCTTCAGCTCTTCAAAATCCGAGGCCATATACGTGCGCGAATGCGTGTAGGCAGGCGGCACCGGCACAGCCCGCTCATGTGGATCGTAAATATAGTTCGACGTACCCGCCGTCTCAGAAACACCGGCAAGGCAGGATGCAGCCATCAGTGCGGCAAGCAGAAACAGCAGAAATCTCTTCATCTTCACGCCTCACTCCTTTATGCCGGATGTCGCCATGGTCTCCATGACGTTGGACTGGGAGATAATGAACGCGATCAGCGGGACCACGAACATGAACAATGCGCTCGCCGCAACCACGCCTGTGCGCGCCACACCGGAGCCGGACAGGTTCTGAAGCATGGCCGCCAGCGGCTTCCGACTCTCCGTATAAATGAAGCTGCCTGCGGAATTTCCCCACAGCCCCTGAAAGCACACGATGAACAGCGTGATCCACGCGGGCTTTACGGCAGGCATGATGATGCGCCAGAGCATTCCAAAATAGCTGGCGCCGTCGATGGACGCCGCGTCAATCAGCGCCGTAGGCACCTGCTCCATGAAGTTCTTCATGAGGAACAGACCCAGTGACAGCGAAAAGGACGGCAGAATGATGGCCCAGTACGTATCGACCAATCCAATCCGGCTCATGATCATGTAGGTTGGCACTGCCGTTACGGAGGACGTGAACATCAGTGAATACATGATGATCCGGCTCAGAAACTCACTGCCCGGGAATCGGAACTTCGCCAACGGGAACGCCGCCATAGACGAAAGCACGATATGCCCCACGCAGCCCGTAAGCACCATAAACAGCGTATTGAACAGATACCGCAAAAATGGCACCAATGAATCCGCCAGGATGGAGAACAGCTGCGCGAAGTTGTCGGTCGTCGGCTGAATGACGAACAGGCGCGGCGGGTAAATGAACAGCTCATTGATCGGCTTGAATGCGTTCGAAACCATGAACACGACCGGGAACAGGGAGATCAGCGCAAACACCGTCAGGAAGATCAGCAGCGTCAGGCTGCCGCTCACCGAGCGGTTCGTGTGCTTGCCCGTCAGGAAGCGCCCGAAGGCCGTATGCGAATACTTCAGAGAACGCGTCTTTTCCGTCCTTGCATGGGCCATAATCACGTTCCCACCTTTCTAATCCACTTCTGTATCACGACGTTGAGCCCAAGCATGATGAAGAACAGAAGCACGGCAATCGCACATGCATAGCCCATCTCAAGTCGGATAATTCCATAGTCGTTCAGGTGATTGATGATCGTGTGCGTGGCATAGTTTGTAGACGGGAAGCCATTCAGCGCAACCGTAATATCCGCAACAGAGAGCGAATTTGTAATGGACATTACCGCGCCGAACATCAGCTGCGGCTTCATATTCGGAAGCGTTATGTACCAGAGCTCCTGCCAGCGGTTGCGAATGCCGTCAATTTCGCCGGCCTCATACTGCGCGCGATCCACGCCCTGCAGACCCGCGATAAATGAGAGGAATCCCACGCCCAAGCTCATCCACAGCGAGACCAGCACGACAACAGCCATCATATAGTTCTCATCCACAAGCCACAGGATGGGCTCGGTAATAAAGCCCCAATCCATCAGGTGCGAGTTGATGAACCCATACGGGTCGCCGGAGAACAACTGCGTGAATACCACGTAAGCGTTGCCCGAGATTGACGGCGCGTAAAATACAACCGTCAGAATCGTTCTGAGCGCTCGCGGTAGCTCGTTAATCAGCCACGCCATCAGGAAGGAAAATACGTAGCCGAACGGGCCGATAATCAACGCCAATATGAATGTGTTCTTGACCGCCTTGAGGAAAATCGGATCCTCGAGCAGCAGGTTTGTGTAATTGTTGAACCACACGAACTTTGCGCTTTGAAGCACATTATAGTCCATGAAGCTCAGGTATACCGCTATGCCTACGGGCAAAACTGTGAACATGAAGAAGCACAGCATAAACGGCGCAATCATCAGATACAGCTGCCTGTTCTTCTTAATCTGATACCACAGATGCTGCCCTCGCGTCATGCCGCGGACAGTCTTGATCGCTTCAGCCATCTGCGCGTCCTCTCCTCACTCCGTTGTTAGTCCAAACTCCAAGCGCTTCTTGGAGATTTCCTTGTTGATCTCCTCGTTGCTTTCAAACAGCGTGTCCACAGCGTTTTCGTACTGCGTGATCACCGTAACAAATGCGTTGTATACATATCTTCCGGTGATATAGCCGCCCGGCACCTGCGGAATGCCGTGCAGGTCATGAAGCGCCGCGTTGATCGTCTCCTCCATCTCGAAGGGCCATACCGCGTTTTGGTAGCTTTCAAGGTTCGCCACCAGATACCTGCCCGACGTACCGAGCACCGCTTCCATTTCGCGCGCGTACGCGGTCTGCGTTTCGGCGGAGGTCCACCACTTCAAGAACTCCCATGACGCCTCTACGGTTCCGTTCGCCTCCGCCATGTTCTTTACGATCATCGCGGACGAGGTAACACAGGGAACGTCGTGCAAGATCGTACCGTCCTCCTGCTCGGTGCCAGGCACGCGTGCAATCGTCCACGCGCCGCGAATCTCGGGCGCCGATACTGCGAGCGTGTTGTAAAAGCCCAGATCGACGATGCCAATCGGGATTTCGCCGATTCGGAAGCGAGTCGTAAAGTCAATGTCCCGCGGGAAATTATGCTGGGTGTAATAGCGCGTCCACCCCTTGAAGGCGGAAACCGCCTCCGGCGTATCCAGCTGCGTCTTCGAACCGTCAGCCGCATAGATTTCACCGCCGCTCTGATACAGCAGAGAGAGGAACACCGTATTGATCGCGCGGCTGTTTCCCATTGACAGTGCCGCGCCGAGCGTAGATACCGAATTGGTTTCGAAGTAGATTTCCATATGGTTCTTTTCGAGCACGGGAATCATGTCAATCAGCTCTTCCCACGTCTGGGGGATCGAAAGGTTCAGCTGCTTAAGAATGTCCGTGCGAACGAACATCACCGGATAGCTCATCTGATCCGGCAGACCGTATACGCCGCCCTCATATTCGGAGGAAACAAGCGCAGCCTCCGAGAAGCGCGCAGCAACCTCCTCATAATCGTCAAACTGAGTCAGATCATACGCCGCACCTCTGAACGCAAAATTGACGGGCGCGCTGTTCGCAATCTGAATGACCGCGTCGGGGCCGTTCCCCGTTGCCGTCGCCGGCAGAACTACGTCCGAGCCAATCAGCTTCAGGTTGACCTTCACTCCGTACTGCGTTTCGAAGCTTTCGTTGATCAGTCTGCGGATGACGTCAAGCTGGTCGCGACCCGTAGAAAGCCACACATCGATTTCCGTTCCGTCTCCCTCTACCTCCGAGCCGCTGACATTGTAGTCGTTCGTAAATGAACCCACGAAGGCGCGAATGGAATGCCACGCGCTTTCAAAGAAATTCGCGTCCGCTCTTACGCTCGGTTTCTCGGTTCCGTAAATCAGGAAATAGTCAATCTTGAGCGGCTGATCGGCAAGATCAAGCACGGCCTTGCCCATTGAAGCGATGCACTCCTTGAACGCGCTCAAATTCTTGATAACCTTTGCTTCGTCGCCGACCATGCTGTCAATCAGCGAAAGCATGCGGGTCATGCCGGCCGTGCGCTCTGAATTCGAACCGGTAAGCAGCGTAAGGCGCGCCAGAATGTCGTCCACGCGCCCGCGCATCTCCGTGAGCCTAGCGGGAAGCGTGCTCATGCGAGTGAAAAGCTGGTAATCGCGGTAGGTATCGGGGCTTGAGCCGGTAATGGCCACGATTTCACGATACAGCGCGTTAAGATCCGCCGTCACGTCGTTCAGCTCGGTAATAATACTGCCCAGGTTTCCAAGCGAAACCTCCAGCTCAACGTGGTTTATACCCTTTTCGAGATAAATCCAATATTCGCGAACGAGCTCGCCGCCCTCGGCATATTCGCCAAGCGCGCCGAATTGCCAGCTGTCGCTGTCGTAGAAGCGCAGATCCCTCGCCTCGGAGAAGGGCACCTCGCCGTTCACCGTCAGGCTGCGCGTCGCGTACAATCCGCGAAGGTCGCTCTGCTTAAAGCGCAGGCCGATTCTGTACAGCGCAGATTCCGGCGCTTCAATCTCCCACGCAAGCCATTCGCCGGGCTCATTCCATGCCGAGCCGCCGATCATGTTCAGCACGATATTAGAATAGTGATAGGGCTCCGTAAGCGGAGAGGTGCGGTCGTTCAGCGGATAAAAGCTGGGACCGCTCTTCAGATATGCGTCCTCGGCCTGCACCTTCGTGCCTTCACCAGTATAATATGTAACGCCGTTTTCGATATGCGAGGCGATATATTCATCATAAGTTGGCGTATTCGGACGCGGTACAAGCGTAATCGCGCCAATGATCATATCCTCCCTGCGCGAGACAAGGCGTAGCGTGTGTTCCCCTTTTTCAAGCGCAATCAGCAGGGGCTCCTGAATATATCTGCTTCCATCCGTCAGATATACCTCGCGCCATGCGGGAGCCTCAACCTGAGAGGGAAAGGGCTGATTGCCCTCTATCGTTTTGTAATCGTCGTTTGCATTGCTCCAGAGTCTGGTAAACGAAAGACTCTCAAGCGCAGAATACGGAAGCTCTCCGTCAACCAGAAGCTCCCTCTGCATGTTGGCGCCGGTTCCTGCGCCAGGAAAGTATCGAAGCTTTACCGTGTACAGCGCATCCTCAGGCACGCTGACGCGGTACTCAACAAAACCCTCCGAGGTCGTGTAAATCGAACCGTCCTCAAGGGTATAAGCGCCGTCCATTTCCATGCGGGAATACGCCGCGGGATCAATTTGCGTTTCGACCTCCGCATCCGGATAGGCATGGAGGACCAAATATGAATCGTAATCGCTGTCGGCGTACGCCGTCAGGCACAGTGCCAACACGGCGGTAAGCAGCAGTGTGATTCGCATTTTCATTCTATTCACCCATTCACAAGCAGAATAATAAACAGAAAGCAGGGCGGCAGCTTCTTGTATGCGCGTTTCCTGTCCATGTTTTCAAAATCTCCGGGCGGAGTCCCGCCCGGAGACAAGGAATGTATTGGCTATTACTTCAGACCGGCATCCTTCAGATTGGCTTCAATCTGGGGCGCGATGGCCTCGAAGATGGCGCGAACGGAGAGATTGTCGTACGCGATGTAGCGGATTGCGCCGCCGATCCATTCGATTCTCTCATCCTCACTGTAGGTGCAGTTGACTACGTCGGTGTTGCTGAGGGTCGCGATATTGTTGTACACGGTGCGGGTCTTCAGCCAGTTGTAGAGGAGTGCATCCTCTTCGTAGTTGAAGACGCCCATGTCGATTTCCTGCTCACCCGTCTGGCCGGCAGCCATAGCGGCAAGCTCTTCCTGACGCTCCTCGGTTACGAACAGGTCGTAGCACAGGTTCGTCAGCGCTTCGATCAGGTAATCCTTCTCGATGCCCGGGAAATCGTTCTCAACGCCCGCAAGGATCGGGCCCATGCAGCCGTAATCGTAGTACGCAGCCTTGTAGTTGTCAGACAGCGTGGTGTAATCGTTGTTCTCGATGGTCACGTTGCTGCCCCACGGATAGGGAACGAAGCCCCAGTCGACGCCGTTGTTGTTCAGGCCGCCCATCTGCCAGGTGGCACGGTGGGTCATGGCAACTTCAACGCCCTGATCGAAGGTCGCGGCGGGGGTGCCCCAGTTGTCGTAGCTGCCGCTCTCGGTGACGTTGGGCATACGGCATACGCCAGCGTTATAGAGCTTCTGGAGAACTTCCATGGTCTCGATGAACGCGTCGTCCGTGAACGTTACTTCCATCGTGTTGCTGATGGCCTGCGTGCCGTTGCAGGTGGGCGCGAAGATGCTCCAGTAGTAGGGATCGATGAAGAACGCGAAGTTGCCTTCCGGCAGCTTGCTCTGCAGCTCCACGAGGTAGTTATAGAAATCGTCGTAGGACCAGGTGCCCTTGAGGAACATCTCGGTGGGGGTGAACTCCATGCCGGCTTCCTCGATCATGGCCTTGTTGTAGACCAGACCTTCAGTGCCCTGATACTCGGTGGTAAAGCCATAGGCCTTATTGTCGACCGTGACGCTCTTCTTGAACTCTTCCGGAATCGCAAGGGACTCAAGACCCTTGGTGATATCCTCGAGGCCGCCGTTGGCCGTCATGACGATCAGCCACATCGCGGAGAAGTTGTTGGTGATATGCCAGGCGGGGCTGCCGGACGCGATGGACTGCAGCCACTCGGTGGTGAACTCGTCGTACTCAACGGTCGGAGTGTAGAACTCGAATTCGCAGTTGTACTTGGCCTTGGCGGCTTCGTAGATGGGCAGCCACTTGTCCTTGTCCACCTGATCGGTGTCTTCTGCGTAGGGGTTCGGGGAATCCCAATTGCGAACCTTAACGGTCATGCCCTTGAGATCATACTTCTGCGCGGCTTCGTCGCCGTGTGCGATAGCGCACACAGACAGCAGCATTGCAAAAGCAAGCACCAGACTGAGAAGTTTTTTCATGCGTGATTCCTCCCAATTTTTTTCAGCTTCGCTGATATGTTAATTTTAGCACCGCATCCTAATCTTGTCAATCGTTTCCCATCGTTAATTTTAAACGTTTCTGCCAAATTGCTAATCGAGTTTCATGTTCCATTGTCATTTTGATGACGAAATTTCCAAATTTCCATCTGGCTTCCCCCACCGCTTCCTCCGGCAGCTCTCCGGCTCCTGCGCGTCGCCTGCATCTGAGGCTCATGCAACGCACATACGACGCGCCTCACATATTCAGTTGTGGTTTTAACGTACGTCGTGTATAATATTTTATAGGAAATCCTTCATCGGAAGCATGCATCAGGAGGCAGAGTCGTGAAACGAACCTTTCGAATCACGGAAATCGGCGGCGCTTCGTGCGCTTCACAGGTAGAAAAACGCGTGCGCGCGCTGGACGGCGTGCTTGACGTATCCCTGAACATGGTCACGGGCGACATGCGCGTATCGTTTGACGAGGACGAGGTCACTCCCGGCGACATCATCGCCGCTGTGGCTGCAACGGGTTATGTAGCCCGCGCGCGGGAAAAACGCCCGGATGGCGAACGGAAGCGGGAAAAGCGCAGGCTGCTTTCGCATCTGGTGCTTGTGTGGCTGTTTTCGCTGTTGATTCTGTATCTGTGCCTTGCAAGGCCTCTGCATCTGCCGTTGCCGGAGGTATTCCGCTATCCGCTGTCTGCCGCCGTGATGCAGCTGATTCTGCTGCTTCCCGTGATTGTCTTATGCCGGGATGTATTTGTCGGCGGCTGGAAATCGCTCATCCATTTCGCGCCCAACATGTACACGCTGGTGGCACTTGGCGCGGGCATGTCTGCGGCCTACAGCCTGTTTGAGCTGGTGGTGGGCGCATGGAAGCTTTCCTCGGGCATGGCACACGATATGCACCTGTATTTTGACACCTCTGCCATGATTCTGGCGCTGGTAACGCTGGGTAAGTATGCCGAGGCTCTGGCGCGCGTTCGCACCAGCGAAGCCATTGCCCGGCTGAAGCGTCTGCGCCCCGAGGCCGCGCGCGTGGTTCGCGGCGGCAATGAAACGGTCGTTCCGGCAGCCGAGGTTTCACCCGGGGACACGGTTTTCGTGCGCCGGGGCGACGTGGTTCCCTCCGACGGCACAATTCTGTCCGGCGACGGACGGCTGGATATGTCCATGTTCACGGGCGAAAGCGCCCCGGTTTCGATGGGCGAGGGCGACTCGGTGCTGGGCGCAAGCGTGTGCCTGGACGGCGCGTTCACGATGCGCGCGGAACGAAGCGGCCCGGACATGCGCCTCAATCAGATTCTGGCGCTGGTGGAGGAGGCAGGCGCAACCAAGGCGCCCATCGCGCGCACGGCCGATCGCGTGGCCGCCGTGTTTGTGCCGCTGGTCATTCTTCTTTCGCTGGCAACAGCCGTTTTGTGGCGCGTCTTCGGCGAAAGCGCCGCGTTCGCCGTGAAATCTGCCGTGTGCGTACTGGTGATTTCCTGTCCGTGCGCGCTGGGTCTGGCGACGCCCACAGCCATCATGGCTGGAACGGGACGCGGAGCGGAGCTTGGCATTCTCATCAAAAACGCCGCAGCTCTGGAGCAGCTGGGAGCCATCGACATCGTGATGTTTGACAAGGCCGGAACGCTCACCTCGGGCAAAATGCGCGTAAGCGGCTACGTGCTGTCGGACGGCGAATCGCGGCGCACGCTGATAGCGCTGGCTGCCTCCGCCATGCGTGCGGGCGCGCACCCCTATGCGCAGGCCATCTGCGCCGAGGCCGCCGCGCTCAGCCTTCCGATGGACGATGCGACGGAATACGAGGAAATCCCCGGCGAGGGCGTTCGCGCCAGCGTGGGCGGCGCACGCGTACTGATCGGAAGCCTGACGCTGATGGACAAGAGCGCGCAGGACGTTTCCGCTTGGCGTACCCGTGCCGATGACGTGAGCGATGAGGGCGCGGTGCCTCTGTTCGTCGCCTCCGACGGCCGCGTGCGCGGGCTAATCGCCCTGAAGGACGAGCTGCGTCCCTCAGCCGTGGATGCCGTCGGCGCGCTCAGCGCGGACAACATTTCCACCCTGATGCTGACCGGTGACGATCAACGCACGGCGGACGCTATTGCGCGTCACGCCGGTATTACCGAAGCGCGCAGCGGCTTAAGCCCCGAGGACAAGGACGTGATGCTGCGCATTCTGGAGGCAGACGGCAAGCACGTGATGCTGGTAAGCGACGGCGCGCACGACGCGCCGGGGCTCAGTCGTTCGGGTCTCACGGTGACCGTAGGCAACGGCACCGACGTAGCCATCGAATCCGCCGACGTGGTCATTCTTCGTAACGACATGCGGCTCGTCGCGCAGGCCGTCCGGCTCGGGCGCATGACCATGCGCGTCGTGCGCGAGAACCTGTTCTGGGCGTTTTTCTACAATGTGATTGGCATCCCGGTCGCTGCGGGCGCGCTGTACCCTCTGCTCGGGCTGCAATTCAGCCCCATGCTGGCCACAGCCGTCATGTGTCTGTCCAGCATCTTCGTGGTCGCCAACGCGCTTCGCCTGCGCCGTTTCCATACCTCTGCAGGCGCAGCCGACGCGCGCGTCACCCGTCTTTCCACCGTTCCTGCCGCGCGCAGAACGGTTGAAGCAAGCAATAATCTCGTAACCAATCAAATAACAGGAGGAGACGAAACATGCTGAAAGGTATTTCCCCGATTCTTTCCCCGGAGCTTCTGAAAATTCTGATGGAAATGGGGCACGGCGACGAGCTGTGCATCGGCGACGGAAACTTCCCTGCGGCCTCCATGGCTCAGCGTCTCGTGCGTTTGGACGGCCACGGCGTAACCGAAATTCTGGACGCCATTCTCGCGCTGTTCCCGCTGGATACCTATGTAGACGCGCCTGTGACTCTGATGCAGGTCGTGCCCGGCGACAACGTAGACCCCGTAATCTGGAAGGAATACGAAAGGGTCATTAAAAAGCACGAGGGTGATAAAAAGATCGAAAACATCGGCCGCTTCGAATTCTATGACCGCGCGAAGAAGTGCTATGCCGTCATTGCAACCGGCGAAAGCGCGCTGTATGCAAACATCATCCTGAAAAAGGGTGTCGTGAAATAACGCATCCGCCTTCGATTGAATCGCCGACACGGTTTCCGCCCGTATCCCGGCAAAGCCCTTCTTCTGCATAAGCCGCGCGCCCGCTTCAATAGAAGCGGGCGCGCGGCTTACGGATATGCGGTTTTTCCCCTGCTGCGAAGACAGCCTCCCGGCCGTATTCGCAGCCCCACCCTCGCGAAGGCGTCGGCGCTGTGGGAATAAAGAAAATTTGTGGACGTGCGATTCCTGTCATTGTGCGGGACGGAATTCGTAAAAGGTGGGCTGTCCATGCCCTGAATGTGCGGCGTCATTCTCAGTCGCGCGAGATCGCGCCCGCCCGTCCTCGCTACCTTCGCGTTTACGATTCCATAAGCTCGGTCGTCCAGTTGAGCGACTGGATTTTCACGTCCAGCTCGCGCAGGTCGCGCGCCATGTCGTCCGCGCGCTTCTGGTACTCCCTCACGTTCACGGTGCTGATCACGCGAAGCTCTGCGCGCGTGCCGCGGCTCACATTTGCCGACGCGCAGGCGAGGAAGCCGCGAAGCTGGCGAATGCGTCCGCTCAGGCAGTCGCGCCGGGCAAGCAGCGCCGTCAACGGCTCGCCGTCCGACAGCGTGCAGGCGTTGGTTAGGTTTACAAGTGTCATCAGGCGCTCCAGCCGGGCGTACAGCCGGTTGAGCTCATCCATCAGCTCCGCGGGGTTTTCGGCGGGCTCGTCACCCTCCTGCACCTTTGCGTTTTCATTCAGGCGCTCGGACAGCTGCTCGATGCGCGCCTTCAGATCGGAGCGTTCCATCAGGGCTTCCGCAAGCTTCATCGTTCGTTTCTTTCCTTTCAGCCTTATTTCGCGGGAGGCGCAAACTTGTCGCAGATTACAATCGCCGCCGCGCCGACACTGAAGGCGAGCACGGGTGCGATATACGCCCAGCCGGGGAAGATGGGAAACACGGAGCCGACGACGAAGCCCAGAATGGCGGAGTATGTCTGCCTCGGATACTTTTTCAGCAGGAAGCGAATCAACTCCGCGCAGAAGAACAGCCCCAGCAGGCAGCCAACAGCGAACGGCACGAGCACGGCAAGGTTCAGCGTGTGCAGGGCCGCCATGATTTCGCCGTACACGCCGATAATCACCATCACCAGCGAGCCGGAGATTCCCGGAATGATCATCGTGGCGCAGGCAAGCGCGCCGCAACCAATCATCTTGATTGCCTCCAGCAGCCAGCTGCTGTCGGAGACGACAATTTCGCCCTGATTGACGCCCGCCTCGATGACGGCCTTCTGCTGGTCGGTATCCGTCTTGAGCACGGCCATAACCACCATCAGCGCCAGCACCACAAGGAAGATGACCGCGCACAGAAGATCCTTGCGCCTGTCACGCTTGCCGGCGAACGCCTCCCTGAAGATCATCGGCACGGAGAACACGATAACGCCGATGAAGAACGTCTGCGTCAGCGCCTCATGCTTCTGAAGCAGCACGTCCATAACGCTTCCGAAGAACAGAATGGAAATCGCCATGCCGATGCCGATAGGAAGGAAGAATTTCCAATCCTCCTTTAGGCGATGACGGATATCGGTAATGAAGAGAATGATGCGCTCGTACACGCCGAAGACCACCATGGCCGTTCCACCGCTGACGCCGGGAATGATATTTGCGAAGCCAATGATGATGCCGATGAACACGCGATAGAGCACCTGACCGAGGGTTTCCCTGTCGGCCTTTGCGTTTGATTGCATACCAAATTCCTCCTTGCGTTATTTGAGTTTCTGATAGACGAGCGTGGTATTGACGGTGTCAAAATCCGTGTTGTCCAGCCCGCGCGTCTCCGTTTCAATTTCGCCATCCTGATTGTCGTAGGGATCGAAGCGTTCAAAGGCCTTGGGCACGTCGAATTCCGTCTGGTACCTACGGTTGGCAATCATGCGGAACGGATCGAGATTGCCAAAGTAGAAGTTCCAGCGGCGCTCGTCGCCCCGCTTGTATGCGCCGCCGCCAAAGGACGGATCGGCAAACAGCCAGCCGAACTCATCCGTGTAGAACTGCGCCCAGTCGTGATTTCCGGTGGTTCCGGTCTCCACGGTGAGGCCGCTCTGCCAGCGCGCGGGAACACCCATCAGTCGGCACAGCGTGATGAACAGTATGGCCTGAATGCCGCAGTCGCCCTTGAGATTCAGCGCCGCATATTCCGCATGCCGCTCAATGAGAATGTAGGAGCGCATGAAGGAATAGCGCACATTGCGCGTCACATAATCGTAGGCACGGCGCGCAAGGTACAGCGGGCGAGTCTCGTCCCCAGCAATTTCTCTTGCCAGCTGCTTCAGATACGGCGTAAAGCTGATGTGCGGCAGCTGCTCGGCAAGGTCGTCCGCGCAGACGGGCAACGCGTCCGGATATACAATATGCGGCTTATCCTCAAAGGGATTCACGTATTTCAGGCGGCTAGTGAATTCATACTCCACCGCAAACGGGCGATTTTCGTTCATCCTGCGGCGATAGCACACGGCGCGCTGAAACGCGTCCGCAGGCGCGACGTCGCCATCCGCATCCGCAAACACGGCAAGATCGGAGGCAGGCTGCTGCGCGCAGGCAGCCGGTATGGGCAGATGCGCAAGATACATCTCGCCGGGAACGAACGCGTCGGAGCTCACGCGCACCTCGCTTTTTACGCGAAAGCGATACGCGCTCTCGCCGTTTTTCATAATCTCGTCGATGTATGCATCGAGGCGGCCGGGCTCGTCCTCTGCCTCGTTGGCGCGCGCATAGATAGCCGGGAACATATGAACCAGCGAGCCGGCTACGCTGCGAAGATACCTCCGCTGACCATTTATATAGAAGGAATCCATGCACCCGTCTTCCTCCAGACGGTCGAACTCCTCCTCGGTAAAGTCGCGGATGCGCTGCCGGCAGGCTGCAACCGCCTCGGCGCGAGTGAGCACATAACGGCGCAGACGGCGATCGATCAGCTCGCGCTCCACCAGCAGACGGTCGCGCAGGCCATCCGACAGGCGCACGTCCGCCAGTCTTCGGTCGATCAGACGGCGCTCGCGATCAAAGTCTCCGGCCAGCTCGGCGCGAAGAATGTCCTCAGGAAGGTCATAGACCAAGCTTTCAAAATTCAGTCGCATTATTATGCTCCTTTCGAATGCAAATCGTCTAATGTTATCATACTACAGATCCCCCGTTTTGGGTAGAGAAAAACGCAAATTTCACGTGTCCGGAAGGATTTTTTGCACGTGCCAGAGAATTTGTAAGCAAGTGCTACGGAAAGGCGGGAAGCCCATGGACGTTCGGATCCGCCCGGCGGAGGCGCGCGACCGCACGCTTCTGATGAACCTGTTCAACCTGTACCAGAACGAGTTGGGCGCATATTGCACCGATTTCGGCTCGATCGACGAAAACGGCTATTTCGCCGTGCGCACGGTAGATGACATCCTGCCGTTCGGAGACGGCGTATTTCCTTACATCATCCTGGCGGACGGCGCGCCCTGCGGACTTATCATGGTCACGGACGCGCGCTACGCCCTGCCTGGCTGCGATTGGTGCTTTCAGGAGCTTTATCTGATTCGCGCCGCGCGCGGCCGCGGAATCGCCCGGCACGCAGCAATGCTTGCCATGAACGGGCGGCCCGGACGCTGGTGCCTGAGCGTATACCGGAAAAACCAACCCGCCCGCGCTTTCTGGGAGCGTCTAATCGCTGCTCGTGGAACCGGGCGCAGCGAACAGCCCGGCGAGGACGGCATGCTCGACTTGATTTTTACGGCGAAGGAGGCCTCCCTATGATTGACCGCACCGTTCCCTATCTTCCCGTATGGATGCTGCGTGAGGACGGCGCGCCTGTTTCGGCGCATTCCCTTCCTGCCGGCTACACTTTCGATTTCTACCGTCCCGAAACCGGAAGGGCAGACTGGGTTGCCGTGCAGCTTTCGTCGCGTCAGCTGGAAACGCGCGCGCAGGCAGAGAGTCTGTTCGATTCGGAATTCATGGGGCGGGCCGAGGCGCTGCCGGAGCGCATGCTGTTCGTGCGGGATTCCGCCGGAGCGCCGGTCTCGTCGGCCGCGCTGTGGTTTGGAAGCCCGTTTGGCACGGAAATCGACCGCATACACTGGGTAGCAACCGACGAAAAGCACCAGCGCCGCGGACTGTGCGGCGCGATGCTGAATGAGCTTTTGAGGTTGCATGAGGCGCTGGGCACGCCCGGCGGCGTGTATCTGATTTCGCAGACCTTCAGCTACCCTGCGATTCGAATTTATCAGCGCTTCGGATTCTGCCGTCTGCTGAAGCCGCGCCCTGCGGAATACCAGATGGACGCTCCATTTGAAGAAACAGCGGCCCGCGCATGGGCAATCATCGACGAAAAGCTGGGATAACTCTGCGCGAATGACGCGCTCTGCTGAAAACGGGCTTTTCGTATGCCCCAAGCGAAAATTCCGTCGGCTCTGCGGATGCGAGCCGACGGAATTAGCCCGTGTCGGAGGACAGAACGGACGCCTCCTGATTCGCCTGCGAATCACGCGCCAACGTCATGGCGCGCTGCCTTCCCTCTATGGACAAGAGCGGGAAGAAATGCTATAATAAAAAAATCAACGAAACGGAGGACGCCGCGATGACGGTACATTTGGCGCCAATCGACCGGGAGATCCGGCGTGCGGAGGATGGCGCCCCGCAGAACGAATTTCATCTGGGCGATGCAGCGGAAATCGCCGGGCGGCTCAGGGAGGTCTACGAGGGCAAGGTAAACCTCGCCTATTTTGACCCGCCGTTTCTCACGGGCAAAACGTTCGAGGCGCGCGTGCGCGTGGGCGCAAGGGAATGGAAAAGCGGCCGCGGCTCGCTGGTTCTAAGCGCGTATCGCGACAGCCTGACGAGGGATTCATACCTTGAGAAAATGCGCGTCGTGCTGGTAGAGGCAAGGGCGCTGATGGCCTCCGACGCGCTGATTTTCGTGCATATCGACTGGCGCATGCACCCGTATCTGCGGCTTCTTATGGATGAAATCTTCGGAGAGAGCAATTTCCTGAACGAGATCGTCTGGGCCTATCAGTCGGGTGGCAGCGCACGCCGCTATTTTCCGCGCAAGCACGACGTAATCCTGATGTATTCCAAAACGAAAAACTATGATTTTCACATTCAGGACGTTGCCGAGATCGTACCTGGCGGGCGTGAAAACCACATGAAGCGCCACGTGGACGCGGACGGGCGCGTATATCGCTCAATTCGCTCCGGCGGGCGGGTGTATACGTATTACGATGACGACCCTGTCGTGCCCGGCGACGTGTGGACAGACGTAAACCACCTTCAGCAGAAGGATCCGCAGCGCACCTGATACGATACGCAAAAGCCGCTCAAGCTGCTCGACCGAATCATTCGCAGCTCCAGCCGCCCCGGCGGTCTGGTGATGGATCTATTCGCCGGAAGTGGCACGACAGCCGAGGCAGCCATAAAAAACGGGCGACGTTTTCTGACGGCAGACATCAATCCGCTGTCTATGCAGCTGGTTCGCCGCCGCACAAACGGCGCGGCAACTCTGTTTACCCACGCTCCGTTTGACGGCGCGCCGCAGATCTGCGCGCGTGCCGAAAGCGGCATCGGCTTTACCACTGTGCATCTCGATTCCTTCGTCCTCGACGACCCTGCCCTGCCCGGGGATATGGACGCTGTGGACGGCTGGGCTGCGGGCTATGAGCGCGACGGCATCTTCTATTCTTACGCCGAGGAAATGCGCTCCCGCGAAAGGCCAGCTCTGGCGTTTGCACTGGCCGTGCCCATGTACGAGGGACGGCTCATGCTGCGCGTAACCGACGTAAAGGGGCGCGAGTACTGCGGATACGTGGATGTGTCCGCAATGTCCTGATTCCGTGCAGAGTTCTTCACACGGGGTTTACATGGATTGTTTATAATAAGGAGAAGTGACGAACGTGCTTTTGAATATAGGCGATCGAGTGCAGATGCGCAAGAAGCATCCCTGCGGCAGCGACCGCTGGACGATCACGCGCGTGGGGGCGGACATCAAGATTCGCTGCGACCTGTGCGGTCATGTGGTCATGATGGGACGACCCGACTTTGAAAAGAGACTGAAGAAAATCATCGAGCATGCGGAAGGGGAAGCAGATGGCCAACAAGCGTAAACCCGTCAAAAAGAGCCGGAGGGCACGCCGCCGCGCAAGAAAGGCGTTTTTCCTCTGCCTTGTGGTCTTTGGTCTGCTGGCGCTCCTTACCCGCCTGCTTATATTCGTGCCGGTAAAAATGGAAACAAACGCGATGCAGCCCGTCTATCAGCAGGGCGACGTAGTGTTTGCAAACCGGCTGACCATGCTCCGCGGCGACACGATTGCGCGCGGCGAGGATGTATATGCGTATTTTGCCGCTGCAAACGGTAGCTATGTGCGCCGCGCGGTCGGCATACCGGGCGATTTGATCGACGTGCGCGACGGTCAGAAGTTTCTGGTCTACGACGGCGGCGCGAAGGAAATCGCGCTGGGCGAGGCGCCAGGGCTGGTATATGGCGAGCTGCCGGAGGGCGCATATCTGCTGCTGACCTCCGACCTGAGTGTGGAGGGCGTTGCCGACGGGCGTACGCTTGGGCTCGTGTACGAAACGGACATCAAGGCAAAGGCCGGTATGATTCTCTGGCCGGTGAACCGCATGTTTCGCGGCCGCTGATTCGGGCGGAATTCATGAAAGGACGGAAACAAAATCTATGAGCGAAAACGAGCAGCTGAACGGAAACCCGACGGATGTCGTCGCCGAAAGCAAAGTAAGCGCCGAGCCGGATACGCAGCCGAACGCGGAGACAGACCATCCGGCAGAGGAGAAAAAAGAAAAGAAGCTCACCGGCAAGCAGAAGGCATTCAAGGAAATCCGCGAGTGGGTGGTTTCCCTTGTCGTAGCGCTGTTGGTAGTCATGTTGTGCCGCTCGTATCTGTTTATGCCCATCCGCGTGGATGGCTCGAGCATGTATCCCACGCTGAACAGCGGCGACCGCCTGGGCGTGACGGTCTATGACGTGCGCATTCAAAACAAGCTGCAGCGCGGCGATGTTGTTATCTGCCACTATCCGGGGCGTACAAACAAGCTGCTTGGGCTATTCACCGTGCAGACCGACTTTGTAAAGCGCATCGTGGGCATGCCGGGCGACACCGTATCCCGCGTGTCCGGCGTTACCTACATTAACGGCGAGGCGCTGGACCCCTCCCGCCTCAGCCGCAGCGTCACCGTTCAGGAGAAGGACGGCAAGTTCTATTCAAACGGGCAGGAGGTAACTCTTTCGCAGGAGGATCTCACGTATCTGGCTCGCAATCACCGCATCGACTACGAGTATGTGCTGGGCGAGGATGAATACTTCGTGGTAGGCGATAATCGCTACCACAGCCACGACTCGCGCTGGTGGAACGGTCCGAATGTCGAAATGAACATAACCAACGACACCTCCGGCGACGTTGGCCCGATCACCTCGGATATGATTCTTGGCCGCGCAAGGTTCGTGTTCTGGCCGCTGGACGGCATGCGCAGCGTCGAAACCGATTCGGCCTACGTGGATCCCATCGATCAGTAAGGGAGAGACTCTATGAAGAAAAAGACGAGCAGACAGTCCCGGGCCGCACGCGCCCTGTGCCTGTTTCTGTGCATTCTGCTGGCGGGCGGCTCAATTGTGTCGCTTCTGCTTTACATGCTCGGAGTCTATTGATGATGCGCGTGCTTCGCACCATTTTAGCGGCGCTTGCTTGCGCCGCGGCGGCGGCATTCGTTTGCGCGACGGCGGAGGCGGATGCCGCCGTGCGTTACGGGCTTTCCATGGTCATGCTGGAGGACAGTCAGGCCTTCGCCGTTACACAGACAGTTTCCTTCGAAAACCGCACCGGCGAAGCGCTGAAAAGCGTGCTGTTCACCGTATACGGAAATGTATTTCGCCGCGAAAGCACGCTGCCCTACGACAATGAAACGCTGCTTGCTGCGTTTCCAGACGGTTATGCCCCGGCGGGGCTGTCGTTTTCGTCTGTCACGGTAAACGGCGAGGCAACCGAATGGGCGATACAGGGTGACAACGAATGCTTTCTGCGCGTCGCGTGTAACGTGAACGCGGGCGAGGGTGCCGAATTTGCGTTCAACTACACGCTTCTTTTGAGCGACAACCATGCCTTTCTGGGCTCAGGCACAAAGGACTGGCGGCTGACTGGCTTCTACCCGGCGCTGGCAGCATGGGAGGACGGCGAATTCACGCTGAACCCCGTGACGCGCGCAGGCCGATACAGCTATTCCGAGCGTGCCGATTACACGGCGGACGTATATGTGCCCCATGACTACGACGTTGCCTCTGCCGGCGAGCTTCTGCGCGAGGACGCGGGAAACGGCTTTGATCGCGTGCGCGTGGAGCAGAAAAACGCCTGCGACTTTGGGCTGGTCATCAGCCGGAAGTTTCACGTGCGCGAGGGTCAGGCAGTCTCCGGAGTGAAGGTTTACGCATTCGGGCAAAGCCGCGGAAAGCTATCCGCGGCGCGGGATGCAGCGATCAACGCGCTGAACACACTGGAGCCAATCCTCGGAAGCTATCCATACGACACGCTGGCCATCGTTCAGGCGCAATCCGCGAGCGAAATGCTGGCCGGCGGCGTGCTGATTCTTTCCGAATCGGACTGGACGAGCGCGGACACCCTCCTCACACGCGTAAATGCGCTGACGGCACAAGTCTTCCTGTCCGACGTCGTACAGGTAAACCCCGGCAGCGAGGCCTGGCTGATTGAGGGCGTAAGCGAATACCTTGCTCTACTGCTCACGGAGGCCTCAGAGGGCGAAGCGGCGTTTTCTTCCGCGCTCGACGCGCTGGTGCGCCCGGCGCTTCAGGTCACGATTCCCGGCGGACTGTCCGTAGACAGCTTCACAAACCGCTTTACGACCCAGCGCGAATACGAAATCGTCACCCGCGAACGCGGCGCGGCCGTCATGCACGAGCTTCGGCTGCTGATGGGACGCGACGTCTTTCTGGACGGCTTAAGCCTGTATGTGCGCGAGAACCGCTTCACGCGCGCGACCTACCGTTCCTTCGCCGACGCGCTGTCCGAGGCCTTCGGGCGCGATCTCACCGACGCGCTCATTCATCATCTGTACTATATCGACGAGTACGCACAGGATTCGCTGGAATCCTACGACTGACTCAGAAACCGAATTTCACCGGCACTGCCGGAGAAAGATATGCGTTCAAAGAGCGCAGCCGCGGGAATAAAAACACGTTCCGGCCGGTAGTCCGGAAGTGAGAGTCCTTTCCCTCTCATCAGTAACCTGCCTCCTTGGTTGTCCGTTTCCCTCGTTTCAGCTTTATATTCAAGGAGGAATTTCCCATGGCAGACGTAAGCGTAAAGCTGACCGTCTTATTTGATGAATCCTTTGTGGTGGAGCTGTACGAGCACGAAGCAGATGGCCGCTACGAGACGGCACGCATCGTATTCGGTGCGGAGCCGAGGGATTACGAGGTGCAGGCATGGCTACTGGAAAACGCATACACTCTGCATTTCAGCCCATCTCACGAGGGTACCACGCGAATCGCAAATGTACGCGTCAATCCCAAGCGCAGACAGCGTCAAGCTGCCCGGCAGCTGGAAAACTCCGGCGTGGGCACGCGCACTCAGCAGGCGCTCTCCCTCCTTCGGGTGCAGAGCGCCCTTCAGCGCCGCAAAAGGTCAAATGAGCTGCAGAAGGCCGAGACGGAACGCCGTCTCCAGCTTCGCCAGCAAAAGCACCGCGAAAAGCATCACGGGCATTGAATGTCCCTTCGGTTTTCCGTGTGCGGACTGCAAGACGGCAGCGCCAATCGCGTTTTATTTCCTTCAAATGCGCTGCCGGCGCAGAACGCACCGGACAGCGTGCATCAGGAGGCTTTTTATGTATACAGGCCACCGGCTTCTCCTCCCCGATTCAATCGCCGCGCGCGTACAGGGCGCAGCGGCAGAGCCGAATCGCATTGGCCATTCTGGCGCGGACGTATATTTTTTTGATATAGACGGTGGCCTGTATCTAAAAACCGATGGTGCCGGACGCTTAGCGCACGAAGCAGCCATGCAGGCCTATCTGCATGACAGGGATTTTGCGCCGGAGGTTCTTGCCTACGAGACGGGCGAGCGCGATTTCCTGCTATCGCGCCGGGCGCGGGGCGAAACGGCGATCCTGCCTGCCTACCGTGCCGAGCCCGCGCGCCTTGCCGCGGAGTTGGGGCGCGCGGCACGGCGGCTGCACGAGGCTTCTGCAGACGGCTGCCCCATTCGCGGCCTGTCTGCCGAATGGCTGAGCATGTTTGAGCGGGCGCGCACGGAAAATCATGGGTTATATGCCCCCGTTGCCGCATATCTGGGCATCTGTCATGTTGAAGAGCTCTTCCGATACGCAGACGAGCACGCGGGGCTCCTGTGCGACGACGCGCTGATACACGGCGATTTTTGCCTGCCCAACTGCATGCTGGCGGATTTCCGATTCACCGAATTCATCGATGCGGGGGGTGCAGGCGTGGGCAACCGCCACTTTGACCTGTTCTGGGCACTCTGGTCGCTGAACCGCAACCTCGGCTGCGACGACTTCCGCGACGAGTTTCTGAACGCCTACGGGCGCAACGACGTCGACGAGCGCCTCATTCGCCTGTCCGGCTGCCTGTGTGCCCTTTCCGACTGAGGCCCGCTTCAGGCATCCGGCATTGGCGCGCCGCAGACGTCTCCGCAATCCGCTTCCACCCGGTTGTCCCGCTTCAGACTGCCGCGCCGCCGAGCACGGCGTCATAATTTTGTCCAGATATTGCCGTGGTCTGCTCCGGAATTTGCGTGAAACTTCACCCGGAAAAGCGGCGCACGTGCTATAATACGAGTAGATTGGAGGGATTTGGGTCATGCTGAGTCTGATTGGCATTGAAAAGGAATATCGCACCGGCGGCCAGAGTGTGAAGGCGCTGGACGGTGTTTCCATCACCTTTCGCAAAAATGAATTCGTATCAATCCTTGGGCCCTCGGGATGCGGCAAAACGACGCTTCTGAACCTGATTGGCGGTCTCGACCACGCCACCGGCGGTGATCTTGTGATCCGCGGCAAGTCCACAAAGGATTTTTCCGAGAAGGATTGGGACGCATATCGCAATCACACCATCGGCTTCGTGTTTCAGAGCTACAATCTGATTCCGCATCAGACGGTGCTGGCCAATGTCGAGCTGGCGCTGACGCTGACGGGCGTTTCCCGCGCCGAACGCCGGGCACGCGCCGAGGAAGCGCTGAAGCGCGTGGGTCTGGGCGATCAGCTTCACAAAAAGCCGTCGCAGATGTCCGGCGGGCAGATGCAGCGCGTGGCAATTGCGCGTGCACTGATCAACAACCCGGACGTACTGCTTGCCGACGAGCCTACCGGCGCGCTGGACAGCGAGACCAGCGTGCAGGTAATGGAGCTTCTGAAGGAAATTGCCCGCGACCGCCTGGTAATCATGGTCACACATAACCCGGATCTGGCGCAGGCGTATTCCACGCGCGTCATCCGCCTTCTGGACGGCCGCGTGGTGAATGACACCATGCCGGCAGAGCTGGAGGCCGAAGCACCCGCTCCGACAGGAAAGGTGAAAAAGCCGGGCATGTCGTTTTTGACGGCGCTGTCCCTTTCGCTCAACAACCTGCTCACCAAAAAGACGCGCACGATTCTCGTCGCCTTCGCCGGTTCCATCGGCATTATCGGCATCGCGCTGATTCTTTCGCTGTCGCACGGCTTCCGCAGCTACATCTCGCGCGTGGAAGAGGAAACGCTGTCCGGCTATCCGCTCACCATCACCTCCGAGGCAATGGACTCCTCCGCCCTGCTGGAAAGCATGAGCGGGCAGCACACGAACGACGGCGAGCGCGAGGAGGGCTACATCCATTCCGGCGAGGTCATGACCGACATGTTCGCTGCCATGATGAACGGCGTGGAGAAAAACGATCTGGCCGCATTTAAGGCGCAGATTGACGGCGATGCCAACTTCCGCTCACTGGTGAGCGACGTGGGCTATCAGTACGACGTGGATCTACAGATCTGGTCGACCGCCGGAGAAACGCCCCTGCAGGTAAACCCGTCGAAGCTGCTGGAGAGCATGATGGGCATGAGCATGTCTGGCGACATGAACACCTACATGAGCAACATGAGCTCGATGTCCACGGCGTTCGGCGGGCGCAGCATGAACGCATGGACAGAGCTGATCGACAACCGTACGCTGCTGGATCAGCAGTACGACGTGATCGCCGGGCGCTGGCCTGAGTCAAAGGAAGAGCTTGTGCTGGTAGTTAACGAGGACAACAGCCTGAGCGAAATGACGCTGTATACGCTGGGACTCAAGCCGCAAAGCGAGCTTTCCTATTTCTTCGCCAGCTTCGTGCGCGGCCAATCGTTTGAGCTGAAGAAGGAGCGCTACTCCTACGAGCAGCTTCTGGATCTCACCTACCAGCTGGTGCTGCCCGCGGCGTACTATGAGAAAAACCCGGAGACGGGACTATACGAAGACATTCGCAGCGACGCCGCCAAGCTTCAGGCCGCGATCAACGACGGACTCACCCTACGCGTGGTCGGCATCGTGCGCCCCAGCGAGGATTCGGTGGCACGCGGCATGAACGGCGGCAGCATCGGCTATCTGAAGTCGCTGACCGACGCGTATATCACCTCAGCCCGCGAGACCGAAATCGTCCGCGCACAGATGGCAGCCCCGGAAACGGACGTCTTTACCGGACTTCCGCTGGCAAAGGAAGCGACAACGAACGCCAGCATGATGGGCGCGCAGGCCTCACAGTCCGCGCAGGCGACCTACGAAGATAATCTGAAAGCGCTGGGCGTCGCCGACCTGTCCTCTCCGTTCTCCATCGTGATCTATCCGAAGAACTTCGAGGCCAAAAAAGCCGTAACCGACTACATCGACAACTATAACGCCCGCATGGAGGCGGAGGGCCACGGGGAGCGCGTGCTGCGCTACACGGACTATATCGACGTGCTGCTCTCCGGCGTGACCACGATCATTGATGCCATCACCTACGTGCTAATCGCCTTCGTGGCCATTTCTCTGGTTGTCTCGTCCATCATGATCGGCGTCATCACCTACATCTCCGTGCTCGAGCGTACCAAGGAAATCGGCATTCTGCGCGCCATCGGCGCATCGAAGCGCGACATTTCCCGCGTGTTCAACGCAGAAACACTGATCGTAGGCTTCTTGGCCGGAGCCATGGGCATCGGCATTTCCTGCCTGCTCATCGTGCCCGCCAACGCGATTATTCAAAACCTCACCGGCATCGCCAACATGGCGAAGCTTCCCATGGACGGCGCGCTGGCACTTGTAGCCATCAGCATGCTGCTGACGCTCATCGCCGGCCTGATTCCCTCCCGCTTCGCTGCCCGGCGCGACCCCGTCGAGGCATTGAGAAGCGAATAGCCTTCCCGCAAGACCGTGGCTTCGCATTGGAACACCTTCCTGCGAAGCCACGGTTTTTCTTTTTTCCGCAGTCTATCTCTTGCCAAAAGACAAATCGATTTCCCTTTGAGAAAGCGGACAACGAACGGCAAACAAAGACGGCCGCCCGAGTGGGCGGCCGTCGGCAGCAATGGAATGCTGCCATAGGAGATATGCCATTATATGGCTTGTTCAGACCGTCTGCTTGGCGGATGGCGATGGTTTGCCTTCCCGCATCAGCCGAGAATCGCGTCCATTTCCACGAAGTCAAGTGTCAGCGTCGCATCCTCCGCCACGGTAATTACGAGCGTGCGCGCATCTACGGGCGCCGCATCGTCGGCGCCGCCGTAGCACAGGGTCAGGCTTGCCGTTCCTGCAGTCAAGCCGCGGAAGCTCGCAGCCCATTCGCCGCCCAGATCGTCGGATCCCTCGCCGCTTTCGTAGGGCACGTATTCGTCGGTCACAAGCTCCAGCACGGAGGGATCATCGATCTCATACATCCAACTGCGGCCGGTGGCGGCGTTCGCATCCAGACGCACGGTGAGCACGCACGCATCCTCGCTCATCTCCACCCACGTATCCGCATAGGTTTCCACGTATTTCGCAGACTCGATTCCGATCTTCAGCCCATCGTCTACGCTCAGGTCGAGCACGGCCGTTGCAGCCGGAAACGCACCCTCCTTGCCGTAGGAAAGGCGCAGCTCCGTAAGCCCCGTTCCCTGCCCAATCGCTCTGTAGCTGGCTATCCACTGGCCGCCGGAATACTCCATCGTCAGGAGCTCAAAAACGTCTGCTTCGGAAAACTCGCCATTCCAGCCGTAGCCGTTCGTTTCATCGCCGGGCAGGCGCACGGTAAGCACCGTGTCCTCCGCACTCAGCTCAAACCACTCTCCCTCGATTGCCTCTGCCTGCACGCTGCAAATCAGTGAAAAGAGCAGGCAAAGTGCCAGACAAAGCGTCCCCCATTTCTTCATACGTCATTTTCCTCCTTATTTGTCGCTTTAATTTGAACCGCAATATTACGGAACAGCTGAATTGTATCACATATATATGTCATTTTCAAGCAATCAGCCGGGAGCTTTTGTGACTTATGGTGTCAGAACAAGATTTTACCACGGAATATCGCCCTTCGTCTTGACAATATATTTCAAAAGTGTTAAAATCTTCCCATCTATAAACAGGAAAGGGTGTTCGATTTGAAGAAAATGCTTTCGGTTTTGCTTGCTCTATCGCTGATTCTTTCGTTGGCCGCAGGCGCTGCCGCTGCTGAAACGACGTATGTCTACATCAACGGCACAACCGTACACGTACGCGACGGCGCAGGCACTGAATACTGGAGCCTGGGCATCGCCCACAAGGGCGAGAAGCTGGTATACAAGGATTCAATCGCAGCGGATGACCGCGGCGTGGACTGGTACAAGGTGTCCTTCAAGGGCACGACAGGCTACGTTTCCTCCCGCTATGCATCCTTCAGCGAGGGTGGCGCCAAGTACGTTTACGTCAAGGGCGCCACGGTAAACGTGCGCGAGGACGGCGATCTGGACGCCAAAATCGTCGCCATCGTACATAAGAACGACCGCCTGACCTACACCGCAACCGCCAAGGACGACCGCGGCGTAACGTGGTACAAGGTGTTCGTCGGAAGCAAGACGGGCTGGATTTCCTCACGCTACGCCTCCACGTCATCCTCGTGGGACGAAACGTACTACGTGAAGGCAAACAACGGCCAAACGTGGGTTCGCAAGAGCCCCAGTCTGACCGGCGCAAAGCTGACCGTGCTGGAGGAAGGCGACTATGCGGAGTATCTGGGTGAGAAGTCCCGTGACAGCCGCGGCGTACTGTGGTATAAGGTCACGCTCGATGGCAAGACCGGCTGGGTTTCCTCCCGCTACACCAAAATCGTCTGATCCGCGCAGCCGAAAGAATCGTTTACGGGCACAGCTGTTTAAACGGCTGTGCCCGTTTTTTCTGGCTTTAGCTCAATGCACTTAACCTGCCAACCAGAAACGCATTATTGAGGTTCACGTCTTCGCCGCTGTGCACGCTTTCCCTTCGGGCAGGATGCCCACACCGGCCGTTTTACATCTGATCGGAAGAAATTCGCTCCACGTCGTGCAGGCGGCGGTGCTGCTGCCATGAAAAGAAGAGCTCGCGGGAACAAATTGGATACAATGTACGTCGATAATATAACAATATTTACACAATTATGGGGGACGCATAGGAATCAAGATTTTGATCGTAGAGGACGATGAAATCCTCTGCAGGTCTATTATACAAGGCCTTGCGCGGAGGGGGTATCAATGCGATTCTGCAAACGGCGGATTGCTTGCGGCGGATATGCTGGAGATGCAGCCTACCGCATGGGATCTGGTTCTGCTGGATGTCATGCTGCCCGGAGCACATGGCTTTCAGCTAATGGAGTATCTTGCACCATTTAATATACCGGTCATTTTCATAACAGCAAAGAGTGCCGTTTTAGACCGCGTTGAGGGACTGCGCTTAGGCGCGGATGATTATATTGTGAAGCCATTTGAGATGATTGAGCTGATTGCGCGGATTGAAGCTGTAATGCGGCGACATGGAAAAGGAAGTACGCAAATTTTTTATGAGGATATCATGCTTGATACCGCAGCGCGGCAAGTCACAAAGGATGGGCAGATTGTGCACTTGAAGACGTTGGAATTTGAATTCCTTCGATTCCTCCTGCAGAATCAAGGCGTGGCTCTTTTTCGGGAAACAATCTATGAACGCGTATGGCAAAGGGAATTTACTGGCGAAACGCGTACCGTTGATCTGCATATCCTGCGATTGAGACAGAAGCTGAACTGGACGATCCAGCTCGAAACACTGCCTAAAATCGGATATAGGCTGAGAAAGGCAGACAAAAAGAAATAAAGCTTCGTGATCGTTTTTTTCTCGCTATACTTCCGGTGCTTGCCTTTATGCTATCTATATTGGGAACCATCTTGATGCAGGTTGTCTTTCAAGCACAGCTGCAGGGAGAACAGAAGGCCTTGGCACATAAGCTGAATTACGCTGCTTATAGTATACAAGCAGCATGGACAAACTATGCATTGCAGGGTCTCACCGTACCCATAGATGAGCTTGTGAACGAAGAGGATATTCTACTTTGTGCTTCGGAGCTTCCCGTTCTTGGTGTGACATATACGGAAGGAACCCAAATTTTCGGGGAAAGAGGCGTTCGTTTAGGAAATACCGAATATCGATTATCAGGTGCAGCGGATATAGAGCCAATGCTGAATCAATGGCATTCGATTTTAAAAACGTTTCATATTTTGTATGCGGATGTGCTATGTATTTCTGGCTGCATACTATTTCAAATCGCACATCATATCACGTATCCACTTCAAACTCTTACATCCGTAAGCCAAAAATTTGGAATGGGCAGGCTCGATGCTCGCGCGGAGCTTTCTGATGAGGAAAGCCTTCCGTATGAGATTGAAGCGTTGAAAGAAGCATTCAATACCATGGCAGATGCACTATCATTGCAGTTTGAGAGCCGGGAACGTTTTGTTGCAGATATTACGCATGAAATCCGCACACCACTTACATCCATCATGACGAACGCAGACATGATTCGCGGAGGAATGCTTGCAGGAGATGAAATGCAGCAGTCGGCTCATGACATTATTTGTGAAAGTAAGCGTCTTAATCGGCTATCCGAGATAATGACAGAATGGATTCTGCTGAACAAGGAAAGGCCTCCGATGGGCGAAATATGTATTTCATATCTTTTATGTGATGCGGCGAAGTGCTTTTCATTCAAAGGAATAAAAGTTTGCATGCATCAAGATGGGTATATATACGGAAACCAAACGCTCCTTTCCTTGCTTCTTTCGAATCTGATTCGAAACGCAATAAATTCGGGAGCTCAAAATATCGAATTGGAAGGGAGCCCTGTAGATGCGAATACATTTCGTATTGTGGTATCAGATGATGGCTGCGGCATAGATAAAGAAGCGCTGAAGCATATCACGGAGCCCTTTTATCGAGTAGATAAATCTCGTTCGCGTGCACAGGGAGGAATCGGTCTTGGCCTTACGCTTTGTAAGGAAATTGCCGAGCTGCACCATGCACGATTGCATTTTCTGAGTACGCCGGGTGTTGGCACCCAGGTTATGATTGATGTGGAGAGAAAACGATGAAAAAACGGATTTTAAGCGGCTCGCTTCTGATCCTTGCAATGTTTCTGCCGGACATTATATGGGACTTATCGATAGACCGGTTGGAAGGCAAAACAGAACAATTTGACCTTCCAGAAGCAGAGTACCGTTATCGTGGTACGCAGGAAAACCGTGTGCGCGCGTTAGAAGCATTTCAGAGCCAATCGCCGATGATACGCTGCAGGCAGGCTGAAATTGAAAACGAGCACGAAGGCGTTTGGAAGCTGCTCTATGCAGGCGGGCTTCTTCCTGTCGATGACATAGATTCATCGGTGAGTACGCGCAGGCTTATGCTCTCCTCGCAGGTTATTCCAGTGCAGCATGATTATTGTCAAATAAAATATTCGAATGAGCGACAGGAATTAAAGGTTATACGAGACGAGGCATCAAATCGCCTGCTGGAAATCGTTTTTTCATGTCAGCCTGAACTATTGAAGGCATGGCTTCAAGACAAAGGTGAGGGGTTTCATACACAATACAGAAATGATGACCTTTTGCAGGCTTACGGACGCATCATAGGATTAGGAGAAATATCCAACAATTACGCAGAATGTATCGTCAGCGAAACAATCCAGCGATACGAGGCATGCATTCGTGACACATCGTTTCGTATATCGCTTACACTTTCGCCGGAACAGGGTCTCATAATATTTCGACTTGGGACTTCATTTCCAACGCAGCCATAAACGGAAACAAAACGGATACAATGAGCGGCCATAATGCAAAGCGGAAAGATTGATTCGGGAAGGAATCCGGAAATGATGGTTAGGAAAACCCTGATTATCTTTATGATTGCCACGGCGATTGTCTGTGCTTGTCTGACGACGTATGCGGAAATCTATCCCGTATACAAGGTGACAGTCAGACCGGCGTGGCTGTTTTCGAAGCCAGACTATTCGGCAGAGGATATCATTTGCACAGTACCGATGGATTCGCTGGTTCTCGTAGCAAAAAACTCTGAGCGTGTGAGCCTCGTTTACACGCGAGACAGTTTGTTTGGATACATGAACAGCGGCTATATTCAGCCCACCGGCGAGGATTACACGGTCGATTTCTCCATATCCCCGGACAAAATCTCTGAAAACGAAAACCGGATGCAGGAAATGCAGCTGATTTTCACGGATCCATACGCAGTCTTGCCGGATGCGGAGACGCTGCAAGGGACGTATCCGGCGACGCTTGTACAGGGGCAGCAGGCATATGATCTGGATGACCTTCTGAGCACGCTTCTGGGCGAGGAATATACTCGGCAGGAACGCACGAGCGGCTCCGCAGAAGACGTATATGAAAGTCGGAACGGCGAAAAGCCCTATCGGTATATATATGTAAACGACGATACGAAGGAGCTGTTTTATCGCGATTCCATGGTAAATGGCGAGCGCGGCGGCGAATATCAGCCGCCGGCGATGAACATGCCGAAAAGCGAAAGCGTCGAGATATGCAAAGCATGGCTGAAGGGCGTGCTTCCCTCTGACTGGCTTGTGCATCGCAGCGCTGCGTGGGATACCCGGGAGCGCTGGAGCGACGAGGATCGATGGATGACGGATGCGGAGTATCTGAATTCCATTCTGAATGTCGATGTGCACCGGTTTGAGTTCGAGCATTGGACAGAAGATGGAATTGCTATTTACGGTGATCGGATTCTGACGGCGGTTGGCGTGAACGGGTTGGCGGAGCTTACCGTGAACTGGCACGAATATCAGATTGAGACGGAAACGCGAATCGAGCTTATGCCGCTTGACGAAGCCATATCCATGGCGAATCGCACGCGCAAGTCGGAAGCTGTGCTTCTGTATGCCGCGCCCGTATACAGCAACTGGCTGACGGGAGACGATCGCTTCAATCTGTCGTGGCACCTCGTAACGAATCAGGGAGACTATATTGTTGACTGCGTTCTCAAAGAGCATAAATGCGATTCATATGAATTCAACTGATAAAAGATAAAGGAGATGATTCCGTTGAACGGATATGTCATCAATACATAGAACTGCGAAAATATAAACAACATAAGCAAGTTAGGAGGATAAATACGGCATACAGAGCAGCAATTGGACAAGGAGATACTGACAACGCAGCGGATTGCAGAGCAGCATACAATCATTTAAGCAGTTAAGTACGGAGCATCCAATATAGCAACAGTTGGATTTTCTAAGACGAGCGATGTGCCTTTAACGAAGCGTGCTGGCGCATCGAACTTTCGAGTAGCTAAGGATTATGACGTTTTGTACTGGAGCAGTCACGGAAGTTCTGTCCCAGCGCTAAATGTATTAGATTCGGATTTGTATTATCGTTAGAAAACGGCCAAGTTATGTCGGTGGATGCAAAAGACCTTGAACGCAGATTAAAATAAAGCGTGCCAATATTACAAAAGGGCAAACGAAAACAAGCAAAATCGTCCGTCGCTTTTTGCGGCGGGCGATTTTGCTTCTTACGGCTGATCGGAAGAAATCCGCTCCACGTCGTGCAGGCGGAAAAGGCCGTGGCGGCGTTCGATCCACTTCATGCCGTCGGCGGTTTCGAGGTTCTGCGTGACGGCGAAGCGGAAGGCGTTTGGAACGATGTCGTAGGAGATCATGCGGCCAAGAGGATCGACAATGTAGAGCCACAGCTTAGCATCGTATTCGCCGGGCGCAAGGCCATCCAGCGGCAGACAATAGTCCTGCGTGACGGTTTCCCCGGCGCGCAACGTGATGCATGGCTCGCTGAGCGAGGAGGCGATCACGTCCGTTCCGGCGCGGCTCAGCTGCACGGAGACGCGCAGGTTATTGACGTCCTCATGCGCGTGCGTCTTCAGGCGAAAGAAAACGCGGCCGCCCATTTCATATTCGCAGCTGGTCACATTCAGAAGATCCAGCGCCTCCATCCGCGCAAGACGACCCATGTTGCCCTCGTGCTTCACGCCGGAGAAATCGTAATGCGTATCCTGCAGAGAGGACGAGCCTGCATACAGAGAGATGGCATGCTCCAAATCGCCAGCATAGGTCATGCGTCCCTGATCAAGATACACGGCATAGTTGCACAGCTGCCGTAGCGTACGCATGTTGTGGGAAACGTAAATAACCGTGTGCTCATTGGCAAGCTGGCTCATTTTGCGAATGCACTTATCCTGAAAGCGCATATCGCCCACGGCGAGCACCTCGTCGCAAATGAGAATATCGGGGTCAAGGTGCGCAGCCACGGCAAAGCCGAGCTTCACATACATGCCCGACGAATAGCGCTTCACCGGCGTATCGATGAAGGGACCGATTTCGGAAAAGTCGATGATTTCGTCCAGCCGCTTGGTGATGTCCGCTCGCGTCATGCCCAGAATCGCGCCGTTCAAGTAAATGTTCTCGCGGCCGGTCAAAAGCTGGTTAAAGCCCGTGCCGACCTCCAGCAGGCTTGCGACGTGGCCCTTATAGCGAATAACGCCCTCCGTCGGCGCGGTGATGCGGGAAATCAGCTTAAGAAGCGTGCTCTTTCCCGCGCCGTTGCGGCCGATCAGGGCGATGGCCTGCCCGCGCTTCACCTCGAAGCTCACGTCGCGCAGAGCATAAAACGCCTCGCCGTTGCGACCGCTGCCGGACATTGAGCCGATTTTTCCCAGCGTATTTTCCTTATGATGCAGCTTGGCATGCAGAATTTCCAGATCCGTTCGCAGGGAGCTGCTGTTCAGCTGCCCATAGCGATATTGCTTGGATACGTTTTCTACCTGCAGTACAACGTCGCTCATATCATTTCCTCGCTTGTCAGATCGTGTCCATGAAGGTCTTTTCCACGCGGTTAAAGAAGATGGTTCCCAGGAACAGGAACAGAAGCGTGACGCCGGCGCTCAACAGCAGATACCATGCATTAAACGTGGTTGTACCCAGAAACGCAGCGCGGAAGTATTCGATGATCGGCGTCATCGGGTTCAGCATGAACACGGTTTTTAGGCCGGGGAAGTTCTGAATCATCAGCGAAGTGGGATAAGCAACCGGGGAAACATACATCCATAGCGACACGCCGAAGGACACCAGCAGCGCCAGATCACGATAGCGCACCGTAAGCGCGCTTACCGAAATGCCTACGCCAAGCCCAAGCAGCCCCATCTGCAGAAGCACCAGCGGAAGCAGCGACGCAAGAGCCCAGTTCACATGCACCACGGGATTAGGCTTCAGCGCGTAGATCGTCAGAAAGACGAGGAAGAAGGCAAACTGAATAAAGAAATTCAGCATAGTAACCAGAATCGTGGAAATCGGCGCACAGAGACGCGGAAAATACACCTTTCCGAACACCTTCTCATTTTCAAGAAAGGTCTGCGACGTTTTTTCCAGACAGCGCGCAAAGTAATTCCACGGCACGCTTCCGCACATATAGAAGAGAAACTGCGGCATGCCGTCGGTAGAAATCTGCGCGATTTTGCCGAAGACCACGGTAAAGATGGACGTGGTAAGTAGCGGCTGGAGGATCGCCCACGCAGGCCCAAGAATTGTCTGCTTGTACATGGCGACAAACGTGCGCCGCGCAAGCAGATAGATTAGGTCGCGATACTGCCACAGCTCCTTCAGATTAACGTTCAGCCAGCCCTTTTGCGGGCGGATTTCGACCGACCATTCCGAGTAATGTCGTGCCATCGTTCTTTCTCCTTCAGAATCCGGCCTTTTTAAAGATCAGCGGCCAGCCCGTTGTGGCAAACAGACCCACAAGCAGATAGCGCACAAAGCTGCCGATGGAAAGGCCAAGCGCAGCATTCAGAAGCGGCTTCAAACCCTTCATGATGACCAGCAGCACGAGCATGCCGCCCAGAAAGCGGATGAGCTTTTTGACATTGGTATCCGGCATATCGAAGCGAATGCAGCGCCGCTCGGCGAGCCAGCCCGCGAACACACCCACTGCGCCGCCCGCAAGCTTCAGCGCATCGATGCTGTAGGTGACGGTTTCGCCGTCCGGATAGGGCTTGAAGCGCGCATACAGTGCAAGGCCGATGGACAGTGTAATGCCGATGACGGCAACACACATATCCATGCCCTGCGTGCATTCAAGGCGTTCGGAAAGCCGGTCCATCACAAGCACGGTAACAACGCCCAGCGCCAGTGAAACAACGACGTCCTGAATCGTGTGAACGCCCACATACAGGCGCGAAAATCCAATCAGCACCGGAAGCAGCCAGAACAGCCAGCGAAAACGCTTCAGCGACTTTTCACGGGTCAGAGAGCCGTAGCCACACATCGAATTGGCCGTGTGGCCGCTGGGGAAGGAATAGCCCGTTGCTCCGGCAACGGCAGATTCCACAGGCACCACGCGCGCATCCCTCACCCACGGACGGCGCACACAGCAGGTAATCTTGAGAATCTGGTTTGTCAGGATGCCCACAAACAGCGTGAGTAGCATGCGGTTTCCGGCGCGCTTGTTCAGGCACCAGTAGGTCAGGCAGGCAATACCGATGATCAGCACCTCGCTGCCAAGATATGTAATGGCAGACATCAGCGCCGTAAGAAAGCCCGTTCTGTGTTCGCCCAGCCAGATTAGAATGTCAATATCCATACTTTCCCTCCGCAATATGTATTTACAGCCAGTCGCCGAAGCCATCAATCGCGGCGTCGCAGACCGCCAACGCACGCTCCCGTTCCCTGGCGGCAGCCGGGTCACGCACAAGCACCGTCTTCATGCCCGCAGCCTTCGCGCCAAGCAGCCCGTCCAGAATGTCCTCAAACACCACACACTCGCGCGGCTCCACGCCTAAACGGCGTGCAGCCAGCCGATACACGTCTCCGCTCCGCTTGCTCTCGCCGGCTTCGTCGGTAGAAGCAAACGCGTCAAATAAAGACAGAACTCCCGTGCGCCGGAGCACCGGCCGGTATAGCCTCTCCGGCAGCGCCGTGGCAATTGCCAGACGCACGCCCTCCCCGCGCAGCTTTTTCAGATACTCTGCGGCATACGGCTTCAGCGGCACGTCGTTCACATACGCGCTTTCGCACATTTCATGCCATTCATGCAGAATGTCGTCCACCGATTCCGGCAAATGAAAGCGTGCCTTCGTGTATTCGCCGGTCTGCCGGAAGGACAACCCGGCAATGGAGCGCGAGTAATCCTCAGGCAGTGGAAGCCCGCGCCGCGCAAAGAAGACCTCGTCCACATGCGCCCATATACCCATGGAATCAATGAGCGTGCCATCCATATCAAAAAGCGCCGCGCGAAACTGCATGCAACGAAATCCTCCTTCTCACATATCTCTTATCATACCACATTTTCCGCCCTCATGCAACGTATAAACGCCGCATTTGAACAGATGCCTTCCTGCGAATTACAGACTGAATGACACGCAGGTCACCACGTGCGAAGACGTATAAAAGCCCGCCGCAGGCTGATCTTCTGCGGCAGGCTCGCCCGACATGCGCTCACACGTCCGTCCTGGTAATATTCGACGCCCAGCGATTGCTGCGATAATGACGGATAAACAGGGGCATTTTCACAAATTCATCCAGGCAAAGAACGAAATAAACCCACATTTCCGGCAGCTTCAGCACGAACGCACAAAGCAGCCCCACGGGCACAGCGTAGATCCACATGGCGCAAAAGTCGGCTACGAGGCCAAATTTCACGTCGCCGCCGGCGCGGAACACGCCGCACACCAGCATGGTATTGACCGACTGACCGATAATATAATAGGAATTGATCCAAAGCATCAGCCCGACATATTCACGCGTGCGGTCGGTCACCGTTTCCGTGAGCAGATAATGCATAACGCTCAGCACAGGGCCGCGGCAGGCGATGATCACAAGGCCGCCCACCACGGCTGTAGCAAAGCTCAGAAAGAAGAAGCGGCGGCCGTACAGACGCGATTCCTCAATTTTTCCTGCGCCCATCGATTTTCCCAGAATGATCGCCGCAGCGGAAGACGTGCCGAAGCACACCACCGTTGCCAGATTGCGCACGACGCCTGCCACGGAGTTGGCGGCGACGATATCGCTGGACAGACGGCCCAAAATCGCCGAATACACGCTGAACGCCAACCCCCACACGATATCGTTGGCGGCGGCGGGCACCGAATAGCGTATGAAGTCCTTCATAAGCTGCGCATGACGGGCAAAAAAGTCCTTCATGCGCAGCTTCACCGCCTTGCAGATTACGGTCGTATCCAGCAGGCAATACAGTGCCTCGCAGGCGCGGGTAATCGTCGTCGCCAGCGCAACGCCCACAATGTCCAGCTTCGGAAACGGCCCCCACGCGAAGATAAAGCAGGCATTCAGCACAACGTTCATCACAACGGCTGTACCGTGCACAATCGCGCTCATATTCACGCGCTCCACACTACGCATGATCGCCAGATACAGTGTCGCAAACGCGCTCAGCACATAACTGGGGCTAAGCGCGACCAGATATTTACTTCCGGCCCCGATCAGCTCGGGCTTGTCTGTGAAGATGCGCATAAGGCTCTCCGGCACAAACGCCGCAGCAAGCGTGAACAGAAGGCCGATCGCCACGGATAAGCGCAGCGAAATGGCCATAACGCGCTCGATTGTGCGCCGGTCGCCCTTTCCCCAGTATTGCGCCGCGAGCACCGACGCGCCGGACGCAATGCCAAACAGGAGCATATTCAGAACAAACGCCACCTGCCCCGCAAGCGAGGACGCAGACAGCTCATTCTGTCCCACCAGTGCAAGCATCACCACGTCCGCCGAATTGACGCATGCATCCATCAGGTTCTGAAGCGCGATTGGCAGCGTAATCCGAAGGGTCATTTTGTAAAACGCGCGTTTTTCCTTGTGCGAGCCCAAGGCAGGCTGCATGTGAAACTCCTCCATCCTCTGTAAAAGCGCAATGCCTTCATTATAAGCGCCGCCCGTAAAGATGTCCACCCAAAAGCATGTAAATTCCCTTTGCCCGCACCAGCAGGCAAAAGTGAATTCACAGACCGGGCACATTATGCAGATTTTTCTTTTTACGCGCCTAATAATGATAAAAACGGCAGAATTTCTTGGATTGCTTGCAAAATTTACGAAGCCGCTGTATACTGTCTACAATGTGCAAGCTATCTATTTCGCTTGCCGAACGGAGGTACATTCCAATGGACAACGCGCAGGAGCTGCTGCAGCGATTGAACCACAGCGGCAAACGCCTTTCAAAGAGTCACCGACGCATTGCGGAATGCATCGTTACCCATTATGATAAGGTCGCGTTCATGACGGCCTCAAAGCTTGGAGAGTACGTGGGCGTTTCAGAATCTACCGTGGTTCGCTTCGCGGCCGCCCTCGGCTACGACGGGTTCCCGCAGCTACAAAAGGCGCTGCAGGAGCTGATCCGTCATCGGCTCACCGCCACGCAGCGGCTGGAAATGACCGGCGATATGGGGCATGCGCAGGTGCTGAACAAGGTGCTGAAGACCGACATTCAAAACATCCGCACCACGCTGGACGAGCTGGATCTCACCACCTTCGACGCCGTGATTGAAAGCATCCTTCAGGCGCGCAATCTCTATGTGCTCGGCCTTCGCGCATCCGCGCCGCTGGCGGAGTTCTTCGGTCACTACCTCAACTTCATTTTTCCAAACGTGCACACCGTAACCAGCGGCGTATCCGACGTTTTCGAGCAGATCGCCCGCATCAGCGACGAGGACGTGCTGATTGGCATTTCCTTCCCGCGCTACACCAGCCACACCGTAAAGGCCATGAAGTTCGCCCGCTCCCGCGGCGCAACGCTGATCGCCATTACCGACGGCCCGCTTTCTCCGCTGCATGCGGAGGCAAACCTGTGCCTGATGGCAAAGAGCGACATGGCTTCGTTCGTCGACTCGCTGGCCGCGCCGATTTCGCTGATCAACGCGCTGATCGTGGCGCTCTCGCAGCGCCGCCGCACGCAGGTAACCGACTATTTTGACAAGATGGAGAGCATCTGGTCGGAATATCGCGTGTATCTGGGAAAGAGCGGAGAATAAACCATGGCCAAGCAAATTGCCGTAATCGGCGGCGGCGCGGCCGGACTGATGGCCGCCCTCTACGCCGCACGCTCCGGCGCGAGCGTAACACTCTTCGAGCGCAACGAAAAACTGGGAAAAAAGCTTTATATCACCGGCAAGGGACGCTGCAATGTGACCAACGCCGCCGAGCCGGAGGCCTTCATGAAAAACATCGTGCGAAATCCGCGCTTCCTGTACGCCTCCTTTGCGGCGCTTGACAATACCGGCCTAATGGCGCTTCTGGAGGATCTCGGCGTGCGCCTGAAGGTAGAGCGCGGCGAGCGCGTCTTCCCGGAAAGCGACCATGCCAGCGACATCACGCTGGCGCTGGAGCGGGAAATCCGCCGTTTAGGCGTAAGGGTGCTTCTGAACGAGCGTGTCAAAGGCGTGCTGTGCGAAAACGGACGCGCTTCGGGCGTGGAAACCGGGGACGGCCGCACGCATGCCTTTCATTCCGTAATCGTCGCCACCGGTGGAATGAGCTATCCGACCACCGGTTCCACCGGCGACGGCTACATCTTTGCGAAGGACGCAGGGCATGCCATCGCCCCCTGTCGCCCGGCGCTCACCTCCATCGAAACCGTGGAGACATGGCCAGAAAGGCTGATGGGGCTGAGCCTCAAAAACGTCACCCTGTCGGCGTATCAGGAAACCGGCAGTAAGCCGAAAAAGCTGTTTTCCGAAATGGGCGAAATGCTGTTCACGCACTTTGGCGTGTCCGGCCCGCTGGTGCTGACGCTTTCCAGCCTTCTTCCTGAGAGCGTCTCCGGCATCCGCCTGTCCATCGACCTGAAACCCGCGCTGGACGAGGGCGCACTCGATCAACGCATCCTGCGCGATTTCTCTCAGATGAAAAACAAGCGCCTCGGCACATGCATGGACGGCCTTGAGCCCCACGCGCTGGGTGAAATGATCCTTGAGCTTTGCGACCTTTCTCCCTATCAGCCCATCAATGGCGTGACCGCCGTGGAGCGCAAGCGCCTTGTGAAAACGCTCAAGGCCGTGCCGCTTACGGTAAAGGCGCTACGCGGCATGAACGAGGCCATCATCACCCGCGGCGGCGTACAGGTGAAGGGCGTGAACCCCTCCACCATGGAATCTCGCCTGCTGCCCGGCCTGTATTTCGCCGGCGAGGTGCTGGATGTAGACGCCCTGACCGGCGGCTTTAATCTGCAAATCGCCTTCTCCACCGGCGCGCTCGCCGGAAAATCCGCTGCAACCGCCTGATTCTCCGCCGCGCTTTCCCTGCAGGGAAAGCGCGGCATTTTCGATTCAAAACAGCTTCACCGGACACCAGAGCATGCAGAGGCGCGTTCCTTCCCACGCCGCCGGAAAAGTCCCGGCAACACCCTTTTCACGCAGCCAATTCTGTGGTATACTGTAGGCGAAGCAGGAGCCGGAGGAAATACGGATGCAGAGAATTCTTATTGTGGAGGATGACCGGGGCATTGCCGAGGCCGTAGCGTCGCAGGCAGAAAGGTGGGCCTTCGACGTGCGCATCGCGCCGGATTTTCGGGACATCGCCGGAGAGGTCGCCCGGTTTCAGCCACATATCGTGCTGATGGATATTGGTCTTCCGTTTTTCAGCGGCTATTACTGGTGCAGCGAAATTCGTAAAACCTCGCGTGTACCGATCATCTTTTTATCGTCTGCGGCAGACAACATGAACATCGTAATGGCAATGAACATGGGCGGCGACGATTTTATCGCCAAGCCGTTTGACATGAGCGTGCTGATGGCAAAAATTCAGGCGCTACTCCGGCGCACCTATGACTTCGCACAGCCTTCTCCGCTGCTTGAGCATCGCGGCGCCGTGCTGGACGCCGGCAGCGGCACGCTCAAATTCGAAGGAAAAGTCATCGAGCTTACGCGCAACGAGCTTCGCATTCTGCTGGCGTTGATGGAAAAGCGCGGAAACGTGGTAAGCCGCGAAAAGCTGATGGAGCGCCTGTGGGAAACGGACAGCTTTGTGGACGAAAACACGCTGACGGTAAACGTGAATCGCCTGCGTAAAAAGCTGGATGCTGCCGGGCTGACCGGCTTCATCGCCACGCGCTTCGGCGTGGGCTATATCATCGAATAGGAGGCGCGCATGCGGTTCTTTTTTCAATATCTGCGTTCCCGCCGCCTGACCATCTGTACCTTCGCAGCGGTTATACTTACCTTCCCGCTGGTGTTTTTCCTGTATGGTATGCCGCAGCAGGCGCTTTTGTACCCCTCAGCACTGGCCGCGCTGGCCGGCCTGTGTGCGTTCACGGCCGATTTTCTGAAATTCCGGCGGCGGCACGCACAGCTTGCGCGGCTGTTAATGTTTCCGGACGGCATGACGCTCGAGCTGCCCGCGCCCACCGACGCACTGGAGACAGACTATCAGGCGCTTCTTCAGATGCTGGAAACGCGCGAATCGGAGCTTCGGACGCAGCAGGAGCATCGCTATCAGGACATGTGCGACTATTACACCACGTGGGCGCATCAGATTAAAACGCCCATCGCCGCCATGCGTCTGAACCTGAAAAACGAGGATTCGCCGCTTTCGCGCAGACTTCTGAGCGACTTGATGCGCGTGGAGCGGTACGTTGAAATGGTAATGGCCTATCTGCGCGTGGAATCGCCGTCGACGGATTACCTGCTGCGCAGAATCAGCATAGACGATGCCGTAAAGCGCGCTGTGCGGCCATTCGCCGGCGAATTCATCGCGCGTCGGCTGAAGCTGAACTACGAGGAAACCGGCCTTTTCGCCGTAAGCGACGAAAAATGGCTGGTATTCGTGCTGGAACAGATTCTTTCAAATGCGCTCAAGTATACGCCCAAGGGCGAAATTCACATTTACCGCTCCTCGCCGAACACGCTCACAATTCAGGACACAGGCATAGGCATTGCGCCGGAGGATCTGCCGCGCATATTCGAAAAGGGCTACACGGGGCTGAACGGGCGCAGCGACCTGAAGGCGAGCGGCATCGGTCTTTATTTGAGCAAGCGGGTGCTCGCAAAGCTCGGTCACACCGTTTCCGCCGAATCCGAGCCGGGGCACGGCACAGCCATCCACATCGATTTCACGCAGCAGAGCATCCGCGAATAGGCGATTCCTGCCCGGTACGGTTGACACGCGATACGCGAAGTGATAAAATTATATTGAAATTGAAGCGTTAGGATCGATGGGAGGCGTTCTTCATGGCAACCGTTCGCTATCACAAGCTTGTTCGGGACAGGATACCGCAGATCATCGAAAACGACGGCCGCGTCTGCCGCGTTCGCAGACTGTCGGAGCCCGAGTATCTGCTGATGCTGGATGAAAAGCTAACCGAGGAGATGCGCGAGTATCAGCAGGATAAATCGCTGGAGGAGCTGGCGGATGTGCTGGAGGTCGTGCGTGCTGCCGCGCTGGCTCGCGGCTGGAGTCTGGAGGCGCTAGAGGCGGCTCGCGCAAAAAAGGAAGCTGCCTGCGGCGGCTTCAGGGAAAGGCTTCTTCTGGAAGAGGTCAATCAGTAACCGCAGCGCGCAGCATGGGCTCTCCTTCGGCTTTCACCCGCAGGAGAGCCTGCTTTTTCATGGAACTCCAAAGCCTAAAACAGAAAAACAGGGAGGAACCGCAGATGGGACACATCGATTTTGAAAAGTACGCGCGAGTCATCGTTCGTATTGGCGCAAACGTGCAGAAGGGCCAGGAGGTTCGCGTAACCGCAGAGCTCGATCAGGCAGAGCTGGTGCGAGCGGTCGTCGAAGAATGCTACCGTGCGGGCGCGAAATACGTGGACGTCACGTGGAACTACGGCCCGGTAAACCGGCTGCACTATCAATATGCCGACGTTCAGACGCTGGGCACGGTGCGCGAATGGGAGGAAGCGCGCGCAAAGGAAATGGCGGAAACACTGCCAGTGCGCATCATGATCGCCTCCGCCGACCCGGACGAGCTGCGCGGCATTTCCGCCGACGTACTTTCAGAGGTGCGCCGCATGCGCGCAAGGGTGCTGAAGCAATACCGCGACCGCATCGACGGGCGGCACCAGTGGCTGATCGTCGCCGCCGCTTCTCCGGCATGGGCGCGCAAGGTGTTTCCGGCGCTTCCAGAGGACGAGGCCGTGCGCCGGCTGTGGGAAGCGATTCTGCACTGTGTGTACCTCGACCGCGAGGAGGATCCCGTGGAAATCTGGAAGGCGCACAGCACTGCATGCGAATCGCGGGCGCGCTGGCTGAACGCGCAGAATTTTACGCACCTCACCTATGAAAGCGCAAACGGAACGAGCTTTCGCGTCGGCCTGATCCCGGGCGCAAAATGGTGCGGTGCGGGCGACGTGAACCACGAAAACGGCGCATACTATGTGCCCAACATGCCCACAGAGGAGGTATTCACCAGCCCCATGCGCGGCGACTGCGAGGGCACGCTGGTGGCAACCAAGCCGCTGAGCTGGGCAGGTCAATTGATCGAGGATTTCACGGTACGCTTTGAGGGCGGCCGCGTGGTTTCGTGCAGCGCAAAAAAGGGCGGTGAAATTCTCGAAAAAATGTTCCGCATGGACGAAGGCGCTTCGATGCTGGGCGAGGTGGCACTGGTTCCAAAGGAGTCGCCAATCAATCAAACGGGGCTTTTGTTCCTCAATACGCTGTTTGACGAAAACGCCTGCTGCCATATGGCCGTCGGCCAGGGCTTCGGCGAGGTGCTTGACGGCTATCTGGAGCTGTCGCAGGACGAACTTCTGAAGCGCGGCATCAACGATTCCCTAATCCACACGGACTTCATGATTGGCTCGGACGACCTGCACATCGTCGGTCACCGCGCCGACGGCACGAGCGCCGATATCTTCACAAACGGCAGCTGGGCAGACGGCGTCGGCCGATAAAACCCACTCTGCGGCAGGGCTTAAGCCATTTGAAAGTTGAACGCCGTTTCCACACCGTGCAAACGCTGCCCAGCGGCACGCAAACTGCGCTCACCGCGCTGACGGCTTGGCTGCCGATAGCTTCACAAACTGCGTCGGCTGAAAAGCACGCTGCGACAGAGCTTAACCCGTTTGAAGGCCAAACGCCGTTTCCGCACCGTGCAAACGCTGCCCGTCAGCACGCAAACCGCGGTCACCGCGCTGACGGCTTGGCTGCCGATAGCTTCACAAACTGCGTCGGCTGAAAAGCACGCTGCGACAGAGCTTAACCCGTTTGAAGGCCAAACGCCGTTTCCGCACCGTGCAAACGCTGCCCAGCGCTCGGCGCGCAAGCCGCGAAAGCTCTTCCCCGCCGCATCCCGGCAAGGAGCTGCGGCGAACTTGGCAAGCATACCGCCGGAGGCCATCTCATGCGCGCAGACATTGACCTCCGGCAGCCCGCAGGAGCCGCACCCGCATCGCACAAAGCCCGCGCATCGCAGACCGCAGACCCGAAAGAAACGGAGGACACTCATGAACGCGAAGCAAATCGGCCTATTTACGCCACCGAGGCCCGGCATGCGCAATCTGGAAGGCATCGACTGTGCAAAGGCACTGGGGCTTACGGCCTTTGAGCCCTTCGGCACGGCAGACTTTGACGACGACGCCTATGCCCGCCGCATGCGCGTTCATGCAGACGAAATGGGCGTCGAGCTGCCCTGCCTGTCGGTCGTCGCCGATCTGTACCACGATGAAACCGGCAAAGAGCGCGATCGGCTGCTTCGCATGGCTCATGCCGCTGCCGAAATGGGCTGCAAATTCCTGCACCATACGCTTCTGCCTGGTCTCAACCCGCATGCCGAGTATCCCGCCCCGGCAGAGGCCATTCCCACAGTCGCCGCACGCGCGCGCGAGGTCTACGATGCAGCCGAACAGCTTGGCGTTCGCTGCGTATACGAGAATCAGGGCTACGTGTTCAACGGCGTGAAGCCCTTTCTTGCCTTTCTGAATGTGCTCGACCGCCCCGCAGGCGTCGTGCTGGACGTGGGCAATATCTGCTTCGCGGGCGAGGATGCCGAGGCCTTTGCCGAAGCGGTGAGCCATCGCGTCGTCCACGTTCACCTAAAGGACTACGCCCTTCTGCCTGCCCCCGCCCCGAAGGCGTTCGCCCTACCAAACGGTGCCTTCGCGCAGCCAGTTGTCCTCGGCCGCGGCCATATCAACGTGCGCGGCGCACTCCGCATTCTGAAGCGCATCTCCTATTCCGGATGCCTGATGCTCGAGCACTCCGGCCCCATGGAGGAGCAGCTTGCCTGCATCCAAGCCCTGCATGCATGGCTTGCCTGACCTCTAAACACGCCGCAGGAACCGTCTCATGTCGAGACGGTTCCTGCTCCATTTCGCTTTTCCATACCCTGTTTTTTCAGTAAGTCCACGAAATTTGTTCCATGTCGATATAGGGAATTCCCAAGCTAACTTTATAAACCTTCCCTTTTCCCCCAGCCGTCTTCATATCCGATACCGCTTTTAACGCTTTATTCCATCCCGTATAATCGGAAAGGACCAACACAACGTAGTAGTTTTTCCCGCCTACCTTTTCCATCACCTTTATATGGTAATCCGATCCTACCAGCTTCTTGGAAACGATCTTCGCCTTGCTCAGCTGCACATACTTATTCTTGTATTTACTATAGTCCTTCGCTACTGCCGCGCAGGTTGTGCTTATATACGACGGGTCAACGTATACTCTGTTCTTCACCCTTGTATTTATAGTATACTTGCATGCACGAACGGTATACTGGTTGTACGCTCCCTGCACAGCTTCCTTGTCCGCATAATACGTTCCCTTCACCGTCGCGATTTTCTCATTGTCCCTGTATATCTCGTACCACTTTGCGCCCTTGGAGGCCGTCCACGAAAGGGAAACCGTGCCCTTGCTCTGCGTAAGCGTCAGCTTGGAGATTTGCGCCGGTGCCGACACCTTTTGCTTTTTGATGACCGCGACCTCCGTCGGCGTCAGGAAGCCGTCCGCCTTGAGCTGCAAATCGGTTTCTAAACGCTTGATACTGTACTGGTAGCGGCTCTCATAGGTATTGTGCTTTTCCGGCAACGCGCCGAGCGCATCGAAATAGCCAAGGTCGCTGATGTATTCCAGCAGCTCACGCACCTCGTCGCTCTCGGTGCCGGGAATCATCAGCTCCATCAGCTGAAGGTATTCCGAGCAGCGGATTACGCCGTCCGCCTCCAGCTCGAAATGCTTTTCCATCTTCAGAATTGCATCCTTGTACTTATCCTTATACGTCTGCTCTCCGTCGGGGTACCAGCCCTGAAAGCCCATGGCCTTTGCCACGTAAAGCAGCTCCGCGAAGCTCTTCCCCTCGCTGCCCGGCTCCGCAACGACAACGTCTCCGGCTGCCCACGGCTGATTCTTCGTTTTATCAACCTGCTTTCTTGCAGTCGTTAAATCTCCTTTCTCCAGGCACTCAAGAATCAGCGCTCGATTCGTCATCTTCATTTTTTCCAGCGAGTCCAGATACTCTTCGCATTCCGCATAAAGCAACAGTGCCGCAGACCATTCGCCCTTCTCATATCTTTCCTCCGCCCGCATATAGGTAATCTCACGATACAGCTGCTTTGCCCTATCGTAATCCAGCTTCTTGAGCAGATCCCGGGCTTTAGACGGATTCGTCGCCCTCAGCTTCTCTGCGTAATCGCAGAGCACCTCATATTGCCGAGTCGCCGCATCCAGATAATCGCCTGCATTTTTGAAGTGTTTCGACGCCTCTTCATACTTCCCGCTCTTCTCCGCCCGTTCTCCAAGGCAGTAGTTGCACTGCTTCACGCGCTCCTTCGCGTCTCTGTAGTCCTTAACGAGCTGAAACGTCTCCGCAGCCTCCGCATATTCCTCTTTGTTGAATTTTTCTTCTGCCTCCGCATACCAGTGCGCCAGCATCTGCTCCTTCGTCTCGTCAGCCCGGCTTGCCGCGTCCGAATAGTCACCGGCCTTCGTAAAGAATGCGATGGCCTCGTCATACTGCTCCAGCGAAAGCGCATTCTCTGCCTGCGCATAGTATACCGCAAGAATGCGTTCCTTCGCATCCAGCCCATCGCCAATCTTCGTAAAGAACGCAATGGCCTCGTCATATTGCTCCAGCAAAAGCGCGTTCTCTGCCTGCGCGTAGTACACCGAAAGAATGCGCGCCTGCGCATCCAACGCGTCGCCCGCCTTTTCAAAGGCAGAAATCGCCTCGCTGTAGCTTCCCTCGGCAAACAGCACGTCGCCCTTCGCGTAATACGTCCGCAATATGCATTCCTGCGCGTCCAAATAGCCTTCACACAGCTCGTATTCCTTGATTGCGTCATCAAATTTTCCGTCGGCCGCATATTGCTTTGCCAGCTGATAATGACACTGCTGAATCTCACCCACAACCGCGTAATGCTCTGCCGCCGCCTCGAACGACTCAATCGCATCCGAATATCTGCCCTGCTCCTTCTGATGCAGTCCCTGCTTATAGAACACCTCGTACTGACGGCTGACCGCATCCGCATACGCGCCCGCGCTGCCAAAATCCTCATAGGCCTGCTTGAACTGATTGCCCGCCAGCCCCTGCTCCGCACGCAGATAATAGGCTCTTTGCATCTGAGTCTCGGCTGCACAGTTCTTTCCTGCGTTCGATTCCATCGACTGGCAATCAAACACGCCCAGCGCGTTCAGCGCTTCAATCGCCCGATCATAATTTCCTTCGTCAATACTCGAAAGAGCCTCGTTCATTTCGTCCAGCAGCTTCTGAAGGGATGACCCGCAGCTGCCGCAGAATTTTCCGTGGTTCACCAGCCCGCACCGGCATTTCCAGCTGGGCTTCTCCCTTCCGCATTCAAGACAGAACTGGCTGTTGTTCTTATTTCCGCAGTCCGGACACGACCACACCTCCGCAAAAGCGTCCGAATCCGCCGTGCCTGCAGCCGTTGCCTGCGCCGCCTCATCGTACACGCCTGCATAATTAAACCTTGCCGTGTTTTTATGATTCGTCACCGTGTATACGCTGCCGTCCCACGCCTGATACATCGCCTTGACAACCGCACTGGATACGGCAAAGTTGATGTTCTGCGATTCCTCCTTCAGTATCATGGAGGTGATGCCTATCACCTTTCCCTCGTCGTTAAAAAGCGCGCCGCCGCTGCTTCCTTGGGAAATCGGCGCCGTAAACTGAATCATCAAAACGCCCATGTCGGTAGAAATTGCGCCAATGTCGCCCTTTGAAACCGTATTCTTCCGGCCCTTCGGGCTTCCAATCGCAACGACAGCTGCGCCTCGCTTCAAATTCTCATCCGCCCACAACGTAAGCGGTTCAAGCGTAGTGTTGTTTTCAAACCCAAGAATCGCAATGTCTGTTTCCTCGTCCGCACAGAAAACCTTCGTAATCGAAAAGCTTTGGTCATCGTCACTGATAGCGAGGATTCTGTACGCATCCTCGATCACATGGTAATTCGTCACCAGCGTGCCGCTGTCAAACGCCACAAAGCCGCTGCCTGTCGCAATGAGCCGCCCCTGCCGATCATAGATTTCAAGCATCAGCACCGACTTCGCCGCCTGCTCGATTCGATCCGGATCCTGCGAAAAGCTGGACGCGTATGCACACATACCCGCCAGCAAAATTACAACCGTCATCACCGCGCAGACGACTTTTTTCATATGCGTTCTCCTTTATTCGTTCGTAATTGGATTATAGCATAAGTTCCCAGCGCCTTCAAGGCGCGTGCACAAAAAAAGCATCCGGATTACTCCAGATGCTTCCAGCGTGCCTGAAGGGATTCGAACCCCTGACCTTTTGGTTCGTAGCCAAACACTCTATCCGGCTGAGCTACAGGCACTCATCGCTTGACAACGAAGACTATTATACTCCGTTTTCCCGCATCTGTCAATGATATTCTCTCATTTTCTCATGTTATGTTTTTGCGAATTTTCATTCTCATTTGTCACGGCTCAACACAAGCGCGCCTCCCATCAAAACATTCCGCGCATAATTTCATACGGGCTTTGTCGAATTTTCTTGCGATTCCGCGGATTCGGTCAAAAAACTTTCGACTTTTTACATTAACTATTGCATTAATTTACTGTAGAATTTCAAAAAAAAAAAAAACGAATGAAGCATTATCTGTAATATGCTATCATTTTGTAAACTCGTGTTAGGGCGAGTTGCAAAATCGGATAGGGGGAATTCCTGTGAGTCAGTCCGCACCCGTAACCGTTCAGAGCTCCGTAGCTCAGCTTTCGTGCAACTACAGCATGCTCAAGCTGATTCTGCTTAGCCCAATCACGCTTGGCATCTACCCGCTGGTAAAACTCAGCCGCATCTCCTCGGACATCAACACGATTGCTTCGTGCCACGACGGCCGCCGTACCATGCACTTCTGCCTGCTGTTCTTCCTTGTTAGCCCGATCACCGCCGGAATCGCGAATCTGGTGTGGCATCATCGCATCTGCGGCCGAATGGGAAACGAGCTTCAGCGCCGCAATCTTCCCTATAAATTCAACTCGAATACCTTCTGGCTCTGGTCAGTCCTTGGCAGCCTGATTGCCGTCGGGCCGCTGGTATACCTGAGCAAGTTCTGCAAGGCGATGAATTTCCTCGCGAACGACTACAACGTAAACGGCTAATCCGCCGCAGAAGCCGGACACAGCCGCCGAACCTCCCACGCCGGAGGCTCGGCGGCTTTTTTTGCGAAGCCGAAGCGATTATTTCTGATTTACGTCGGTGCGCCAGACGAAGCGGACGCGGCCGGTCATGTTCTCGTCAAGGGATGTATAGGTGGTATAGGCGTTCGCGGCGTTGAGCGCGCTCTTCACGCGATCGAGCATATCTGTCAAATCATCCTCCACAAGGCTCACGAGCTTGGAAACGCCCTCCTCATCGAAGGTATTCAGGCCGTCCTTCAGCTCGCTTGCGCCGTCCAGCAGTTGACTCACGCCATCGGTCAGCGCCGGGATATTCTCCATGAGCGTATTCATGCCGTCCGACAGGCTGTCGATGCCCTCCAGCAGCGCAGGCACCTTATCGTTTAGCTCCTCCGTGCCCGCGGCCAGCTGCGAAGCGCCGTCCTTCAGCTCGATTGCACCGCCTGCCGCCTGCGCGGTACCGGCAAGATACGCATTCAGGCCGTCATAGAAGGCACGGCAGTCATCCAGCTGCGCCTTCAGCGCCGTGAGACTGACTGCAGCAGCCTGCCCCTTCTCCAGCGCAATAGCTCGCTGAGTCTGCACGTCCTTGGCAGACAGGCTCTGCTGCGTGAGCACTTCCACCTGCTCATTCACATTTTGCTCAATCGCGGCCCTGACCTCATCGCTTTCCATGGCCTGCTCGGTCTGCTGCGTGAGGATAGCCTTAACCTCCTGCGTCTTCATCTGTGCATCCACAGCCGCAGAAATCTGGCTCTTCTGCGCGTCGGTCAGCGCGCCGCTCTCCATGGCGACCTTGTAGGCATCGGGCGTCATGTCCATTGCGGCGAGCACCTGAGAGGTGACGCTTTCGCGCACGGCCTCCTCCACCTGCGCAGCGACCGTCTTCTGTACCTCGGCGGTGACAGCGGTCTCGATCTGCGCGCGGTTCTGGTTCACAACCGCTTCCACCTGATCATGCACCTGCTTGTCGACGCCCTCCTCGGAGCACGCGTAAAGCAGTGCGTTCAGGGTTTCCTCATAGTTCTCGATGGTCAGCGTGGGCGCACCCTCCATCGCGGCGGACAGCTGCGCGTTGGCAACCTCCAGCACAGCTTCAAACAGCTGCGTTGCACCGTCTGCCAGTGCCTCGTTGTTCGCGGTGAGCGCATTTAGTCCCTCGGTCAACTGCGCAGAGCCGCGCTCCAGCGCCTTCGCGCCATCGTTCATCTGCGATACGCCGTCCGCCAGCGGGGCTGCGCCGTCCTTCAGCGCCTCGGCGCCGTTCTTCAACTCCGTCGCGCCGTCCGTCAGCGTCTGCGCGCCGTCGTTCAGCTCGCTCACGCCGTCCGCCAGGCGGCTTGCGCCGTCCTTCAGCTGCGCCATGCCATCCTTGAGCTCGTCGGCCTTTTCCGTAAGCTCGGATGTATCGATGGAATCGACGTCAATGGCAGTAAAGAGCTCATTGGTCACGACGGTGAACGTAGTCGGCGCTTCGAATTCCTTTGCATCCGCGGCAATTTCCACGTATTCGGGCAGCGTCACGGTTTCGGCATCCAGCTTCAGCGTTTCCTGAAGGCCCGGCAGGGCCCAGCCCACGATCACGGTACGGTCTCCGTCGTCGAGAAGCCTTCCATTGGTAACCTCAATGTTCGTGAACCGATCGTTGTCCAGAAGCGCAGCGGTCAGCGCGGCAAACGGCACCCTCACGCCGTCTCGCGTCTCCGTCACGCTGCAGGTTACGCGCATGGTTACCCGGCCGCTTTTGCCCGCCATTTCGGCAACGCTCTTCGCTTCCCCGTCCAGCGTATAGGTTATGGCGAGAGAGACCGGCAGTTCTTCGTCTGCGTCGCCCTGATAGTAAACGTCCGCTCCGTCGGCAATGCGCCACACGCCGTCCTTCAGGAGGGCCGTGCCCTTCACGACTTTGACATCCTTGAGCGTGGTTGCATCCGCGAGCTCCTTTTCTCCGTTCGGATTCGTCAGCCAATCACTCACGATTATGCGCTTCACCTCGCCCTCCGCGTTTGCAAGCACATAAACCGTTTCATCCTTCGTCGTTTCGGCCAGTGCGCTGCCGCGCAGAAAACGAGAAGCAGGGAAAGGAGCAGACACGTCAGCTTTTTCATTACTCAATTCCTCCCGTGGTTTTTATACCCAGTGTGGTGTGGCAAACGACCGCATCCAGCAGCATCAGCATGGCAGGCAGGATAAACACAACCGAAACCACGCTCACCAGCGCGCCGCGCGCCATCAGCATACACATGGAGCTTACAATATCAATATTGGAATACACGGCCACACCGAAGGTGGCGGCAAACAAGCCGACGCCGCTGGTCACGATGGACGGAATGGACGTGGACAGAGCAATCGTTATCGCCTCGCGTTTATCCTTGCCCATAGTTCGCTCCTGCTTATAGCGCGTAGTCATCAGAATAGCGTAGTCAACCGTCGCACCCAGCTGAATGGTCGAGATGCAGATCGGCGCAATGAACGGCAATGTTTCGCCCAGATAATGCGGAAGACCCAGATTGATGAAGATGGCCAGCTCGATCACGGCAATCAGGATCACCGGCAGCGACAGACTCTTTTCAACCAGCAGGATGATCACAAACACCAGCACGATGGACACTGCGTTTACCACCCCGAAGTCGTGGTCTGTGGTCTCGATCATGTCCTTCATGCAGCTTGCCTCGCCGATCAGCATGCCGCTGGGGTCATACTTTTTAAGAATGCCATTCAGCGTGTCCAGCTGATCGTTTACCAGATCGCTGGCAGCGCGGTATTCAGAGTTGATCAATATCAGCTCCCAACGGTCGCTTTTCAGGATAGACGTAACGCTCTCCGGCAGAATTTCCTCCGGCACGCGGGCGCCGACCACGCTTTCCAGCGACAGCACGTACTTCACGCCGTCCACGTTCTCCATCTCGCGCCTCATGGCGCGTACGTCGCTGGAGGGTAGCTTGGCGTTTACCAGCAGCATGTGAGTAGAGGCAATCTGAAACTCATCCTGCAGCTTGCTGTTCGCGATTACATAGTCGATGTCCTGCGGCAGGCATTCGCCCATGTCGTAGTACACCTCATCGTTGGTCTTCGAGTATCCATAGTAAGCGGGGGCAATCAGAAGCGCAAAGATCACAAGAAACGCCGGGAATGCCCTCACGACCCATCCCGCGAAGCTGCGGCCCGTAGGAATCAGCGCGCGATGGCGCGTTTTCTGGAGCGGCCTGTCGAGCAGAAGAATCATCGACGGCAGAATCGTCACACAACCGATTACGCCCAACAGCACGCCCTTGGCCATTACGATACCCAGATCGCGCCCCATCGTAAAGGACATGAAGCAAAGAGCAATAAAGCCCGCGATTGTAGTAATGGAGCTGCCCAGTACGGACACAAACGTATCGTGAATGGCCTGCGCCATTGCCTCGCATTGATCGTCCGTTTGCGCGCGCTTTTCGTTGTAGCTGTGCCACAGGAAGATGGAATAGTCCATCGTAACGGCCAGCTGCAAAACGGCAGCCAGCGCCTTGGTTATGTAGGAAATTTCGCCCAAAAACCAGTTGCTGCCCAGATTCATCAAAATGCTCATGCCGATGCTGGCAAGGAACACAAACGGAACCAGCCAGCTGTCCAGAAGCAGCATCATCGCAGCGCACGCACAGATAACGGCCAGCGCCACATACACCGGCTCCTCCTGTTCGCACAGGTCCTTGAGGTCGGTTACCAGCGCGCTCATGCCTGTCACAAAGCACTGCGCGCCCACGGCGCCTCGAACCTCGCGAATGGCATCCATCGTAGCGTCGGCAGAGGTGGAGGTATCAAAGAATACCGCCATCAGCGTGCTGTCTCCGCTGTTGAATTCCTTGTACAGGCTCTCCGGCAAAAGCTCCTTCGGAACGGTGGGATCCGCCACGTCCTCATAGCATATGACGGTTTCTACATGCTCGATTGAGCGAAGGCTTTCGGTCATTCGGCGAATGTCCGCCGACGGCATATCCTCCACTACAATCAGCGAAAACGCACCCTTGCCGAAATCCTCCAGCAGAAGGTTCTGCCCAATTACGGTGTCCATGTCATCCGGCAGATAGTCCAGCATGTCATAATTGATGCGCGTGCTGATCATTCCGAAAAACGACGGAATCAGCAGCACCAGCGCAAGAACCAGAATGGGAATGCGGTACTTTACGACCGCTCTGGATGCTCGCATACGCAATCCTACCTTTCTTCCTTTTCTCTCTCGAACCATGTTTCCACAACCTCGGGCTGCTCCTGACGGATGATCTTAACCGCGAACAGCGCGACGCATAGATTCATCAGGCCCTCAAACAGCACCGACAGCCCGAGGAGGATCGTCAACGTGTGCACGCTCTCTGCCGGACGTGCTGCCAGCAGGCCGCCAATTGCACCGGTGAGCAGCGCGAACGCCAGAATCAGCCCCCACGAGCGCAAGCCGAAGCGACGCGCGTCCAGTGCCGTCTGCAGCTTAAACAGGCCGTCGGCCATGATGGCAATGCCCAGCATCAGGCATAGGAACGTCATGGCACGGTTCGGATTCAGAAGAATGATCATTCCAAGCACGATCAGAAAAATTCCCAGTGCCAAATCAAATTGAAACGCCAGCCGGTACAGGTCTCTGGAAAAATAGCCGATCAGCTTCACGATGCCAAAGGCAATCAGCATTGCTCCAACCAGCACGCCCAGCACAGAAACAGACAAATCATGCGCAGCCAACAGAACAACGCCCAGCACGCAGAACAGCACCGACATCACGATGTAGCTGACCTTCGCGGTGCGTACGGTTTTGAATGTCGACACAAATGCCACCTCCTCTCGTCAGTAGCTTATAGTATAGCGAGCCGCCGCCGTTCCGAAAACGGGCAAACGTAGCCGCCCGTTCAAAAACCGGGCGCACAGGCAAAAATGCCCAATTTTTGGACAAACCAGTGAACTTGTCTGAAATTCGACGTTTTGAATGGTATTTTAACGAGTGAATATGCATATGCTTGTGGCATTACAGGAGGACAGGCATATGAATTTGCATCTGCGCACACGGGAATGGAAGCTCGTCCCCGGCAACCTTGCCGGGCTGTTATTCGGTATCCTCACGCCGGTTCCATGGGCCGCTCCCTTCGCAGCGGGGCTGGCTGCGGCGTCGGGCGCGGCGGACACCTCGCCGGTCGCCGTGCTCCCGGGCGCGCTCTGCGGCTGCCTGCTGGCTGGCGACCCCGGGGCGTTTCTGGGCTGCGCGCTCGCATACATCCTCGCCCGCGTCCTGATTCGGCTGCGCCCTGCACACTGCGAAGCCTTTTCGGCGCTGAGCGGCGGCATCGGCTGCCTGCTCCCTGCGGCTGCGCGCCAGCTGGATCGGGGCTTCTACCCGCTGACGACGGCGCTTCTGTCAGCGCTTTTGGCCATGGCTGTCGCCCCTGTGCTGACGCTGCTTTTCCGGCGAAGCTGTCTGCAAACGCGAACGCCGTCTGCCGACGAGCGCGTTGCCCTGCACTTCACCGCCGCCGTTCTCGTGGCGGGTCTGACCCGGCTGTGGGAGCCTGCGGGGTTGTTTGCCGCAGGTCTGCTTGCACTCACGCTCTCCGGCGGTGGCGTCGGCGCAGGCGCGCTGGGTGCGTTCACCGCCGGTGCCGGCCTGCTGATTGAGGGACAAAGCGCGCTGATGCCCGCACTTCTGCTGATTTCCTCCGGATGCGCGGGTGCGCTGTGGGCCGTGGGCGCGTGGGCACGCGCGCTCACGTTTCTGATCGGCGTTCCGCTTTCATATTATTTCGGTTGGGACGTGCGCGCCGCATTCATGCTGAGCGCAGCCGTCGCGCATCCGCTGATTCCGGAGTGCTTCTCCGCAGGGGTACGCATGCAGCTTCTATCCTCGCAGCCATCTCTGCGCGCCAGACTAAGCGTGACGGCCTCCCGGCGGCATGCTTCCCCGGGCGGCGGCGCATGCGGCGATACCGGCGCAATCGAAAAAGCGCCGGACGGCCGCGTCATTCTGCTGCTGGCCGATGGCATGGGAACCGGCGAAGGTGCGCGCAGGCTGTCCCGCCGGGCGCTGGCGCTGGCGCGCGAATTCCTGGAATGCGGCCTGAACGAATTTACCGCCTATCGCGCCATTAACCGACTGACCGACGGCGGACGCGAGGCCTTCTCAACGCTCGACGTATGCGAAATCGACCCCGTGATGGGAACGGCGCGTTTTCACAAGTGCGGAAGCGAGCCAACGTGGCTCCTGCGTGGGCGCACGGCAAAGCGTATCGAGGGCGCATCCCTGCCGGTAGGCATTGTAGCCGAGGCCGCCCCGTCGGTCGCTTCCGCGCGCCTGCGTCCCGGCGACGCCATCATCATGGCGACGGACGGCCTCGTAAACGCGCTGGGCGGCGAGCCCGCCGCGGAAGCATGGTTCCAGACCATAGGCGACCTTTCTCCCGCCGCATTCTGCACTGCAGCACTCAAGGAAGCCCAGTCCCGCAGCCGCGCCGCGCGCCCGGACGATATGAGCATCCTATGCGCCAGAATCCGAAAGCGTAGCCCCCTGCTCGAACGCGCCCCCGCTCCGCCGGATCTCCTCCCAGACGACCCCGACGCTAACCAGCCCGACGCCGCCACCGGGCCGTAGCCCATTCGCGCCTCCGCTATCGAAGGAAGACGCGCAGCTCCGTACCATTGGCTCTCTCCGGCAAAAAAGACGCGCAGAGCTGCGCATCCATATTCACGGCAGTCGCCTGCTTACTCCTATCCCCTTTGGAGGCAAGCAGTAAACCTTTCCATCTTTCAATAAAACCGCCCCGGCACAAGCATTCCCGCCCATCACAAAAACGCCCGCATCTGATCAAAAGCAATCAGATGCGGGCGTTCCATTTTTTCGTTTACAGCGGCGGCAACGGCAGCGGGCAATGAAGCAACGCAAGCGAAACCGGCATATCGCACAGTATCTCGGGCAGTCTTCTCAGCGCTTCCAGCCTCGCCGTGGCGAGGATATACGGCAGGGCGCGCTGTGCAAAGGCATAATCCAACGCCTTCTTCGGGGCCGCCGTCATCAGCGGAACGGCTGCGGCGCAATAGGCATGCATATCCTCCAGCGTGCGCGCAGAAAGGGTAATGCGCAGTGCCTTCAGCTTTTCAAGCAGCGTATGAACGCGCGCATCCAACTCGCCGGGAAGCTCGGTCGCCGGATGGAACGCACGCCGAATCGCATCCAGCGACGGCGTTTTCTCCGCGGGCGCGGGCATGGGCTGCGCGGCGCGCCATGTGCCCACATCGGGCGCAGGCAGGCGCACAAGGAACGCGCGGTCAAGCAGGCGAGCGTCCAGCGGATAGCCAATCTGGTCATCCAGCGCAGTCATCACCACGCGTAGGGATTCGTTTTCGCCATCCTCAAAGCGGGTAAGCAGACCGCGGGATTGATCGTCCTGCGCGGTACGGTTCACGTCGTCCAGCATGACTACGCGAAGCGTACGATCGTCCTCAAAGCACGTAAGCGCCTTAAACCGCGCATCCTCGCGGACGTTCTTCACATCCGCATCCAAACAAGCAAAGCGGCGGGAGCCGGGCGCCGTGAGGCCGAGCGCTGAGGCAAGCAGCCGAATCATCGAGCTCTTTCCGCAGCCCGTGGGGCCGGAAAGCACGGTAAAGCGCCCCAGCGCCAGACATACGAGCAGGTTCACGGCCTCATCATTGTCCAGCGGCCGCCCGGCGCATTCAAACGCCCGGCGCACATCGCTGACCATCTGCGCGGCCGTCGGCTCATAGGTCTCCGGGCTACGCGCATAATCGCTCTGATCGATCCCATCCCAGCCGCGAATCAGCTCCGCAGCGCGACAGTTGATCGCAAAGCGAAGGAAATCACCCTCAAAGCCCTCCTTCGATGCGCCATTCAGCACCCGGTTGGCCTCTGCCTGCGCGGCACGTGCGCTCTCAGCCGCGCGCAGACGCGCCTCGGCTTCCTTTTTCAGCGTTTCTATGCGCTTTTCCTCGCGCGCAATTTCCTGCGCGTGCGTTTCGCGCACCTCGTTCATCAGCTCTGCGCGCTTTTCCACGCGGCGAATGCGCAGCTCATCCAGCTCGCCAAGCAAGCGCAGACGCTCCTCCTCAATCGAATTCAGCGCATCCACCTGCGCGCTGCTCGCGGGCGCAGCCTGCGGAACGCGGAAGCGGCGCGCCATCGTATCGGCGAAGCCGTCCATCCGCAAAAGCTCGTCCAGAAGACCGTCCCGTGCCTCCGGCAGCGCCCACGCGCTTTTCGCCGTTTCCGCAGCGCGCTCAATGGGGCTGAGCACCGGCCTTCCACCGGCATTTCCGGGCACGGGCGCGCCCAGCTGATCGATGCGGGACTTGCGCCAGCCATCGTCCACAACCTCGGACAGGCTGCGCCCGCGGCGCGGATTCAAACCCGTTTGCGCCAGCAGCGCCGCCTCGCGCGGAGAAAAACGCGGATTCGCGCGCACAGAGGGCGCTTCCGGCCGCATGGGTCTGGGCGCAGGCGCGATCGGCCGCGCGAACTCAGGCGCAGGACTCGGACGTGCCGGCGCGGGCTCGGGCACAACAATCGGACGCACCGGCACAGGCTCGCTCGTTGCCGGGCGCACCGGCGCGGGCTCCGCCGTCACGGGCACGATCTCCGGCTCAGGCCTTTCAGCCGCCGGCTCGGGCATGCTCGTTTCTTCTGCCTTCCCTTCGAACACGGCCGCCTCGCCTGCCGGCTGCCTCGGTGCCTCAGCGTTCTCGCGAATCGGCTCCGGTTCCGGCTTCGGCGCAGTCTCATTATCCGGAACGATAACCTCGGTCTCCTCGCCCTCGGCCAGCGGGATGGTATAAATGCCCGCCTCAGTCACCGGCTTGCGGAAGCCCTGTGCCTCGGTGTCAAGCGTAAAGCGATACTCGCTCTCCGCCTCGCCTGCCTGCGCATGCCACGGCGCGGAAACCTCGCCGTCCAGCACCACGGCCACCCGGCGCGTGCCGGGGCGACGGGGCAGAATTGCGCGCACAATGCCCTCTTCGGTTTTCTCTGCCCGAACAACCTCCATCAGCCACTCGGTATGGCACTCGGTCACAACGTCCGAATACACGATATTACGATTGAACTCGGCACGGTCGGGATTGTAGTTCTTGTTGGGGCGGATTTTATCGTTTTCCGTAGGATGCTGACGCAGATCCAGCGCACAGTAGCGGCCAAGCGTGCGCATGCGCGCCTTAAAACGGCTGGACTCGTTTTTGTCCGGCACAATGCGAACGCCGCCCTCGTCGGGGAATTCCCCGCATGCATCCTCGACGCGCTCAAAAACGCCATCCCCCCTTACAAACAGAGGCTTAATGCGAAAATAGGCCTTTTGCGGCAGGTCTTCCTCCAGATATCCGATGGTTACCTTTCCCGGGAGAGTCATTGAAATTCCTCCTGGCTTTCATGTCATTTTCTGTTTTTTTACTATATGTGCGTTTATCATAAATATTATAGCCTCTAATCGCCTCCGCGTCAATCCGAAAAGCCAAGATTTTGAAAGAAAAATTGCCAATTTGAGCCGATTTCAACCGATTTATTTGCTCATTTTCGTGGCAAATTCTTCTTCTGTTCACCATTTTATCCGACTATACGGTTTTTTTAATCAATTATCCCGTCATTTTCCCGCCCACACTCCCCAAGAAATTCATGCAGAAAACGTAAACTCAGTTTTTATATCAGCTGCATTTCTCTGCTTGCATCAGACAGCGGCCGCTTCCGACCGGTTCCTTCGAATTAAGCACGCAGAGGCTTCTGCAAAATCGCAAAATTTTCACACATATTTTATGCTATACAAGTACGCGTCCATATGGTATACTTACATCACCCGGTTTGAAACGGACACGGAGGCCACGATGGGCGGACAAACATACGAATTGAATGGGCTTGATTTTTTGAACCCGGCTTCAACGGCTGCGGTTCTGTTTCATACGTTTATGGGGGCTGCCTGCATATTTACGCACGAGGACGGCGCCTATCAGCTCAAGCTTGTAAACCAGAGGTTCATACAGGAGCTTGGCGGCTTTTTTACCGCCGAGGAGGCATGCCGTGAAAATGTTCGCGAGCGGCTTACCGACAGCGAAGCATGCGTGGTCGATCGACTGATTGAGAAGGCGGAGCGCAGCGGCGACATGGCGGAGGGCGAAGTGAATTTCAGCCGCCTGCCGCCGTCCATTTCCCATTTGCGCCTGTCCATGCGCGCGCTTGGACAGCGCACGTATTTTGTGGGTGTCGTAAACCTGAGCGGGCATGCAGAAGCAAAGCGAAGCTTTGAGGATCGCGTGGAGCTGCTTCGTTTGCTGAACAGCACCGGTCGCGAGATTTTTTCTGAAAACGACGACGACAGGGCGATGCATGCCGTGCTTGAAAACGCGTGCTCCTACTTTGGCGCACGCCACGTATATCTGTATGAGATTGATACGCAGCGGCAGTGCGCATCGATTGTCTGCGCCGCGATGGCGGCGGACGGAGAAGAGCATCACCCACCGGTGGAGAGCGTGTCGATGGCGACCATTCCACATTGGAGCCGTGCGTTTGAGCAAAACGAATATGTGCTGGTTGACGATGTAAACCGGCTGGGCGCAAGCTGGAAAAGCGAAATTGAGCTTCTGCGCAGGGTAGGCATCACGTCGATCATGTCCGTTCCGGTGTTTCTGGACGGGCAGCTATACGGCTTTGTCAACGCGGCGGAATCAATGCGGCATCCCCGGCGCGTCGATCATCTTGCCTCGCTGGTCGATTACGTTACCGTAATTCTCGAACGAAGCCGATTAAAAAAGCGCCTTTCCGCCGAAAAGGCGCTGCTGGCCCGCATCATGGAGGATATGCCCGGCGGATTCATGCGCATTCGTCTGGACGGCGAACACATGGAGCCGGTATATATAAACGATGGCTTCGCGCGCATCGTGCGCATGGAGCGGAGTGAGCTTTTGCGCAAGTACGGCGAGAACGCGCTTTGGAGCGTGAAGCCCGATGACGCAAACGAATTCCGGCATTTGCTGGAGATGGCGCAGCGGCGCGACGGCACGTTCAGCATGCAGCTGCGCCTGGCATGCGGCGACGGGAGCTCTGCGTGGGTGCACGCGTTTTACCGCATGACCCAGGATGCGGACGGCACGCAGTATCTGAACGGCTATTTTGCCGATATTACCGAGGAAATGCGTGCAGAGGAAATTCGCCGTGATCTTCTGAACCACCTTCCCTGCGGCGCAGGCATGTATGAGGTGGATGGCGACGAGCTGCGTCTGCGATACGCCAATCAGTCTCTTCTGCGCATGCTGGGCGGCCTTGCAAGCGGCACAGACCTCAATGACGCGCAGACGTTTGTTCACCCGGAGGACTGGCCGCGCATGTGGGAAAAAATTCGCGAGGGTATGGCCGGACGTCGCGCGCTGGATATGCCCCTGCGGATTCGAAACGGAAGCGGCGGCTACACGCATCTGTATCTGAATGCAGAACTGGAGCGCGTGGGCGACGGCAAGGCGCTGATTTATGCTATTTATTCAGAGGACATTGAGGATCAGCTGCACGTCATCGAGGAGGCCGCGCATCTCGCCATGGCGCAGACGGGCGGCTCCGTGGCGTTGTACGATGTAGCGACCGACACAATCACGCTGCCAACGGCGTACGCGCGCAGTCACGCGCTGCCGGAGACGGTGACCAACTTTTCTACCTGCATCGAAAGAAGCCAGAGAGACGAATACACCGGGCAGGCGATTGTGTTCAGCCAGCTGATTCAGGCACTGAAGGACGGCGAAAAGCAGAAGGAAGCGATTATCCACATCCATCTCGCCAACGGCGAATGGCACTGGGAGCGGGTTCAGTTCGTTTCGGTTCTGGATATCGACGGGCAGCCGCGAAAGGCGGTGTTCAGCTCAGAAGACATTACCGACGCATACGAAAAGGAGCTTGCCTATCTGCGCTTCCGCAGCCAGATGAAATCCATTCCCGGTCCGGAGCGGCTGTATATGGAGATGGACATCGAGGAGCACCGCCTGATCACCGCAGACGGCAGTCTGCTTCCCGTGGATCGCGGCCAGTGGGCGCTTGATTACGCTCAGGAAATGCACCGAATGGTGCAGACCTATGTGCTGCCGGAGGATCAGGCGCGCGTGCTCGCATTTTTCGCGCGCAGCAGCGCGGCTGCCTTTGTTACCGACAGAACCAAGCCAAACGAAATCGAAGCGCTCATTCGCACCGGGAACGGGAGCCTCCGCTGGGCAAGGGCCTCAATCGAGGGCGTGGTTGACAGCTTTACCGGGCACACGATCGCGTCCGTAATGATTCGCGACATTCACGAGGACAAGCTGGCGGAGCTGGATATTCTGGCGCGCGCCGAAAAGGATGGCATGACGGATGTGTACAACCGTGCAACCGCCGACGCCATGATCGAGCGCGTATTCCGCTCGGGCAGCAGCGAAACGGTCACGCTGGTGATCGTCGATATTGACAAGCTGAAAACGATCAATGACAACATGGGGCACATGCAGGGCGACCGCGCCATCCGCGAGCTGGCGGCACTGCTCAAAACGTATTTTCGCCCCAGCGATATCGTGGGACGATATGGCGGCGACGAATTCATTCTGCTTCTGCGCAACACGCAAAATCGCATGCGTGTGGAAAAGACGCTGGAAACGCTGGCCGAGCAAATCGGAAGCATCCGACTGGGTGAAAAGGACGAGTTCCTGCTGCGCGTTTCTCTGGGTGCTGCAATGGGCGTTACCGGAATGGACACCTATGCATCGCTTCTGCGCAAGGCAGACAAGGCGCTGTATTGCATCAAGTCGGACAAGCGCTTCCACTGCGCATTCTATACGCCGGAAATGGAGCAGCCCGGGTATCGCCACGGCGGGGAGTCCACCCTGCCGGTAACCTATGAGCCTGACAAGCCAGCCTGAAGCGCATGTACGCGGCCATCACAGCAATGTACGACGTGTGCATCGCAGCAAACCTGACGAAGAATACCTACGAGGTTCTGAAGTGCGGGTTCGGACAGATTCCGGGAAGAGGCGTGCTGTCTGAGCTGATCGAGCAGAGCTGCAGGCTCTATCGTGAGGAAGACAGAAAAGCCTACATGGACCTGTTTGCACGCGAAAAGCAGCTGTCTGCGATTGCCGCCGGAGAGCGAAGTCTGCGCTACGTCGGTCTGTCTCACTGCACGGACGGCGCGCGGCGGCTGGTGCATATCGCGCTGGCATTCACCGGACCGAACGAGAACGGCGACCAGATGCAGCTGACTCTGGCCAAGGTTGACGGCGCAAGAGGACTGCCCCTCGCGCGCGTGCTCCCGTAGACTCGCAGAAGGAAACTGGGCCGGCAAAAAGCATACAGCAAAAGGAGCTTCGTCCTCCGAATCAACGGAGGAAACGAAGCCCCTTTTATGAATGGCTACTGCTTACTTTCTCTTCAGATAGCTGGTGGACATATAGCCGGTATAGGTTTTGCCGTTGCCAGTGTAGCTGACCTCCCACCATTTGGAGTTGCTGGTGCTGAGAATCTTAACTTCGGTGCCCTTCGTCAGCGCCGTGACGATCTTATACTTGGTGCCGGCGCCGGCACGCATATTGACAACCTTGCCGGTTACGCGGGCATACTGGGTGGTGGAGGTCGTCGTGCTGGAGCCGCTGGTGGAAACATACTTCTTGCTTACGAAGCCCTGGGTACCGTTGCTGGTGGAAACCAGATAGAAGCTGCCGTTCGTGCCCAGAATGGTAACCTTCGTGCCCTTGGCCAGCGTCTTGATGATGCCGCTCGAGGTAGTCGCGCCGCCGCGCATGTTCACGGACGCCGTAGTCTTGCCGGTCTTGCGAGCCGTATAGGTGGTGCCGCTGGCATAGGCGCTACCGGCGCCCTTGATGTAAAGGGTCTTGATGTAGCCGACCTTGCCGGAATCGGTTTCAACCTTCGACCAGATGCTGCCCTTGGAAAGCACGTCGATATGATCGCCATCCTCAACGAAGCCAACGGTTGCGGAGCTGGTGGTGGCCTTCTTGCGCAGGCGCAGAGAACCGCCGTTTACAGCGGTCTTCACAGTTTCGGCGCTCACAAACGCCGGAACCGTCAGCGCCAGAATGCACATGAGAGAGAGAACGATCATCAATTTCTTTTTCATATTCCAACCTCCATTCATTTGATCAAAGCACGTATTTGACTTCTCCATTGTACCATAAGTTCCCGTCTTTTTCGCTTCTTTCGTTTACGACTTTATGAATAAAGCAGTAAACTAATGACACAAAAATGCCAAATATTTTGCGAGCGAATCCGACTTCAGTCCATATATGGATATATGCACATGCGCGCGGATTGACGCGAATGCTTGAAGCGCGCGGGCAGACGCATGAAAGAGCGCAAGAGGGCCTAAATCCTCTCGAGCTTCAATCGAACCCAGCGGCGTGTACGGCAGGCTCGCGCAATTTTAGAGAAAAATCGTTATAGCACCTTGCAGAGAGCTCCCCCCGGATGACCGGCAGGGAGCTGTTCGTTTTTTCACAAGGGGGCGATCTTAAGGCATGCGGATGACCGGCTCCGCGTGCCTTCGAAGGTATACGCGGGGCACGCGCTTACCGATGCGGCTGAGCGCCTCATTCCGATTCATGGCGGCCGTAGCGGCGTATTCGTCCACAGTGATCGGGCCGCCGAGCAGGATGGCCTCGTCGCCCTCGGACACCTCCGGGATACCGGTTACATCCACCATCATCTGATCCATGCACACGAGTCCGAGCACGGGCGCGCGACGGCCGCGGATACAGACCTCGCCCATCCCGTTGAAGCGCGGGAAGCCATCCACATAGCCGGCAGACAGCGTTGCAACGCGTGCATCATGAGTAAGCGGATGCTCATCGTCATAGCCGACGCATTCGCCGGCAGGCAGCGTACGAAGCTGGGCAACGCGCGCCTTCAGCGTAACCACAGCGCGGCAGCGCTCCGGGTGCGCATAGCGATACGGGCACACGCCGTACAGCCACGCGCCGATACGCACCGCGCCCATATGGCGTTCGGGATAGCGCACCATGCCGATGGAATCGCAGGCATGGGGAATGTAGTCGCGAATGCCCGCTTCCTTTAGTGCTGCGCAAGCACGGTCGAAGGCGGCAAACTGCGCCTCGTCGCCCTCGCGGGTTCGAAGCGCAAGGTGGGTAAACACGCCCTCCAGCCTCACCAGCGGATGCTTTGCCAGCGCAATCAGCGCGCCCACGTCTTCCGAGCCGAAGCCCAGCCGATGCAGACCGGTTTCAAGCTTTCCGTGCACGCGCGCCGTTTTTCCGGCGCGCTCGGCTGCAGCAGAAATGGCGGCGGCGCTGGCCGCAGAAAACGCCGTCAGAAGAATTCCGCGTCGAATCGCGCGCTCTGCATCCGCGTCGCCCGCAAGGCCAAGCACCAGCACGTCGGCATCCGCAACCTCGTCCAGAACCTCCTCGGCCTCGCTCACGCAGGCCACGGCGAAGGTTTTTGCGCCCTCGGCGCGCAGAATTTTCGCCGTCTGCCGCGCCCCCAGTCCATAGGCGTTCGCCTTCAAAACGCAAATCAGCTCGCAGCCCGGTGCGAGCATGCCGCGCGCCGTGCGGTAGTTCTCCACCAGCGCATCCACATCAATTTCTGCCCAGCAGCGACTCACGGCCTCCTCGTATTTCACGAAAGCATCTCCTTGTACTCGTTCTGTTCCTTCCGGTTGGCATAGACAAAGTGCCCCGGCTCAATTTCGATGAACGCAGGTTTGTCCTCCGAGTAATCATGGCACGATGGATCGTATACCAGCAGACGCTTGCTTCTCTCGCCGATAGGATCCGGCATGGGCACAGCAGAGAGCAGCGCGCGGGTGTACGGGTGCAGCGGATGCTGAAATAGCATCTCCGTATCCGCAAGCTCCACAATCTTGCCCAGATGAATTACAGCAATGCGGTCGCAGATGAAGCGCATCACGCTCAAGTCATGGGAGATAAACAGGTACGTCAGTCCACGCTCCCTTTGAAGCTCGCTCAGTAGGTTCAGCACCTGCGCACGAATGGATACGTCCAGCGCGCTGATCGGCTCGTCGGCGATGATGAATTCCGGCTGCATCACCAGCGCGCGCGCAATACCGATGCGCTGACGCTGACCGCCGGAAAACTCATGCGGAAAACGCCCTGCAAACTCCGGGAGCAACCCCACGTCGCGCAGCGCCTGACTAACCTTTTCGGCTCGTTCGCGCTTTCCGTCGCTGCGGTAAATGCCCTCAGACACGATATAGCTCACCTTGGCGCGCTCGTTCAGGGACGCCATGGGATCCTGGAAAATCATCTGAATTCTTCTCGTCAGCGCCCGGTCGAGCGATTTGGGAATCTTTCCGCTGATGCGCTCGCCGCGATACAGAATTTCACCCTCGGAGGCCTGGCACACGCGGATGATCGCGCGGCCAATGGTGGTCTTTCCGCTGCCACTTTCGCCGACGAGGCCGAAGGTTTCGCCGCGGTAAATGTCAAAGCTCACGTCGTCCACGGCGGTGAACGACCTGCGGCGGCGGCCGAAGCGCACGGACAGATTCTTAATCTCCAGCAGCTTTTCAGCCATTTTCCGTCAACCTCCTTTCGGAGAGCTTGCGAATGATCTCCGGCCTCTCTACCTTGGGCGCGCGAGGATCGAGCAGCCATGTACGCACCTTATGAGTGGGCGAAACCTCGAAAAACGGCGGGCGCTCCTCGTAGTCAATCTTCAGCGCATAGGGATTGCGCGGTGCAAACGGGTCGCCCTTGATCTCTCCAAACAGATTCGGCGGCGTGCCGCGAATGGCGAACAGCTTTTCGCCCTTCACGCCCAGCTGCGGCAGCGACGACAGAAGCGCCCATGTGTACGGATGCTGCGGATTATAGAAAACCTCCTCCGCCGTGCCGATTTCAAGAATGTCGCCGCCGTACATCACACAGATGCGCTCCGCCACGTTGGCCACCACGCCCAGATCGTGGGTGATGTAAATCGCCGTCAGGTGATATTTCGAAATAAGGCTTTTGATGAGCCTCAGAATCTGCGCCTGAATGGTCACGTCCAACGCCGTCGTTGGCTCGTCGCAGATGAGGATTTTCGGCCTGCAGGCTACAGCCACGGCGATAACCACGCGCTGTCGCATGCCGCCGGAAAACTCGTGCGGATACTGCCGCGCGCGCTTTTCCGCATCGGAAATGCCCACGTCGCAGAGAATGTCCAGCATGGCCTTCTTCGCCTCCGCGCCGTGCAGATGCTGATGCAGCTCGATGGCCTCCAGAATCTGCGCGCCGATGGTCATCAGCGGGTTCAGGCTCGTCATGGGATCCTGCATAACCATGGCAATTTCGCCGCCGCGAATGGCGCCCCACTCCTTTTCGGTTTTCAGGGCAGCGAGGTTTTTCCCCTCGTAGAAGATGTCGCCGGAGTCGATCCAGCCGTTTTTGTCGTTCAGCCCCATGAACGATTTCACAAATACGCTTTTTCCGCTCCCGCTTTCACCCACGATTGCGAGACTCTCGCCGCGCATCACATCCAGCGACACATCGCGGATGGCGTGGAGCGTCTGACCGCGCAGAGAAAACTTCACGTTCAGGTTTCGAACGGATAAGATGGGTTCTGGCATGCGAACGCTCCTTTCCTACACGTGATTCTTGGGATCAGCCGCATCGGCAAAGACATTTCCGATGATATAGAAGGATACCGTGACCAGCGAAAGGATAATCGTCGGGAAAAACAGCTGATAGCGAAGCGCCGGCGCGCCCGCAAACAGCTTGCGTCCCTCGTTGATCAGGTTGCCCAGCGACGGCGTGTCCAGGGGCACGCCAAGGCCGATATAGGTGATGAACACCTCGCTGCCAATCGCGCCGGGAATGGCCAGCGCCATGCGCAGCATGATGACGGATACCATGTAGGGCAGCAGATTTTTCATCATGATCTGCCGGGAATCCGCACCCAGACAGCGAGAGGCAATGTTGTAATCGCGGTCGCGGATAATAATTATCTGGTTGCGAATGAAGCGCGCCATGCCCATCCAACGCGTCATACACATGGCGAAAATCAGCGTGCTTACCGACGGGCTCATGATGTAGGCAATCAGAATCAGGACAATGGTGGTCGGAATGTTATCCAGCACGTTGTAGACCTCGGTCAGGATGCGGTCAAGCGCGCGCACGTAGCCCCAGATAATGCCCACAACAATGCCAATCAGCGCCTCCGTAAGCGCAACCATGAAGCCGATATACAGGCTCGTGCGGGTGCCGCTCCACACGCGCGCCCACAGGTCCTGCCCGATGGAATTAGTGCCGAACAGGAAGCCGTGGGTTGACGGGAAGGCATACAGCTTCGTTTCGGCCTTTGTGCGCAGCATGCCGTCCTCCGGCTCGTTCACGTCCGCGCAGCGCACGTATACATAGCCGCCGGAGTTGACGTCCGCATTCGTATAATCGGCGCTTTCGAAAAACAGGCTCAGCGGGAAATTGCATTTGGCCTCATAGGGCGTCTGCGTCGGGTCGTCCGGCAGCTTGAACCGCTGATTCTTCACGAAGCCCTCCTGCCCCTTGTAGGAAACACGACACCATTGATCGCCGTACGCAAGCACGGTGAAGTCTGTCCGCTTCGGAATGGTAAGAATCTCGTTCGTCACGGCGTACCAGCCGTCCAGTCCCTTCACCTCGGTGCAGCGCAGAAGCGTGTCCGCAGGCACCGTGCCGCTCACATTGTGCAGCGACGGGCTCATGTTGTTCACCTGAAGGCCCGTGGCCGGATAATTGTTGATCAGGTTCGCATCGTACTGCCCGGGAAGGTACGGCTGAATGAACGTGAAGACCAGCAGCATCACCAGCAGCAGAAGCAGAAGCAGTGCGACCCGGTTTTTCAAAAAGGCGCGCAGCGTGCTGCCCCAGTAGGAATAATCGGAATAGCCGCCGCGCTCTGCGGCGTCGGGATCGTAGGGTGCGAATCCAAAGCGTTCATCTGCCTGCACGCCCGCCTCCACGCGGCCCGCGGCGCGGTCTGCCATGCTTTTCATCAGCGCGATCCCTCCTTTTTCACAAAGCTGATCCGAGGATCGATGACCGCCATCAGCAAATCACCGATCAGCAGGCCCACAATGCCGATGCACGAGAAGATCATCACCAGCGCCTGCACCATGGGATTATCCTGCAGGCTGATCACCTCGACCAGCAGGCCGCCCATGCCGGGAATGGAATACAGCGACTCAATATAGATGGAACCGCATACGGTGTACAGGAGCGACGAAGGCAGATACTGAATCATCGGCACGATCGCGTTGCGGAACACGTGCTTCATCATGATTCTTTTCGTCGGAACGCCCTTCGCGCGCGCGAGCTTCACATAGTCGTGCGTCATTTCGTCCACCATGTAGCGCCTCAGCCACATGGCGTAATAGGCAATGTTGCCCAGCGCCATTGAAAACAGCGGCAAAATCCACGTGATAGGCAAGTTCTTATCAAACAGCATTTTCGTGCCCAGCAGCTGGGTGCCGTACATTTGAATGAATACATAATAAATCGCCGAAGGAACGGCGTTGACAAGCACGATAAAAACGGTGCCGAACCGATCCCAGATTTTGGAGCGCGCCATAGCCGTGCCCAGCGGCACGCCGAGCACCAGCGCGATCAGCATAGAAGCCAGACCGAATTTGATGGAGATGGGTGCCTTCTGTGCAATAATGGCCGACACGTACTCACCGGCACGGTACTTGACAGAGGTGCCCAGATTTCCGTGCAGCAGGTCTGTAAAAAAGCGCTTCAGCTGCACGAAAAACGGATCATTCAGACCCATCTGACGCAGCTTGGACTGAATCGCCGCCTCGCTCATCTTATCGAAGTTATCAAAATAGCCCTCAATGGGCATCTGCCGAAGCAGAAAAAACACGATGGTAAGAATGATTGCCAGCGTGAATACGGCTGACAGCAGTCGCTTCAGAAAATATTTCAGCAAAGGATTTCACAACCTTCCGGGCGTGTTTCCGGGTGTGTAGAATGCGCGAATACCCGGAGCGGCGCGACTTGGCGGCCGCTCCGGGCGCGAAACCGGAGTATGGGCAACACCGCGCAAATGCGGTGGAGCCGTTACTTCGCCTGAGACGCGCGCTCCTCGATCCACTGATCGTAGGCGTCGAAGTAGGCGTCGGTGTCCATCGGCTCAGAAAGCATCTCGGAGCCCTTGTAGCGCTCGTTGGTAAAGCCGTAGGACGCAAACTGCGAGGTGAACGGATCGATGCGGGATGCTACATAGCCGCCGTTGCCAAAGCCGAAGGGGATCACGTAGGCATGGTTGATCAGGAACGCTTCCGCCTTCGCGAAGGCTTCATAGCGCGCGGCGAGATCAAAGGCCTCGTTCTTCGCTTCCTCAACCAGACCATAGTAGTAGTCCAGCGCTTCCGTGTCGGCGCTCTTGTCCATAAAGGCGTAGTTGTTGCCCTTCTTGAAGGGATCAAGGAAGGTCTGCGGGTCGGCATAGTCCGGGCCCCAGTTGCACTTGAGAAGCGCATAGTTGCCACTGCGGCGCACTGCAGAGAGGAAGCCGTCCGACGGGCCTGCCTCAACGATCACGTCGATGTAATCCGTGCCCAGCAGAGCCTCCAGCTGCTGCTCGATGACCAGACATTCGCTATCCCAGCCGCTCACGCTCGGGTTGTACTTAAGCAGGATCTTTACAGGGAACGTCGCGCCCGCGGCGGTCAGCTCTTCGATGGCCTGTGCCTTGTAGGTCAGCGCCTTTTCCTCGTCAAATGTGCCGGTACCCTGCTCGGTGATGGCCTTCAGGTCGCCCAGCAGCGTGTAATCGACGCCGTTTAGCGTGGCGAAGTCCGGTGGCACGATGGTGTTGAAGATGATGCTTTCGGGGTTGTCAGGCTCGGTGATCAGCATCGCCTTCACGCGGTCAAGGCCATGATACAGCGACTTGCGGAAGGCCTCGTTGTTGACCGCCTTCGTCCAGTTTTCCGGCTCGTAGGCCTCGTCGAAGTTCGCGTCGAAGTTCAGGCAGTAGAAATAGCTGTAAAAGCTGGTCTGCCTGACGGGGCGAATGAGCTTCTCCGTCTCGGGATCCTTCAGCCAAGAGGCCGCCGTGGTCACGTCGATGGTTGCAGAATCGATTTCGCCGCGCTTATACATCTCCGCGCCGATGGAGGAAGCTTCCTTGTTGAACGTGGAGCGGATGGTTTCGATCTTCACGTTGTCCTTGTCCCAGTATGCCGGGTTTTTGGACAGCACGCGCACCTCCTGCGGCTTGAACTCGCTGAGGATATACGCGCCGCAGTACAGGATGGAGTTCTCATCGTCGGCCACGCCGAAGCGGTCTCCCTTTTCCTCAAGGAACGGGCCGTACACGGGCATGAAGCACACATAGGTCATCATGCTCTCGAAATACGCGCACGGATAAGCCAGCGTATACTGGAGCGTGTAGTCGTCCAGCGCCTTTACGCCGACGGTTTCAAAGTCAAGCGGCGTCTTGGCGGCCTCGCCCTCGGCGGCAGGCACGGTGCTCTGATAGTATTCCTTCGCGCCGGCAACTACGCCGTAGAACAGGTCGGCGGTGCTGGAGGCGTTCTTGTCGTCCAGCAGATATTTCGCAGCGGAAACGAAATCGTTTGCCGTCACATTCGCCTGAACCTCGCCCTTTGCGTTGACCCACACCGCATCCTTGCGCAGGTGGAACGTCCACGTAAGTCCGTCCTTAGACATTTCCCATTTCTCTGCCAGCGACGGCTGAATGTTGCCGTACCGGTCGTATTCCACCAGCGTGTCTATTACGTTGGCGGAAACCGCGAAGTCCTTGGTTGTAGAGGTCGTCAGATAGTTGAGCGTGGAAATTTCGGACGAATACAGCGTGTTCAACGCCGTTTCCTCCGCCATACCCGCGCTCGCCATGCAGGCCGTAATCAGCAGCATGCACAGAGCAATCGAGAGCATCTTCTTCATTCTTTCCTGCCTCCTTTTCCGGTTCGGTCAGCCGGGAATTTCCGCTTCCCGGTGCGGTTGACCACCATCATAGCACAGTGCTCCGATAATTGCAATGCTAATCGCGCATTTCATGCAAATTTATCATTTGCGCCGTTATTTTACGTAAAAAGTGAATTATATCAGCCGTAAAAATGCAAAAACTGCGGACGGGATGAATTTGAGCAAGAAGTCTGCATCCGTGATTGAAATTCCGCCGCAAATCAGTTATAATAAGTAGAGAATACTGAGCCGCGCCAAGCGGCGAGCAGCTTTAGGAGGCGGCAGTGCATGAATCCAGCCGAGCTTATGCCGCTGATCGACGCGCAGGCGCGCACAGGCGGCGCCAGCCTTGAAAATCCGGTTACCGGCGGGCGCGTGTGCGACCTACTCAGCCGGGTTTTGGCGCACGGACAGAAGGGCGACGCATGGATTACGGTGCAGACGCATATAAACGTCATTGCCGTCGCCGTGATGCGCGGCATCGGCTGCGTGATCGTGCCCGAGGGCATTCCTGTGCCGGACGACGTGGCTGCAAGGGCTTCCGAGGAGGGCGTGGCCGTACTATCCTCGCCGCTCACGGCCTACGAAATCTGCGGACGTCTTCGCGACGCGGGAATTGCGGCGCGGTAACGGGAAAGAACCCGGGCATTCCTCCAATATGTCCTGCGTTCGCGCTTCCCCTACTCTTTGCATGCGCGCTCCCTTTTTGGGCGCCTCCCCTTCAATGATATTCGCGGCAGGCTCGACCAATGCGCCGGGCGCGCCGCCGGGAAAGAGGATCGATATCTATGCGGCACAATGACGACGCCTTTACCGCCATGCTCCTGACGCTGCCTCTGACGGCGAATAAGGATGAACTGGTACGCCCGCTGTCCAGCACGGAATTTTCCATCCTTCGGGCAAAGGTTGCTGCCTGCGGCGTGCGCCGCATCGGCGACCTGATCGGGCTGGATGTTTCCGGCATCATGAACCTTCTGAAGGTATCTGAGGCCGAGGCCTACCGCCTGTGCATGCTGCTGTGCCGCACCATGCCGCTTTCCTATGCCATGGAGCGTTTTCTGGAACAAAATCTGGAGCTGCTCACACTATACGACTCCGCATACCCGGAGAATCTGGCCACGCGGCTAGGCGACGACGCTCCGGCAGCGATGTATATGTGTGGCGACGCATCGATTCTTTCCATGCCTCTGGTGGGCATTTTAGGCATTTCGGGCGTACGCATGTCCAAAAAAGCCGAGGAAGGGCTTCGCACGCTGGTGCGTGCGCTGGTGCGCGAGGGCTTTGGCATTGTGACCTCCAGCGAGTTGGGTGCATGCCGTTTGGCGGAGGCCGAGGCGGTGGAATGCGGCGGCAAGGTCGTGTGCGCGCTGGCGGGCGACCTGATGGCGAAAAAGGACGAGGAGGACAGCGCGGCGGCGATTGCGCGAAAGCAGATGCTGCTTCTGTCCCTCGTGCACCCGGACGCACCGTATACCAGCGTGCATGCGCTGGCGCGCAACCGCATTGTGTACGCGCTGTCGCTGGCGTCATTCGTAATTACGACCGACGGCAAGCGCGGAGAGGGTGAGGCACTGCGTCGTCGCCTGTGCGACTGGCTGTACGTATTTGACGAGGCCGAGCCTGCGGGCAACCGCGTAATCATCTCCCGCGGCGCTACGTCGGTACACGACGTTTCGCAGATGGACATTCAGAAATACGCCCGCTCATGGCGGCTTGCCAATGCGGAACAGCTGAGCTTTCTATAAGATCAAAACCAGAGAGGAACCCGTTTTCCGATGCCGCCGGAGCGCGGCGAAAATTGACAGGAATGTGCATGATGGATTTTCATGCACATTCTTGCATCTTTACAATCGAGCTTATATAATGTATGAATCAAAGCCAAAGGGGTTCACACCATGAAGGAATATGTTTTTCCCTACGGGGACGGCAGCGTATGCGCCGTGCTGGACGAAAAGCAGGTACTCGGAGAGCTGCACGGCCATGAAACGCCGCCGATTTTTGACATTCGCGCTACTCTGCGGCACTCTCTAAACGAGCCGATCGACTGCGCGCCGCTGAAGGCGCTGGCGCATCCGGGCCAAAAAATCACCGTCATCATCAGCGACATCACGCGCTTCTGGATGCGGCAGGATCTGGTAATTCCGCATCTGATCGACTACCTGACGGACGAATGCGGCGTACGCACGGAGGATCTGACTCTTCTCGTCGCCAACGGCACGCATGAGCCCGGCGACGAAGCGACGCTGCGCAAGCTGGTGACGGACGGCATATACGACCGCGTACGCGTGGTGAATCACGACTGCATGGCCAACGACCTTGTGTATCTTGGCGAAACGTCGTTTGGAACGCCGGTCTGGGTGAACCGAATCGCTGCCGAATCCGACCTTGTAATCTGTCTGGGCGCGTGCACGCAGCACGTAATGGCCGGCTACGGCGGCGGGCGCAAGAGCATCGTGCCCGGCATTGCCGGCATGCAGACGATCTGCCACAATCATGCGTATTCGCTGGATCCTGAAAGGCTGCGCAGCAATCCGCGCATTGGAAACGGCGTGCTCGAAAACAACCCTCTGAACGAGGACATGTGCGAAGCGGCAGGCATGATGAAGTCGCTGTTCATGGTCAATCTAGTGATGAACGCACAAATGAAGCTTTCGTCGATTTTCTCCGGGCACTATCTCGCCTCGTGGCTGCGCGCCTGCCGCGAGGTCGACCGCATTTACCGCGTGGACGTGCCTGAGCGTGCGGACGTAATCATCGCCAGCTGCGGCGGCTATCCGAAGGATATGTCGCTGTATCAGGGCACGAAGACGATCGACAACGTGGAGTCCGGTCTAAAGCCGGGCGGCACGCTGATTCTGCTGATCGAGGCGCGCGAAGGCGGCGGACATCCGGAGTATTTCGACTGGATTGGAGACCTGACCCACGGAACAATTGAAGAGCGTCTCCGCACGCACTTCACCGTGCCGGGCTATATCTTCTTTTTGAACTGCGAGCAGGCACAGCGCTATCGCGTGATGCTGCTCACGAGCATTGATCCGGAAATCGTGAAGCCAATGGGACTTGAAGCGTATTCCAACATGGATGAGCTTCTGAAGCGCGCGCAGCTTGCTGGCAAGTCCATCTACGTAATTCCAAACGGCTCCACGGTGATCCCGCACGTTGCGGGAGAGAGGAACGAAAAATGAGCTACGTGGCAAAGAGATTTCAGCACGCACAGGCGGGGCTGTCGCTGGATGCAGAGGCACTTTCGCGCTATACCGACCTGATCGACCTGAGCATCGGCGATACCGACTTCATTACCGACAGCCGCATCATCGAGGCGGCGTATACCGATGCGCTGGGCGGCGCGACGCGCTACGGCTTCCCGCAGGGCGACCCTCAGCTGATATGCGCAATTCAAGCTGCATGGCGCGAGGACTTCGGACAGGACGTACCGGGAGACGAAGTTATCGTCACCGCCTCCAGCTGTTTGGGTATGTATCTGGCGCTCACGGCGATTTTGGATCCCGGCGACGAGGTGCTTGTGATTTCGCCATACTTCGCGGTGTACAGGCAGCAGATTGAGATGAACGGCGGCGTGTGCGTGGAGGTTCCCACCTATGAGGCCGACGGCTGGAGCCTGCGCCCGGAAGCACTGCGCGCCGCCATTACACCGCGCACGAAGGCAATCATCTTCAACAATCCCGCCAACCCGACCGGAAAGGCCTATACAATGGAGGATATGCGTCTGATCGCCGACGCAGCGCAGGAGCACGACCTTCTCATTCTGGCAGACGAAATTTATACGCGCTATCTGTATAAGGGTTCGTTCGTTCCGATGCGCGCGCTGCCGGGCATGGCCGAACGCACGGTGACGCTGAACAGCTTCTCCAAGAACTTCATGATGACCGGTTGGCGCGTAGGCTTTATCGTTGCGCCGAAGGAAATCGTGGATGCGATCAGCTACGCCAATGGCGCCATGATCTACACCGCGCCCTCCGTCTCTCAGCGCGCCGCCATCCGCGCGCTGTCGCTGCGGGAGGATATACAGAAAACGTACATAACCCGGTATAAAAAACGCGTCTTTTATGCAACGGAGCGCATAAATGCAATTCCGTATATGACGCTCGTTCCGCCGATGGGCACATTCTATCTGTTCCCGGGCATCGAAAAAACCGGGCTCTCGTCCACTGAATTTACAAAAGCCGCGCTGGAAAAGGCGCATGTGCTGGTCAGTCCGGGCGGCGTTTTTGGAAAAACCGGCGAAGGGCACGTGCGAATTGCCTGCACGGCAAGGACTGATCTGCTGAAGGAGGCGTTTGATCGCCTTGCGGCGCTAAAATTCGGCATTTGACCGGTGCAAAAATTTCTTCGTTAATCTTTTGAAAAAGGGCTTTACAAGTTCCGGATTATGCGTATAATTATGCGCATCGGGTGAATGAATAAACGATCACCGAAAACCATACAAAAAACGGAGGTACATCCCATGAAAAAGATTCTCGCTCTGGTACTTGCTCTCGTTCTGTGCGCGTCCATGGTGTGTGTGGCCAGCGCTGAAACCGCTCTTGAAAAGGTGCTCGCCGCCGGCAAGCTGGTTGTCGGTACCGAAGCGACCTATCCCCCCTATGAGTATCTGGACGACAACGCCAACTTCGCGGGCTGCGACATCTGGCTGGCTCAGCAGATCGCTGATGCACTGGGCGTAAAGCTCGAAATCGTTGATCAGGCCTTTGACGGCATCATCCCCGCCGTGCAGGCTGGCGGCGTAGACATCGGCATTGCGGCCTTCACCGCTACCCCCGAGCGCGCCGAGGTCATCGACTTTTCCGACCTGTATGAGACCAGCGCCCAGCTGCTGATCGTCAAGGCCGGCAACGGTGAGAAGTTCGTGGACAAGGAATCCCTGAAGGGCCTGAAGGTCGGCGCGCAGCTGGGCACCATCCAGAGCGGTCTTGTGGAAAGCGCTCTGCCGGACAGCGAGCTGTTTGAGCTCGACACCTATCCGAACCTGGCGCTCGAAACCGTAAACGGCAACATCGCGGGCTTCGTGGTAGACTACGCAGTCGGCATGTCCATGGTAAGCAGCTCCGACGGCGCGCTGGAGGTTGCCGCGTTCGAGTTCAGCGCTGAGGAAGCCAGCTTCGGCAAGGCCTGCGTGCTCGCCAAGGGCTCTGATGACCTGCTTGCGAAGGTAAACGAGGTCATCGCGAAGGTCACCGCCGATGGCACCTATCAGGCCGCCTACGACGCCGCCGTCGCCGCGACCGGCGAAACCGGTGAATAATCTTCCCCCTTCCGCTAAACGGCAGGATGCCGTGAGACCGGATTTCAAATTCGGTCTCACGGCTTTCCGTGCGATTATACCACAAGGAGTCGATGGCCAAAATGACCGCATTGCTTAGCCTTGGACAGACCCTGCAGGACTGCTGGAGCACCATCTCGACAGCCGTTCAGGAGTTCTTTTCCCAAATGACCTTCTTTATAAATGTAGGGAAGACGCTGGAAAAATACTACAGCTTTTTTCTGGAGGGCACAAAAAACACGCTGATCATCGCGTTTTTCACCGTGCTGCTGGGAACGATTCTGGGCGTTCTGATGGCCATGGCCAAGCTGAGCGGCTTCAAGCCCCTGAAATGGCTGGCCACCGCCTACATCGAATTCTTCCGCGGCACGCCCCTGCTTGTGCAGCTGATGTTTATCTTCTACGGACTGCCGATGATCGGCGTCAAGTTCCCGGACGTAAGCTTCATCCCCGATTTTCAACGCTTCGCCGCGGGTGTCGTAGCCATGAGCCTGAACAGCTGCGCATATGTGGCCGAGATTATCCGCTCCGGCATTCAGGCCGTGGACAGCGGTCAAATGGAGGCTGCGCGCAGCCTCGGCTTCACAAAGACGCAGGCCATGTGCATGGTGGTACTGCCTCAGGCTGTGAAGAACATTCTTCCGGCGCTGGGCAACGAATTCGTTACCATCATCAAGGAATCGTCCATCGTTTCCGTCATCGGCATTGCGGATCTGATGTACCGCACCAACGGCGTCAAGGCGAAAAACTACAAAACGCTGGAATGCCTGTTCATCGCCGCAATCATCTATTTTATCATGACGTTTATCGGCGGCCGCCTGATCGCGCTCATGGAAAGGAGAATGAACCGTGGACGCAAATAATCGCGAAATCATTCGGGTAGAAGGTCTCACTAAGTGCTTCGGTACCCTGAAGGTGTTGGACAACATCTCCGTATCCTTCCGCGAGCACGAGGTCGTCAGCGTGATTGGCCCGTCCGGCGGTGGAAAGAGCACCTTTCTGCGCTGCCTAAACCTGCTCGAAACGCCCACCTCCGGCAGCGTCTTTTTTGACGGAACCGACATTTGCCAGAAAAGGGTGAACATTAACGCGCACCGCGAGCGCATGGGCATGGTATTTCAGCAGTTCAACCTGTTCAACAACATGAACGTGATGAGCAATCTGACCGCCGCGCCCATCAAAATTAAGCACATGGCTCCCGCAGAAGCGACGGCGAAGGCCGAGGAGCTATTGAAGCGCGTGGGACTGCTCGACAAGGCGTTTTCCTACCCCGCGCAGCTGTCGGGCGGACAAAAGCAGCGCATCGCCATCGTGCGCGCGCTGATGATGAACCCGGAGGTCATGCTGTTTGACGAGCCGACGAGCGCTCTTGACCCGGAAATGATCGGCGAGGTGCTTGAGGTTATGAAGCGGCTGGCCGAGGAGGGCATGACGATGATCGTCGTAACGCACGAAATGCGCTTTGCCCGCGAAGTCTCCAGCCGTACACTCTTCCTTGACAGCGGCCATATCGAGGAAGACCGGCCCTCTCACGACCTGTTCAACTCCCCGCAAAGCCCTCGCCTGATCAGCTTCCTGCAAAAGGTGCTGTAAACGCGCCCGATTGAGTCGTGCGGAGCGCCCTGCGCCTCAGCCGGCGGACAGAAAGGCTCTGCCGCAAAGCCAGTTTTCTTCACGGTCTTGCTCCGCAATTTCACCGGAGCAAGACCGTTTTCTATCGTCGCCTGCAGACAGACCTCGATTCCTCTGCGATTGATTTTTTGCCTATTCTGTGGTATGATTGATAATGGAAAGTGATATGCAGGAGGCGGCGCGTATGAATGCAAAGGAAAGATACAATCTTTGGGTAAACGACGCAAGGCTGGACGAGACCTCAAGGCAGGAGCTCATGGCAATCGCGAGCGACGAAAAGCAGATTGAGGATCGATTCTACAGGGATCTGGAATTCGGCACGGGCGGTCTACGCGGCATTCTGGGCGCGGGCACGAACCGAATGAACGTATATACCGTGCGCCGCGCAGCGGCAGGATTGGGCGACCAGCTGATTCACGAGGGCGCGGACGCATGCGAAAAGGGCGTAGCCATTGCACATGACAGCCGCCAGTTCTCGCGCGAGTTCGCCGAGGACTCTGCGCGCGTGCTGGCAAAAAAGGGCATTCGCGTGTATCTGTTTGATTCTCTGCGCCCCACGCCGGAGCTAAGCTTCACCATCAAGCATTTGGGCTGCGCGGCAGGCATCGTGGTAACCGCGAGCCACAATCCGGCAGAATACAACGGCTTCAAGGCCTATGGCGCGGATGGCGGACAGATTACGCCGGTCACGGCGGACGCCGTGCTGCGTCGCATGAGCGAAATTGATCCGCTGGGCGTGGAGCTGATGGACGAGGCAGAGGCAAAGGAAAAGGATCTTCTGCACATCATTGGCAGCGAGGTGGACGATGCATACATCCGCCATGTGCTGTCCTTGCGGCCCGACCCCGAGCTGCTTTCGCGCACCGGCGTGAAGCTGAAAATCGTGTACACGCCGCTGCACGGCGCGGGCAACAAGCTGGTTCGCGCAGCGCTTGCGCGCGCAGGCTATGAGGACGTTACCGTCGTGGAGGAGCAGGAGCTGCCGGACGGCCGCTTCCCCACGGTGAAATCTCCGAACCCGGAAAACCCGGAGGCCTTCACGCTCGCCATTGGCTACGCCGATAGGGTTAGCGCAGACGTGATCATCGGCACCGACCCGGACAGCGACCGCATGGGCATGATGATTCGCCGGGACGGCCGCTGGACGCCCGTGACCGGAAATCAGGCGGGCTGCCTGATGCTGGAATACATCCTGCGCGCAAAAAAGCCTGCGCCAGACGCATATATGGCAACCACCGTGGTTTCCACCCGAATGGTGGACGCCATCGCGAAGCGCTACGGCATCGAGGTCGTGCGCGTGCTGACCGGCTTCAAGTTTATCGGCGAAACGATCGATAAAAAGGAGCATGCCGGCAACCATCACTTCCTTCTGGGCTTCGAAGAAAGCTACGGCTACCTGACCGGCGGATACATCCGCGATAAGGACGCCGTAATCGCGACACTGCTGGCGTGCGAGATGGCCGCATACTACAAGAGCTGCGGCATGAGCCTGTTCGACGCATTGGAGGATATGTATAAGGCGTACGGCTACTATGCCGAAAAGACCGTATCCGTAGTCATGCCCGGCGTGGACGGCATGGAAAAGCGCGAGAAGACCACCTCCGATCTGCGCGCCTGCCCGCCCGCGGAAATCGGCGGCCGCCGCGTACTGGAGGCGCTGGATTTCAAAAAGGGAATTCTGGATCTGCCCAAGTCGGACGTGCTTCTGTACAAGCTGGAGGGCGATGCATGGGTATGCGTGCGTCCCAGCGGCACGGAGCCGAAGCTGAAGATTTACGCCGGCGTGCGCGAGGAAACCGAGCTGGCCGCGCAGGAGGGCGTTTCGGCGCTGTCTGCTGCCGCAGCAAAATTCGGCGCATAGGCCGTTCGCCTGCCCTGCGGCATTCCAAACGCCGGAGAGCGATGCAGCACGAAGGCGCTTGGGCGCATCTGCCGCCGCGGC
>CAZKQB010000002.1:0-118354 GCA_964554795.1 uncultured Oscillospiraceae bacterium | reverse complement strand
GTGAAGGAAACCGGCGAAATGCTGGAGCTGGCTACCACGCGCCCCGAAACCATGCTGGGTGATACGGCCGTGGCTATTAACGCAGAGGACGAGCGCTATATGCATCTGCATGGTTGCCATGTGGTGCTTCCGCTGATCAATAAGGAAATTCCGATCGTGTGCGACGAGCATGCTGACATGACCAAAGGAACCGGCGTCGTGAAGATTACGCCCGCGCATGACCCCAACGACTACGAGGTGGGCAAGCGTCACAACCTGCCCATGGTGCGCGTGTTCACCTACGACGGCCATATGACCGGCGCGAAGGAAGCCGCCGAAAACGCTGAGTGGATTGCAAGCGGCCGTGCCACGAAGGACGAGCCCGTGGTGCTCGACTGCGGCAAGTATGCCGGCATGACCACGGCCGAAGCGCGCAAGGCGATTGTGGCTGACCTTAAGGAAGCGGGTCTGCTTAAGAAAATCGAGCCGCTCAATCACGAGGTGGGCACCTGCTACCGTTGCCACCACACGATCGAGCCGATGGTATCCAAGCAGTGGTTTGTAAAGATGGAGCCGCTGGCGCGTCCCGCCGTGAAGGTGGTCAAGGACGGAGAGCTGCGCTTCGTGCCGGAGCGCTTTGAAAAGACCTATCTGAACTGGATGGAGAACACACGAGACTGGTGCATTTCCCGCCAGCTCTGGTGGGGACACCGTATCCCGGCCTTCTACTGCGATGACTGCGGCGAAATCATCGTGTCCCGCGAAGATGTCAAGGTCTGTCCGAAGTGCGGCGCGCCCATGCGGCAGGATGAGGATGTGCTCGACACGTGGTTCTCCTCGGCACTGTGGCCGTTTTCTACGCTCGGCTGGCCGGAGGAGACCGAGGATTATCAGTACTTCTACCCAAACAGCGTGCTGTCCTGCGGCTACGACATCATTTTCTTCTGGCTGGCGCGCATGGTGTTCTCGGGGCTGGAGCAGACCGGCAAGTGCCCGTTCAGCGTGGCGCTGATGCATGGTCTGGTGCGCGACGCGCAGGGCCGCAAGATGAGCAAGTCTCTGGGCAACGGCATTGATCCGCTGGAGGTTATTGACAAGTACGGCGCGGACGCCCTGCGCTTCTCGCTGGAAATTGGCGTTGCACCCGGTGCGGACGTGCGTATGTCGCTCGAGAAGATAGAGACGTACCGCAACTTCGCCAACAAAATCTGGAATGCCAGCCGTTTTGCGCTGATGAACATGCAGGGCTTCGAGCCGAAGGGTATGCCCTCTGCCGAGCATCTTGCGCTGTCGGATAAGTGGATGCTTAAGCGCTTTAACGACATCGTGCGTGAAATTACTCAGAACCTCGATTCCTTCGACCTCGGCATGGCGGCTGCGAATCTGTATGATTTCATCTGGTCGTCGTTCTGCGACTGGTACATCGAGATGAGCAAGCATGCGCTCAACGGGGACGACGCGGAGGCCAGAAACGCCACGCAGGAAACGCTGATTTACGTGCTTACTGGCATCCTGAAGCTTTTGCATCCCTACATGCCGTTCATTACCGAGGAGCTGTATTCCTACCTGCCCGGCCATGAGGGCATGCTGATCAATGCCAGCTGGCCGGAGGCAAAGCCGGAATACGACTTCGATGAGGAAGCCAAGCAGATGGAGGCTGTGATGGAGGTCATTCGTTCCGCGCGCAATCTGCGCGTGGAGATGAAGGTGAATGCCTCCAAGCGCGCTACGCTGATTCTAAAGCCTGCGCCGGATCTGATGAATGCGTTTAAGGGTGCGGAGGGTTACTTCATGCGTCTGGCTGCGGCAAGTGGCGTAGAGTACTTAGACGCTTCGGCGCCGAATCCGGAAAAATCCGCATCTGCCGTAACTGCGGGCTGTTCTCTTTTCATTCCGCTGGGCGAGCTGGTGGATGTGGACAAGGAAATTGCGCGCCTGAACAAGGATCTGACGAATGCCGGGAACGAGATTGCACGCGCGGATGCCAAGCTGCATAACGAGGGCTTTCTTGCGAAGGCGCCGGCGCAGCTGGTGGAGCAGGAAAGGGCCAAGCTGGAAGAAAAGAAAACGCTGGCAGAATCCATTCGCGGGCGCATCCGTGAACTCGAAGCACTGCGCTGACGCGGGAAGGCGGAGGGGAAGCTTGCTCCCCCTCCGCGCCACCCTCACAAGCGGCTTGGCGCATATTCCGATTGCGCTCGGTGCTTCCGGCGAATTGGGGAGGAAAATCGATGCATCCTCTCGCCTTGTTTTCCGAAGTCTTTTTGCAGCAAAGAAACCATGGGAGGACGACTATGCCGGATGAACTGTCGCTGTCGCTTCGGGCGCGCGTGGCGCTTGAGGCACATGGGTTTCATTTTTCGCATTCGCTGGGACAGAATTTTTTGCTGGATGACCATGCGGTGGCTGAGATTGTGGCACGCGCGGGGGTGACGGCAGGCGACCATATCCTTGAGATCGGCCCAGGTGCGGGGCTTCTAACGGCGATGATGGCCGATGCGGGTGCAGATGTACTGGCTGTCGAGCTGGATCGCGCCGTAGAGCCGGTGCTTTACGATGTGCTGGGCGAGCGGAACGCGCGCGTCGTTTTTGCCGATTGCATGAAGGTGGATCTGAAGGCATTGACGGCGGAGGCGTTCGGCGAAAATACACCGTTTTCCATCGTTGCCAATCTGCCGTATTACATCACCGCAGATTTCCTCATGCGCGCTGTGCGGCTGTCGCCAAGAAGGATTACCGTAATGGTGCAAAAGGAGGCGGCAGAGCGGATGCTTTCGCAGCCGGGCGATCGAAACTGGTGCGCGACAGCTGCTACGGTTCGGTATTTTGCGGAACCATCCATGGTAATGGAAGCGCCGGCGGCGCTGTTTACGCCGCCGCCGCACGTGGACAGTGCGCTTTTGAGACTGGAAATGCGGGAAGCGCGCGTAGTGCCTGCGGAACGGGAGGAGGCGTTTCTGAATCTGGTTCAGGTGGCCTTCCGCATGCGGCGCAAGACGCTGGCCAATAACCTGACCGCTGGGCTGAACCTATCGCGGGCGGATGCGCTCGAAGCGCTGGATGCAGCGGGACTTGACGGGCGAGTGCGCGGGGAAACGCTGACGCTGGCAGATTTTGTACGTCTGTCGGACGTTCTGCATGAGAAATATTCAAATTGATGAAAGTATTTAACATGATTGAAAATCTTTTCCGGCATGCATGATTTATAATAGAAGTGACCGGAAAATGTTCCCACTTCGAACATGAAACGGAACGATAATTAACAATGCGGAGGGTGAATTGAAATGAAGGTTGCCATCATCGGTTGCGGTACCATTGCAAATGCGGCGCACATTCCCGCTTATATGAAGAATCCCGAGGCAGAGATCAAGTATTTCTGCGATATTATCCCGGAACGCGCCGAAAAGGCCGTGGAAACCTACGGCTGCGGCACGGCGATTACCGATTATCATGTGGCGTTGAACGATCCGGAAATCGAGGCGGTTTCCGTCTGCACGCCCAATAACATGCATCCCGTCATCGCGATTGACGCTCTGCGCGCCGGCAAGAACGTACTGTGTGAAAAGCCTGCTGCCCGTACCTATGCGGAAGCGCTGGAAATGCAGAAGGTTCAGCACGAGACCGGCAAGGTGCTCAACATCGGCGTTGTCAATCGCTTTAATGACAGCGTGAACATGATTAAGCAGTTCATTGATGATGGCAAGTTGGGCGACGTGTTCCATGTATACGTTTCCTTCCGTGCGCATCGCTCCATTCCCGGACTGGGCGGCGCGTTCACCACGAAGGCTATCGCAGGCGGCGGCGCGCTGATTGACTGGGGCGTGCACTACCTGGACATCGTGATGTACTGCTGCGGCGATCCCACGCCGAAGACGGTTACCGGCGAAGCGTTCTGCAAGCTGGGTAAGGATATGAAGAACTATGCCTATAAGAGCATGTGGGCAGAGAATACCAAGAACGTGAACGGTACCTACGATGTGGACGATTCCGTGACCGCACTGATCCGCACTGCAGGCCCGACGATCACCGTGAACGGCGCGTGGGCGCAGAATATCGGCGAGTCTGAAACCTATATTGACTTCATGGGCGATAAGGCCGGTATCCGTCTGCAGTACGGTGCGGACTTCAAGGTGTACACCGCCGAGCACGGTGCGCTGATTGAGTACAAGCCCGAGTTCAAGCAGCGCAACCATTTCGAGAACGAAATCAACGCCTTTATCGACTGCATCAAGACCGGCGAGAAGATGCCTTCTCATATCGACACGGTCATCATCACCGCCAAGATGATGCAGGCGATCTACGATTCCTCCGAATCGCATAAGGAAATCACGCTGGCAGAATAATTCCATATATGCAAAGCGCCTGCTTCCAAACGGAGGCAGGCGCTTTTAAATGGAAGCAACCGGTGCGTTACACCGGCTGCGGATGGCGCTTATTTGCTTTCGTACACGCTGCAGGTCAGAAGCGTGCCGCTCTTGTTTACGGTAACAACGAGCTTCAGGCTGCCATAGCCGTAGTAGCGGAAGCAGAAGTCAATGTCGTTATTGTAGTCGGTCACAATGGCGTTGTCGGCATTAGACACGTAGGACTGGTTGTAATCCCTGCCATAGGTACGGGATTCAGTGACAACCACGTTGTTTAGGTTTTCTACAGCCATGTAAATCACGCTGGCAACCTGAGCTACGCCGCCGCCGATTACGCGTACGCCGCGTCCGTTGATAGCGGCGCCATAGCCATGGTTTTCGGTGCGGGGGCCGACGAGTTGGTTGAAGGAGAACTCATCCCACGAGGACAGCGTGATGCCGTTAATGCTTTCAGCGGCCAGACGGACGTTGTTCTTCAGCGTGTTGGTGCCGGAAAGCTTGATTGATGCGGAGCCGACCTTGCTGCTGGTCGTGTCGCTACCGGTTGAAGAGGAAGCGGAAACCGAGATCTGGCAGTACAGGTAGCTGCGGCTGACCCACATTTCGATGGTCAGATTGCCTGCCTTGTTGCGGAAGATGAAGTCCTGCCCGTTGGCATAGTCGGTAACGACGGCGTTGCTGCCGGAGGCTACGTAACTACCGGTGAATCGGTCATCGTAGGTGTGCAACTCGACGTAACTGATGCCCTTCAGTTTTTTAAGCGCCAGATACAGGGTCGTCGCAACCTGGCCTACGCCGCCGCCGCGAACGCTTACGCCACGGCCGTTGATGGCTATGCGATAGCCGTTAGCGGCCGAGCGCTCGCCTACGACGTCGTTAAAGCTGAAATCACTGCCGTACGAGATGCGCGTGCCGGAAATAGCGTCCGCCGCGAGCTCGATGTTGCGAAGCTGCGCATTGGAGGCAGAGGAAAGCTTTGTCTTAGCTTCTACTGTAGTGACGGCGCTGGTGGAGGGGATGTCTCCCCAGCTGCTGGAATCGCCCCATCCGTCGTCGCCCCAGTCAGCCAATGCCGCAGGGCAGAGACCAAGAAGCATTACCAGAACAAGAAAAATCGAAATTGTGCGTTTCATGAATTCCACCTCCGGATCATTGGTGTTTCTTAGACGCACGTGTTTCTATAGAGGTTCCGTTTTTTGGTCTGAAATTTGGTAAAAAAACGTCAAATTGTGGGCGCGGGATAGAATGAAAGATGAATTCTCCAGTTTATGCGTTGCTTTTGGCGGTTATTTGTGCTATGATGAATCCGATGAATGGGAGGGAAACGAAAAATGAAGAGAGTTTTCGCATGTTTGCTTACGCTTTCCATACTGCTTGCGTGTCTGCCGGTAATGGCTGAAACGGCGGCGACGCCCTCGGAGGCAGAGGACGAGGGCATTCTGATGCATGGCTACATCAGTCCCTACGCAGGCTATTATGTTGGCGTACCTGCTGAGTGGGCGTTGATTGGCGCAGGATCCCATCAGGAGAATCTGGATCAGGCGAGCGAGCTGCTTCCGGATATGGATGTGGACGGAATTCGAAAGAAAATGACGGCGGAAAACGACGTGCTGATCGCTGCGTCCGCCGACGGCGCAAACATGGTTCTGCACTACGGAAAAGCCGACGGAGCCAGCAACGAGGATTTAATCGATTCACTGGACGCATTCAAAAATGCGCTCAGCGCGCAGTATCCCGGCATCAAATTCTCGGAAGACTGCGGGAAATACGAATATAATTCGATTGCCAACCTTCTGTATATTGGCGCGGATTACAACGGCTATGAAATCCGCCAGTATTATATGGTGGTCGGAGAGAATATGTACATCTTCACGTTCACGGGCGCAACGCAGCAGATTGCCGAGGTCGTGCTGTCCACGTTCCAGATGCAGAGCAAGAGCGATTCTGGAAAATAGTCGCCCTCAAAAGAACTTTCCTCTGCGCACATAAATCAGTGAGTGTTAGAAGCTGGTCGCAGGGAAAAAGGCAAAGCGATGGCCGGGCAGGCGCTTAAAAGGAATAATCTCTAATTGATACAGAGAATGCCCGGACGGAAATGTTCGGGCGTTTTTTAAGGTATGAGATAAGTTGGAAATTGTTACAGAGAGGTAGAATATGAAAAAGACAATATCCATGCTGCTGTTGCTTGCACTTACCCTATCATTGGCAGGCTGCGGGAAAAAGGAATCCGAGGATGAAGGACATCTCGTTGCGACGAAATGGTTTGACTGCCTCAACGGAGATGAAATGCTTTGGAATACGGTTAAGGAGATCAGTCTGGATGAATTTCCCGGCGTCACGTTTCGCTGGAATAGCGGAACGCTTGAGGCTATTACGGACGAGGAAGCCAGAACCCTCTATACCGGTTGGCCGATCTGGAGTGTGTATTTCTGCGACCTGAATGGCGACGGTAATCCGGAGCTTTGTTCAACAACCAGTCTCGGCTCGGGATTGGTTGATGATCGTTTTATTATTTACGACTACGCAACCGGAACAAGCTTTGAGAAATCAGATCGAGGGCAGTTTGATTATAGATTGAATCTGCGAAATGGTAGGCTAATTGTAGAAAAGCGGGGCTGCATGCAGGAAGAGCTGCTGGCTTCGGGAGAATTGGTATTCCAGGATGAGACCTATCAGATTGTTTGGGATTTGGAAAAATAAAAGGCAATTTGACAGACGCATGAAATAGCAGCCTGTCGGGCGCTATGCAAAGATAAACCATTTGCTGCTAATGGGGTTGGAAGAAGCGATAAATCCTCCGCATGATCGAAATCATACGGAGGATTTATCGCTTTTGCGGATACTTCATGGCGGGAGCTTTTTTCAGAGGTGCTATTCGAATTCTAGATATTCGATTCCATTCAGCGCGTCTGATTCGAGGACGGGGCTGAAGCCGACTGCGTTTGCGGTAGTCATCAGAGTACCCTTGCGGAAAAACAGGCCGAGGAAGGGCAGATCGTCCGAAACTTTCAGCTGAAGCTGGCTGAAAAGGTATTTGAACTGCGCCTCATCGGTGGTTTCGTAGATGTTGGTCAGCAGATTGTTCATTCCTACGTCAGAGTACCCCGAGTAATTCATGCGCCCGCTGGAATTGCATAGGAATGTGAGGTCGGGCAGGATGGACGTGTTTACGGCGCCGAGCACCATGTCGAAGTTCCCGTTTTTCAAAGCTTTCTGAACGTTGGCCTTTGTGTCGGTCTTCACGGTGATATTGATGCCCAGCGGCCGCAGTTGATCGCAGATCAAATCGGCAGCATGGGTGCGCGTCGCGGCCGTATCGTCCACGTAGGTAAGCAGCGTAAACTCAAACTGCAAAAGCACGCCATCTACGACGCGGTCGAGGATGCCGTCGTTGTTGTAGTCTCCCCACCCGGCTGCGTAGAGCAGCTGGAGTGCGCGTTCCTGCGATTCGAAATAAATAGCGGACTGCGGCTCGTACAGCCAGCTGCCGGGCGGTACGGGCACCTCGGATTCCGTGACCATGTCCATGTAGATGTTAGAGGCCAGCGTGGTTACATCAATGGCGTACATCAGGGCCTTGCGGGTGTTGACGTTTTCAAACAGCGTTTTTTTGATGTTGGGAATCAGCATCTCATACGTGAGCGTCGTATAGTCTACGCTGGTACGGTCGCTGAGCAGGCGGCCGAGCGCCGCCGTCTGCGAGCGCGTGGCGAGCGCGTCAATTTCGCCGATACTCAGCGCCTTCAGCGCATCTCCGGTTTCATTATAGCGGTAGCCGTAGATGTGGGAGATTGTCGGCGCGACCTTCCACCAGTACGGATTTGCATCCACCAGCAGCCAGTCGGCCTCGTAGTTCATATACCAGTAGGGGCCGGTTCCGCAGGGCAGATTCCACGATACGCTGTCGCGCTGGGCTACGGGAAAGGTCATGGCGTAGAGCGTCAGATAGCTTTCGTATTTGCCGGTGACGGTGAGCGTGTTGGTGTCGGTGACCTCAATGGAGCTTATGTATTGGCAGCGGGTATAGTACGGACTGCTTTCGCCGAGCGCGCGGATGTATTCAAAGGAGGCGTACACGTCCTGCGCAGACAGGTAGGAACCATCGTGAAAGCGCACGTTGTCGCGCAGCTTGAAAACGAAGGTCTTTCCGCTCTGCGTCCACGAAAGTGCAAGCTCGCTTGTGGGTTGGAGGTTATCATCCAGCGTGAGCACGCTTTCAAAAATTAGCTCGTTGATATTGATCAAGTCGCGTTGCGTGCACAGATAGGGATTGATGGGCGCGCCGCTTTCCGAAACGAGACCGATGACAAATCGATCCGCATTGGCTGCGCGCACAGCGGGAGACAGAGGGGAAAAGATGGCTATTGCCAGTGCAAGTAGCAGACAGAACGCATGCTTACCGGTATTTTTCATGATAGTAATCATAGGCTTTTCGTACCTTCGAAACGTAATGTCCAGTTCTGGGAGCGTCGGTGGGGAAGGAGGACAGCGTGAGGCCGTCCGGGGAATAGGCGGGGTTCTGCAGCCATTTGCGTACGGCACCCTGTCCGGCGTGATATGCCGCCACGGCACAGGTGAAGTCGCCGCCGAATTCGTCCAGCAGATAACGTATGTACCACCCGCCGTACAGAAGACTGGATTCAGGATCAAGCAGCAGGTCATCGTTGAATACGTCACGCTCGCCGCGCTTTTCTGCGATCCATGCACCGGTCTCAGGCATGATTTGCATCAGTCCAAGCGCGCCCGCATAGGAGCGTGCGTCGGCACGATAGCTGGACTCGATGCGTGCGACGGCGGCGAGCAGCGCGGGATCCAGCGAATAGACCTCCGCAGCCTCACGGATTTCGGTCTCATACCGCACGGGATACTGCGAGTGCGCCGCCATGCGCGGATATACCGCGACAAACAGGACGGCAAGCAACGCGAGAATGGCCAAAGGGATGAGACGGGGACGCCGTTTCCTTCGTTTCTTCATTCATTCTCCATTCGTTCAACGCGCTTTTTCAGCGCCTGATACAAGTTGCCAACCTCTGAATTCAGCTTTTCCACAGAGCGGCGGTTGTCGATCACGACGGTGGCGCGGCGTTCCTTTTCCTCCAGCGGCATCTGGGAATCAATGCGTGCCTCTGCCTGCTCACGGGTCAAGCTATCGCGTGCCATCAGACGCTCAGCCTGCGTGGCACGATCCAGCGAAATCAGCCACGTTTCGTCGCAAAGCGCATCCATGCCGGTTTCAAACAGCAGCGGCACATTGATGAAAACCAAGCTTTTGCCCTCGGTTGCTGCGCGTTCAATGTCATCCATGACGGCCTTTTGAATGGCAGGATGCGTGATCGAATCCAGAACAAGGCGTTTTGCGGGATCGCTGAACACGACCTCACCCAGCGCACGGCGGTTCAGCGAACCGTCCGGCAGAAAAACCTCGTCGCCGAATGTTTCCCGGATGATGCCGAGCAGCGCACCGCCCGGCGCGGTGAGCGCGTGAGAGATGGCGTCGGCATCGATGCAGCATGCGCCCAACGTTGAAAGATGCCTTGCTGCCTCCGATTTTCCGGAGGCAATGCCGCCCGTCAGGCCGACAATGAATACTTCTTTACGATTTGCACTCATTCCAGTTTCCTCCCGTAGAAAGCTCCGCCTTCAGCGGAACGTTCAGATGAACGACCGATTCCATGCCGTCGAGCAGCAGCGCGCGCACGGCTTCTAGCTCGTCGTCCGGCGCTTCGACAATCAGCTCGTCGTGCACCTGCAAAATCAGCCGCGCCCGAAGGCCACGCGCCTTCAGTGCGTCGTGCACGCGAATCATCGCCAGCTTGATGATGTCTGCAGCCGTGCCTTGAATGGGGCTATTCATTGCGGCACGCTCGCCGAAGGCGCGCATCGTATACGCGCTGCTTTCTAACTCCGGCAGATAGCGCCGACGGCCGAAAAGCGTTGTGACATAGCCCTGCTCCCGCCCCAGACGCACCTGCTCATCCATATAGCGCTTCACACCGGGATAGCGGCTGAAGTAGCGCTCAATGAATTCGGCGGCCTCCTTGCGGGAAACGCCGATGTTGCGCGAAAGGCCGAAATCGCTGATGCCGTACACGATACCGAAGTTCACGGCCTTGGCAGCGGAGCGCATTTCGCGCGTAACTGCCTCCATCGGAACGCCATAGACCTCGGCGGCGGTGCGGGCATGAATGTCCTCGTCGTGAAGAAATGCGGCCTGCATGCCAGTGTCACCCGACATATGCGCCAGAACGCGCAGCTCGATCTGCGAATAGTCCGCATCCACCAGCCGCCAGCCAGGCTCGGACACAAAGGCGTGACGGATTTCGCGCCCCAGCTCCGTGCGTACCGGGATGTTCTGCAGATTCGGCTCGCGCGAGGAAATGCGTCCCGTGCCGGTTACTGCCTGCTCGAACGAGGTATGAATTCGTCCGTCCGCATTGCGCATACGCGTAAGCGCCGAGACATAGGTGCTGTTCAGCTTCTGATACTTGCGGTATTCCAGGATCAGCCCGCAGATAGGATAATCTGCCGCCAATTCCTCAAGCACCTCAGCGGAGGTGCCGGGGTTCTTTTTGCCGCCCGGCGCAGGGATACGAAGGTCGTCAAACAGCAGCTTTGCAAGCTGCTTGGGGGAATTCAGGTTTACGGATTGCGCGGCTTCCCCGGCGAGCGTTCGTATGCGGGCAACGGTCTCGTCCAGCCGCTGCGTGTACAGCTCGCCCAGCCGCTGAAGATAATCCGCATCCACGCGGAAACCGGCGCGCTCCATGTCGTGCAAAACGAACAGCAAAGGCATTTCGATCGTGTTGTACAGACTCGTCAGTTCGTCGCGCACGAGGGCTTCCTTTAGCGCGTCTGCCAGTGCTAGCAGGCTGGCAGCAGGGCAGTTTGCGTCGAAGGGAAGGCTCATCGCGGCGCATACATCCTCCGGTGAGAGCGCGCTCTTCTGGGGATTCAGCGAGTAAGCGGCAAGCATCGTATCGTCGGCGCGCCCCTCAAGGCGATGAAGGCTACCGGGATACGCCTTCATATTATGCATCACGACGCGGGTTGTGTTCGAGCATTCGATGGGACGCAGCGCGTTCGCGATTTCCTCGTCGGTCAGGCCTGGCGAGAGCAGCGTGCCGCCGATTTCGCACCGAAGACGGCGTCCGTCCGTCGTTGCGGCGGAAAGGAATTCGCCGATGTGAAGAGCGATAACGTCCGGCGGATTTTCAAACCATTGGGCAAGCAGCGTCTTCAGTGCAGCGGCGCCTTCTATGGAAACTGTCCTCTGCTTTGTGGGCACGGGAGCCGCCTCCTTTGGCGCTTCCGGCTTCAGTGCTTGTACGCGCTCGACGAGCGAACGCAGCTTCAGGCGGCGCATCGCATCCAGTCCGCCGGACAGGTCGCCTACTCGGCAACTTTCAAAGCGAAACTCGATGGGAGCATGACGGTCGATCGTGGCTAAAAACTTGCTTTCGCGAGCCTGCGCGTCATTGTCCATCAGGCGCTGTCTGAGCGCTCCCTTCATGGATGGGGCGTTCTCAAGCGCACTTTCCAGCGTACCGTACTGAGCGACCAGCTTTGTCGCCGTCTTCTCGCCCACTCCGGGTACGCCGGGAATGTTGTCGGAGCTGTCGCCCATCAGTCCCTTTACGTCGATCATCTGCGCGGGTGTGACACCGTATTTCTCATAAATCCATTGGGGCGTTACGCGCTCCGTTTCGGAAATCCCCTTTTTCGTATATAGGATTGTCGTGCGCTCGCCCGCCAGCTGATAGCTGTCCCGGTCGCCGGTCACGATCAGGCAATCTACGCCGGTTTCCTCGCATAGGCGGCTGACGGTGCCTAGAAGGTCGTCGGCTTCGTAGCCGCCAAGGCTTAGCTGGGCAATGTGCATTTTTTCAAGAATTTCGCGCGCAGCGGGAATCTGCGGGCGCATTTCCTCCGGCGTAGGCGCGCGACCAGCCTTGTAGGCTTCGTAGCGCAGGTGCCGGAATGTAGGTGCGTGCTCGTCGAAGGCGACAGCGCAATAGGTCGGCTTTTCCTCCGAGAGCACTTTGAGCAGCATCGAAAGAAAGCCGTATACAGCGTTGGTGTATTGCCCCTCGCCGTTGTCCATCAGGGGAAGGGCGTGGAATGCGCGATACAGCAGACTGTATCCGTCCACAAGCACGATTTTTTCCGCCATAAGCATCCTCCGAGTGCTGATTATAATCATTCATACTCTATTATACAGCATTGGCGCGAAAAACGCAAACAGTTTGTATATGGACATTTCCTGGCGGTCATGCTACAATAGAAAACAAGCAAAGCAAGGAAGGTATCGTATGAAAACAATTGCCAAATTTCTGACTGGGCTCACAGCGGCGCTATTGCTTTTCGTGGGCTACTACGTCTGGTCATCCAGGCTGCCCGCCGAGGTCAGCGTGAGGGTGGAATCCGCGAGCGCGTATCCCGAGGACTTCGCAGCCGTTCAGCAAATGGTGCAGGACGGGAAGTTGGAGGGCGTGACTGCGCTGGACACGATTCAGGCCTATTATGTCGTGACCATCGATGTGGAGGTGAGCAATTACTCGCTGTTCGCAGGCGAGTGGGCGCAACTGCAGGTGAAGAGCGTCGACGGCGACCTCGTGCTTCTGAGCCTTGACGGTGGGCCAAAGGATATTCCGTCGTTTGGCCGGAACACGTTTTCAGCGCGCGTGTTTACCCGCTCGGCACGGGAGGTGCGCAGCGGATGGTTGGAATACTACGTGTTTGGAAGACTGCACACCATAGAAATTACGTCGGCCGCTGCGGAAACGGCGGCTTGACGCGCAATCGAACAAAGGAGGAAATTTTATGGCCGAATTGAACGGCGTTCATCCCGTGAGCTCCCAAAGCGTGACCATTTCCGAATCGTTTTTTCGGAATCTGATGCGGCTTGCATCGGAAAACATCATTCCATATCAGTGGAAAGCGCTGAATGACAATGTGCCCGGCGCGGAGCCGAGCTATTGCATTCGCAATTTGCGAGCTGCCGCAGGGAGAACCAGAGATTCGCACGGCGGCCGCGTGTTTCAGGACAGTGATCTGTTTAAATGGGTCGAGGCGGCCGCACATATGCTGGTGTGGAAGAAGGATTCGGAAACCGAACGGCATATCGACGAAACCGTTCAACTGATGGAAGAGGCGCAGCAGCCGGACGGCTATCTGGATACCTACTATATACTTACCGGCCTTGACAAGCGCTGGACAAACCTGCGCGACAACCATGAGCTATACTGCGCGGGACATCTGATCGAGGCTGCCGTGGCCTATTTCCGCGCAACCGGAAAGCGCCGCCTGCTGGATGTCGCCATTCGGTATGTGGACTGTATCGGTGCTCGCTTCGGCGCGGAGGACGGCAAGGTGAAGGGCTATCCCGGCCATGAGGAAATCGAGCTGGCACTTGTTAAGCTGTATGAAGTGACGGGCGATGAAAAGCATTTAAAGCTTGCGCGCTATTTCGTCGAACAGCGCGGCCAGGCACCGCAGTATTTCGATGTTGAGGCGGAAAAGCGCGGTGACGACCATGGCTGGTCGCGCGGACCGTATGCCGGAAATCGCTACTATCAGGCAGGCGCTCCGGTGCGCGAGCAGAAGAAGGCGCTTGGTCACGCTGTGCGGCAGGGCTATCTGCTTTCCGGCATGGCGGACGTGGCGCGCGAAACGGGCGATGAGGGCCTGGTGGAGGCCTGCAGGACGATGTGGAAGGATATTACCCGTAGGCAGATGTACATTACCGGCGCAATTGGGCAGTCTGCCTATGGAGAGGCGTTCACAATGGACGACGACCTGCCGAACGATCTTATTTACGGCGAGACCTGCGCGGCCATTTCGCTGTATTTCTTCGCACAGCGCATGATGCGGCTTGACCCGCGCGGTGAATATGGCGACGTGATGGATCGGCTTCTGTACAACGGAACCATCAGCGGCATGAACCTGAAGGGCGATCGCTTCTTCTACGTGAATCCGCTGGAGTCGTGGCCGGCACGCAGCGCGAGCAACCAGCAGTTTGCACATATTCGCAGCGAGCGACAGAAGTGGTTCGGCTGTGCCTGCTGCCCGCCGAATCTGGCGCGCATGATTTCGTCCTTGCCGGGCAGCGTGCTGTATCAGAAGGCGAATACGGTTTACGTTACACTGTTCACATCCTGCGAGGCGCAGGTTGCGCTGGAGGACGGAGAGACGGCGTTTGCCGTTGAAACCGGCTATCCGTGGGACGGCCGCGTAAGCGTGCGGATCCGGAAGGCGTTCCCGGGCATGACGTTGGCACTGCGCATTCCTGCGTGGTGCAAGACGTATCGGCTGAACGTGAATGGCGAATATGCACGCTCGATCATGGATAACGGCTATTTGTTCCTTACTCGTGACTGGCAGACGGGTGATGAGGTGGAATTCGATATGGACATGCCGGTGGCGGTAGTTCGGGCGCATCCGCGCATTCGTGCCGACATCGGAAAAATCGCCGTGCAGCGCGGCCCGGTCGTCTACTGCCTGGAGGAGATCGACAACGGCGCAAGCCTTCCCTCCCTATCTGTGCGCGCGGATGCAAAATTTGAATTGCGTAGGGATGAGGCTATGCTCGGCGGCATTCCCACGCTTGTCTGCGACGCGAAACGCCTGACGGAAACAGGCTGGGACGAATACGAAATCTACTGCGACCGTCATGCGCCCGTAAAGGAAGACGTGCGCGCGGTGTTTGTGCCGTATTACGCGTGGAACAACCGTGGCGCGGGCGAAATGCTCGTGTGGGTGCGCGAGGAAGCGTAGGAAAGCGCTGCTTCCGCCGAAAAGCCGGAATGCCTTTGCAAGAGCGGTTTCACGGCGGAAGGTGGGCAGAACGCATCAGGGGTATCCTTTGCGTGGGTTCCGAAGGACTCGGCGTGTAAAGGACGACGGAAGCGCTTTCGTTGGATGCCGGCGTATCGATTTGCCTGTCGGCAGCTGTCTATGAGAAGGCCGGCTCTTATTGTGTGGCGGGCACGAGCGAGACGGCGGTCATGAAAATCCTCGAAGACAGTGCAAATTCGGTTGAAAAATAAGCGGGTTTATTGTATAATCATGGTACCCCAACAGAAATACACGGAGGGAAATTGATATGGCAAAAAACAGGTACATTGGCGAATATCCGGTCATTGGCATTCGCCCCACCATTGATGGCCGTAGAGGCGCGCTCAAGGTGCGCGAGAGTCTTGAAGAGCAGACGATGAATATGGCGAAGGCTGCTGCAAAGCTTTTTGAGGAGAACCTGCGCTATTCCAACGGCGAGCCGGTAAAGGTCATCATTGCCGATACCACCATCGGCCGCGTGGCCGAGAGCGCTGCCTGCGAGGAGAAGTTCCGCAACAATGGCGTCGCCATCACGTTGACCGTCACTCCCTGCTGGTGCTACGGTTCTGAGACGATGGACATGGATAGAAACACCATCAAGGGCGTGTGGGGCTTTAACGGCACCGAGCGTCCCGGCGCGGTGTATCTTGCTAGCGTACTTGCGACTCATGCGCAGAAGGGTTTGCCGGCCTTTGGCATCTATGGCCACGAGGTTCAGGAGGCGGACGATACCTCCATTCCCGAGGACGTAAAGGAAAAGCTGCTTCGGTTCGGCCGTGCAGCAGTTGCGGCGGCTACCATGCGCGGCAAGAGCTATCTGCAGATTGGCTCCGTTACCATGGGCATCGGCGGCTCCATCATTGACAGCAAGTTCATCGAGAAGTACTTTGGCATGCGCGTGGAGTCCGTCGACGAGGTCGAGGTCATCCGCCGCATGACGCTGGGTATTTACGATCAGAAGGAATACGAGAAGCTTCGCGCGTGGGCGGATAAGAACGTGATCGAGGGCTTTGATAAGAATCCTGCGAACCTGCAGAAGACTCGTGAACAAAAGGATGCCGACTGGGAATTCACGCTGAAGATGTACCTGATCATCAAGGATTTGATGAATGGCAATCCAAATCTGCCCGAGGGCTGCGAGGAAGAAGCCGTGGGTCACAATGCGATTGCCGGCGGCTTCCAGGGACAGCGCCAGTGGACGGACTTCTATCCGAACTGCGATTTCCCCGAGGCCATGCTGAACACCTCCTTTGATCACAACGGCGCCCGTGAGCCGTTCATTCTGGCTACCGAAAACGACGTGCTGAACGGCTTTGGCATGCTGTTTATGAAGCTGCTTACCGGCCGCGCCCAGATGTTTGCGGATGTGCGAACCTACTGGAGCCCCGAGGCTGTCAAGCGCTGCACCGGCTACGACGTAGAGGGTGTTGCAAAGGAAAACGGCGGCTTTATCCACCTGATCAACTCTGGCGCGTGCTGCCTTGATGCGAACGGTCAGGCTGTGGACGCAAACGGCGAGCGCCTGATGAAGAAGTGGTGGGAAGTGACCGAGGAGGACCAGAAGGCGATCATGGAGCACACCACGTGGAACTACGCCGATCTTGGCTACTTCCGTGGCGGCGGATATTCCTCCCGCTTCGTGACCGATTGCGAGATGCCTGCCACGATGATTCGTCTGAACCTCGTCGAGGGTCTGGGCCCGATGCTCCAGATTGCCGAGGGATGGACGGTCAAGCTGCCGGACGAGGTGAACGACAAGCTGTGGAAGCGCACCGATTACACCTGGCCGTGCACGTGGTTTGCGCCGCGCTGCGATGGCAAGGAAGGCAGCCCGTTCAAGACGGCCTACGACGTGATGAACAACTGGGGCGCAAACCATGGCGCGATCAGTTACGGCCATATCGGCGCGGACCTGATCACCTTCTGCTCCATGCTGCGCATCCCGGTCGCCATGCACAATGTGCCGGTGTCGGATATTTTCCGTCCTGCCTGCTGGAATGCGTTTGGCATGGACAAGGAAGGCGCCGACTATCGCGCCTGTGCGAACTACGGCCCGATGTACAAATAAACCGGCAAATTGAGAATATGAAAGGCGGCTTGGCGCTGAGCCAGGCCGTCTTTTATGGTAAATGGTGATGAAATGAGAATTTCGGCAGCAGCGTACATCCATTTTGGCATCAGCAAGTGCGTACGTGGGCAATTTGCGAAATGGGATGCCGTGCCATTGCGGCTGCACGCCGTTTGAGGTTGCTGCATAGCGGGATGAAATGAATCGTCGATTGGGCGAAATGCCTGCAGTCTGCGGCTGGATGTCGGGCATTCCCGAAACAATGCGCCCATTACGCAGCATTGTCCGATTGACGAGTGGTACGCGTAAATGGGTGGAGACAGGCAGACGCGTATCACCTGCATCAGACGGTGCTTGACGCGCAGAGGCGGATGCACAACCACCATCCAATTACGGGACTTGATGATGGGCTTGTGTCGTTTCACGGCTTCCTGTGGGCGTGGCAAGCTGGCGTTTTGAACCATGCGTCTGTAATTCTGGAAATTCGAGAGGCGCACGGCGCGCAGTCGACGTGGCTGCGTCTGCGCGTGCTTCTGAACGGGGAGGGAGCAAGAGCATGATACAGGATCTGCATGCACACACGCGCTACTCCAACTGTGGACGTGACGAGCCGACACAGGTAGCTGAGGCGGCGATTCGGGGCGGCGTTGAGCTTCTGGGGATCAGTGACCACAATTACGGTATTGGCGCCCGGAAGACACGGTATCTGGCGGAGCTGGACGAACTCCGGGCGCGCTACGCTGGACGACTGCGCATTCTGCGCGGTATTGAAATTGCTACGATTCCAGAGCATTTTCTGACGCCCGGCGAAGACCTTTCTGCATTCGATTACTGCCTGGTGGAGCATTTGGACAACCCTGCGTCTATGGTGGGACGGGATATCTGCGAGTTTGCTGGCACGCTTGGGATTCCCACCGGCATTGCGCATACCGATCTGTTTGGCTGGATAGAGGCGTTGGGCGCGAGACCGGAGGAATTTCTGAAAAGGCTTGCGGCACATAGCGTGTTCTGGGAGATGAACGTAAACTATGATTCCATCCACGGCTATCGCGAGCACGCGTATGTGAAGCGATTTATGGAATCACAGGCGCAGCGGCATATGGTGCGCGACGCAGGTTTGCGAGTGAGTGTCGGCTTTGACGGGCACAGGGTAGAGGATTATCTGCCTGAGCGCGTCGTGGAAATGAATCGCTTTCTGGAGGCGGAGCAGATACTGCGTCCGTTCGAAAAAATAGGAGAGGGGAAAACGGCATGAACATTGACCCGATTGTCACCAAGGTGCTCGAAACCGTGAAAAGTCATGAGCTTTCCACAGGCGCCTATGCAAGATGGACGATCTCCGGGCCGGGGCGCAATATGGGCGTGAACGAATATGGCTGCGCAGATGCGGCCAACCTTTTGTATACCGTGGGTGTGCCGGTGCGCGATCCGGGCGAACGCGCGAAGTGGGTGGATACGATGCAGGCCATGCAGGCTCCGGATACGGGACTGTTTTCCGAGCCGACGCATCATCCGTTTCATACCACGGCGCATTGCGTCGCCGCGCTGGAGCTGTTTGACGCGCTTCCGCGTTATGAACTGACCGAGATGAAGAAATACCTGAATACGGAAAAGCTGCACGAGCTGCTGGAAGAGATGGATTGGGACCGCAATCCGTGGCCAATGTCTCATCGCGGCGCGGGACTGTTTGCGGCTCTGACGATCACGCGCAGCGCGAGCTTTGAATGGCAGAACGATTATTTTCAGTGGCTGAGAGAGCACTGCGACCCTGAATACGGCATGAGCTATCGCGGTCGCATCGGCGAGGATATTCCGGCGCATCACATGTACGGCTGGTTCCATTACCTGTTCAACCATGCCAGCGCGCGCAGGCCGATACCGTATGCCGAGAGGCTGATTGACAGCTGCATCACAATGTATGACCACGATGAAATGGGCGCGCCGTTTGGCGTAAGCTGTGGCTTTATGGAAATCGACTGGGTGTTCTGCCTGAACCGTGCATCCCGGCAAACGGCCTATCGCCGCGAGGAGATTCTCGATCGGTTGTCGCGCTTTGCAAAGGGATATGTGGACTACCTGTTGAATGCTGACCCGAGGACGGATCAATCCTTTGACGATCTGCACATGCTGTTCGGTGCAATGTGCGCGCTTTCGGAGCTTCAGACGGCATTGCCCGGCGAATATCTTTCCACGGTGCCGCTCAAAATCGTGCTCGATCGTCGTCCATTCATTTGAAGGGGGACAGGCGCATATGCTGTTTTCAGAAAAATGGTTTCGGGGAGGCAGTATTATGCGCGAGGACAGAATGGGGCGTATCTTCCGCGTGCTTCGCGGGGCGCTGGCCGCGGGCGCGATTACGCTTTTGCTGATGGCGGGTCTCACGCTGCTGGTGATCTATGCGGGGCTGCGTACGACGCATTTGACGGCGATCAATCAGGGCGTGAAGCTCGTGAGCATTCTGGCAGGCACGCTGTTTGCCGTGGGTATCGGCGGAGAAAAGGGGCTTCTCACGGGTGCATTGGTGGGCATGCTGTATATGCTGATGGGTTATGGTTTCTATAGCCTCATCGATGGCTCTGAGCCCGCGGCGAAGGTGCTGGCTATGGAGGTTGCCACCGGTGCGCTGGTGGGCGCGGTGACCGGAGTCGTGCTGGCAAACCTGAATGGACGAAGGCATGCATAGAAAAGGGAGAATTTCTGCACGTAAAAAGGGAAGCGGCCTGAAGGTCACTTCCCTTTTTGCGAGGGGTTAACGAGATCAGCTTCTCGCCATGCCGTCCACGCTCAGGATGACGCCGGTGATATAGGACGCTTCATCAGAGGCGAGGAATGCGAAGGCGTTGGCGATATCCTCGGGCTGACCCATGCGGCGCAGCGGGATGCGGGCGACCATGGGTTCGATGACGCTCTTCGGAACGGCCTTCATCATGTCCGTCTCCGTGATGCCGGGGGCGACGGCGTTGACGCGGATGCCCTTCGGGCCGAGCTCGCGAGCCAGCGAAATCGTCATGCCGTTGACTGCGAATTTGGATGCAGGATAGGCGAAGCCGGCGGGCTGGCCAGAGATGCTGACCATGGAGGAGGTGTTGATGATGACGCCGCTTCCCTGCTGAATCATGCAGTCGACGGCGGCGCGCGTGGCGGTGAAAACGCCCTTCACGTTGAGATCCATTACCTTGTCGTAGGTTTCCTCCGTGTACTGCGTGAGCGGCGTGCTTTCGGAAATGCCTGCGTTGTTGATCAGAATGTCGATGCGGCCGTAGCGGGCGAGGATGTCGTCAAAGGCCTCCTTAACTGCCTCCAGGCTGGCGAGGCTGGGGCTGATGCCCTCAACGGGGGCGTCTGGATACTGTTCCTTCAGCTTTGCAACGGCCTTGGCAGCGGTGGCGGGAGAGCTCGCCGTAAGGATAACCTTCGCGCCCTCGTTCAGGAACTTTTCGACCGTGGCATAGCCGATGCCGCGGCTTCCACCGGTGATGATGGCAACCTTGTCCTTCAGTCTCATAGATATAACCTCCATGCTTATAATAATGTCCGGTTTTCCGGACGGGGAGCGCATTACAGATTCAGAAGGCTTGAAAGATTTCCGGAGAAAATTTGCTCGTTCACGCGTGCAGGCAGCTTCAGGGACAGGATGTTCTGAATTTCATCGCCCACGCTCCACATCGGGTAGTCACTGCCGAACAGCACGCGTTCCTCGCCGAACAGATTGATCATCTGCCGTATGCGCTCCGTGCCTAGCGCGAAGAAGGAGCTGGAGGAATCCACCCAGATATCCTCGCCCTTCAGGCAGGTTTCGGCCTCGTCCCATTCGGTGTAGCCGCCGAAATGCGCGCAGATAACCTTGAGACCCGGATGCCTGCGGCGAATGACCGGGATGTGCGACGGTGAGGAGAAGGAATAGCGTCGGTCGCCGGTGTGAAACAGAACCGGCAGGTTCAGCTGCGCCATGGCCTCGTAGGCTTCATCCATGCAGGGGTTGCTGATTTCGAATTTCTGAAAATCGGGGTGCAGCTTTACGCCGCGCAGCCCCTCTGCCTTCGCGCGCTTCAACTCATTAAACGGGCTTTTGAAGTCCGGGTGCAGTGTGGCGAAGCCGATAAAGCGCTCCGGGTGTTTGCGGCATTCGCCGATGATAAAATCGTTGATGCGCGTGACCTGATGCTCGACCGTGGCCACCGAGTGAACGAGGGTTTTCTGTACGCCGAATTCGTCGCCCAGTGCGAGCAGCTGATCGACGGTGCCGTCGTATTTCATGGGTATATCGTAGAAATCGCCGATGGCGTGCGTCGCCTTGAGGGCAATTTTTTCGGGGTAAATGTGCGCATGCGCATCAAAGATGGTATACATGAATGTGCCTCCCGGTTTGTTACATGGAGTCGCAGAGACGGGCGATTTTTTCACCAAACCCGTTTTCCAGCTCGGCAAGACAGGCGTTTCCCCAGTCGGGGAAGTGCTCGCGCCGACAGGCGAAAATCAGTCCGACGAGTACGCTCATCACCTCAGCCAACGCCTGCTCTGCCGGATCGACCGGCTGACCATAGGCGCGCAGGAAGGCTTCGCCCGCTTCCTTTGAGAGGGACGAGGTGACGTTTAAAAGATCAGAGCTCACAAATCCCTTGCCAAGCAGGTTGTAGTCGAACATGCAGGCGACGCTTCGGTCTTTGGCAACGGCCATATTGGTGTAGTAAAAGTCGTTGTAGGTCAGCGTTCGTTCCGTGCGGTCGAGCAGGGCACGCAGGTCGCCGAAGCGGCGCTCGACTATGGCCCAGATAGGCTGTGTCTGCGTGTCGGTTCGTTCCTGGGCAAAAGCGAGGTTTTCCTGCGTGAAGGCATCCGTTTCGTCATACATCCCGTCGCCGTGCGCGCGTGCATATTCGCGACCGCGCGTATGCAGGCATGTGTACCATTCCGCCAGCCGCTCTGCAATTTCACAGTTCGCCATGTCGTCGCTTTCTGCCAGACGCCAACGAGAACTTGCCGTCAAATCCTCTAACAGCAGTGCGGAATCCGTGCACGCGATCAGGCGGATGGTCGGGACGCCGAGCGAAGACAGCAGACGATAGGCATCGATTTCGCGGCGGAATTCGGGCTGCTCAAGGAATTTCAGAATGCAGGGTTCGCCGCCGCGCGAGACGCGCGCAACGGTAACGCCGTTCTGCTTCCGGATAATTTCAGGCTCATCACAATGAATACCCAGACGGATGAGCTCGCCTTGCAGGGAATCTATGGCAATTCGCCTCCGATTCTGCAGTTTTGTAAGAGCTATTCATAGATTATAGCATTCGTCGCGCGAATTGCAAGATAGATTGCGGTGCATTCTTCGCAGAAAACCGCGAAAAGCAGGTAAAGAAACCGCGCTGCGTTAATTCTTCGGGCATTTGCGGATTCGGTGTTGACAGGCGGCGGGGAACGTGTTATCATTCACCGCATAACAGCGATGACGGAGACGGTTGGTCGTGCGCTTTCTACAGAGAGCCGGCGGTTGGTGAAAGCCGGTGTGAGCCTACGTCCGAGAGCCTATCACTCCCGAGCCGGAAGGGTGAAGCTTCAGTAGCCGTTTCCCGCAGGCGCAGCGTTACGGGCGCAGGGCTTGATAGAGCCTGCCGAGTGGCGTGAAAGCGCAATTTGAGTGGTACCACGGGTTTATCCCGCCTCAAGGAAGGAATTCCTTGAGGCGTTTTTTTATGCGAAAGGAGGAAGTGTGTCATGCAGTCATTCGGTTCTACCAGCAGCAAAATCTACGAGGTGGCGGCGCGAATTCGCGAGTTGAGAGAAATCGCCGGGTATACGCAGGAGGAAATGGCGCAGCGCACAGAGGTGTCGCTGGAAATGTATCGCCTGTATGAGGAAGGTCGGACGGATTTCCCGTTTACGTTTATTCATAAATGTGCCCTCGAACTGGGCGTTGAAATTACCGACCTGATGGAGGGCAAGTCCGCCCGGCTGACCGGCTACACCGTCACGCGCAAGGGCATGGGCGAGATTACCGCAAAAGAGGCGGGACTTGAGATTCGTTCGCTTGCGCCGCTTTTTAAGAGAAAGATTGCCGAGCCGTATTTTGTACGCTACGAGTATGTGCCGGAGCAGCAGTCGCGGCCGATTCACCTTACGCGTCACAGCGGACAGGAATTCGATCTGATCCTTTCGGGCTCTCTGAAGGTGCAGGTAGGCGAGCATGTCGAGGTGTTGCATGAGGGCGACAGCATCTATTACGATTCCTCCAAGCCGCATGGCATGATTGCCGTGGACGGAGCGGATTGCCTGTTCTGCGCGGTCGTGCTTCCAGGCGACGAAACCGAGGAGCTGGAGGTGCGCGATACCATCGTCGCCGCCAAGCAGACCGAAAAGCTAATCTACGAAAACTTTGTGACGCCGCAGGAGGATGACAAGGGGCTGGTTACGTCGCTTTCATTCCACAATACTGAAAACTTCAACTTTGCTTTTGACATCGTGGATGAAATGGCGAAGCAGAAGCCGGACAAGCTGGCGATGCTGCATCTGGACCGCTTTGGAAATGAACGCCGGTTTACCTTCCGGCAGATTTCACGCGATTCCAGTCGCGCCGCCAACTATTTCAAGTCGCTGGGAATTAAGAAGGGTGACCGCGTGATGCTGATCCTGCGCAGACACTATCAGTTCTGGTTCTGCATTCTGGGGTTGCACAAGCTGGGCGCGATTCCGATCCCGGCTACGAATCAGCTGGTGGAGCACGATCTGACTTATCGCTTCAATGCAGCGGGCGTGAAGTGCGTTATTGCGACCGGCGTGGGCGAGGTTGCTGGGCAGATTGATCTGGCCATGAAGGACAGCCCCACCGTGGAGCATCGCATCATGGTAGACGGTCATCGCGAAGGCTGGCGCAATTTCGATGAGGAATACCGCATGTTCTCGAGCTCCTTCCCGCGCACGGAGGATGCGCCTGGCGGCGATGACCCGATGCTGATGCTGTTCACCAGCGGCACCACCGGATATCCTAAAATTGCTACCCATTCCTACAGGTATCCACTGGGGCACTTTGTAACGGCGAAATACTGGCACTGCGTGAATCCGAACGGGCTGCACCTGACGATCTCTGATACGGGCTGGGGCAAGGCATTGTGGGGCAAGCTGTACGGACAGTGGATGTGCGAGGCGGCCACCTTTGTGTACGACTTTGACCGCTTCAGCGCGGCTGATATTTTGCCGCTGTTTAAAAAATACAACATCACTACATTCTGTGCGCCGCCGACGATGTATCGATTCATGATCAAGGAGGACTTGTCAAAGTACGATCTTTCTTCGATTGAACATGCTACGATTGCAGGCGAGGCCCTGAACCCGGAGGTGTTCTACCAGTTCCGCAAGGCGACCGGCATCAGTCTGATGGAGGGCTTTGGCCAGACCGAAACGGCGCTGATCGTCGCCAATCTTGCAGGCATGCGCCCCAAGGTCGGCTCAATGGGCAAGCCGGTGCCGGGCTTTGACGTGGACATTGTAGACCACGACGGCAAAAGCGTCGGCGTCGGCGAAACCGGCGAGATTGTCGTCCGCCTGAAGGGGGGCAAGCCCAACGGCCTCACGCTGGGATACTATAACAATGAAACCGGCAGACCGTATATCGACTTCCCGGCGGGGTTGTACCATACTGGCGACACGGCGTGGCGCGATGAGGACGGCTATTACTGGTATGTGGGCCGCGTGGATGATCTGATCAAGTCGTCTGGATACCGCATTGGACCCTTCGAAATCGAGTCTGTCATCATGGAACTGCCCTATGTGCTGGAGTGCGGTGTTTCCGCAGCGCCGGACGAGATTCGCGGGCAGGTGGTAAAGGCCTCCATCGTGCTGGTGAAGGGCACGGAGCCGACCGAGGCGCTGAAGAAGGAGATTCAGGATTACGTGAAGCATCGTACTGCGCCGTATAAGTATCCGCGCATCGTCGTGTTCCGCGACGAGCTCCCCAAGACCATCTCCGGCAAGATTCAGAGGAACTTGCTCTGAGTCGGATGTTAAGATTCGGAATGAGACGCCGAAGGGATTGACAGATGCTTTTTCGCATGGTAGGATAATTTCAAATTTCATAAGAGGGCTATGACGAAGAGGGCTCGGAAATTGCGCTTCAGAGAACCGGCGGTTGGTGTGAGTCGGCAGCGCGGGAACCGGTGCTTGTCGCTTCCGAGCCGGAGTGCAGAAACCCGAAGGGGAAGTAGAGCCTCCCGTGAGCCTGCGGAAAGGCAAACGGCTTGATGGAGCCGTGAGAGCGTACAGAAATGTGCGAATTTGAGTGGTACCGCGGATGAACATCATTCGTCTCAAGAAAGCAGAAGCTTTTTTGAGACGTTTTCTTTTGGACGAGGAGGCTGAACCATGAATCAGACGACAGGGCTGCAATTCAAGCTGGAGGAAATGGCGGGCCGCATTCGCGAGCTGCGCGAAATTGAAAACCTTTCGCAGGAGGAAATGGCACGCAAAACCGGCGTGTCGATCGAGGAGTACCGCGCCTGCGAGGAGGGACGCTCGGATTTGAACTTCGCGTTCATCTATCGCTGTGCGCTGGTTCTGAACGTGGACGTGACGGACATTATCGAGGGCGCGAGCCCCAGACTGTCCAGCTACACGGTTACGCGGCGCGGCATGGGGCAGCGCATCGAGCAAGCGCACGGCATGGTATATTTCAATCTGGCGGCGCAGTTTAAAAACCGTATCGCCGAGCCGCTGTACGTCAACGCGGCGTATTCCGAGGAGGCGCAGTATCAGGATATCGAGCTGACCAGCCACGAGGGGCAGGAGTGCGATATTGTCATCTCCGGCAAGCTAAAGGTGCAGGTGGGCACCCATTGGGAGATTCTGGGCCCTGGTGACAGCATCTACTACGACTCATCTACGCCGCACGGCATGATTGCCGTGGACGGCGGCGACTGCCTGTTCTACGCCATTGTGCTCAATCCCAGCGGTGAGCCGATCCCGGAGCTTACTGCGCACGAACCCAGCATGTCGCTTCCGCAGCCTGCGCCCGAGGCCGCGCCGCGTAGAGACGAGGGCGAGCATCTTTGGCAGCGCTGGATTGATGCGGATGAGAACGCAGATGGCTCTCTTAAGGCGATTCGCTTTAAGAACCCGGAGCATTTCAACTTTGCCTTCGACATTGTGGACGAGATGGCGAGAGTTGCGCCCGACAAGCTGGCGCTTCTGCACGTCGATCGAGACAAAAACGAGCGCCGGTTCACCTTTGCAGACATTTCGCGCCTGTCCAACCGCGCGGCGAATTATTTCCATTCGCTGGGCATTCGAAAGGGCGACCGTGTGCTTTTGATGCTGAGACGGCATTACCAGTTCTGGATTGCGATGATGGCGCTCAATAAAATCGGCGCGGTAGCAATTTTGGCATCCAACCAGCTGCTTAAGAAGGATTTGGTCTATCGCTTCCGCGCTGCAGGCGCAAAGGCTGTGCTGTGCACCGCGACCGGCGACTGCGCGCATCAGGTGGAGCTAGCGCTCGAGGAGTGCCCGGAGGTGACGACCCGCGTCATCGTAGACGGCGAGCGCGAGGGCTGGCATTCCTTCGACGAGGAGTACCGCATGTTCCGCTCAACCTATACGCCCATGAAGAACGAGAGCCGCCCTGAGGGCGAGGATCTTCTGTTTATGGTGTTCACCAGCGGAACCACCGGTTATCCCAAGATCGCTACACATACGCATACGTACCCGCTGGGACACTTTGTGACCGCACGATATTGGCATATGGTCGACCCGAACGGTCTGCATTTGACGATTTCCGATACCGGCTGGGCGAAGGCTATGTGGGGCAAGCTGTACGGGCAGTGGCTGTGCGAGGGCGCAATCTTCGTGTACGACTTCGACCGCTTCAGCGCTGCTGACATCCTGCCGATGTTCAGAAAGTACAACATTACCACGTTCTGCGCGCCGCCGACGATGTATCGCTTCATGATTAAGGAGGATCTTGGCGCATACGATCTGTCTTCGATTCGCCATGCGACGATCGCTGGCGAGGCGCTGAACCCGGAGGTGTTTCATCAATTCAAAAAGGCTACCGGCCTAAGCCTGATGGAGGGCTTCGGACAGAGCGAAACCACGATGATGATCGGCAACACGCTGGGCATGACGCCTAAGGTTGGTTCCATGGGCAAGCCTGTGCCGCTGTATGATGTGGACATTGTGAATCCCGACGGCCAGAGCGTGGGCGTGGGAGAGACCGGCGAAATCGTCGTGCGCGTGGAGAAGGGCATGCCGTGCGGCCTCAGCCGCGGCTATTTTGACAATGCGCAGGGCAAGCCTGTTTCCAGCGTGCGCAATGGACTGTACCATACCGGCGATACGGCATGGCGCGACGAGGATGGCTATTACTGGTATGTGGGCAGGGTGGACGATCTGATCAAGTCGTCCGGCTACCGTATCGGGCCGTTTGAAATCGAATCCGTCATCATGGAGCTGCCATACGTGCTGGAATGCGGCGTGTCGGCCGAGCCGGACGAGGTGCGCGGACAGGTGGTCAAGGCGTCCATCGTGCTGACAAAGGGCGTGGAGGGCACGGAAGAGCTGAAGAAGGAGATTCAGAACTACGTGAAGCACAAGACTGCGCCGTATAAATATCCCCGCATTGTCGTCTTCAGGGATGATCTGCCCAAGACGACCAGCGGAAAAATTATCCGCAGTCAACTGTAAAATAACAAAAGACGAACCGGGCGCGGCATTGACAAGCCCGATGAAAAGTGATATAGTTTCCGCATCACGATGCAAATGCAATGACGGAATTAAGCCTTCTTCCCACGCGAGACAGAGAACCGGCGGTTGGTGTGAGCCGGTACGCAGTGAAGCGGGCAGTCTCCTTCCCGAGCAGGATTCCCGAAGCTCAGTAGGGGATCACGGCACGCCCCGTTATCATGGCGAAGGGTTTATATGAACCCTGATCGAGTGGCTGCCTATGGCGGCAATTCGGGTGGTACCGCGAATGATCATCATCGCCCCGGAAACGTATTTCCGGGGCGATTTCTGTTTATAGCGGGCCGCTATTTGAGAGGAGAGAACCATGAAAAACATCAGGCTCACGGAAACAACGCTTGCGCACGGCGCGCAAATGACCTTTAAGGAAAGGCTGGAAACGGCGCGGCTTCTGGATAACGTTCATGTGGACGTGATTGAAACCTGCCCGGTCGGCGATAAAGCCGATGAAATTCTGGTAAAAACCATCGCGTCGCTGGCGGAGAACAGTGCGGTCTCCTGTCCGGTATCGGACGGAGATGTAGAAAAGGCGTGGCAGGCAGTCGGCGGCGCAAGGAAGCCACGGCTGAACGTGCGCATGCCTGTGTCGGTGCAGCAGATGGAATACACCGGTCACATGAAGGCTGCGGCCATGCTGGATAAAATCGCAGACGTTGTGTCAGCTGCGAGGGAAAAGTGTGAAAACGTGGCCTTCACAGCTATGGATGCGACCCGCGCTGAGAGTGAATTTCTTGCTGCTGCCGTATGCCGCGCGCTGGAAGCCGGCGCCGGAACCGTGATTTTAGCGGATGAGGCCGGCGAAATGCTGCCGGACGAATTCGGCGCGTTTGTCAAGAGCCTGTATCTCTCCGTTCCTGAGCTGCACGATCGCTGCGTGGGCGTGTCGTGTGCCAACCGGCTGAATATGGCGGTCGGCTGCGCGTTTGAAGCCGTACGAGCTGGCGCGACGGAGCTGTGCGTTTGCGCAGCAGACGAAGAGGCAGTGGATCTGTATTCGCTGGCGGAGCTGTTTGCTGCCCGTGGCGAGGCCTATGGCGTAGCCAGCGCCATTGACCGCACGGCGCTTCGGCGGGCGTGCGAGCAAATTGCATCGTTCGGAAATGTGCGCCAGGCGCGGGAAGAGACGCCCGTTTCCATGCCGGAGGCTGTGAGTCTCAAGCACGGCGCGAGCATTGGCGAGGTTTCCCACGCGGCGCGCGTGCTGGGCTACGACCTGTCGGATGAGGATCTGGCGCGCGTGTACGAATCCTTTGGCGCGCTGGCGGCAAAGAAACCCGTATCGGCGCGCGAGCTGGATGCGATTATTGCAAACGCTGCCTTGCAGGTGCCGCCTACGTACCGGCTGGTGAGCTATGTCGTCAATTCCGGAAACATCATCGCTGCCACGGCGCACATCGCATTGACCCGAAACGGCGAGAGCGTGCAGGGGCTCTCCTCCGGAGACGGACCAATTGATGCGGCGCTGATGGCGATTGAGAAGATCATCGGTCACCATTATGAGCTGGACGATTTTCAGCTGCAATCGGTCACGTCCGGCCGCGAGGCCATGGGCGAGGCACTGGTGAAGCTGCGCGACGGCGGGAAGCTGTATTCCGGGCGGGGCATTTCCACCGACATTGTGGGTGCTTCGATCCGCGCTTATCTGAACGCGCTGAATAAAATTGTGTACCGGGAGAAGTAAACGATGAAGCTTTCGTTTTCCACCTACGGGTGGCGTGATTTGGAATGGGAGGACTTTGTGTCGCTGGCACGCGACATGCGCATGCAGGGCATCGAAATTCACGATATGGACGATGCACGCCTGTCCGGCCCTAACGGACCCTTTGCCGAGGAGGAAGCGGTGCGCACGTCGCGTGCACTGGCTGCGGACGGCATTACCGTGTGCTGTCTGGATGCACGGAGCAATCCCGCAGACGGCGACGCGGCGAACGAGGGCAGGGAAGAGATCCGCTTCTGCATTCGCCGGGCGCGCTGGCTGCGCACGCCGTTTGTGAGGCTGCGTGCAAGAGAAACGGGCGCCGGTGCAGACAAAGAGGATGAAAACGTGCGCGCTCTGATCGCGGAGGTGCTGCCTGAGGCCGAAAGGGCGGGCGTGACGCTTCTGATCGAAACGGCAGGCATCTATGCCGACACGCGACGGCTATCAACAGTACTGAAGGCGTTTGCCTGCGATTCGCTGTGTGCGCTGTGGGATGTGCACCATCCCTATCGCTTTGCCGGCGAATCGCCGGAGACGACCATTACCAATCTTGGCGCGTACGTGAAGCATGTGCATCTGAAGGATTCGGTCCTGACTTCGGACGGCAGCGTTTCCTACTGCCTGCTGGGCGAGGGTACGTTGCCGCTGGGCGAGGTGTTTGAAGCGCTTCGTTCTGTGAGCTACGACGGCTTTTACAGCCTGGAATGGGATCCTGCATGGCAGGCGGAGCTCGACGATCCGTCGGTGGTGCTGGCGCATTTCTCGTCGGTGGTTAAGAAGTATCAGCCCAGCGAGCGCTGGAAGCAGACGCTGTATAGAAACCGCGCGGGAACCGGACGGTATGTGTGGCGGCACGACGAGCTGATCAACCTCACCTTCCCGCAGGTGCTTGATCGCATGGTGGAGGAATTTCCCGACCAGCTGTGCTTCAAATTTCCGACGTTGGACTACACGCGCACCTATTCCCAGTTTCGCGACGACGTGGACGCTTGTGCGCGCGCGCTGATTTCCATTGGCGTGGAGCCGGGCAGTAAGGTGGCGGTGTGGGCAACGAACGTGCCTGCGTGGTACATTGTCTTCTGGGCGACGACGAAGATTCGTGCCACGCTGGTTACGATGAACACGGCCTACAAAATCGCCGAGGCAGAATACCTGCTCAGGCAGTCCGACACGCACACGCTGGTGATGATCGACGGCTATCGCGATTCCAATTATGTGGACACCATCACCCGTCTCTGTCCGGAGCTGAAGGAAACTGAGCCAGGAAAGCCGCTGCATGCGCGCAGGCTGCCGTTCCTGCGGAACGTGATTACCGTGGGATTCCGTATGGACGGTTGTCTTACGTGGGATGAGCTGATGGCGCGCGCGCCGATGGTTCCCAAGGAGGAGGTTCGCCGCCGGGCGGCCGACATGCGCGGCGACGACGTGGCGAACATGCAGTATACCTCCGGTACAACTGGCTTCCCCAAGGGCGTCATGCTCACGCACACGGGCGTTGTGAACAACGGAAAGTGCATCGGCGACCGCATGGATCTCTCCACGGCTGACCGCATGATGATTCAGGTGCCTATGTTCCACTGCTTCGGCATGGTGCTGGCGATGACGGCCTGCATGACGCACGGCGTTACAATGTGTCCGCTGCCGTATTTTTCACCCAAGACCGCTCTGGACTGCGTTACGCGCGAGAAGATTACCTGCTTCCACGGTGTGCCGACAATGTTTATTGCCATGCTGGCACATCCGGACTTTGACAAGGCGGACTTCAGCCACGTGCGCACCGGCATCATGGCGGGCTCCAACTGTCCGGAATCCGTGATGAGGCAGGCGGCGGAGCGAATGAACATGACCGGCATCGTGTCGGTGTACGGGCAGACGGAATCGTCTCCGGGCTGCACGATGAGTCGCTGCTATGAGGATTCGCTGGACGTGCGCACGACAACCGTCGGCTGTGCGCTGCCGGGTGTAGAATGCCGCATCGTTGACCCGACGACGGGGCGCGAGCTGGGCATAGGCGAGCAGGGCGAGTTCGTTGCTCGCGGCTATAATATAATGAAGGGCTATTATAAAATGCCGTCGGCGACGCGCGAGGCCATTGACGAGGATGGTTGGCTGCACACGGGTGATTTGTGTATCCGCGACGAAAATGGCAACTACCGCGTAACGGGACGCCTGAAGGATATGATTATCCGCGGCGGCGAAAACATCTATCCGCGCGAAATCGAGGAGTTCATCATCACACATCCCAAGGTTCGCGATGTGCAGGTAATCGGCGTGCCGGATAAGAGGTACGGCGAGGAAATTATGGCCTGCGTGATCGTCGAGGAGGGCCAGACGCTGACGGAGGAGGAGCTCAAGACCTTTGTTGCGGCCAGCATGGCGCGGCATAAGGTTCCGAGATACGTGTGGTTCATGGATCGGTTTATCATGAATGACGCGGGCAAAATTCAGAAGTTCAAAATGAGAGAAAAGGCCAAGGAAGTCTTCGGACTGTGAAAGGGAGGGAATTTCATGGAAATCCGCATTGAAAAGAACCTGTCGCCCAAGGCGAAGCCCACCGACACAACGGCGCTCGGCTTCGGCAAGGTCTTTACCGACCACATGTTTGTGATGGATTACGACCGCGAAAACGGCTGGCATGACGCGCGAATCGTACCCTATGGCGATCTGGCCATTTCGCCGGCATCCACCGTTCTGCACTACGGCGCGGAGATTTTCGAGGGGCTGAAGGCCTATCGTCGGCCGGACGGCGAGATTCAGCTGTTCCGTCCGTGGGATAACTTTGAACGCATGAACAATTCGGCTGACCGCCTGTGTCTGCCGAAGCTCGATCCCGACTTTGCGCTGAAGGCGCTGAAAACACTGCTCAATCTGGAGCGCGATTGGGTACCATCCGCAGAAGGAACCAGCCTGTATATTCGCCCGTTCCTGTTCGGAAACGATCCTTTCTTGGGTGTGCACACGGTGAACAGAGCGGTGTTTGTCATTATCCTGTCGCCGTCCGGCTCCTATTATAAGGAAGGAGTGAATCCCGTTCGCATCATGATCGAAACGGAGGACGTGCGTGCGGTTCGCGGCGGAACCGGCTACGCCAAGTGCGGCGGAAACTATGCGGCGTCCATGCGCGCCGGCGAGAAGGCCGAGCAGAAGGGATTTGCGCAGGTGCTGTGGCTGGATGGCGTAGAGCGCAAGTATGTGGAAGAGGTCGGCTCGATGAACGTCATGTTCAAGATCAATGGCACGGTGGTCACGCCCAAGCTGACCGGCAGCGTGCTGCCCGGCGTTACGCGCAGAAGCTGCATTGCGCTTTTGAAGTCGTGGGGCGTACCGGTGGAGGAGAGGCTTCTGTCCGTTCAGGAGCTGGAGGACGCCGTGCGCAGCGGAGCGCTGGAGGAGGCCTTTGGCTGCGGTACAGCCGCCGTTGTTTCGCCCATTGGGGAGCTGAGCGTAGACGACGTGCCCTACGTGGTGAACGGAGGCAAAATCGGCCCGATCACGCAGAAGTTGTACGATGAGCTGACCGGCATTCAGTGGGGACGCAGGCCGGATCCGTTCGGCTGGACGGAGCTTGTGAAATGAAGCGTGTGACGCTGTTTGCCGGGCACTACGGAAGCGGAAAGACGAATCTGGCCGTCAATTACGCGCTGGAGCTGGCGCGAGCCGGGCAGAAAACGCTGATTGCCGATCTGGACATCGTGAATCCCTATTTCCGTACCCGGGACAGCGAGGACGAGCTCGACCGCGCCGGTGTGGAGATCATCGTGTCGCCATACGCCAACAGCAATGTAGATGTGCCTGCGTTGCCGCCGGAGATGTACCGAGTGACGGACGATCGGGCGTACCGTGCTGTGGTGGACGTGGGTGGCGATGATCGCGGCGCGCTGGCGCTGGGCAGGCTGTCTCCGGCGCTCAGGGAGGAAAACGACTTCGACATGCGCTTCGTCGTGAACTTTTATCGTCCGCTCACGCAGACGGTGGAGGCGGCGCTGGGCGTTATGCGAGAGGTAGAGGCTGCGTCGGGGCTGAGTTTTAACGGTATTCTGAACAATTCAAACCTCGGCGCAGAAACGACGGCGGAAGACGTGCGCGCCACGCTCGAACGGGCGGCGAGGCTTTCCGAGGTTACGGGGTTGCCCGTCGCAGGCACCTGTGCGCGGGAGGAGCTGGCGGGCGCACTTTCGGATATCGAAGGACTGATTCCCATCCGTCTGCATTTCAGAACGGACTGGGCGATCTTTTAACGATTGGGAGGACACGAACCATGGCAAAGGTAACGTTCCGTGAAGAACGGTGCAAGGGCTGCGGACTGTGTGTGAACGCATGCCCGAGAAAAATTGTCAGTCTGGACGAGGAAAAGCTCAACGCGCTGGGACATCATCCGGCTAAGGTGGACGAGATGGATAAGTGCGTCGGCTGCGCTTCCTGCGCCATTATGTGCCCAGACTGTGTGATTACGGTGGAAAGGTAGGGTGGATTCATGGCTGACAAGGTACTTATGAAGGGCAATGAAGCGTTGGCCGAGGCCGCCATTATGGCCGGTTGCCGCCATTATTTCGGCTATCCCATCACGCCACAGACGGAGGTTGCGGCTTATCTGAGCAAGCGCATGCCTCAGATCGGCGGTACGTTCCTACAGGCAGAAAGTGAAATCGCCGCCATTAATATGGTTATCGGCGTGGCGTCTGCGGGCAAACGGGTCATGACGTCCTCCTCGAGCCCTGGAATTTCGCTCAAGAGCGAGGGACTTTCCTATCTGGCGGGCTGCGACCTTCCGGCGCTGGTGGTCAACGTGCAGCGCGGCGGCCCCGGTCTGGGCGGCATTCAGCCAAGCCAGTCGGATTATTTTCAGGCGACACGCGGCGCAGGACACGGCGATTTTCACATGCTGGTGCTCGCACCGGCCTCCGTGCAGGAAATGGCCAGCCTGGTGTTCAAGGGTTTTGATCTGGCGGATAAATATCGCATGACCACGATGATCCTTGCCGACGGCACGATGGGACAGATGATGGAGCCCGTCTCGCTGGACATGGGCGAGGTGCAGGCCTATGATAAAGGCTGGGCCGTCACTGGTACGCAGGGCAAGCGCAGGCACAACATCGTCAATTCCCTGTCGCTTCTGCCGGAGGAGCTGGAGCAGTGGAATATCGCGCGCTATGAGAAATACCGCACCATTGAAGAGAACGAAACGATGGTGGAGGAATTTATGGCGGACGATGCGGAAATCGTCGTGGTGGCGTTCGGCGTGGCTGCGCGCGTGGCGCGCAACGCGATTGTAGCGGCGCGTGAAAAGGGCATTAAGGCCGGGCTGATTCGGCCCATTACGCTGTGGCCCTTCCCGAAAAAGCAGCTGAACGACGCGGCAAAGCACGCGAAGGCGTTCGTGTCGGTCGAGCTGTCGATGGGACAGATGATCGAGGACGTGGAGCTTGCCATTCGCTGCGCGCGTCCGGTGCTTCTGTGCAGTCGCGTCGGCGGCATGATTCCCACGCCTGAAGAGGTGCTGGCAAAGATTGAGGAAGCCGCAAGGACGGGAGGCGACGAGGCATGATTGTATTTGAAAGACCGAAGGCACTGGCGGATGTGAAGCTGCATTATTGCCCTGGCTGCACGCACGGTATTATTCATCGTTTAGTTGCCGAGGCCATTGATGAGCTGGGCATCGAGGGTCGCACCATCGGCATTGCGCCGGTCGGCTGCTCGGTATTCGCATATAACTATTTTAATTGCGATATGGTCGAAGCGGCGCATGGCCGCGCACCGGCTGTCGCCACGGGCGTAAAGCGCGCCAATCCGGACAACATCGTGTTCACATATCAGGGAGACGGCGATCTGGCTGCAATCGGAACGGCCGAGACCGTACATTCCGCGGCGCGCGGTGAGAACATCACCATCATCTTCGTAAACAATGCCATTTACGGCATGACCGGCGGACAGATGGCTCCAACGACGCTGCCCGGGCAGGTCACGCAGACCTCGCCCTATGGGCGCAAGGTGGAAGCGGTTGGCTATCCGCTGCGGGTATGTGAATTGCTGAGCAACGTGACCGGCGCAACGTATCTGGAGCGCGTGGCGGTGAACGACGTGAAGAACGTGCGCAACGCGAAGCGCGCCATTCAAAAGGCGTTCCGCTATCAGATGGAGGGAAAGGGCTTCTCGCTGATCGAGGTGCTTTCCACCTGTCCGACCAACTGGGGTCTTACGCCGGATAAGGCGCTTAAGTGGCTGGAGGAGAACATGATTCCCTACTATCCGCTGGGCGTCTACAAAGACAAATATGCCGAGGAGGCCGGAAAATGAAGACGACGAACATTCTGATTTCCGGGTTTGGCGGGCAGGGCGTGCTGTTCACCGGAAAATTCCTCGCCAATGCGGGGCTGCTGGAAGAACGGGAGGTCACGTGGCTACCCTCCTATGGCCCCGAGATGCGCGGCGGCACGGCCAGCTGCTCGGTCATCATCTCCGATACGGCGATTGGCAGCCCGCTGGTTCCGCATCCTGATATTTTGATAGCCATGAATCTGCCGTCGCTGGATCGATTTGAGGACGCAGTCGTGCCCGGCGGCATGATCTTCTACGATTCCTCACTGATTGATCGCCCCGTAAAGCGAACGGATGTGAAGGCGTTCGGTGTTCCGGCAACGAAGCTGGCCGACGAGGCAGGTATGCCTACGTTGGCAAACATGATCGTGATGGGAAAGATGCTTCGGGAGAGCAGTCTGTTCCCGTACGATGCGGTTGACCGCACCATTCAGAAGGTTGTTTCTGCCAAGCGCCAGAGCCTTGTGGAGCTGAATAAGAAGGCCATTGCAATGGGCTACGCGCTGTAGAAAGATGTTGCGGCGGAGGATGCATTCTCCGCCGTTTTTATATTCGATTTGGTTTTGGGCAGTGTCTGATGCCTTTTGAATGGAAGGATGAAAAAAGATTGTCCAAATAATTACTAATAGTGCAGGAAAATGACGAATATTCGGCACAATAGTATTTACTTTCGTAATAAAAACGTATATAATAGTACCCATGAGAAATCGTGGAAGGTGAAGCGCGCATGAAACGTGTGAATCTCGTGGTTGCCGACGGCGATCGAAATACGCTCGGAAAGTATGTTTCTGAGCTGCGTCGGATGGATGGCATTAACGTTGTGGGCTCAACGGCAGACGGCGCGGAGCTGCTGTCGCTATTGACACATGTACGTGCCGACGTGGTAATGACGGGACTGGCGCTAAAGAACGTGGATGGACTGGGCGTGTTGGAGGCCGTTCATGATATGCGAGGTGCACATCCCCAAATGCTGGTGCTGTCGAGCTTCTGCCGGGACTCGCTGGTAGAACGGACAATGGCGCTCGGCGCGAGCTATTACATGCTGAAGCCTGCGGACAGTCGCCTGCTGTATAAGCGGATTTGCCTGCTTGCGGAGCAGGCGGATGCGAATGGCGCTGCTGGCCCGGCGGACGCGATTTCCAGTGTGCTGAAACGAATCGGCGTTGCGCCATCCATGAAGGGCTATCGGTATCTGGAAACTGCAATCGCGCTGTGCATTGAGGATTCATCGTATGTGCGTGCCCTGTCCGGCAGGCTGTATCCGGAGGTGGCGCTGCGGCTGGGCGCGACGCCGTCGGGCGTGGAGCGTGCGATTCGTACGGCCATTCAGACTGCATGGCAGAATGGCGGCATTCAGAGCTATGCGGCGGTGATCAGCGACCCGGCTCTGGCGGACAGGCGTCCCACGGCCGGTCGGCTGATTGCCCGTCTGGCGCATGCATGCGTGCAGACAATGAAGAATTGACTTGACATCGGCCCCCGTTTCGGCTACGATACCTGTAAAGCCGGACGGGGGTGTTTTTATATGAAGCTGATGATTGCATCGGATATTCACGGGTCGATTTTGTATGCCGAAAAGCTGTTTGAACGGGCAGAGGCCGAAAAGCCGAACAAAATCCTGCTGCTGGGCGACCTGTTGTATCATGGGCCGCGCAATGATCTGCCGGATGGGTATAATCCCAAGGCGGTCATCGCACTTCTGAATGCGCACAGGGAACAGCTGCTGTGCGTTCGAGGGAACTGCGAGGCAGAGGTGGATCAGATGGTGCTGACGTTCCCGGTCATGGCGGAATATGCGTATCTCTCGGTGGACGGCGTGGTCATTTTTGCGACACACGGGCATCATGCGGGAGAGGAAAATCCGCCGCTGTTGAACGCGGGCGAGATTCTTCTGTGCGGACATACACACATTCCTGCCATGCGTGCGCAGGCTGGCTTCACCTATCTGAATCCGGGTTCGGTTTCTCTGCCTAAGGGTGGAAGCGCACGCTCCTACATGACGCTGAGCAAGGGTTTATTCGAGTTGAAGTCGCTCGATGACGGCCATACCATGGAAAGCCTTAACGTGCGGCAAAATGAAGGAATTTTGTCAAAATGAGAAGGGCGCGCCCGATTGCCAAGTACGTCTTTTCATGATATAATGATGTAAAAACGCGTGGGAGAGCGCGAAACTGACGAGCGGAGGGTTTACGATGGCCGGATTGATGAACAACTACTTTTACGGAAAGGCCGGCAAGGGCGATTACACGGTGGATCAGATGCCAACGACGCGCAAGCAGCTTTTTTTTACTACGCTGCGAGTGCGCTTTTCCTCGATGGTCGGCTTGAATCTGCTTCATGTTCTGTTCCTGATCCCGATGATCATTTGGCTGTTCATTAACTACCAGACGCTGATGCTGTATGCCGGCGACGAGGCGTACAAGCTGGGCGGCCCCGAAATGCAGGAGGCCTACGAGGTATACAGCGAAAAGTATGAGCTGTACAGCGCCATTGAGAACGAGGCGAAGAATACGGCGGAGCTTGAGTACAGCCTTGATGACGTGAACGATAAGCTTGCACAGCTTGAGGCTGGAAAGACCATCATGGTCAAGGAAGCGCCGGTAGTTGAGGGGGGCGAGGAAACCGAGCGCCCTGTGACCGTCGAGGAGCTGACAAAGCAGAAGGAGGAACTGCTTGCGAAGCTGGACAAGCAGCAGGAATACCGCGGGTATGCGGCGGATGAAGCGTTCATGGAAACGCTGAAGAGCGAGTACGGGGAAGCTGCACAGACGTATAACAGCTATCGCAGAAGCGCACTGCTTTCCAATATCTCCATGCTGCTGCTGATTATGATTCCGCTGATGGGGCTTGCGGGCATTGGCTCGACCGGGCAGATGTACATTCTGCGCAATTGGGCACGCGACGAGCATGCCTTCATGTGGCAGGATTACAAGGCGTCCATCAAGGAAAACTGGAAGCAGGGTCTTGTGATCGGTCTGCTGAACGGACTTTCGCTGTTTCTGGCGTACATCGCCTATATCTTCTATGGTGATATGGCCAGCAGCCGCGGCGTGTTCTTCGTGATTCCGCAGATGCTGATGGTTGTTCTGCTGATTGTATGGTGGATGATCAACGAAATCATCTTCCCGATGATGGTCACCTACGATATGAAGGTTTCTCAGCTCATTCGCAACAGCGCCATTATGGTTGTGGCGCGCCTGCCGATTTCCTTAGTGATCCTGCTGGGGTCGCTGGTAATTCCGGTGGCGCTGATCTTCTTTGTTCCCTATCCGCAAATCTGCCTGCTGGTTCTGGTTCTGCTGTATGGCCTGATCGGCTTCTCGCTGACCGGCTTTGTGTATGCGTCGTATGCCAACGACCTGTTTGACCGCTATCTGAACCCGCGCATTGAGGGCGCAGAGGTTGGCAAGGGTCTGCATCATCCGGACGACGAGGATGACGAGGACGACGAGGAAGAGAATCAGGCGGAAAAGGCCGAAAACGAGCATTTCTGGGAGCATAAAACGAAATGAGCTATCAGAACCTTGCGGAGGTTTACGATCGCTTTGCCTATGATTTCGATTACGATGCTTGGACGAGCTGGTATGAGAAGCTGATTCTCAGTCTTCGTCCGGGCGTTCGCGAAATCTGTGATGTGGGCTGCGGAACCGGCCCGTTGGCTGTGCGGTTGGCCCAAAAAGGTTATAGGGTTACCGGGATTGATTTGTCCGAGGACATGCTTCGCGTGGCCTCGGACAAAGTGCGCGCATGGGGGGTTCCGGTGAGACTGGTGCGGCAGGACATGCGCGCGCTGCTTTTGCCCCGCCGGGTGGACGCCATTGTGTGCGCGTGTGACGGCGTGAATTATCTGACGGACGAAAAAAGCGTTCTGCGCTTTATGAGGAGCGCGCACGAGGCGCTGAAGCCCGGCGGCGTACTGGCATTTGATGTTTCTAATGCTGGGAAGCTTCGGGAGATGGGGCGCGTCGGGCTGTATGGGGAGGATCTGGAGAACGAGACCTACCTGTGGCAGAACGAGTATGATGAGAAAACGGCGCTTCTGACAATGCGGGTAGCCTTCTTCGTACGCGAGGAGGACGGTCGGTATCGCAAATTCGAGGAAACGCATGTGCAGCGTGCGCATCACGTGGAGGAGCTTGTGCGTCTTCTGACGGATGCGGGATATGAGAACATTCACGTATCTGGCGGTGACGAGGGAGAAAGCGGGGGCCCCGGCGGCCAGAGGTGCTATTTCGCGGCGACGCGAGGAAACAGGAAGGATGAAACGATATGACCGGACAGGGCGGCGTAAGCTATATGGATGGAATTCTGCGTATTTCGCTGATGGGCGGACAGGCGCGTGCGTTTCTCGTGGAAAGCACGCATACGGTAGAGCATGCACGGCGCGTGCACAATCTGTCGCACACGGCGACGGCAGCGCTGGGGCGCACGCTTACGGCGACGGCCGTACTGGGCGCGATGCTCAAGGGAGAAAATGAATCGGTCACCTGTCGCATCGATGGCGGAGGCCCGTTGGGGCTAGTGCTGGCTGTGGGAGACAGCAGCGGCAATGTGAAGGGGCTTGTGACGCACCCTGAGGTGGATCCGCCGCGCAACGGCGAAAAGCTGAACGTGGGTGCCGCTGTCGGCAGAGACGGAATGCTGACCGTGGTGAAGGACATGCGCATGCGCGAGCCGTATGTGGGGCAGGTGCACCTGCGCTCTGGTGAAATCGGCGAGGACTTTGCCATGTATTTTACCGCGTCCGAGCAGACGCCGTCGCTGGTGTCTCTGGGTGTGCTCGTCGGCGAAGAGGTGATTTCGGCGGGTGGTCTGATCATACAGATGATGCCGGGCGCTTCGGAGGCGGCGATCCAGTCCATTGAGATGTCCGCGGGCATGTTTATGGATATTTCGGGCACAATCAAAACCGATCATCTGGACGGCGCGCTTACGCAGCTTTTGAGCCATCTGGAGCCGGAGGTGCTGGATCGTCTGCCGCTTAGGTATCATTGCGACTGCACGCGCGAGCGCGTGGAGCGGGCGTTGATTTCGATGGGCGAAAAGGAGCTGACGGATATGATTGAGGAGCAGCACGGCTGCGATGTGGACTGCCATTTCTGCAATACTCGTCGGCACTTCAGCGAGGCAGAGCTGCGCGAGCTTCTGGAAAAGGCTAAGGCCTGACGGACGCAGCTTGAGTTTGACGAAGAGGAGGCGCGCGGATGGGCGAATATGATTCGAAGGTGGTTTCGTTTCAGCAGGAAAGCAGTTTTGTTCATCAGCGCGCGCTGATGAACTGGCGTGCCGGGAATTATCCCGATGCGCTGAATCTGATTCGAAAAGCCGTTGAGAGCGACCCCGCGGATGCGCGGTGCCGGCTGGATCTGGCGCGCATTCAGGTTTCGATGGAGCTGTATGAGGCGGCCGGACGTCAGTTGATGTGGCTTCTGAGCGAGACACGGGAGCTGGAGGAATGCTTATTTTTGACCGGTAAGATTCTGTTCGCCCGCGGTCGGCAGGAGGAAGCGGAGCACGTGCTGCGCGTGTATGTGGATCACAGCGGCGGGCATGAGTCCGTGGAGGAAGCCGAGAGGATGCTTGACCGCATCTATCTGAACAGCGAAATCCAAGAGGATATGGTCGGAAACCGCCGCCAACGACGCGTGCAAAGGCTGATTGAGGAGGGCGTTCGCCAGCTGGAAACGCTGGGAGATTCGCGGGCATCCGAGCAAGCGTTCAGGCATGCCGTTCGGCTGGATCCGCTCAGGGCCAGCGCGCATGCATTGTATGCAGTGGTCCTGAATCTGAACGGGAAGCCGGAGGATGCGCGCCGGGAGGCAATCATAGCCGGACGGATGCTGGGAGCCTTGGCGCCACTGCCGGATGTGTGTATCTGCGCGCAGGCACTGTATGAGTCCGGCCTGCGCGAGGAGGGCCGCGAGCTGATGAAGCGGGCGCAGGAAATGGATGCGGACGACAAGGAAAAGCGCGTACGCATTACAGCGTTGGAGCGGCTGGAGATGTACGACGAGGCTTGCGAAGCGCAGAACGAGCTGCTGGCTGCGCATCCGTACAACCCCGCGATGCTTCATGAAATGTCGTGCCTGGCATTTCTTGCGGGGCGGCCTGCAGAGATGGTGGCGAATGGGTGGAACCGCATTCGTCGACTGGATCCGGAGGATCCAGCGCCGGAGACGCTGCTTCGGAAGCTGGCAGAGGGTTCTCTTACGCCGGAAGACTGCACGCTTCGTTATGAGACGTGCGACGCGCGCCTTCAGGCTTTTCAGGCGTTTCATTTAACCGAGGTGCCACGCATCCTGAAGGAGGAAGGATTGGCGCAGGCATGGCGGACGAACGAAGCGTTCCGCACGGCGCTGGAATGGCAGCTGTCTGCCGCTACGCCGTCAATCTCGGCTACGGCGGCCTGTCTTCTGTCACGCATCGACGATCCTGAGGCGCGTCGGATGGCGTGTGTGTATATCGGGCGGCCGGATGTACCGGCAGAGGTACGCGTAGCTGCGATGCTCGGCATGGATTCGGCCATTCTGGAGGAAACGCCGTTGCCGGAGTACTATATGGAGGCGACGCTGCCCACCGAAACCGATGTGCTGCGAGATCTTCCGGTAGGCGCAAGGCAGATGCTGCGAGACGCTGCTGAGTATGTGGAGGAGGAAACGGGAGATTATCCCATTTCCGTATTGGCTGGATACTGGCTGATGTTTCAGAGAAAGCGGCTGGACGGTGGTGCGGCCATTGCGCGCGGAGACGTGGGGGCGGCGGCACTGGCGTATCTGTATCTGAATGCGAGCGAGGAGCCCGCAGACGTAGAGGAAATTGCCGGGGAGTTTTCCTGTCCGGCTCGGCAGGTGAAGCGCGCAGTTGCGCTTTTGAGCCGTTCGTTGGACGAGGTGAACGAGACCGGGATACAGGGATAGGGGAGACGAAAAATGTACGATATTCTGGACTTCGATGCGAATTTTGCGGCGTATTGCGAAAAGTGGATGCAGATGAACAAGAGCCGGTTTGCCAACATTGAGCAGATGGAGGATGCGATGCCGGATGTATACATGCACTGGCTGACATCTCCGGCTGCGTTTCTGGGCGGGGAGAAGCCAGAGGAATACTTCCGCAAATACGCCGATGCGCCGATGCTTGTGAACTGGGTTGCCGAGTACGAGACGGCGGGCGTGCCTGTGCCGGACGTGCTTCTGGAGCGGATTACGGATTTGGGGCAGAAGAGTGTGCGGCCGCTGATTCGCGCGGCTGCCGATGAGGACAACCCTAATGGGCTACGTGTTACGGCGCTCAACCTGCTTAAGGAGATTGAGTGCGGCGAAGCGCCGGCGGAAACGTGCTTTGCGATTATCGATCGCCGGGAAGGCGAGGACGAGCTTGCGGACGTGGCTGCCGAGCTGCTTCAGAATATCGGCGATGGCTGTGTGCCGGAAATTCTTTCGCGCATGGACGAGGTTTCTGATGAAGCCAGGGAAACGTATCTCGACGTACTGTGCAATTTCCCGGGGGACGAGCGCATTTTCGCTTCGCTGATGGCGGCGTTTGACGCGCACCCGGACAAGCTGGCGCTGTATGCTTCGCTGCTTGGCAAGCTGGGCGACGAGCGTGCGTTGGAGCCGCTGCGAATGAGCCTGAACCAGCCGGACATCAATTATTTGGACTATCTCGAGGTGCGCAACGCCATAGAGATGCTGGGCGGCACGGTGGAAGGTGAGAGAGATTTTTCTGGTGATCCGTATTATGAGACGCTGAAGGGCGTATAAAACCATCAGTCAAGTGCGCGCAGAGGAGGTGGGAACGTGTTTTGCGTACGATGTGGTCGGCGGGATCTGGCACATGGAAAGAAGTGCATGTATTGCAAAACGCGTCTCGTCTATCCTGCGGATCTGCGTTTTTTGAATGAACGCGACGCGCGTCAGCGCGGAAGGCGTCTCCTTGACGACCGGAACGAACGGGAAGAGAGGACCGCAGAGCAGAATCTGCCTGGCCTGTCGTGCGAGGAGAGAAAGTCGAAAGCGGAGAAGGCGCGGAGGGATTCCGAATGGCGGCACGAGGCTGCGCGGCCTGCAACCAATGATCGATTATGCGTCAATGCGAGCGCAGAGACCCTTGCGGAGAAGATCCCTTCCGATCGTCCGCGTAAGGATGCAGAGGGAGACTCTTCGAAGGAAAAGCTTCAATCCGATCGACTGCGCGAAAGCGCAAAGGGAGCTTCTTTCTCGGCGAAGGCTTCTTCTGATTGGCAGCGTGGTAGTGCAGGAGAGGATGCAGCGCCGAAGAAAAGAGCATCCGATCGATTATGCGAAGGCATAAAGGAAGCGGCTTCTTCCGGGAAAAGTCATTCCGACTCAAAACGTGAGAGCACAAAGGTTGGAACGTCTGGAGGGTGGAGCCTGTTTGATCGGGCGCGCGAGGAAGCGAAGACAGTTGCGCGTCCCGGCTTTGTGGAAAAGGCCGAGGCGTTTGCCGGAGCGAATGCCGAAGAGCGGGGCGCTCAATCGGAGCGACGTCGTGCCGCAGAGAAGAACGACCGGCCCGAGCGGCGCCGCGCCGCAGAGGAAGCCGGTCGGCCTGAGCGGCGTCGTTCCGAAGAGAAAAACGATCAACCGGATCGCTGCCGCACTTCGGGGAAAACGGAGAAGGCGAATCAGCGCCGCAGCGCAGAAAAGTTGCATGGCTCGGGCAATCCGGTCGTTCGTCTTCCGGCAAAGCAGGTGGGAAACGGCATCGTGCGCCCGGCCGTACGTCTGCCAGAGAAGAGAAGCGCGCGTCCGGGAGCGCAGATGCAAAAAAAAGCCGCACGCTCCAACCGTGCCGGTTATTGGAAAAACGCAGGAGAGGAGACGCTGAAAAAGGCGCAAAGGCTGACAAGATCGGCGAAAAAGGCCTTTAAAAGCTTCGAAAATGCGCTGGAACGGCGGACCCGAAAGGAAAAGGATCGGGAAAACGAGCGCATAAGGCCAATGGGTTCATCCTCAAAGCCAACGCGGGCGACTACTGCGAAACGGCGAGGATCCATGCCGTCCAGGCGGACGAGCGGTCAGCCGCGCCGCATTCCGCCTCGCGGAACGCGGAACGCGCGTTCGCATGTGCGTTTGGGCCAGGGCAGGGAGACTTTTCTGGAGCGTCATCTGCGTTCAATAATTGCTATGGCATTGCTTGTGGTTACGGTGGTTATGATCTGCGTGTGGAGTACGTCAACAGTCTCTGGCAAGCGCACCTTCGCACAGCTGGGCATAGGCAGTGCATCCGGATACATATTGCTTGGTGACGATTGCATGGAGGCGGGAAACTATGCCCGCGCCGTGGAACACTATTATCTGGCATTGAGCCGACACACCACCTATGAATCGGCCATCAGGCTGGCACGGGCTTATCGGATGACTGGGGACACAGAGCGGGAGGCAAGCGTGCTTCTACTGTGTGCTGACCAGTTTGAAACGGAGCGCGAGCCCTACGAACGCCTGAGGGCACTGTATCCTACTCTGACGCAGCGCCCAGAATCCGTCCAGAATGCTTTGAATCGCGGCGCGCATGTTCTCGGCGACGCATCGATTGCGAAATAAGCAGGAGAATGCCGTGGCAGATATCCCTGAATGGCTGCGGCGAGATAAATGGTCTGTGCACGATTGCTGTACAGACCATTTGCTGTAGCTTGTCAAAAGTTTTTTTGCCAGGCTCGTGGCGGGAAAGCAAGCTCTTTCGCCGCGAGCCTCCCTTGCATATTCTGATTAAATCCTTCGGATTTCGGCCGCAAAATCGCACAAATCTACCGTACACGCTGCTGGGGTTCGATTGAAATTCGAGAGTGCTTTAGCCCTCTCGTAGTTTTTTTGACAGGCTGTGCGTATCAATTCCTTCTCAAAAAGCCTGCAAAATCGAGAGAAGGCGGGAACATGCCAACGTTTCGTACGCATGTTTACCGGTAAATGCTTTTCAAAGCAGCGCGAGTGTGCTATACTAAAAATGAGATATTGTGCGCCGCAGCAGGCGGCGCAGGGATTGCGGAGGATCATACATACATGCGCAAGCTATTGGCTGTTTTGGTGATTGTGGCAGCGATTCTGGCTATTTGTCTATGGCCTGCTGCGGAAGCGCCTAAACCGGTGAAGACGGGAAATGCGTCGGTGACGCCGATTCCGACTCCGTCGCCTACGCCGAGTCCTACACCTACGCCTACGCCCACGCCGAGCCCGACGCCTACCCCCACGCCCACGCCGACGCCGACTCCGGTGATGGTGGATATGAGTGCGTTGTATGAGGGGATTTCCGACGAAAACGGTTCGAAGGATGTGGCGCGGCTTCAGAACCGGCTGATTGAGATGGGCTACATGGACGGCGGATACGACGGAATTTACGGCAAGTCCACCTCCAATGCTGTGCGCTTTTTCCAGAAGGTGAACGGCCTCCCGGTGACCGGCGTGGCAGACTACGACACGCAAGTGATGCTATATTCAGACGATGTCGTTGTAAATCCTGAACCGACGCCGACGCCGCTGGCCAAGAGTGTAAAGGGCGACGATGTGCAGAGACTTCAGGAGGTACTGGCACTGTACGGCTTCCTTGACGACGCGGCTGACGGAACCTTTGGAGACAAGACTGAGACGGCCGTGAAGGAGGCGCAGACGTATTATTACCAGCTGATGCAGGCAACCGTAACGCCTACACCGATGGCGACAAAGGCATGGATGACGCCTACGCCCACGCCGTCGCCGGCGCCTACCCCGGAGTTGACGGCTTTGCCCGACGGAACGGCGGCAATCACGGCGGAGGCGACGAAGCTTCCCACGCCTACGCCCACCATCCGCTTTGCGCCGGAGGCAACTCCGTATGTGCCGGACGGCGTGGTCTCGGAGGAGCTGCTTGCGTGGCTGTATGGGAATACGTTCGATGTATACCAGACTACGGCGCAGCGCGGCGACAAAACGGCCGAGGCGATGCGCGTACAGCGAAGACTGGTATATCTAGGTTATATGCGCAAGGCAGACGGGAACTTTGGTCCGGCCACAGAGCGCTGCCTGGTGTACTTTCAGAAGCTGAATGGCCTGAAGGAAACCGGCATTGCCGATGAAACGACGCAGCGCGCGCTGTTCTCCGAGCAGGCCGTAAAGTCGGACATTATCGTGACGCAGTATCGAATCACGATCGATACGGACAAGCAGCGCGTGTATATCTATGAGTGGAACGGATCCAATTTCAACAACAAGATCAAGGAGTTCAAGTGTTCCACAGGTAAGAATGAAACGCCCACGCCTAAGGGCGAATTCTGGAACACTGCGCCGCTTACGGAATGGTGGTATTTCAAGGAGTTTGACTGCTGGGCGAAATATGCGTGGACGATTGATGGCGGTATCTTCTTCCATTCGGAGATCTATTCCTCGAAGAATGACAATTCCGTCCGGCCGAACACGATCAAGCAGCTGGGCAAGAAGGCGTCGCACGGGTGCGTGCGCCTGTACCGCGACAATGCCAAATGGATTTTCGACAACTGCCCGGCGGGTACACCGGTAACAGTGAAGTGACGGAGGGATCGGATGGGTCACGTGATTCGGTCGGTGGAGAAGGGCAGCATTGCCGACCAGCTGGGGCTCAGACAGGGCGACGTTCTTCTGAAGATGAATGGGGAAAGGCTCCTGGACTGGATTGACTATCAGGCACTGTCGTGCAGCGACCGCATCGTCCTTCTGATTGAGCGCGACGGTGTGCAGACGGAGTACGAGTTCGAAAAGGACGACTACGAGCCGCTTGGTTTGGCGTTTGAAAACGATATGCTGGATGGTCTGCGTCTGTGCCTGAACAAATGCCTGTTCTGCTTTGTCGATCAGCTGCCTGCGTGCGCTCGCGACAGCATGCGCGTGAAGGATGACGACTGGCGTTTGTCGCTGATGATGGGAAACTTTGTCACGATGACGAACGTCGGCCCGCGCGAGCTCAACCGTATCATTCGTCGGCATGCGTCGCCGCTGTATATTTCGGTGCATGCGACGGAGCCAGAGCTGCGCAAAAGGCTGCTGGGCAATCCGCGCGGCGGCAATATCATGGAGCAGCTTGAAAAGCTTGCAGCGGGCGGCATCAGCTTTCACGCGCAGGCGGTGCTCTGTCCGGAGCTGAACTGCAGCGAGGCGCTGGAGCGGACGATGAATGACTTGATGGGACTGTATCCGGCCTGCCGTTCGCTTGCGCTGGTGCCTGTTGGGCTGACCGGGCACCGGAAGGGACTGGAGAGCATTCGCATGTTCGACCGGGAATCGGCGCGCATGGTGCTTGCGCAGGCCGACCACGTTCGCGAGCGGATGCTTCAGGAGCATGGCACGCGGTTCGTATTTCCCTCAGACGAATTGTATCTGAAGGCGGAAGTGCCGCTTCCGGAGGACGAGGCGTATGAAGACTACGAGCAGATTGACAACGGTATAGGTCTTTGCCGTCAGTTGATTACCGAGTTTGAGGATGCGTATATGGAGCTTCCTGCGAGGCTTAGGCGCGAGGTCAAGCCGCGTCATACCATCGCCATTGCCACAGGCGTGTCGGCGCAGCCCATTTTGAAGAGGCTGCTGGACGCGCATCCGGTGACAGGCGTGGAGGTAAAGGTATACGCGATCACCAATCATTATTTCGGAGAAACAGTCACCGTTGCAGGTCTCGTCACGGGAGGCGATCTGGTATCCCAGATGAAGGATAGGCCTTCGGAAGCAATTTTGATTACCGAATGCATGATTCGTTCGGAGGATCAGCGTTTTCTGGACAATCTGCTGCTGACCGAGGCAGAGGCGGCACTGGGGCGTCCGATTCTGCCGGTTGGGCGAAGGGGCGATGAGCTTCTGGACGCGATTGTGCGGTTTGCACAGCTTTGAATATGCGCCGCCTGTGAGCGGCTTCAGGAGGATATGGATATGGCACGACCGTTGGTCGCAATTGTTGGCCGCCCGAATGTGGGCAAGAGTACGTTCTTTAATAAGATGTCGGGCAAGCGCATTGCCATCGTAGAGGATACGCCTGGCGTGACGCGCGATCGCGTGTATGCCGACTGCGAATGGCTGAATCACAGATTTACGCTCATCGATACCGGCGGCATTGACCCGATGAGCGACGATCCATTGCTGAGGCAGATGCGTAGGCAGGCGGAAATCGCCATTGAGACCTGCGATGTGATTCTGTTTTTTGTGGACGGGAAGCAGGGGCTGACGGCTGACGATGAGACCGTTGCCGATATGCTCCGACGTTCAGGTAAGCCGGTCATACTGGTCGTAAATAAGATTGACAACATCCGCATGATGGACGGCATTTACGATTTTTATCAGCTGGGAATTGGTGATCCGATTGGTATTTCCTCGGTAAACCTTCTGAATTTGGGCGACCTTCTGGATCTGGTGGTTGCGCATTTCCCGGAGGAAAGCGAAGAGGAAGAGGAGACGGATACCATTTCCATTGCCGTGGTCGGAAAGCCGAACGTAGGCAAGTCGTCGCTTGTGAATCGCATTCTGGGCGAGGAGCGAGTGATGGTTTCTGATATTGCGGGAACGACGCGCGACGCTATCGATACCCGGTTCAGGGATGGCGACGACGAGTTTGTCATCATCGATACGGCTGGTATTCGCAGAAAGCGCGCCATTGAATACCAGTCGCTGGAGCGTTTCTCCGTTGTGCGTTCGCTGGCGGCCATTGATCGCTGCGATGTTGCGCTTTTGCTGATTGATGCGACCGAGGGTGTAAGCGAGCAGGACAGCAAGATTGCTGGCTATATTGACGAGCAGGGCAAGGCGGCCGTGATTGTCGTGAACAAGTGGGATGCGAAGGAAAAGGAGACGGGAACGCTTGAAAGGTACGTGAAGGAGGTGCGCGAGAAGCTGCGCTTTATGGCGTACGCGCCAGTGATCTTTATTTCCGCAAAGACCGGCCAGCGCGTGAACAGAGTGCTGGATACGGTTCGCAGCGTGAACGAGCAGGCGTCGCGTCGTGTGACGACGGGCCTTCTGAACGACATCCTGACCGACGCGCAGACGGCGCTGCAGCCGCCGGCCACGTCGGGCCGCAGACTGCGCATCTATTACGGTACGCAGCAGGCTACCAAGCCGCCCACGTTCGTTCTGTTCGTCAACGACAAGGAGCTTTTGCATTTCTCGTATGAACGGTATCTGGAAAACCAGTTCCGCAAGGCCTTTGGGTTCGAGGGAACGCCGATTCGCTTTGTTCTGCGTGAGCGGGGACAGAAGGAGGAATAAATGAAGCAGGTGCTGCTTTATGCGCTTTGCGCGGTGATTGGCTATGCGCTTGGCTGTGTTTCAACGGGCGTGATCGTTTCGAAGCTGTATGGCAGAATCGACATTCGAAACTACGGCAGCGGCAACACGGGCATGACCAACGTCATGCGTACACTGGGATGGGGGCCGAGCTTTCTGACCTTTATGGGGGATGCGCTAAAGGGCGTATTGGGCGCGCTGATCGGTATGTGGATCGGCGGCGAACTGGGTTTGCACATTGGCGGCGTCTGTGCGATTCTTGGCCATAACTGGCCGGCGCTGTTCCGCTTTCGCGGCGGCAAGGGTATAAGTACGTCCTTTGGATACATTCTTGTGGTAGACTGGCGAATTGCAGTGGTGCTGCTGGCTATTCAGGTGCTGGTGCTGCTGATTTCCGGCTATATGTCGCTGGCGTCGATGCTTTCGGCGTGCGCGTTTGTGGTGCTGGTGTTCCTGTTCCATGAGAGCTGGTATGCAATTGGCGGGGCGTTGGTTGCCTGTGCGCTGGCGCTGTTTTCGCACCGCGCGAACATGAAGCGGCTGGCGGAGGGCAGTGAAAACCGGCTTGATTCAAAGAAGATTACGCAGGTTTCCCAGAAAATGGCAAAGACGCTTAGAAACAGGAGGAAGAAGCATGGCCAGGAGGATGCTGATCGGTCTTGATATTGGAACGTCCGGCGCGAAGTGTCTGCTTGTCGATGAAACTGGGCGGGTGATCGCTTCGGCAACGAGGGAATATCCGCTCTCGACGCCACGTCCCGGCTGGGCGGAGCAGAACCCGGAAGACTGGTGGCGCGGTGCAGTGGACGGCATTCGGGCTGTGCTGGCAAAGGCAGGCACGGATGAGAAGGACATCTGCGGCATTTCGTTTTCTGGCCAGATGCATGGCCTTGTAGCGCTGGATGATGAAATGCGTGTGATCCGGCCTGCGATTCTGTGGTGCGACCAGCGCACGCAGAAGCAGTGCGACTGGATTACCGAGCGTGCGGGCGGCGTGGATAGCCTTCTGAAATATACAAACAATCGCATGCTCACCGGCTATACCGGAGGCAAGCTTCTCTGGCTGCGGGACGAGGAGCCGGAGAATTTTGAGCGAATGAGGATTTTCTGCTGTCCGAAGGATTATATTCGCTTTCGCCTGACCGGGCAGGTACTGACGGATGTATCCGAAGCGTCCGGCACCGGCTTCTTTGACACGAAAAACCGCGTGTGGGCTGACGAATTGATTGCGCTTGCTGGTCTGGAAAAGGCGATTTTCCCCGAGGCGGTGGAATCGACAGCGCTTGCGGGCTGCATAACGGCGGAGGCTGCTGCGGAGACGGGGTTGCCGGAGGGGCTGAGCGTGTATGCAGGCGGCGGTGACGCCGTGATTCAAACGACGGGTACGGGACTGGTGGAGCCCGGCGTGCTGGGCGTGGTCATCGGCACCAGCGGCAATGTTTCAATGGGCATGAGCGGCTTTCATTCGAATCCCGAGGGAAGCCTTCAGATGTTCTGCAATAATGAGCCGGGCTTGTGGCATGCGTTCGGCTGTACGCTGACAGCAGGCGGCGCATTCAGTTGGTTTGTGAAGACGCTGGCCGGAGAGGACGCGGCGAATGCGGGGCGCGAGGGCAAAAATACCTATGCCTACATCGACGAGCGCGTGAAAAATGTGCCTGCAGGCGCAAACGGCGTGCTGTTCGCGCCATATCTGACGGGCGAACGCTGCCCGTATCCGGATCCGAATGCGCGGGGTATATTTTACGGCCTGTCGCTGGGCACGACGCGAGCAGATATGGCGCGCGCGGTTATGGAGGGAGTTACGTATTCGCTGAAGCAGGTTGTGGAGCGAATGAGCGCGGAAATCGCGCCGCAGAAGGTCTATCTGTCCGGCGGCGGCGCTTCCAGCGAGGTATGGAAGCAGATGGCTGCGGATATCTTCGAGCTGCCGGTATACACGATGTCCGCTGCGAAGGAGGGCGGCGCGTATGGCGCGGCTTTGGTTGCAGGCGTCGGCGCGGGTATCTGGAGGAATCTGAAGGATGCCATTAGCGTGCTGCATGAGGACGAGCGCTTCTACACGCCTGATCCTGCCGTTCGCGAGGCCTACCGGCGAGGATATGAACGGTACTGCATGCTGTATCCGGCCAATAAACCGCTGTTTGACAGGGAAGACTGAGACGGTTCAGCTTTTTTCAAAACCGTCCTCAGAATTCTTATGAGGCATGACACGAAAACGCCACACTTTTTCGGTATCATGCGTTCATGGAGGGATGGAAATGGAAGGGTATAAAGCAAGCTACCGTGTATTGATCGCAGATGACGATCCGAACGTGCACCAGTCGCTCAGCCCGTATTTTCGCCGGGAGGGCTATGAGATTTTCTCGGCTTATGACGGAGAGGATGCGGTGGAAAAGGCGCGCGCTCTCAAGCCGGACATGATTATACTGGACATCATGATGCCAAGAAAGGATGGGCTTGCGGTGTGCCGGGAAATTCGCAGGGATGCAAACATTCCTGTGATCATGCTTTCCGCCAAGGGAGAGGAATTCGACAAGCTGCTGGGTCTTGAGCTGGGCGCGGATGACTATATTACCAAGCCCTTCAGTCCGCGGGAGGTGCTCGCGCGGGTGAAGGCGGTTCTCAGGCGTCTGCACGAGATCAAGGATGAGAGCAAGGGCACAATTGTGCGCATTGAAAATCTGGAAATCGATATGGGCGCGTTCATCGTGAAGCTGAACGATCAGCCGGTGCCGTGTACACCCAAGGAAATCGAGATTCTGTACACGCTGGCCAGCAATCCTGGCAAGGTGTTCAGCCGCGAGCATCTTTTGCAAAGCATCTGGGGCTACGATTTTCTTGGCGATACGCGCGCTGTCGACAGTCATATCAAGCGCATGCGCGCCAAGCTGTGCCTGCCGGAGAACCGGTGGGATATCAAGACGGTGTGGGGCGTCGGTTATCGATTTGAGATCGGAGAATAAATGCTGAAGCTGAAAACGGAGAGCCGGTCAGGCGTGGGAATCTATCCCAAGATGCTGACCGGCTACATGTTGATTATTGCGGTTGTGCTGTCCATGACGGCGTTCATGACGTATCGTCTGGTGCGCAACTATATTGTCCAGTCCAACGAAACAGAATTGGTTGAGAAGGCGCAGTATATCGCAATTACTCAGAAAAATGGCCTTGAATGGAAGCAGCTCAGACGCTATCAGTCGCTGGTAGACGCAAAGATTGTGTTCGTAAACCCGGACTATATCGCTACGCAGTCGCCTCCGACACCCACCTCAAGGAAAACGCCGGACGAGGAGGATGCAGCGGGGCTTGCCTACACGGAAATTGTATCCAACATGGATCGCAGCATCTTTGAGGACATTTTCGCCGGAGGTATGGTGCGCGGGGTAGAGGAAGTTGAATTTCTGACGGCGAAGATCGTATACGCCGGCGTGCCGATGAGGGATGCGCAGGGCGAGATCATGGGTGCGATGATGCTGTTTCGTACCGTCGCGGATGTGGACGTGATGTGGGTTCGAATCGCAACCTATCTGATCATTGCAGCAGCCTGCGCGATGCTGGTTGCCGTGGCGTTTACGTCGGTATTTTCGCGTAGCATCACCCGGCCGCTGTGCCTCATGAACGATGTAGCGCGCGCGATGGCTGCGGGCGATTATTCGCGTCATGCGCCCGTGGCGCAGGCAGATGAGATCGGACAGCTTGCAGAAACGCTCAATGTGCTGGTTGATCGGCTGAAGGACGTTATTGAAAATCTGCAAAACGAAAAAAGCAAGCTGGAGCAGCTGTTTGAGTCCATAGCCGAGGGTATTGTAGCCGTGGAGCGAGACGGACGAGTGTTCCATGTGAACGCGCCGGCGCTGGAAATGCTGGAGATCGATCGCTGGGAGCTGGAGTATACCCGCGCGGGTGAGCCGCAAAGGCACGTTCTTTCGATGCTTGTGGTGTGCATGGATTCCGGCGAAAAGGAGAGCGCCGTGTGGACGAGCGACTCTGGGCGGGCCATCAGCGTCGTGGCTTCGCCGATTCCGGGCACGGAGGGAACGTGCATCGGTGCGGTTTGCTTGCTGCGCGACGTTTCGGAAGAAACGCGGCTGGAGCAGCTGCGCCGGGAGTATATCGCGAATGTGTCGCATGAGCTGCGAACGCCGCTAACCGGGATTCGCGGTATGGTGGAACCGTTGATGGACGGCGTTTTGGAAACGGACGAAGAAAAGAGCAATTGCTATCAGGTGATCTATCAGGAAACGCGAAGGCTTGAGAAGCTGATTGGAGAGATGCTTGATCTTTCACGCCTGCAGGATGGCAGGGCGAAGATGGAGCTGGATGTGATTCGCGTGGAACCGGTGCTGGAGCGCGCGGTTGAATCCGTGGCCAGACTGGCTGAGGACGCGGGAATTCAGCTGACGGTGTATGCGGATGAGGGCACGGTATGCATGGGCAACGAGGAGCGCATCATACAGGTGCTGATCATCCTGCTGGATAACGCGCTCAGCTTTACACCGAGCGGTGGGCATATCGTGGTTCGTGCGCGAAGGAACGGACGGTTTGCAGAGCTTTCCGTGCGTGACGACGGCGCGGGGATCGAGCCGAAGGATTTGCCGTACATCTGGGAACGGTTTTATAAGGCGGACAAATCACGCATGCGCACCAAGGGCACAGGGCTGGGACTCGCAATCGCTCAAAAGGTCGTGGAGCTGATGGGCGGCACGATTGGCGTGCAGTCGGAGGTCGGAAGGGGCTCCACGTTTACGCTTCGTCTTCCGACTGCGGATGCACCGGTTGACGGCTGACGTCGCCGGTGCTCTTCTTTTTATCACGAAGGAAAAGGCGCGCAAGGGGCTTTTCAAACAGATAGGTGGCAAGTGTAGCAAGCAGTAGTGTACCAAGGAAGCAAACGAGTGTATAGCGCCTCTGCCAGAGGGGCTCGGAATAGAATTGCGGATTTGTGGGGGCGGAATAGGAAGGGAAGCGCCAGTACTTCAGCTGCAGCGCCAGTGGATGATGCCAGATGTATACCTGAAAGCTGACGGAGGCCAGAAAGCGCATCAGACGGTTTCCGAACAGGAACTGGAAGGGCCGAAGCGCATGGGACGCGGAAACGAGAAAGACTGACGTGAGAAATGAAACTGCATATCGCCGCTGCATCTGTCCGAGGCGCAGGGCTGCGTAATCACCGGCGCTTGCAAGCGTTTGCGCACGGACCAGCTGACAGACGCCGTACAGGCATGCGATGGACACAAGAGTCAGAAGCGTCGAAGCGGCGCGATTGGGCTTAAAGGACTGCGCGGCGGCCTGATAGGCATAGGCTGCGAGCATGCCATTTGCAAATACGTCCAGCATGGCGGGCAGCTGGTTGAGTACATGTGTGGTATCTGAAAGCTGCGCGGCATAGCCGAAGCGAAAAACCAGTGCAGCAGCAGTCATGGCAGCGTAGGTAAGCAGGGGATAACGGCGGAACACACGCGCCAGCAGCGGGAAGAGAAGGTAGAATTGCACCTCAATCGTCACGGTCCATAAAACCACGTTCAGGCGGGTATAGGTGTAGGCTGCGGGAAAGAATACGTTTGTAAACGTGAGGTGAGTCAGCAGATCCTTCCACATTTCGGCAGAGGAGGCGTACTGGTGCTGGGGCAGCGCTACGCAAAACAGCATGACAAACACGCACAGCAGATAGCTGGGCAGGATGCGCGCGGCGCGTTTTTTATAAAATGTGCGCGCGGAGGGCGAGGGTGCGCCGGAAACCGCAGCCCGGGCCCATGGGAGAAAGAGAAGAAAGCCGCTCAGCGTCAGAAGTGGCTCTACCATCATATAGCCGCTGCGCACCAGCCAATTGAAATCTTCTCCGAGGACAGAAGGGTTCAGCCACGACTGCTGCCAAATATGGAACCACATGACGATGCCCACGCACAGCACGCGAACGCCGTCGGCCACGGGCACATAGCTTCCCGAGGCCGAGCAAAGCAGAAGTGAATCCCAGCTTACGCGTTTTTTCATATGCCTCCAACAAAAAAAGAGGCGCTCATCGATTTTCATGAGAACCTCTTATTTATGCCGGTGGCGGGGGTCGAACCCGCACGGGTGATTAGCCCAACGGATTTTGAGTCCGCCTCGTCTGCCAATTCCAACACACCGGCTTGTCGATGAACGACATTTTTATTATACTATATGTCGGGGAAAAAATCAACCCCTTGGCAAAAAAACAAATGGCGTGTATAATACCAAAAAGCATGCCAATGAGACGGGAGGGGAAAATGGGTGCAGACGGATGAGGAACGGCTGGTGGAAAGCGCCATCGGCGGCGATGCATATGCCTTTGAGCAGCTGATGGGAAAACACGAGTCGCGCATGTATGCGGTTGCGCTACGCATGTGCGGCAATCGCGAGGATGCGCAGGATAGCCTGCAGGACGCCATGCTGCGCATATATAAGGCCCTTGGTAGCTTCAAGGGTCAGTCTTCATTTGCTACGTGGGCCTATCGAATCACGATGAATACCTGCCTTGACAATCTTCGGCGAAAGAAGGTACGGCAGGCGCAGTCGCTGGATGCACTGCTGGACATCGGCTGGTCACCCGCAGATGAGGATGCTTCGCCAGAAAAGCACGCAGATAACGCGGAGATACGCCGCGCGCTTTCAAGAGCCATTCAGCTTTTGCCGGAGGATATGCGCTCCGCTGTCGTGCTGCGCGACGTGCAGGGCTACAGCTACGAGGAAATCGCCGATATACTGGAGGCGAACGTCGGCACGGTGAAAAGCCGAATCAGTCGCGGGCGTGAAAAACTTCGAAATGTTTTATCTGAACAGACGGAACTATTTGACCGCAGGAACGTCTAACTATACGAGAAAGGAGGTGCGGGGCCAATGATGGAACAGAAGATGAGTTGCGAGAGGTTTGCAAGTCAGCTGGATGCGTATCTGGACGGCGCGCTCAGCGCAGAAGAAATGCGTCGACTGGAAGCGCATGCAGATGAATGCGCGAAGTGTGCGGAGGCGCTGAACGCGGGCAGGCAGCTGATTCGGATGCTGCACGGATTGGATGACGGAATTGTTGTGCCTTTGAACGTGCAGGCGGGCTGGCGTCGCGCCGTCAGAAAAGAGATTTCGGCAAAGAAGAGGAAAAAACTGTATCGCGCACTTGGAACCGTCGCCGCGGCACTGGTCGTGATGATCGGCAGCACGTTTGCGCTGCGCGGAACCGACATGGCTGCGTTTTCCAATCGGATGAGCCCGAACGAAGCGCTTGGCAATACATACGCTGCGGCGGACGCGTCGATGGTGCGGCGAATTGCAGCCAATCAGGGTGACCGGACAGAAGTCGTGCGGATGGCGTCGGACGCTGGAACTTCGGTCGTGTTTGAAACAGATGGAGACGAGCAGCAGAAGACTGCCGGTACCGTTTCGGAAGACGAGAGCGCCGCGAAGAGAAGCGCCGCCGGTATGCCGGATGCGAATGCGGATGAGTCTGTTGTCATGACGAGGCTGGCCACGCAGGAGGAGGCACCGAAGCCGACGGCTCCGTTGTTGGTGTATGGCGCAAACCGCGAAGCGGAAACGGAAAATTTCGATCAGGAGCGCGATACGCTGAAGGCGCTTGTGAGCGAATACGACGGTTATTTTGCTTCTGACCTGCTGACGCAGGACGATGACGTGCGCTGCCTGACGAGCGAGATTCGCGTTCCGGCGGAACGGCTGGATGAGTTTGTAACCGCATTGGATGACGTTGGAACCACCCTTTCTCTGGAGTCTACGGCGGATGATGTAGCGGACTTCTACTACGATGCAGGGGCAAGGCTTGAAACGCAGCAGGCGATTGTCGCGCGGCTGAATCAGCTGATTCCTGAGGCGCAGGGCGACGAGCTTCAGACGCTGAACGATCAGCTGGAGGAGGCTTATGCCGCGATTGACGAGCTGCAAAAGCTTTTGAACCGGTACGATTGGGACGTATCTTATGCTACTGTGCACATGACGCTTTGGGAGAAAAGCCAGTTTGCGCCGGAGCCTACGAGGGAGCCCACGCTGGGAGAGCGCAGCCGTTCGGGCTTTCAGCAGTCGTTGCATGCGGTGGGTGAGTTCTTCCGGGATATGGTCGTGTCGCTGGCGGTGATTGCGCCGGTGGCGGGCATTCTGATCGTCGTCGGAATTCTTGTAGGCGCAGTCGTCTACGTAATTCGAAAAAAGAAAAGGTAAGAGGTGAGAACGAATGAAGAGATTCTTGAAGCTTCTTTTGCTTGTCTGCCTGATGGCGCTCATGGTCTTCACGGCCTGCGCAGATGGAAAGGACAAGACGGAAATCACCGTGAACGGAAGCGGCGAGCTGCTTGTGGCTGCGGATACAGCGGTGGTCACGTTAGGCATTACGACGCAGAACAAGGACGTGCTTGAGGCGCAGAACACTGTGAACGCGACCATCGAAAGAATCCGCATGGTTCTAATAGAAAGCGGAATCAGGAAAGAGGACATCAATACCGACCGTCTGCGCATTTATGCCGTTTATGACTATTCGAAGGACGTAGAGCAGCTGACAGCGTACAACGCCAGCTCTTATCTGGCCATTCGGACGACCGACATGGATATGGTCGGCACGATTATTGACCTTGCCTTCGGTGCTGGTGCAAACACGCTGAATGACATTGAATTTTCGGCCTCCGATACGGAGGCGGCCTCGGCCGAGGCGCTGACGGCTGCCGTGAAGGATGCCCGCAGGAAGGCGGAGATTATGGCGACAGCAGCCGGACTCAAGATCACCGGTATTGAAACAATAACCGAATCGTATTCCTACAGCGGTGACAGCGGCGTGAACGCGTTTTACAAGAACGCCGTAACGCAGGAAAGTGCCGACGCCGCGGGTACGCTGGTGCAGGCATCCAAGCTGAAGGTGAGCGCAAGCGTTTCCATCGTGTTTGAAGCGGAATAACGAACAAACGCAAAACGCCCTTGGAAGAGACTTTTCTTCCAGAGGCGTTTTGTGTTTCAGCGTTTACAGTTGGCGCAGTCGCCGGAGCAGCCGGCTGAGCCCTTTGAGCAGCTGCCTTTAAGGCAAATGCCATCGGAGCAGACCTTCATGGCTACAGGATTGTCGCCTGAGGAATCGAGGCGAGAGAAGCCGTAGCGGGCGAAAAAGGGCGCGACGGCGAACGGAACATCGGCATACACGGACGCAGCATTCAGCTGTTGGGCGCGATAGAGTAGCATCCGGGCAAGCAGGTCTCCCAGATAATGTCCGCGTCGATCGGGCAGCACGCCAAGGCGGTCAATGCGAAAGTGACTGTTTGCATCGATGTACAGGCGGCCGCTGCCGCAGGGAACGTCGTTTTCATCAAAGGCCAGTGCGTAAAAGGCCATTGCGTCCTGCGGATCGCGCGCAGCGCCGGAGAATTCGGGAATCTGTGCGCGCACGGTGAGAACTGCGTCGATATCGTCCATGCTGGAAAGAAATTTTCCGCGGTACATGATGAACCTCCCATGCTGTGTTTCTTCCATTATAAGCCCGTCGGGCGGCTTTGGCAAGAGGCACGTACGAAATCGCGCGCGTGGAAATTTTGCTTGATCATTCGTTCGTTCGGTGCTATACTTGGTACGCTTTATGGCTCTATATTACATGTAAATGAGGGACGATAGATGAGCTTGATTACAATTGTCGGTGCCGGGCAGATGGGCTCGGCCATGAGCTTTCCGGCGCGTAGCAACGGTCATGATGTGCGCATTGTCGGCACGCCGCTGGATCGTGAAATCATCGAGCGCCTGAAGGTGGACAGGTATCACCTGAACCTGAAGCGCACGCTTCCGGAGGGCGTGAAATTCTATCCTTTTGAGGAAATGGGCGAGGCGCTGAAGGGCGCGGATCTGATGATCGGCGGCGTGAGCAGTTTCGGAGTGGATTGGTTTTCGGAGAACGTGTTGCCGGTGATTCCGGAGACGTTGCCCGTGCTCAGCATCACCAAGGGGCTTGTAAATTTGCCGGACGGCACGCTGATTTCCTATCCGGAGCTGTATCGCAGAAGGCTTCCGAATCGTAGGCTGTCGCTGAATGCCGTGGGCGGCCCCTGCACGGCCTATGAGCTGGCGGATCACGATCCCACGACGGTATGCTTCTGCGGCGACGATATGGAGCTTCTGAAAAAGCTGCGCGAAATGCTGCGCACTGATTACTATCACATTAGCGTATCGACGGATGTGATGGGCTTGGAATGCGTGGTGGCGCTGAAGAATGCCTATGCACTGGGCGTGACACTGGCTGTTGGCATGTCGGAGAAGCGCGAGGGCGAGGAAGGTAAGCTGCATTATAATTCGCAGGCAGCGCTGTTTGGGCAGGGCGTAAAGGAAATGAGGCGCGTTCTGAAGGCAGTTGGTGTTTCGGACGACAACATCATCTTTGGGGCGGGCGACCTGTATGTAACCGTGTATGGCGGACGTACGAGAATGATGGGAACGTTGCTTGGGCGTGGCATGACGTTCGAGGCGGCGAAGGCGGCGCTGAAGGGCGTGACGCTGGAGTCTATCGTAATCGCTTCGCGCGCAGCGCAGGCAATTCGCGTGCGTATCGAAAGAGGCGAGCTGAATGCTGCGGATTTCCCGCTGCTTCTGCATTGCGACGACGTGATTAACCATGGCAAGCCCGCATCAGAGATTCCGTGGCAGGCGTTCGAAGAGGAATATACGAAATAGGAAATGCCGACGGAAGCTGTGCACGAAAAAGACGGAAATTGCCAAACAGGATTGGATGAGATAGGTGACATTCAGCTTCGGTTGGACGTCGTCTGTCTTTGAAAGGTATGAAAGAGAAAAAGGCATTGTGTTGTGCTTTACAATGGATAGCGGTTGTGCTGACCTGAGGCGTAACGATGGTAGTATATCGCCATTCACTACTTAGCTGTGGAAAACGAAGTTTCAAACGGCATATCAGCGGCCAGAGCTTGAACATCTGAGCCAGAATGCCCCTTTAGCGGATGCGAATCTTGCGCTGTATTTATGGAGGATACGATACGGCTTGCGGCAAAACGGCCTGACGAAAAGAATTTGATTTAAGGAGAGAAACATGCCAGAGTCCTATTACAAGCCTTGCAGAGAGCTGGATATTTGCAACGAGCTGATTGAAAAATATTTTAATACACGGCAATATGAAAAGTGCTTTGCAGGGCATCTGGCGCTTGCCGAGCAGGGCTATCCGCTTGCTGAATGTCAGGTTGGCTATTTCTATTACGACGGGCTGGGCGTTGAGAAGGATCTTGAAAAGGCAGTCTATTGGACGCGCAGAGCCGCCGACCACGGCGACCGTGACGGGCAATGCAACCTCGCGTGGTTCTATGAGGATGCCATCGGCGTGGAGCGCGATGCGGAGCAAGCCAGCTTCTGGTATCGGCAGGCCGCTTGGCAGGATCATGACCTTGCAATTGAAAAGTGCAGGGAGCTTGGTATTGATCTGAATGCTTCGACAATTGACCGTGAGGAGATTCGCAAAGAGCTCAGGTGCAGAATTTATCCGCTTGGATACCTTGAAAGATACAAGTACACGGTAATCTGTGCCTCTTATCAAGGCAAATGGATTCTTTCAAAGCACAAGCAGCGCAATACCTGGGAAACGCAGGGCGGTCATATCGAGGAGGGAGAAACCCCGCTTGAATGTGCAAAGCGTGAGCTTTTTGAAGAAAGCGGAATTAAGGAGGCCGACATCTATCCCGTGTGCGACTATTGGGGGTTCGATCGTCAAAGCTGCTCGAACGGAATGGTTTTCCTTGCGGTGGTTCATTCTCTTGGCAAGCTTCCTGAAAGCGAAATGAAAGAAACGAAGATGTTTGATACTCTCCCTGCCGAGCTTACATATCCGCTGACTTCACCAAAGCTGTATGCCGAAGCGCAGAAATTATTGGGGGAGGTTACGACCAAGGCCTGAAAAAAGGACTTAAGGCTGCATCAATCTTCAAATCAGAGATCAAGGGCAAAAAACAGGTTGGACAATGACCGAATGATTCGTTGAGCTGAAGAGCTCGGCTTTGCGGAATGTGATCGGAAAGTGGATAAACGAGAAGGACAGAAATAGGATGGACTGACGTTCAGATTATGACATTCCAATGATGGCAGGCGTGAACGGAGGCCAAAGATGCATATTGAATAGGAGAGCGCAGAATATATCGCTATTTAGTGAAGTATGTGATGCGCATTCACTTACAGAAAAAGGTTGAGCGCAATTAGCAGGAGCGTGCCGGGAATACCGAGGAAGCCGACGGATAGCGCGGTAAAAGGATTGATGTGCACCGACAGATGTGTGAGCGGCGTCAAAAGGTTAAAGGCGGCGAGAATCAGCGCACCAGCTACGCCGCTGAGAAGAAGCCGCCAGAAAAAGCGTCCGGGGACGATCAGAAGACGTCCGACCAACGCGATCAGCAGCAGACCCAACAGAAAACAAACGACAAGAGCCCACGGTATCGGCATGTGTACGCCCTCCTTTTTGCAAGACAATGGTATGAGAGAGGGGTGTGCGCGTATGCCTGCCGCAGGCAGGGTGTTTTCTTCTGCAGCTGAAGGTGCGGGCGAGTGAAGATGGCGCACATGCTTTAGAGGCTGTGGCCTACGCAGGGCAGAGAGATTGCTGCGAGGATTGCATTTGGAGCTGCGCCTCGGACGCACAAGGGTCGCCTGCGCAGAAAACGTAGGCGACTCTTGACATTTACAGACGGGAGGATCAGAAAACCTCGGTGAGGGCGTTGATCAGCGGCCAGTTTTCCTCAGACAGCGCCTCTTCAGTGATCTGGTCCAGAAGGGCATGGCTCATCAGCGGCGCGAAAATCTCGATGGCATGATAAGCCTCCGAACGGCGGGCTTCGTCTACCTTGACGGCGCGGCTGATGACCAGATCGGCGATAGCTTCGTTGGCAACGGATTTCAGGCCGATAACGGTATTCCATGCGTTTGCATCGAGAACGGCGTTAAAAAGGCCTTCCAGCTGCGCAGAGTCGAGCAAAAGTGCCGCGCGGCATACGAGCTCAGAATGATCCTCGGGGCACTTTGCCGCCTGTACTGCAATGTTAAGCAGCAGCGAACGGTCGCCGATGGATTCCAGATTGGCGTTCAGCCAGTCCCAATTGCCGGCATTCAGTGCCGCGCGGGCAACTTTGTCACGCATTTCACTGGGTGCTTTGACTGTCTTATGCATATTTGGAGCTTCAGTGGGATTTGGCGTTTCGGACGGTGCTGGTGCGGCGGTCTTTTGCCGGAACGGGTCGCTGACGCGCTTACAATAGCCGATCAGGTCTCCCGCAATGCTGCCAAGGTCGGACGAAACCTGTTGAATGGTCTCGGTGAAGCCCGAAGCACTTTTCTCGGTCCTGCGTTCGCAGGTGGGCTTCCTTCCGGTGGACAGGTAGGACATCAACGAATCGACCATGCTGCGCTTGAGAAACGGCGCTACGCGCTTCATCAGCTCCCAGTCCAGACAATCCAGATTGTTGAGCAGCAGCCGGTAGAGCTGATCGCTGCCTAAGAACGGCGCGAGCGATCCAATATTCTTCCTATTGGCGGGGGTGGACAGCAGACCTTCGGCAATGGAGTTGAGCGTATCGCGGGAAAGGAAGGGCGCAAGGCGTATCAGCTGGCTGAAATTGGCATTGTCCTTCAGAAGCGAATAGGCAATTTCGTCCAGCGCTGCACGCGTCATAAACGGCGCCATTTGAATGACCTGATCGATTGTCAGATTGTTCAGGCCGTTGTTCGCATCGGAAACGGTCGTTTGCGCTTCGTCTGACGGAGCTGCATCGTCCCTAACATCTTCGACATCGACATTGATATCAACATCTTCTTCGTCTTCCTCATCTTCTTCGTATTCCTCGTCCTCCAGCTCGTCCAATTCGGCTTCGAGCTGATCCAGCTCATCCTCCATTTCATCGAGACGCTCTTCCATCTCATCCTCCATACTGTCCGTATGGGCTTCCGCGTCATCGATGTTGTCATGTGCATCTCGAAGCGCATCCAATGCTTGTTCAAGTGCGTCGCGCCGTGTTTCGAGCGCTTGGCGTTTGGCTTCTAATTCCTCATGCTTGCGCTCAGCGTCGTTGTCGCTGCCCTTTGTGTCCTTCTGCGTGGAACGGTTTATCGCGTCGGAAATCTGGGTTCCGAGGTTTTCGCCGAAGTCAACTACGGCGCGATAGGCGCTTCCGGCAGCCTTTTGAATATCCGGAATGGCACCGCGAATCCACTTTTCGATGGAGGAGGGCTCTTCATCCTTAAAAACAGGCTCGCCGTAGAGCGGTTCCTCGTCATTGGCTTCCTCGGCGACGTCTTCTTCCGGCTCGTCGTTCGGAAGGTTACCGCTTAGCAGCTGTTCGATGGTTACGCCAAACATCTGCGTGAGGGAGAGAAGCGTTTGGATGTCAGGGAGCGCCGCGCCCTTTTCCCATTTCGATACTGCCTGATGGGAAACATTCAGCCCGGCAGCCAGCTGCTGCTGGGTCATACCTGCACTCATACGCAGCCTTGTAATGGTAGCACCTACAACACGATTATCAATACCCATATAAAAAACCTCCTTGCTTGTCGATCAGATTTGCTGACGTGAGCTCATCATAGCATGAAATATGGTTGGTTGCAAGCAACTGTAGGTTGCATTCTCTGATTTAACGAAGCGGTCGGTATAAAAAAGACCGCAAATGCGGCGCTGGATTAGCTTTACATCAAAAAAACGCCTTCCGGAAAAACCGGAAGACGTAGGAAGCTATCAATTAATAGCGGCTCTGACGGTTGGCTTCGAAGCACTCACGGCAGTAGACCGGACGGTCTCCGCGGGGCTGGAAGGGAACCTGAGTGGGACGGCCGCAGCCATCGCAGATCACGTCATACATCTGACGCTCGCCACGGTTGCTGTTGCCACCGTTCTGCTGACGGCGGGCGGCACGGCAGGCAGGGCAACGGCCGGGCTCATTCTGGAAGCCCTTATCGGCGTAGAACTGCTGCTCGGAAGCGGTGAACACGAACTCGTTGCCACACTCGCGGCAAACCAAAGTCTTGTCTTCGTACATGGGTAAATCCTCCTCTACTGATGGCCTCTGTCTGATGATTGATCGCCTTGTTGATTCGTTCCTTTCATCGGCAGGGGTAACCACCGGGAGGGATACGGCTAACCAGGGTTCTTTCATTACAGGGCTTATATATATTATAGCACGTCCCGCGCGCGTTGTACAGCGTATTTTTGGCGCTTAACGAAATTTTGATTCGATTTTTCTGTGTTAATTTTTGCGCAGACAATGCTTCGCCTTTAGGCCGTTTTTGTGTCGGTCTATGCATTTTTCTTGACGGACAACCATTTGCATGGTATACTGAACCTGTATAAGAGCTTTTATACGAAGGGAGAACCATTATGAAAAAGCTGCTTTCGCTTCTTGTGTGCTTCGTGCTGTTGGCAACCTGTGCCTCGGCGGAGGTGCGTCTGACAGATACCTCCATTACTGAAAATGGAAAAGTCGCGGCTGCCGATGCCGGCGCGATTGATGCCTATGTCAGCCCATATGACCAGAATATCTACTATTTGATTCATACGGAAGCGGGCTATGACGTTATCGTGCTGTCCGAGGGCGGCGATTTTAAAACCATTGCTCAGTTGGATGCGCAGTATGAATGCCTTTCCATCCGCGCGGACGCGGACGGCAACGTATTTGTTCTCCGCAAAAATCTGGATGAAACCGCCAAGTCGGACATTCTTCACATCGTTGCCGATGGTGAAAACTATGTTTCCAATTTTTATCCCTTCCCGGCTGCCACAAAGGAGCTGCGCCCCGAGTGCATGGAGTATTCTCCGCTGACTTCCAGCGGTTACGTCCTGATGTGGCTGGATAACAACGGCGAAAGCGTTCCGGCTCTTTGCGTGTTCAACGTATTCTGGGGTGCGCTGCAGGGCTTTGATTCGTTTATCGTCGTTGAGCCCGGTTCTCTGAATGCCGAAGCCGTGTCAATGGAAAACCTGTACGATGCTTATGGCTATGCGACCGATACATCCAGCGCGTTCGTGGAGAAAATCGTCACGGGCAAGCTGCTTTCTCCGACGGACGCTTCTCTTTCCCCGGACGGCAGTAAGCTGCTGCTCGTCGTGCCTTACCAGGGCAGCGATCTTCTGTATGTGATGGATCTCTATACCCTCGCAACTCAACTCGTCTATCTGCCAGACGACTTCTCGGGATCGATTGGCTGGGATGACGAAAGCCTTCTCATTATGACCTATGATGATGGAAAAACGGGGGAAATCACCTTCTCGGACTTCTCCGACGGCGACTGGGGCGGCGATTGGGCAGAGGATTGGAACCAGTCCTTCCTAGATGAAGCGACCGACGGTGATGCCGACTGGTCAATGGACGATGAAACCGATTCTCTCGACGATTGGGCCTGAAGTCAATAAATACATTGTGCCGGTTTCCTGTGAAGCCGGCACCTTTTTATTCCTATTTATTATTCCTATCGATTTGATTTCTATTTTCGATGGCGGATAGTTAAAGGTTATGCTTCAAGGTTCACTTCTTAGTGCGGGTGCAGAGATTGGGGAATCCACCTTGAAATGTTTGATCCGATTGTTCTTACGGCCAATGAATCTATGCAGCTTTATACCGGCTTCAAAACGCCTGTGAAGCCGTCTGCGATGAGGACTTGAAAATAATCGACTATGAACACCTTGATGGAGAGCGTCTTCGGCAGATCAGACTGCAGCGTTCAGACGATTACATGTGGAAAAGCATGCAGAGCTCAAAGGAGATAAGAAATGTAAAATGTTAGCACTCGAACGAGATGAGTGCTAAAAACGCTTGACACTGACAGATAAACGGGGTAAAATGAAGCTGTTACCGAAAGGGAGGGGTTTTTATGGCGGAAAAGGGAAGCATTTCCATTCATGCGCAGAATATCATGCCTGTGATTAAAAAGTGGCTGTATTCCGATAAAGATATTTTTCTGAGAGAGATCGTTTCCAACGGTTGCGATGCCATTGCGAAATACAGGATGCTTGCTTCTCGCGGCGAGAAGACGGCGCGTGAGGTGTACCGCGTAGATGTGGTATGCGACAAGGATGCGGGTACGCTGACCGTTACGGATAACGGCATCGGCATGACTGCGGACGAAATCAAGAAGTACATCTGCCAGGTCGCGTTTTCCGGCGCAGAGGAATTTCTGAAGCAGTATAAGCCGGAGGATGGAGACAAGGGCGGCATCATCGGTCATTTTGGTCTGGGCTTCTACAGTGCTTTCATGGTGTCGAAGAAGGTTGTCATCGACACGAAGAGCTGCGAGGACGGCGCGCAGGCCGTGCGCTGGACGAGCGAGGACGGCATGGCCTACGAGATCGAGGAAAGCGACCGCGCCGAGGTGGGTACGAGCGTCATCCTTTATCTGAATGACGAGGACAAGGAATTCGCGAGCATGTGGACGGTGCGCTCGGTGCTTGAAAAGTACTGCGCGTTCATGCCGGTTGAAATCTACGTGAGCGAGATTGTAAAGCCCGAGGAACCGAAGGAAGGCGAAGAGCCGAAGGAGCCTAAGGACGTTGCGCCGGTTCTGGTGAACGACGTACATCCGCTGTGGATGAAGAAGCCCAACGAATGCACTGACGAGGAATACAAGGAGTTTTATCACAACGTATTCCACGATTACGACGATCCGTTGTTCTGGATTCACCTGAACGCAGAGTTCCCGTTCAATCTGAAGGGCATTCTGTACTTCCCGAAGCTGAAAAACGAATTCTCCTCAAGCGAGGGCGTAATCAAGCTGTACAACAATCAAGTTTTCGTGGCGGACAACATCAAAGAGGTCATTCCGGAATTCCTGATGCTGCTTAAGGGCGTGATCGACTGTCCGGATTTACCGCTGAATGTGTCCCGCTCGTTCCTGCAAAATGACGGCTATGTGCGCAAGATGAGCGATTACATCACCCGTAAGGTGGCGGATCGCCTGATGAGCGAGTTCAACACGAAGCGCGAGGACTATCAGAAGTACTGGAAGGATATTCATCCGTTCGTCAAGTACGGCTGCATTCGCGACGAGAAGTTTTTTGGCCGCGTGAAGGAGGCCATTGTCTATCGGACGACCGCGGGCGAATTTCTTACGGCAAAGGAATACAAGCAGCGTAACTGCGAGGGCGACGAGACGCTGATGTACTACACTAGCGACGAAAAGCGCCAGGCGCAGATGATTGAGATGTTCACAGCCCAGAGCAAGGACGTTGTGGTGATGGACACGCTGATCGACAACCACTTTATGAGCTTCCTCGAGTATGCCGGAAAGGAGGATCAGGTGAAATTCCGCCGTGTGGACGCAGGACTGGACGGCCTGACGGAAGAGGGAGAGACGGATGCCGAGGCGGAGAAGAAGCTTCAGGAGCTGTTCCGCGAAGCAACCGGCGAAAAGGAGCTGGACGTGAAGCTGACTGTGCTGAAATCCGACGAAATGCCCGCGATGATTACTGTCGAGGAGCAGTCACGTCGGTTTACCGAAATGTCTCGCGAGTGGGGCGGCGGCGCGCAGTTGCCTGAGAAACGTACGCTCACGCTGAACCATAAGCACCCGCTGATTACGTATCTGGAGCGCGAGGACGGCGACGCCGATATGCGCAAAACGGTATGTGAGCAGGTGGTCGATTTAGCCGAGATGGCACGTCAGCCGTTGACGGCGGAGCGTATGGTGGCGTTCCTCAAGCGTAGCACGAAGATTCTGGGGCTGGCTGTTAAGGAGTAATTGATGCTGAAAGCAAAGCGGCTTGTGCTCAGGCCGTTTGAAGAGACGGATGCAGAGGGGCTTCACTCGTATTTGAGCGACAAAAAGGTTGTTCGGTATGAGCCCTATGGCGTTATGACGCTGGAGGAATGCCGGTTAGAAGCCGCGCGCCGCGCAGCCGACGAAGCTTTCTGGGCGGTATGCCTTGCGGACGGTACGTTGATCGGCAGCCTCTATCTGAGTGGAGCAGATGAATTTGGCACGCGTGAAATTGGTTATGTGCTTGCGCGGGACTACTGGCATTGTGGCTATGCAGAGGAGGCTGTGCGGCGGCTGATGTCCTACGCTTTTGAGCATCTGGAAACGCGCAGAATTATTGCCCTGTGCGATACGCGCAATGTCGCAAGCTATGCGCTCATGGGGCGGTTAGGCATGCGGCGAGAGGGTGAGTTTAAAAAGAATGTCGGCTTCAAAACCGACGAGCATGGACAGACGATCTGGACGGATTCGTATCAGTACGCAATCCTGAAGGACGAATTTTAAAAGTGAATAAGACAGAAAACGCTCCCTGTCGCGATGGAATATGCGGCGGGGAGCGAATGATTTTGGAGGCCGAAACAGCTTAGCCTCCGATTTCCTCAAGCGCCTCAGAGATGGCGCGGGCGTTGGCGAGCGGCGTGCGCGTGGGCAACTCGCAGCCGGGCATGAACATGGCGCGCGCGCATCCGATGGAGTTGGCGGCGTTCAGAATAGCCTGCTTCGTGTGCGCCGCGTCGCAGGAGAAGACGTCCGCAACGGGATCGATGTTTCCATTGATCAGGCAGCGGCCGTCTGCAATTTCCAGTGCCTTGGGAAAATTTACGGCGTGGTCAATATCTACGATGTCGGCGCCGCAGGTGGAGGAGAGCGGAAGGATTTTTGTGGTATCTCCACACATGTGCAGGCGACTGCCGATACCGAGCTGCTTCATACGGCCGAAAATTCGTTTATGGCAGGGCAGTACGAAGCGCTCATACATGGCCGGCGAGAACAAGGAAGCGACGGGGTCGGCCACGTAGATATACGCTGCGCCTGCGTCGGATAACGTGCGGATGAAATCAAGAATCGTCTCGGTGGCGATGCTCAGCAGGTCCTCGCCGGCCTCCTCTTCATCCAGCATGTCTATAAGCAGGTTTTCGACGCCGCGGGTATTGCCTGCAATGGTGGCGGGGCCGACAGCTAGTGTCATAGGATGAATGTCGCCGTTCAGCGTTCGGGCATAGGCGGTGGCTTCCACAAGATCGTACATGCGGTGCACCTCGCATGTCTTCAGAGGCCGGAGGCGGCTGACTTCGGTGATGTCGTCCAGTGCGTATTTGCGGACGGTGGGGAGCTTGTCCGGGAAATAGGCGATTTCAGAGCCAAGCCCCTCGGCCTCGCGCACGAGATCAGAGGCAATCTGAATAAAGTCGAGCTTCAAATCGATGGCGGCCTGAACAGCGCTTTCGGTCATAGCCTTATAGTCCTTGGAATAATGCTCGATGTCAATGCCTGTATACTGTGTGACCACACTGCCGACAATGGTCAGATTGGGCCGGCGATCTACTTTTTGACCGGCAAGGTAGGCGTCAAGGCGCTCTTTTCCGTTCATGGTGTACTCCTTTCCGTTTTCCGTTGGTATCGATTGATCGAAATTCATCCAGCGCATTTGCGGGAGAAAGCATTCGCTGCTGCAGCTTTCGTGCCGCTTGGCGGGAAGGATTGCACCTTTATTATAGAAGTAGCCAAGGGGAATGTCAATTGAAAATGGTGCGAATTATCGTGGATCTTAATTTTTGAATATGCGCCGTGAACCAAATGCGGCAAATGAGCGTCTAACTATTGAGAAATCCACAATTTGCCTGCTTCTACATGCGGGCAGACGATGGAAAATGAAATTGGGAGGACAAAGAATTGAAGCGGAAACAGCGGATACTCCTGCTCTTGTGTCTGCTTCTGGCGCTGATGCCGTTGGCCGGAGCCGAAGAAAGTGCGAAAAATCAGGCGGCAGACGCCGCAATGGCGAAACTGCATACGGAGGTTCCGAACGCAGCGCTTTCGATGAATGTGGACATTGGCTACGGGAATGCCGTTACCTATGGAAGGTACATTCCTGCGACGGTTGTAATTACCAACATGGGTGCAGATTTCAACGGAACCCTCTGCGTGAATCTATATCAGAACAATACCGCATACGACCGCGTCGAGATGCCGCTGGAGGTGGCTTCCGGCGCGAGCAAGCGCGTGGTTCTGCCGATCAAGCTGCAGAGGAAGCAGAACATCTTTACGTTTGAGCTTGTAGAAAGCGGAGAGGTCGTCTATGCGAAGAACGCGCAGCCTTCGGATACGATTTCGCCCTATTCCATGATGGTGGGCGTACTTTCCAACGCGCCGGAAACGCTGAATTACATGACGCTTACGCAGGACAACGACGAGCTTCTGCGTGGCGAGACGTGGAAAACCGTACCGATTGATGCGGACAGCTTCCCGTCAGACGCGCAGATGATGAACTCCTTCGGAATGATCGTCGTGAACAGCTTTGACGTGAACACGCTTTCAGACGCGCAGAGGGCGGCGCTTGAGCAGTGGCTGAAAAAGGGAGGCATTGTCATCGTGGGCGGCGGCGCGCAGGCGCAGACCGATTATTCATGGTTTTCCCGGTGGACGGGTCTGGATGCAGGCGAGCTGGTGCAGGCAGAGGACATTACGTCCACGATCATGCGGTATGTGAGCATGACGGGCGAGGGCGTGAGCGACGGCTTCCTGCTGAATGTGCCAAGCGCTGGCGGAGAGGCGCTGATTGCTGACGATTTTCCGATTGTCTACAAATCAGAGGTCGAGGATGGCGTGGTTTATTCGGCAACCTTTGATCTGGGCGCGAAGCCCATTACGCTGTGGAGATCCGTGAGCACGATGTGGCAGCGAATTCTGCTGACGTCGGAGCCGACATTGTATTCAACTGCGCTGAACGCCAGCCGGAACGATAGTAGCAGCGATATTTACCGTGCACAGAATGCCATCAACAGCATGGAAATTGCTAACGAGGAAAGTGCGACTGGGCCTGTGGTAGCGCTGATCGTATTCCTTGTGGCGGGGCTGGCTGCATACTTTGTGCTGAAAAAGCTGGATCGCCGCGAGCTTCTGTGGCTGGTTATGCCGACTTTGAGCATAGCCGCAGCCGGCGTAATCTATCTGATGAGCCTGAATACCACACTCAATGAGCCGATGGCGGCGACGGTTACGCATCTTTCCAGCGGCGAAAAGCAGTCGGGCGCGACTGTGTATATCGGATTTGCCGGGAAGGACGTAAACCGCCAGACGCTGTCTACGCCGGACGGAGAGCTTTCCATTGTGGGGGACAGCTATTACTATGACGATTCCGATGAGGAGAAAAGCAGCATTCCGACGAAGTTGCGCTACTGCTACCGCTACGGTGCACAGAAGGAAATTGAGTTTGAATCCACCTCGGCGTGGACGGTGCGCTATGCGTCGATTGCGGATATAACCGCCGACTGGGGGGCGGTGAGGGGGCAGCTTTGGATGGAGGAGGACGGCCTGCATGCGCAGATTGAAAATGAGACGGCGTATCCGCTGAAGGATGGCTATCTGCTGACTGGGCTTGGATATTGCAGCGTGCCGGAAATCCTTCCCGGCCAAAGCCTTGATGTGGCGATTCTCGAATGGAAGGATGGAGAAGAAAAGCCCACTGGAAAAAGCTATGGTTACAGCGCCGTAGATGGGAAGATCATCTATCGCCCGGCGTTGTCCTCGAGCAAAAGCTCATATCAGGGCCGGATGGAAATGTATGAGCTGATCAACATGGTGGCGTATCCGGAGCAGCTTGCAACGAAAAACTGGGTTTCAGACAAGCTTCCGTCGAGCGAGCGCGCGAAACGCGAATCGCTTTCCGATCTGATTTGGATGGCGGCGAATCGCAGCAACAGCCCCGATTCCTTTTATGCGGTGTATGTGGGCTTCAATGACGAGCTTGGGCGCGTGGAATTGAATATGAACGGCGAAGTGATTGAGCGACTTGCGCACAAGGCCATCGTTTCGGCGCAGCTGGAATACTTGCCTGTAGGCAAAACCGGCGTGGTCTATTACGCGCCCGGCGCGCTTGAGGCACTGGTCGCCGAGGTGGGCGAGGATGGCAGACCGTATAGCACCGACGCCAATCAACAGAAGCTGTATGACGATTCTGCAATGAAGCTGATGGCGTTCCGGATTCCTGATGCGAAGAAAATCAGCCTTGAATCGCTGGCGTTTTCTGCATCCTACATGGATGGCAATGCGGTTCTCTGTCTGTATAATGCGAAGACTGGCGAGTGGGACGAGCAGAATAGCGTGTATGCCAACGTTACCGAAAACGCGGCGGATTATGTGAACGCAGATGGCGAGGTGTTTGTGCGCCTGCAGAGCCGCGACGTACGCGAAGGATATGTATACGTGGAGAGGCCGTGCCTTGAAGTGAAGGGGAGGGCGAAATAATGCTGAAGCTTGACAATCTGACCCGGGATTACGGGAAATTCCGCGCGGTCGATCACCTGAGCTTTGAAATCGGCGCGGGCGAGTTGCATGGATTTGTCGGCCCCAACGGCGCGGGCAAGAGCACGACCATGCGTATGCTGGCGACGCTGCTGACGCCAACCTCCGGAAAGGCGTATGTGGACGGCGTGGAGATTTCAAAATCGCCTGCGAAGATTCGCCGTATGGTCGGCTATATGCCGGACTTCTTCGGCGTATACGACGGCCTGAAATCCTGGGAGTATTTGGATTTCTATGCACGCTGCTATCGCATTGCCGCGAGAGATCGCGACCGGATGATCGATCAGCTGCTGGAGCTTGTGAATCTGTCCGATAAGAAGTTTGCCTATGTGGACGAGCTTTCGCGCGGCATGAAGCAGCGGCTGTGTCTGGCGCATTCGCTGATTCACGATCCGAAGCTTCTGATTCTGGATGAGCCGGCCTCCGGCATGGATCCCCGGGCCCGCGCGGAGATGAAGAGCATTCTGAAAACGCTTAAGGGAATGGGGAAGACCGTGCTCATTTCCTCGCACATCCTTCCGGAGCTTTCGGAAATGTGCGATTCGCTGACGATTATCGATCACGGAAAGCTGGTGTTCTCCGGCTCGGTGTGCGAGCTGGACAAGATGATGAACGGCAATGCGCCAATTGACATTGTATTTTCCGGCGCGACGGAGGCAGAAATTGACCGCGCCGTGGAGGTGCTTCGGCAACAGCCTGGCGTAACGGGCATCCGACAGGAGGAAGCAAGTTTGCTTCGCGTGGAGCTGGATGGCGACGAGGCGTTGGCGGCAGGTCTTCTGAAGCGACTGATTGCGGATGATTTTGCCGTGGCGGATTTCCATCGCATACCGATGAATCTGGAAAAGGTATTTATGGAGGTGACGCAGGAATGATGAACCCGATTCTGTCCTCGTCCGTTCGTCGCCGCATGCGCGGCGTGCGCACGCCGGTGATCATTGCGCTGTACGATCTGCTGATCGCGCTATTTGCACTGCTGATCCTCGAGAGCATCGGCGCGAAGGAGCTGCCGATGAAACGCATGCGCTCGGGAATCGATTACTATATTGTCATGCTTGGCGTGCAGTTTCTGCTCACAATTCTGATTGCCCCGGCCATGACCGCAGGCAGCATTTCCGGCGAACGCGAACGGCAGACGTTGGATCTTCTGTTGGTTACCAACACAGGCGCGTTCCGCATCGTATGGGGCAAATTTCTGGAGAGCTTCGCCTTTGCGGCGCTTCTGATCTTCTCTACGCTGCCGATGCTGTGCATCGTGATGATTCCTGGCGGCGTGACACTGCTTCAGATTCTGACGGCGCTGCTGTTCATGCTTGTAACGGCGTTTGGCGCGCTGAGCATCGGCACGCTGTGCTCCGCTTTGTTCCGCCGTACAGTGGCCTCGACCGTGGCGGCGTATCTGATCGTGTTCGCTATTGGCGTGGGGACGCTGCTGGTGGCTGGGGTTCAGTTGAACGGCGTCGCGGCTAAATTTGATTATGATACGTCGCAGTTTACGAGCATGACTTCTCAGCAGCTGATGGCGCTGGTGCCAAAGGCGTTGTTTCTAAATCCCGGCGTGGGCTACCTTTGCTTAGTCGCCGATCAGACGCTTCTGATGCAATCTACGTTCAGCATGCTGGGCGGCGGCTACTGGCTGTATTACATTTTGAAGGCTCTGCAGTTTAATGTGCTGGTGTGGATCAACATGGCTGCCGTTACGGCGCTGGCGACGGTGTTTGTGAGCGCTTCTGCCCTGATGATTCGCTCCGGGCGCAGGGTGCGGGTGAGAAAATGAAAAACGGACAGTTTGTCCGCGAGCTTCGGCGCGTGGGCAGAAGATTGCGCGCGGTGCGGGCATGGAAGGCGTTCATGTGGGGACTGGTCGCGGCAGGTCTTGTGTCGCTGGCGGTTCTAACGACTTCTTTCTTTGCGCCGATTCCGGAAAGCAATAGGGTGGTTCTGGCTACATACGGCGCGTGTATGGTGTTGTTTCCGCTGGCAGCGACATTATGGCCGGTGGGCGCGAGGGTTTGCGCCCGCCGTGCTGATGAGAGTGGCCTGAAGGAGCGCGCGCGGACGGCGCTGGAGCTGGAGGGCTCAAGCGACATGGAGCGCATGCAGATTGCCGATGCAACGGATGCGCTGCGGCAAATGAGCCTTAAAAAGGCAATACCGGCGCGAACAGATAAAGCGGCGCTGATTCTGGCGGCTGTGCTGGCTGCAGCATGCGTCGTGACGACGTTTTTGCCAAACCCGCAGGATGCGGTGATTCGCGCACGGAATGCGTACAGCGAGAAGATGAAGAAGGAGGCTGAGCGTGCAGAGGAGCTGGCTGCTTCGCTTCAGCCGGAGGATCCAAATGACGAAACGCAGGTGGAGCTGAATCGGCTGCTGACCGAGCTCGCGCGGAAGCTGCGCGAGGCAGGAAATCAGAGGGAAACGATGCAGGCCATTGACGATGCGCGCGTAGAGCTGAAACGGCTAAACCGAAGCAGCGTACAGGCATCGATGGATGTGCTGTCTCAGGCGGGCATGGATTCGCTGGGTGACGCGCTTTCTGCGGGAGATGCGCAGTCGCTGGAAACCGCAGCTGCAGAGGCTGGAGAAGGCGAAAATGCCGAACAGGTTGCTAATACGCTTTCAAAGGCTGCGGAGGCTGCGCGGAAAGCGGGAGACAACGCGCTTTCTGAGGCGCTGAGTGCGTATGCCGCGGCGATTGCGTCCGGGCAAAATGCGTCGGCAAGTGCGGGTGCGCTCAGCAGAGCGCTGAATTCCAGTGGAAAAATGTCGGCGCAGGCTCTGCTTGCGTCCATGAAGGCGAATGCGCAGGCAGGCAGTCGTCTGGCGGCGGCGCTGGGACAGGGAAGCGGAATTCAATCCGGAAACGGTAGTGGTCAGGGCGGCGGTATCGGCAATGGGCAGGGCAATCAACCCGGAGGCGGCGCCGGAAAAGGCTCGACGAACCTCGACCAGGGATATACGGAGGGCAGCAGCGGCGGCAAGGGCAACCGCGGCGGAAGCCGTATAAATGAGGGCGAGTACGAACAGATTTATGATCCCACGCGTTTGGGAGATGGCGGCGAAGTGAGCAGCGTCACCGGCGAGGTTCGGGAAGGGCAGGATCAGGTGATCGAGATGGGCCCTGGCGCGGGCATAATTGACGGCTACGTTCCCTATAACCGCGTGGTGGGCAGCTATGCCGAGGCAGCAGCGGCCGCCGCGGAATCGAGCGGACTGTCCGACTCCGCAAGACAGTGGGCAAATGACTATTTCAGCGCGCTGACAGAATAGCGTATGGAGGTATATATGGAAAAGGCGCATGCGCAGGAAGCGGATATTCGCGCGTTCCGCTTGCAGGTAGAGGACATTCGCGCGCAGATTGCGAAGGAAATCGTCGGCCAGCAGGAGGTCGTCGATCATATGCTGATGGCGTTAATCGCCGGCGGCAACGTACTTTTGGAGGGCGTGCCCGGGCTGGGCAAGACGCGTCTGGTACGCACACTGTCCAATGTGTTTGATCTGCCATTCTCACGCATTCAGTTTACGCCCGACCTGATGCCGGCAGACATCACCGGTACGAATATTATCGTGAAGAGTGAGAAAGGCAATGAATTTCGCTTTCAGCCGGGGCCGCTGTTTGCGTCTATCGTGCTGGCGGACGAAATTAACCGCGCCACGCCGAAGACGCAGGCGGCACTGCTGGAAGCGATGCAGGAGCATTCGGTAACAGTGGCGGGCGAGACGCACACAATGAGCGAGCCGTACTTCGTGCTGGCGACGCAGAATCCCGTGGAGCAGGAGGGTACGTATCCGCTGCCGGAGGCACAGCTGGATCGCTTCCTATTCAAGGTACTGGTGCGCTTTCCGACGCTGGACGAGCTGTCCGGTATTGTGGATATGACCGTAGGAGGCGGGGAGCGGCACGCCGAAAAGGTGGCTAATGGAGAGGCGCTTCTGCGCATGCGCGCCGTAGCGCGGGAGGTACCCGTGGCCAAGGCGGTTAAGGAATATGCCCTGAAGCTTCTTTTGAACACGCATCCGGAAATACCCGAAAGCCCGGAAATTTCGCGCAGGTATCTGCGCTTTGGCGCCAGCCCCCGTGCAGCACAGGCGCTGATTTCGGCCGCACGCGTTCGCGCATTGATGGAGGGACGCTATAATGTATCGTTTGATGACATTGATTTCGTTGCGCCTGCGTGCCTCAGACACCGCATTGCGCTCAGCTTTGAGGGACTGTCCGAGGGCATGACAGCCGACGGTATCCTGCGTGAGCTGATGAAGATCACAAAGTGAGGCAACAGGCATGCTGGATGACAAAACACTTGCCCGTCTGGACGCGCTCGCGCTTCGGCTGAAGAACCGAACGCGAGGAGCGGCCGGCGGAGCACGACGCTCAAGTGCACTGGGCAGCTCGGCTGAATTTTCGGATTTCCGCGAATACGTGCCTGGCGACGACGTGCGCCGTGTGGATTGGAACGCTTATGCGCGCTTCGAGCGCTTGTATCTCAAGCTGTTTATGGAGGAGCAGGAGGCGGAAATTACGCTGCTCGTGGATGCGAGCCGCTCGATGAAGGCGAAGTGGGAGACGTGTCTTCTCTGTGTGGAAATGCTGGGCTACCTTGCGCTGACGGGCGGCGACCGACTGCGCGTGGTACTTTTGCGAAGCGGAGCGGAAAGCGATGGCATGCGATTTGCCGGGAAAAAGGATTTTCTGCGCATGGAGCGCTTTCTGGAAGGCATCGAGCCGTCGGGAGAAACCGATCTGAACGGAGCTGTTCCTGCACTTTCGATGAGTACGCATGGGCTGACGATTCTCGTCAGCGATCTGTTCAGTGATTCTGGCTATGACCGTGCACTTTCGTCGCTTCTGTTTCGAAGGCAGGAGGTTATTGTTCTGCATGTGCTCGCGGAGGAAGAGGTAGAGCCGCGTTATGAGGGCGCGGTGCGGCTGACGGATAGCGAGACTGAGCGTTGCATCGACCTGATGGCCGGCGGCGAAATGCTGCGGAAATATCAGAAGGCGCTTGGGGTATTTCGAAAGGAGCTGCGCGGGTTCTGCCATAAGCGAGGGATTGATTTGATTGAGCTGACCGCGGGCGAGGATGCATCCGGAGAGATGCTGCGCAGACTGATGACGGCTGGCTCGGTACAATAAAGGAATTTTGAGAGGATAGGCTCTGATGGAATTTATGCAGATGGGCGGCGCGTGGGCGTTTCTGGGACTGGCCGCGATTCTGGCGCTATATATGCTCAAACGGCGCTATGAGGAGCATGAGGTGCCGTCCACGTATCTGTGGCGGAGGATGCTGGTTGATCAGAATGCGAACCGTCCCTTTCAGAAACTGAGGAAAAGCCTTCTGATGTTGCTTCAGTTGGCTGTGGTTGTCTTGCTGGCGCTGGCGCTGATGCATCCATCGACAAATGGGCTGACAGGCGGCGATTATGTGCTGATTTTTGATACGTCGCTCAGCATGCGTGCGGACGACCGAATGGAACAGGCGAAGGAGCGCGCGTTGCACATGGTGGACGAGATGGCCGCGGGCAGCAGCGTAACGGTGATTACTGCCGGGAACGAGGTGGAAACGCCGCTGTCCTGCAGTGAGGATTCCGTACGAATCAAGCAGACGATTTTTTCCGTGCACGCGGGCTATACAGGTGCAGCGCTGGATCGCGCCGTTTCGCTGGCGCAGGCAATGGCAAGGGAAATCGATGGGCTGAAGATTGTTGTTTTTTCCGACGCATACAAAGCGCCGGAGGGGGTTCAGGTAATCAACGCCGAAAGGGGAGCGGAGAACCGCGCGATTCTATCTGTAAAGCTGGCGCACCGCGCGGAAAAAAACGAAGCCGTGGTGGTGGTTGCCAATTACGGGGAAGCCTGTGATGTGACGCTGGAAATCGAAGCGGACGGCGTACTGTGGGATGTGCACACAGTGTCCATTGAGGCAGGGCAGACGGTAGGCGTGCCGTTTGCGCTTCCTGACGCCGTGCAGGCGGTGCATGCGCGCATTCGGCAGACGGATGCACTCGCGGAGGACAACGAGGCGTGGGGCACTATGCAGGATGCGAGCCGCTATGTCGTTGCCTATGCCGGAGACAGGAATGTGTTTCTGGAAACGGCAATCAGTCTGCGCGAGGATGTAGAACTGGTGAAAACCGATTTTGAAGGGCTTGCAGAGGCGCAGGCGGAGATGTACGTGTCTGTTCAGAATGGACTGACCGTGGTTTCGCGAACCGGTGAGACATCGATTACAGCGGGAGAGGAGAAATTGCCTGCGAACGGCAGCCTTATCGTAAACAGCCGCGAGCCATTGATGGATGGCGTAACCGTTGATGGTGTGGCGGTTCGTTCCTATCGACCGCTTACGGGCGGGCGAACGCTTTTGAGCCTGAATGGGGATGTGTTGATTGCTGCCGATGACGACAGCATCGTATTCGGTCTCGATCTGCATAACACTAATTTCCCGCTGCGGCTCGGGTTCCCGGTTTTGATGCGCAATCTGCTGAGTGAGATGCTGGAGGAAACGACGATGGCGTTCGACGGGCTGACGGCCGGAGATACGCTGCGCTTTTCTGCAGCTTCTGAAGGCCGTGCAGAGGTGACGGATTCGAATGGCGTTCAAAGGACACTACCGTGCGTGCTGAATCAGCCGGGCCTGTACACGTTATCGCAAAGTATAAGGAATGAAGTGCGGGAAACGCAGTTCGTTGTCGGCTTGAATGCAGCTGAGCTTGATGTACGCGAGATCGCGCCATCTACGAGCGCGAGCGAAGGAAATGCCCGGAGAGTGGCGGAACGCGACTATTTGCGCCTGCTTGCCTGTGTGGCGCTGGCCGTAAGCATGGTAGAATGGTGGGTGAGCCGACGTGGGTATTGAGATTCTGAGACCAGGGTATCTTCTTCTTCTGCCGGCGGCTGTGCTCGGATGCTTTCTGATTGACCGGCGCATGCATGCGAAGGGCCTAAAGGTGCGTGTGACGGAGTGCGTGCGCGGCGTATTTCTTGCGCTGCTCGTGCTGGCGCTGGCTGGAACGAATGTGCTGGGTAGTGTACGTAGCAATGCCGTGTGGTTTCTGCTGGACGCCTCTGATTCGATGTGCGACGGGCTTCAAACGGCGGAGGCGGCGCTGAAGGATGCGCTTTCCCGGTTGCCGGCCAATACGCGCGCCGGCGTGATTGCCTTTGGCGGAGACGCCATGGTGGAGACGGCGTTGTCGGAAACGCCGGTGTATTCCGGGCAGGATACGCGTATTCAGCGTCAGGCGACCGATGTAAACGAAGCGCTGGAGCTGGCGAAGGCGCTGCTTCCCGGCGACGCGAGCGGGCAGATTGTGATTTTGACCGATGGGCAGGCGGAAGCGCTTCGTGCAGCGGATACGCGCGGTGTGCAGGTGGACGCAATGATCTGCATGCCGGGGGAGATGCTGGATGCGCAGCTGACAGAAATCAGTGCGCCGTCCAGCTGTTATCTGGGACAGCAGTTCACTGTGCGTGGCACGATCGATTCCAATATGGAAGCGAGCGGAATGCTGATTCTGTATGCAAACGGCAAGCCGGTGCAGAAGCGCGAAATTGAACTTCGCAGGGGTGAAAACCGCTTTCTGTTTACCGACGTTGCGGAGACTTCCGGCGTCGTCAGCTATTCGGCGCAGATTGTTGTAGATAATGATGCTGTGAGCGCAAACAACAGCCGCGCCTGCTTTATGGTGGTCAGCGGCGCGCCGGGCGTTCTGCTGGTAGAGGGGCGCAGCAGCGAGGGCGACGAGCTAGCCGCGATGATGGATGCAGCGGGCATCCGCTATGAGCGCGTGACGCCTGAGCGAATGCCTGCTGCATCGGAAAGCTACCGCCGGTATGATGCTATTCTTTTGTGCAATGTGGATGCCGATGCGATTGCGGACGAGCAGATGGATGCGCTGACTGCGGCTGTGCGCACGCTCGGACGCGGCTTGTGCGTGTTTGGCGGCGACAGCAGCTATGCGCTGGGCGCATATCGGGGAAGCAAGCTGGAGGAGCTGCTTCCGGTGACGATCGACGTTAAAAACAAGCTGGACATGCCGTCGCTGGCGCTGATGCTGGTAATCGACAAATCCGGATCGATGACGCAAGGGCAGTATGGGACTACGCGTTTGGAGCTTGCCAAGGAAGCGGCTATGCGCGCTGCGGAGCTTTTGACCGAAAATGACAGCGTGGGCGTGATTGCGTTTGATGACGCGGCCAAGTGGGTCGTTGAGCTTCAGAGCGTTACCGACGTGACTGCCGTGCAGAATGCGATTGGAACGATACGCCCCGGCGGCGGAACGGAGTTTTATACGGCGCTGTACAATTCCTACACGGCGCTGGCGAAATGCGACGCACAGCAGAAGCACATTATCTTTCTGACTGACGGTGAATCGGGAGACGGTGGGTATGAGTCTGTCGCGCAGCAGATGGCGGAGGACGGCATTACGCTGACGACCGTGGCTGTCGGAAATGGCGCGGATGCGAGCGGACTGCGCAGGCTGGCGCAGATTGGTAACGGACGCTGCTATATAACCAACGAATTTGATAATATTCCGAAAATCTTCACCAAGGAAACCTATCTTGTGTCGGGTAGCTATGTGCAAAATCGCGTGTTTACACCGCTGATTGCCGAAAACAGCACGCTGACCGATTACGAGGCCCTTCCGCAGTTGACGGGCTATTTGGCGACAACGGAGAAGAGTCTGGCAAACGTAGCGCTGGTGAGTGACAGGGATGAGCCTGTGTTGGCGTGGTGGCAGTACGGCGCGGGGCGCGTGCTTACGTGGACGAGCGATACAAGCGGCGCGTGGACGGCCGATTATCTGGCGTGGCAGGATGGGGTGCGCTTTTTTGCCGGGATGGTGAACTACGTCCTTCCGCAGCGCGGACAGACCGGTGAAATGACTGCGACAGCGAATTTGATTACGTATAAAGCTGATGAAAATGCCGAACGGCCGGAAAAACCGGTTGCAAACGTGTTGACACCGGATGGCGAAACCGCTACGCTTGCCCTTTCGCAGACTGCACCGGGCGTGTACGAGGTGAAATGGTCGGCAAACGATGACGGTGCGTATGCCGTGACGATTGCCGATGGCGATGAGACGCTGCTCGAAGGCGGCTTTGTAAAAAACTATTCCGGCGAATACGACCTGCCGTCAGATGAAAAGCGCGAGGCATTTGTGCAAAGCATTGTCGACGGAGGTGGACAGGTGTTTGAAGGTACGATTACTTTGTCTGAAGCAAACGAGCCGGTGCGCACGCGAAGGGATATTACCGACGCGCTGTTGATTGCCGCGTTGATTGTCTTCGTGCTCGGCGCGGCACTGCAAAGGCTGGGCTGGGAGCGTGCACTGGAGAGGTATTTGCATCGCGAAAAGCTGCCCAAGGACGAAAAACCGGTGAAAGCGAAGCCGGAAAAGAAAAAAAAACCGAGGAAAAAGGCCTCGCCCGCCGCAGGGGAAGCCACCGATCAGCTGCTCAGCAGCATGAAAAAGCGCAAACGCATGTAAAAACTGCCCGCCGGAGAAGCTCCGACGGGCAGTTTTTTGCAATAATGATGGGAGGGCCTTTTTCGTTTATCGGAGTGATTGTTTGTATTCATGTATTGATGGAGACCTCCCGAAATGGTATAATATAAACGGTAGAAGTTACTCTCTGCGACCCGATGGAGGGTAAATGAAACAGTTTTTTGGATCGAGCGGCATAGAGACGAGGTGAATGCAAGTGAGAGCAACGATTCAAGCAGCATCTGATTTTGATGCTTATGCAGGCATTGTCCATGATACACAATGCTATGCCGTGAACTTCGCATATGAAAACAAAACGCTTTTACTTCTGTTGCTTGGAGAACGAGAGGAAGATGCTTCGCTGGAAATTCGTTTCTATGGCGTTCTGGGTTATGAGATGACAAGCTGCGACTTCTGGGGGCCTTCGCCGCATGTATTTGGCTGGAGCCTCGTTCCCGATAACGAAAGAACGTTGCTTCCGCGGTATCTGGCAGAGGCAGGAGAATACGGCTATGATCAGACCGGCCTTCAGAGAAATCAGGAGTACATGGAGATTGAAGTCCAGTTTACATCTGGTGATACACTGGCGGTACTGTGCTGCAGCATTACCATCCAGCAGAAGCGCTATCCATGCCCGTGCTGCGGATGGTTGACATATCGTGTATCTGCTTCTCAGGACCAAGGGTATATCTGTCCGGTGTGCTTCTGGGAAAACGATCCATTCATTGTCAGCGACTTGCAGCCGAGCGATTCAAACCACGGATTGACTTTGGAGCAGGCTCGTATGAACTATCGGACGATTGGCGCGGTCGAACAAGCGATGCTCCCGCATGTGCGGTTGCCGTTGGAGTGTGAGAAGCCGTGAAAAAATACATTGTTGAACTGATGAAGACCAGTGCAATGGTAACGGGGATTTCCTTTGCCTTTAAAATGCGAGTTGAGCATCCTGTTCTATATTGGTATTGGATGATGATCACATTAGGTTTGCTGGTGTTGCGGTTTCCGCTCGTTATGTTCTTTGCATGGCAGGAGAAGAGTGGATATCACTCGTATTTCAAACGTTATGTCGATCCACGAAGGGGATGAAACAGATTGATGACCATCCGTATCAACATTCGCCAGTTAGGGAAAAAGCGAAACACTATCAACGCTGTTCCCTTTGAGTTGCCGGGACAGCCATACACTACCCGTGACCTGATTACCTCCGTGGTAATGGCGTGTGTGGCAGCGTACAACGATCGTGTTCGTAAAGGAGAAGCAGTGATTCGTCCCATGACGCAGGAGAGCCTTTCTGATATGGAGGCGGTTGGCAAGCTGGCCTTTGGCGTTAACTATGGCGGCAAAGAAGCAGATGAAGCTAAGGCGATTGCCGCTGCTCTGCAGGGCTTTGAGGATAGACTGTACTGTGTTTTCCATGGTCAGACGGAGCTGATCGCGCTGGATGAAGCAATCAGCCTTTCAGAAGAAGATGAGTTGACCTTTATCCGCTTGACCATGCTGACTGGCAGCATTTTTTGAGGAGGGAACGCATGCCTGATTATAGTGAGCTGTTTGAAGCCGTAGAAGCTTCGTTCTCTTCGCTTGAAGGCGACCTTGTATCGTGCAGGAAGCAGGTCATCACAAAACTGCTGAAAACGATTGATGAGGATTGCAGGTCGCTGCTGGGGTATGGTGCACAACGAAGCAAGCATCAGCGCGAGCAGCATGCGATGGTTCTGGCATTGGCTAAGGGCATGAAGCCTTCAGAATATGTTCAGAAGCATCTTGCATGGATGAAGGAAAAGTGCTTTGTTCCGGTAGAAACCTGGCCGCATCTGCTTGATGCTGTGGACAGGCTGATTACCCAGCCTTACTCTGTTGGTTGGAATAGGCGATCCTACCGTTCGGCTAAATATGTTACTTACGCAGATCGAATCGAGAACATGCTGCAGGATTTTGTCCGGGATGTGCTGCATCCCTTTGCCTTGACCGATCTGCTGACAGGCAATGTACCGGAAGCTGTGATTGAGTACATGGGCAACGCCTATTGTGCTCCAGCAACGGCGCTGATTGCGCGCATTGCCTATGCGCTGGATCACAATGATGCTCCGGCGGAACAGGCCATTCGCAATATGATTGACGGAGGCGCAAAGCCTTACTTCATGCAAGAAGTGATCAAAGGTGTGCTGTGGAGCCATCGCACCGATATGCATGAGCTGATTGGCAGGCTACTGCTTGCCGCTCGTCTGCAGGAAGGCTTGCGTCAGGTCATCTGCGAAAATGCAGACATGGGTACGCCGGAAGCCTTCAGAACGCTGATCAATGTGATTGAGAAGAACGATTTGATTCGTTTTTCCTCAGTCAAGCGAGCAGTGGGAACATGGCTTGGACTGATTTCCGAGGAGAGTGGCAAGCTGGAGCGCATCAGCGGCAAGTCCATTGCTCTGATTTCACGTTGCCTGCGGGATAGGGATTTCGTGGAAGAATGCCTTGTCAGCGAGGACAGCATGCAGCTGTACATTGCCTTGTGGTCATTGGGTGTGGAGGATGTACAGATCGCAGCGAACCGTGCATGGAAGTTGGCCAACACTGGCACCCACCATCAGCGGCTGACTGCGGGCATCTTTGCACGGAGCCTGAAGGCTGATAAATATGCCGCAGAACTGACCAAGCGCGTTCTTCTGACCTATTCAGATGAAATGGATACCGTTGCCGTTTATCTGCCGATGCTCATGAATTGCTGCGCACTTGACATCAACAGCGCTCTGTCTAAGCATGGCAATGAGGCTTGGAAGGAATACTTCAATACCCCGGACGAAGCACGGCAGATATATGAATTGTTAGTTGCGATTCGCGGCAAGGTTACGAAAAAAATGACATTTGATCCATGCGTCTTTCCGGGAAATAAAGAAGTGCTGGAAAAGTGTGACATCGTAGAGAGAATCTGTACTATCGCTTGCTTGCTGGGTGATGATGCCATCATTGACGATTCCGCTCAGTATTTTGCTGAGATCTCCGCAGGTTGCAGACAATTTATACTTAGGCACAGCTTTGGGCGGATGCACACACTGACGCAGCGCCAGCTTGTGCTGAAGTCTGTTTGCGACAAAGCCGAATTCAGCCGGGAGACAGCCATTGAGCTGGTGGATGCTATGCAATTGACAGCAGATGACTATGCCGAGCTTGAAAAGCTATTGCGCTTTAAGTATGCAGACGCGCGTCAGGCTATCATTCGCTGGCTGATGAAGCAGCCAGATGATGCGCTGTATGAAACGGTTGCTCGACTGATCGGTGACCGCAAGAGCGAAGAATGCCGTATGGCTGCGCTGGATATGGTCAAGCAGCTGCTGGATGCCGATAATCGGCATGGGCTTATTTCGCGCTGCACTTCGCTGGTACGGGGCTATGAAAATCCCACTAGCAAGGAACAGACTCTGCTGGACAGCCTGTTGGCCAGACTGGGTGCAGCAGTTAAAGCAGATGAAGCTGTCCTTTATACGGAGGAAGATGCTTACCAGCCTATACTGGAGGATACCGAAGAACTGCAGGGGGCATTGGCTACCTTCCTGCAATACTTCCCGGACAGCAGAATTATTGAAGCTATGGGCGGCGAGAAGCTTGGCTGGCGGAAGCGGCTTTTCGCCGGCAAGAGCGACACCTTTAGGCAAGTACAGGAGGATCTGGCGTCTCTTGATGAATGCTATGAACAGCACAAGCTGACGCTGGTGCAGGATGATACCGGAAACGACGTTCTGCTTTGTAATCTGCGCAGCATTACTCGTATGGCAGACATGGACGGAAGGCATTTTGCTGTGTACCTGTATGAGGTGTGGGACGCATGGTATCAGCAACATGTCAACGATCCAAAGCGGCTGTTGCAGGCATGTATTTACACCCGTGCAAGAACGGCTTTCTGGCAGCAGGAAGTAGAGATGGCTTTCGGTGCTGACTATAGAAAAATACCCAAGTATCGGGCAAAGGATCAGCGCAATTTCCACATTCCCGCGATTCTGACGGAACTTGTGAAGCACTACGTTCCTGTAGAAGATAGGGAACGGATGGCATGCGCGGTTCTGTGCTATATTGCCTACGCGGTTGATGGACAAAAGCTGTGGATTGAGCAGGACATATCTGGATCGCTCGAATACACATGGCATCAGACTGTCCACATTGTTGATCAGGAAGAGTTTTCTCTGCTGCTTGCCTATGTGAATTATGGCAATTCGACGCTCTTTCCCACGCTATTTGCAGCAGGTTCACATTTGCTGCGGAAATCCCAAAAGGAATACAGCGCACATCAGCAGCGTCAGAGGCAAAATGGAACATGGCAGAAGGCGCAAAGCTTTAGAAGTGCCATCAGCTATACTTTGCAGCAAGCGTTGCCCTCTCTCCCGGTTGCCCTCCATGCAAGCTATCAGGGCATTATGAGCCGACGTGCGTTGTATGAATGGATTCTGTCCAGCGAGTTAGCTGCCGAGCATGTTGGCAAACTGACCACGCTTTCAAACGCATGTCATTCTTCCGGGCAGCGCTATAGCTCGCGTGTGTTCAACTATTATATGGGCGAACGGGAAACGAGTGATTGCCTGAAGAAGTACATTGGCAAAGAGAAGCCTGAAACCGATGAGGACTTTGCCATGCTGCAATATGCAGATGAGGTTTGCACAACGATTGTGCGTCGCATCATTGATGAGGAATTGAAGCGCGGCGATACTGTAACACCGTACTCGCATCTGGTATGTGGCATACACCGTATTTGGGGTGCGGAGAACTTCACATCAATCCTGGCTGCGCTGGGCAAGGATAAGCTGGTGCGTTCCAGTTACTATGGCATGTATGGCAATACTGACGACCGTACGCAAAACCTCTGCGGGCTGCTGACCGTGTGCGTTCCAAATTCGACAGATACCGCTGATGATCTGCGCAAGCTGGTCAAGCAACGGAAGATCGGCGAAAAGTGCCTGATTGAAGCGGCACTGTACAGCCCGGAATGGGTCGAGCTGGTGGAAGATGTCATTGGCCTGTCCGGTTTCCGATCCGCGGCATACTACTTCATGGCGCATATGAACGAGGAGTTTGACGAGGTACGCACGGCGCGCATCGCCCGCTTTACTCCCTTGTCCATTGTCGAGCTGAGAAATGGTGCTTTCGATATCGCCTGGTTCCGGAGTGCATTTGCGGAAGTTGGCGAAAAGTATTTCAATCTGATCTATGATGCGGCTAAGTATATCACTTCTGGTGCAAAACATGCTCGTGCGAGAAAGTATGCGGATGCAGTGCTGGGCAGGATGCAGCTGGACGCCACAAAGGAAGAAATTATCGCCAAGCGAAACAAAGATTTGCTGATGGCATATGCATTGATACCACTCTCCGGCGACGAGGATCTGCAGGCGCGATATCTCTATATCCAGCAGTTCCTGAAGGAAAGCCGTGGCTTTGGCGCTCAGCGAGCTGCCAGCGAAAAAACAGCGTCGGAAATTGCTTTGACCAATCTGGCCCTGAACGCAGGTTATGCGGATAGTATGCGCCTGACGCTGCGTATGGAAACCCGTCTGGTGGAAGAAAACCATGAGCTGTTTGAACCGCACTGTATTGACGATATAACTGTCCGGATTACTGTGAATGAGCAGGGCGTCGCTGATGTGCTGTGCGAAAAAGCCGGTAAGGCGCTCAAGAGCATTCCTGCAAAGTACAGGAAGAACGAGTACATCCTGCAGCTGAACGACATGAAGAAGCAGCTGGTAGAGCAGCAGCGCCGTGCTAGGCGGATGCTGGAAGACGCCATGGAGGCTTGTACGGTATTTACTGCAAGAGAGATTGCTTCTCTGATGAGGAATCCGATTATTGCTCCCATGCTGGACAAGCTGGTATTTAAACATGATGACGCCTTCGGATTTGTCAATGGCCTGACTCTGGTGGATACGACGGGTGACGCAACAACTCTGGATGAAGCAGATGAGCTGGTAGTCGCCCATCCCTTTCACCTTTGGAAAGCACAGCGGTGGCTGGTTTACCAGAAGAAACTGTATGCTGACCGCATCGTGCAGCCGTTCCGTCAGGTGTTTCGTGAACTATATGTCAAGACGTCCGATGAACTGGGCCGTGATACCTCCCTGCGCTATGCGGGCAATCAGCTGCAGCCTGCACGGACGATGGCCTGCTTGAAGACGCGCCGTTGGATTGCTGACGCAGAAGCAGGAATCCAGAAGGTCTACTACAAGGAACATATTGTAGCGACCATCTGGGCTCTGGCTGACTGGTTCAGCCCTGCCGATATCGAAGCACCTACGCTGGAATGGGTGGCTTTCTTTGACACAAAGACCGGCAAACAAATGAAGCTTGACGATGTGCCAGAGATCATCTTCTCTGAGGTCATGCGCGACGTGGATCTGGCCGTCAGCGTAGCCCATGCAGGCGGCGTCGATCCTGAAGCCAGTCATTCCACGGTGGAAATGCGTGCTGCGCTGCTTTCCTTTACGCTGCCGATGTTCCACCTGAACAACGTGGAGATTCGCGACCGTCATGCTGTCATCACCGGCGAACTGGCGCAGTACAGCGTCCATCTGGGCAGCGGTGTTGTGCATCAGATTGGCGGCACGATGCTCTCTGTTCTGCCGGTTCATTCCCAGCATCGCGGCAAGCTGTTCCTGCCCTTTGCGGATGAAGACCCCAAAACAGCGGAGATTATCTCCAAGGTACTTCTGTTTGCAGAGGATGCAAAGCTCAAGGATCCTACGATCTTGAAGCAGATCAGGCGAAGCTGAGGGCCGATATTTTTGACAAGTTGTGCCCGCCGGAGAAGCTCTGACGGGCATTCATTTTATCGAAGATAGGTGATTTTTACCGGAAGACCAGATGCAGCGGATTCCACTGCGCTCAGGCAGATAGATACAGTGTCTGCGCCGTCGTAGCCGGTGGTGGAGGGCAGGCGATTTTCGCGAACGGCGGCGGTCATTTCGCTGATTTCGGCGAAGACGTTGTGGTTGTTAATGTCGATGGAAAGCTTGCGGGGCACGTGGTTTTCATCAAAGACGGTCATCTCCGGGCTGGTGTTATCGCAGATGATCGTGCCCTTTGAGCCGTAGAACAGGCTGCGCATTGTGTAATCCCGCTTGCAGGAGATGCTACAGAATACTTTTCCAATGACATCGTTCGGATATTTCAGAACGGCGATGGTCGTGTCATCGGTTGGCCAATCCCTCAGCATTTTGTGATTGGAATAGGCGAATACCTCCTCAGGTCGGCCGGCGATCCAGCTGAGCAGATCCATTGCGTGGCAGCCGCCGCCCAGAAGGCCGTGGCGCATCGGGTCTACGCGCCAGTCGTTTACGCCGCGGACTCTCAGATAATCGTGTGCATATTCGCTTTCCACATAATACAGCTCGCCGATTTCGCCCGAGTCGATCAGCGCTTTTGCCTTGGCAAACGCAGGAGCGTAACGGCAGACCTGACCGACCATCAGCTTTTTGCCGGTGGACTCGGACGCGGAGATCATGTGCGCGCAGGCTTCGCGGGTCAGAGCCATTGGTTTTTCGCACAGCACGTGCTTGCCGTTCTCTAGCGCTGAAACCGTCATTTCTTCGTGAAGCTGATCGGGCGTACAGACGACTACAACGTCGATATCGTAGGCCAGTGTAATTTCCTGCCATGATTCCGCTACGCGCAGGGGACAACTGTCGCGGATGACGGCGGCTACGGCCTCCGGGATCGGATCATACACGGCTACAAGCTCGCTTTCTGGCTGTGCGGCAATGCCCTTTGCGTGATATGCGCCCATGCTTAGGCCAATTACACCATAACGGATTTTTTCCACATGCATCTCTCCTTTAAAAAGGGTTTACGAAAAGTATAGCATTCACGCGGAAATTCGTCCTGTCATAGAATGATAGAAAAGTGTACTATTGTGACTTTCCATTAACTGCCGCGCGAAAGCAGCCGGGCGTCAAGCCAAACTTCTCTCGGAATTTGCGGTGAAAATAGGCGGAGTTCCCAAAGCCGCTGACCATACCTACGTCGAGTACCGGCATGGAGGTAAGCCGAAGAAGCCCGGCAGCGTGATCCAGCCGCAGATCACAGAGAAATTCGCTTGGAGTGATGCCAAGGTAACGCTTCATGCTGCGGGAGAGATGCTCACGGCTGTAGCCGCTCAAACGCACCATCGTGTCAGCGGGGGCTGTGAAGTTTTCGTACCGGCGCATCTTCCGGCAAAGCGTGTTCAGCCATTCCGGACAGGTATCAGCGTTTGCCGGTTCGCACAGAAGAAGGCCGAACAGCTCGCAGAGCAGCTCTCGCAGTGCCAGCTGAACCGGTGCGCCGACTGCGCTGCGACGGGCGTTGAAGCGTTCGTAGGCATCCAGCGTCCGGGCAGGATCGACAGATACCGTAAGCGGAAGCGCACCGTGCAGACGTTCGAACGGAAGTGGTAGATCCGATGCGTATTGCAGGAAACGTTCAAAATGCGCTTTTGAGAAGGCGATGTTTACCAGCGTGGCGCTGTTTTGTGCGTCGAGCGCGTGGGTATCTGTCGGACGGGCGAGGAATAGGTCGCCTGGCGAAAGCAGAAGGGTCTGTCCACTGACGAAATGGGTGATTTGTCCGGAGACGACGAGAGCAATCTCATAATGCGTGTGATTGTGCGTTGGACAGGTGAAGCGATGCCGCAGAAGAGAATAGCAGTAGCCCTCTTGCTCAGCGCTTGGAATTGAGCTTATGTAGGCTTCCTCGGAGAACGGACAGGCAATGCTTTCGGTCAGCAGCGTGGCGCACATAAAGAATCCTCCTGTGATCAGTCAGAAGCGCGCTCCCGGAATGCCGGGAGAAGAGTAAATGCAAGAAGCACGAGGCTGATCCACTGAGACGTGGAAAGAAACAGGAACGAACCGCGGATGACGTCTCCACGCAGAAATTCCATGAAAAAGCGTACCGGCGCGTACAGGCGGATGTAATCGCGGAGCGGCCTTGCGCGTGAACTACGGGCCAACCGAAGCAATATCGTGCCTATGATCAGCAGAAGCGCAGCTTCAATTAACTGTATAGGCACAAGCGGGACGCCTGCGGGAGCGCTGACCCATTCGGTATTCTCCGGATACACTACGCCGGGCAGCCAATGCGCCTCACATCCATAGCAGCATCCGGCAAAGAAACAGCCAACGCGGCCGAGAGCGTGCGCAAACGGCAGGCTGGGAAGCAAAGCGCACGAAAGCGCGCGAATGGGTGTTTTCAAGAGACGCGATGCAAAGAGCGCAGCAGCCGTGCTGAGCAGAAAACCGCCGTAGAATACGTAACCAGGCTGATATTCGCGAAGGAACGCGCCGCGGCGAATCATGGAAAAGAGCTCCTGCGGCGAATAGGTGATCAGCATATAGGTGAATGCCGCGCCGAGAAGGCCGCAGACAAGCGCTATCGTATATACAAGCAGCGCATAGTCGGCGCGAATGCCGAAACGGCGCGCACGAAGCAGCGTCATTATACAGGAAACAACAATGCCCAGTGCACAAAAAATGCCATAGGCAGGCAGCGAAATCGATCCAAGGTGAAGATATGGATGCATTTAGCGCCTCCGAATTGCAAAGAATTTCAGGAATATCGTACTCGGAATAGCGGGGCTTGTCAAGAAAAAAGTCCAAACAAATATGGAACGTTCTGCCGGTACCTCGCGTCTAAATTACAGGAAGAAAGGAAGGATATGATATGAAGAGAATTTGCATTTTGACCCTGATTGCCATGATGGTTCTCAGTATGCTTACGGTTTCCGTTGCGGAGGCGCCGCAGATCAAACTGCACGCGATCGGCGAAAAATACGTTGATGATCTGGATGGCAGCGGCACGAAATCGACTGTTGAGATTCAGACAGCACTAAATGAATATGGCGATGGTGACATTACCGTGATCGTAAACGACCAGAGCTTCACCGTGGAAAGCTGCTTCAGTGTTGCTGAAGATTATGCTACCGTTCAGATCCCTGATCAGGCGCAGGGCTTCTACACGCTGATCATGCCCCATGAATATGGTCCCAGTGACGACCCGGTTACGTATATGTTTATGTACAAAGATGGCGTGCTGTACGACCTTGGCATGGTGCCCTCGGCGCTTGAATCCATTGCGTTTGACGAGAGCGGAGATTTCACTGCCATCATTCGGGCGCGTCTGCTCGGCACGTGGTATCGCTCGGCGGATTATGTGATTGCCAGTGCGTATCACTGGGATGCAACTGCGGAGCAGCTTACGGAGGAGTATCTTGTAACGGAGGTGCCGCGCGACGTATACCCGATGGGGCAGATTGTCACGTTGTTGAAGAACCTGCCCGTACTTGCATCCCGATACGACACAGAGCCGGTTAAGACGCTGACGGCTGGAGAAAAGGCGATTATCAGCGCAACCGACGATTGCCGCTGGCTGTATGTCGTGGATGCCGAGCTGAACGAGGGCGGCTGGGTAAAGATGCAGGGCGAATATTCAGCGATGCTTCAAATTGGTGAAGGCTGGGTAGACGAGTACGAGGTATTCGACGGTCTGGTGTACGCTGACTAAATAGAAAAATAAAAGCCAATGCCGTTTCTGTGCTTTTAATTGGGAACGGCATTGGCTTTGTTTTGGAGAAATTCGACCCAATCAGAATTCATCTGCAGAAGGCTGAGAGCTCTGCTTGGGGCAAATTTCGGTGCGAAGATCAGAATTCTCGATCAGCTGACCGAATCCGTACAGACAGATAGAGCCAATCCAAGAGAAGAGTGAACCGAGAACCACCGTTAAAAGCCCTGAAACGAAAGCAGCGACGTCAAAGCGGAACATTCGTATGAAGCCGAAGACGACGGATAGAATGATACCGAGCCAACACTCAACCTTCGCGACTGTTTGGATTTTCGCTCCAACATTTGTAAACATTGTGATCCCCCCCTGTATAATAACGGTTATATTATATCATGGAAAGTCGAAAAGTCAAGGGCAAAATGGCATTATCGTGAAAAAGTATAAAAAACGCCGAAGTCATCTGACTTCGGCGTGTGAGAACGAGGAAAAAATCAGTTCTTGGTCTGCGCGGCAATTTTATCCAGCTTGGTGTTGCGGAAATACAGCCCCACGTCGATGGAGATGGCGAGGAAGTTGAAGCAGTACGCGCACAGAGCTAGCCAGTACAGCCAGTTCTTGGTCTCCGGCGGGAAAGCGGCCTTGCGCACGATGCCGAAGATGTAGCCGACAAGCAGGAAGATTTCAAAGAAGAGACTCTTACCCTTGGCGGTACGGGCAGTGTAGGACTTGCGGATGGAAATCGGCCAGGAAAGGCCGAAACAGATGATCATGAGCGCTTCAAGAAGATCAGACATAATGAAATCCTTCTTTCTTTATGTTAGTTGAATTTACGCGTGTAGTCGGGGAGCAGCTTGGGCGACGGCGCGTCGCTGTCGATTCCGGCAGCCTTCAGCTCGCCGTCGTATGCCTTCACATGGTCAAGCGTGAGCTTTCCGACGGTGACGGAACGGAACTTTTTGCCCGTCTGCTGACCGGCGTTGCGACCGAATACGATAACGTCTAGCAAGCTATTGCCCATCAGGCGGTTGCGGCCGTGGATACCGCCGACGGCCTCGCCGGCGACGAACAGGTTTTCAACGGAGGTCATGCCCTCGGCGTTGATTTCTAGGCCGCCGTTCTGATAGTGCAGCGTCGGGTAGACGAGAATCGGGGTTTCACGCATGTCGATGCCGAACTTCAGATACATTCTGAGCATGGCCGGCAGGCGCTTTTCCAGCGTTCCCTTGCCGTGAATCATGTCGATCATCGGAGTGTCGAGCCATACGGCCTTGCCGGCAGGCGTGGGAACGCCCTTTTCATGCGTGGAGCACTCGCGAATGATGGAAGCAGCGGCAACGTCGCGGGTTTCTAGCGGATGCATGAAGCATTCGCCTTCGCTGTTGATGAGCTTTGCGCCCATTGAGCGCACCTTTTCCGTGACCAGCGCGCCGTAAATCTGCTGCGGGAAAGCAACGCCGGTGGGATGGTACTGAAGCGTGTCCTGATACAGAAGCTTCGCGCCCGCGCGGTAGCCGAGAATCAGACCGTCTGCCGTTGCACCATAGTGGTTGGAGGTGGGGAAGCCCTGATAGTGCATGCGTCCGGCACCACCAGTGGCAATGATGACGCATTTGGCGCGTGCCACGCGAATTTCACCGGTTTCCATGTTCAGAAGAACAGCGCCGGCGGCCTTGCCCTCATCATCCTTGATCAGCTCGATCGCCGCGGTGAAGTCCACAACCGGAATGCTGCGGTTCAGAACCTCGTCACGAAGCGTGCGCATGATTTCTGCACCGGAATAGTCAGCCGCGGCGTGCATGCGCTTTCTGGAGGTTCCGCCGCCGTGAGTGGTGACCATCGTGCCGTCGGAAGACTTGTCAAATTCAACGCCCAGACGGTTGAGCCACTGAATGGCCTCGGGGCCTTCCATAACCAGCTTGCGAACCAGCTCCGGACGGTTGGCGTAGTGTCCGCCGCCCATGACGTCCAGATAGTGCTGCGCGGGAGAGTCGCCGGGCTTGTCAGCTGCCTGAATGCCGCCCTCGGCCATCATGGTGTTGGCGTCGCCGATACGCAGCTTGGTAACGATCATCACGTTTGCACCGGCTTCGTGGGCTTCAATGGCTGCAGAGGAGCCTGCGCCGCCGCCACCGATGACCAGCACATCTACGTCGTAATCGATTTTGTTCAGGTTTACATTCAGATCGAGCACGCGGCTGTGGCCTTCCAGCATCTCGTTCAGTTCAACGGGAGCCTTTTCCCCCTTGTTAGGGCCAACCTTGATGGTGGAGAAGCCTTCGGGACGATAATCCGGATGATACTGCGCGAGCAGGGCATCCTTTTCTGCAGCCGTCATGCGACGAGGCTCCAGCGCAACGTTTGCTTCGCGCGCTGCTTCCACCTTTTTCATGGAATCAAGCATTTCCTGCGTAAACATTGTGCGGCCCCCTTATTTCTCGATGTCGCGATGGTCGTAAAGTTCCTTAAGCTCGTCCAGCGGCTTGGCCATAATGGCTTCGATCGCTTCGGTGCACAGGCCATCCTGAATTTCCTTCACGCGGGTATTCAGATGCTCGCTTTCCGGGGCAATATATTTGCCGTTCAGACGGCGAGCCAGCATGGCGACCTGCGGATGGGAGATGCCGGCAGGGCAGCGGGAGGAGCAGATGCCGCACATCACGCAGTCAAAGGACAGTTCGGCACACTTTTTGAAATCGCCGCGCTGTGCGTAGGCAATATACTGCATGACGTTCAAGCCCTGCGAGCAGCTCTTGGTGCATGCGTTGCAGCCGACGCAGGCGTAGATTTCCGGGTACAGCTGCATCATGATCTGCTGATCAGGCTTTGCCTTTTCGATGTCGTAGCCTTCCTTCACCAGCGGGAAGAAGGGCAGCGTTGCCACGTACATATTATCCTCCACCTTGGTGGAGCAGGCGAGACAGGCCTTGAGTTCCTTGTCGCCCTTCACGCGGTATACCGTCGCACATGCGCCGCAGAAGCCGTTGCGGCAGCCAACGCCGCGCACCAGCTTGTAACCGGCATACTCAAACGCTTCCATGATCGTCAGGTCGTCCGGAACCTCGTATTTCTTGCCGTAAAGGTATACATTGACCATTTTTGCCATGATGAACCCTCCATCAATACTCGCTGGGCAGCTCGCCCAGTTCGTCAAACCGGAACACCGGCCCATCCTTGCAGACGTACTTGTTGCCGATGTTGCAGCGGCCGCATTTACCGACGCCGCACTTCATGCGCAGTTCCATGGTGGTATAAATCTGCGTGTTCACGAAGCCCAGCTCGGTCAGCGAGCCGAGCGTGAATTTGATCATGATCGGCGGGCCGCACACGAGCACGTTCTTATCCGGGTCGAAGCCCAGCTCCTTGACGTAGCTGGGAACGAAGCCGACGTGCCCCGGCCAGGTATCCTGCGCGCGGTCGATGGTCAGGTGCACGTTAATGCCCTCTTCCTTTGCCCACTCGTTCTGAATCTCATCCAGGTCGAGCAGGTCTTCCATCGAACGGGAGCCGTACACGATGTCAACGGTGCCATAATCGGCGCGGTTTGCACGAACGTAGTTGATTACGCTGTGCAGAGGCGCAAGGCCGACGCCGCCGGCGATGAACAGAAGGTTCTGTCCCTTGAGTGCGGTGTCCACCGGAAAGCCGTTGCCATAGGGACCGCGGATCAGGATTTCCTGGCCAACGTCCATCTGATGCAGCCACGAAGTCAGGCAACCACACTTTTTGATGGAGAATTCCATGAAATCCTTTTCGGTGGGGGAGGAGGTGATGGAGAACATCGCCTCACCCACGCCGGGGATGGAGAGCATGGCGCACTGGCCGGGCTTATGCTCAAACACCTTACCGCTACTGAGCGCGTTCACGCGGAAGGTTTTGATGTCAGGCGTGTCGGTACGGATAGCCGTTACTACGCCGAGCTGGGGAACCAGATTCTCAATCGACATGTTTCTTTCCTCCCAGCGCCTTGATGACCTTGACGATATTCATGTGAATCGGGCACTTTTCTACGCAGCGGCCGCAGCCAACGCAGGAGAAAACGCCGTCGTTGTTCATGGGGAAGTAGACCAACTTGTGCATGAAGCGCTGACGGAAGCGTTCCAGCTGATTCGGGCGATTGCTGCCGTGCGCCATCAGCGTGAAGTCCGAATACATGCAGCTATCCCAGCAGCGGTAGCGCTGTACGCCGTGACCGGTGTTGAAATCGCGGATGTCGTAGCACTGACAGGTTGGGCAGACAAATGTGCAGGAGCCGCAGCCCAGACACGCGGCGGACAGATCCTTCCAACGGGGAGAGTTGAACTCTTCCATCATGGCGCCGTCCTTCAGCGATTCTACGGAAAGCTCGGCAAGCGGCAGCTTTGTCATTTCGTCATGAATGCGTGCCTTCTCTGCTTCGACGGGCTGCTCGCCCGCATCAGAAAGCAGGTCGCCAAGAAGGGCAAGCAGCGCTTCGCCCTTTTCGGTGACGGCCTTCAGGTACATGGCATCGTCTACGATCCAAGCACTGGCGTCGCCATCGGTGCTTTCGGCAGGATCGACGCCGAAGGTCTGGCAGAAGCAACTCTCCTCGGGATTTCCGCAGGCCAGAACCACGAGCGTGCCATGCTCACGGCGCGCGGCGTAGTAGGGATCAAGCGGATCGGACAGAAAGACCAGGTCGAGCACGCCTTTGAAGCTGCGCGCGTCGCAGGCGCGAACGCCAAACACGGTGAAGGGCTCGCTTTCAGGCGCGACGGGATTCACACGGATGGACTTTCCGTCCATGTAGAAGCGCGCAAAATCCTCGCACTGAGGGAAGAATACGTCCTTGGCGGATTTTACGGTCTTAGTCACGTCCAAACGAACGTTTGCGCCGGGCGTGTACTCGTCAAAATTCACCTGATCGGCTTTTTCGATGGGCAGATACAGCTTTTGAGCTGCAGAAATGCGATCAAATGCCTCGGTCAGGCGCGTCATGGAAAGCTTCTTCACGCGTTTTCGCCCCTTTCCATTACGATTTTCGGGTCGGGATCGTTCTTATCAAAGTTGACGAGCGGCGCACGAGAGCCGGGCTCGAGACCGGCCTGATAATCGCCGTAGAGCTCGTCAATGTCCTTGATGAACTTGCGGTTCAGAAGGTGCAGCGGAATGCCCTGCGGGCATACGCGGCTGCATTCGCCGCAGTCCGTACAGCGTCCGGCCACGTGGAAGGCGCGGATGATGTGGAACAGATTCTCCTCGAAGTCGTCCGGATTTGCCTTGGAGGCAACGCCGGAGTTCGGGTTGTCAAACACGCACTTCACGCAGGAGCACGCCGGGCATACGTTGCGGCAGGCGTTGCAGCGTATGCACTTGGAAAGCTGCGAGCGCCAGAAGGCAAAGCGCTCTTCGGGGGGCATGGCCTCGATCTTCTTTACCTCGTTAAAGCGATCTTCGACCTCGATGGGCTTTTGAGCTTCTTCGTCGTCGATTACCTCGTCGAAGGCGTAGAAGGTCTTACCCTTGCAGGCGAGACATTTTCCAAGCAGTACGGCCTGGCGGTCGGTTACGTCGGCTTCCTTGCGGAGTCCGAGCTTCTTCATCTTATTATAGTCCAGCATGCCCTTGCAGCCTGCGCCCACAACGTAGACCTTTTCGCGGTCGATGCGGTGCTCGGTCAGCAGCTGGTTGAAGCTCAGCGTGTCGCAGGGCTTCAGAAATACGAGCGTTTTACCCTCCCAGTCGCGCGCCTTAATCAGGTACTTGCTCAGGTTCGCGCCGGAGAAGCCGTTATATACAAAGCCGTTCAGGCTCTCTTCAGTCTCGAAAAAGGCGGGCGTGAGATCATACCAGAATTCGCCTTTTTCCCAGCCGAGCACGCGCTTTACTTCGCCGGAGGCGAGTTTTTCGCGCGCAACCTTCAACATTCTTACAGCGATTCCTTGCATCTCAGATCCCCCAACTTCACATTCTCGCCAAGCTCGGTTACGGTCTTGACAAAGTCGTTCATGACGGAAGCGAACTTCACGCCCTCGGCGGCAGACACCCATTCCACGCGGGTACGCGCGCGTTCAATGCCGAGATAGTCCAGCATGCTGAACAGCGTCGTCATGCGGCGGCGGGCGTAGTAGTTGCCGGTGGTGTAGTGGCAGTCGCCCGGATGACAGCCGCAGATGATCACGCCATCTGCGCCGCGCTGAAATGCGCGCAGGATAAACAGCGGATTCACGCGGCAGGAGCAGGGCACGCGAATGATCTTCACATCCGCAGGGTAGGTCAGACGGCTGGTGCCAGCCAGATCTGCGCCCGCATAGCTGCACCAGTTGCAGCAGAAGGCGACGATCAGGGGCTTGAACGCCTTATTTTCCGTTACTTGCATATTGCGTCAACCTCCGCCATGATTTCTCGATTTGTGAAGCCCTTCAAATCCATTGCACCGGACGGACAGGCGACCGTGCATGCGCCGCAGCCCTGGCATATGGCCGGGTTAACCTGCGCCACTCGCTTTACGCCGCGAACCTCGGGACCGCGAACTTCTTTATCCACATAGGTGATGGCGCCGTAGGGACACACGCGTTCGCACGTCGAGCAGCCGTTGCACAGAAGCTCGTTGGACTGAGCGACGCACGGGTTGGTGATCATCTTGTCCTTGCTCAGAAGGCCAATGACCTTAGCAGCGGCGGCGCTGGCCTGTGCGACGGTTTCCGGAACATCCTTCGGGCCCTGACAGGTGCCGGAGAGGAACACGCCGGCAGTCGGGCTTTCCACAGGGCGCAGCTTCGCGTGCGCTTCGGTGAAGAAGTCGTTGGTGTCCATGCTGGCGGTAAGCATCGTGGCTACGGAACGGGCGGAGGGATCCGGCTCAATCGCGGTGGCGAGTACGACCATGTCGGTTTCGAGCAGAAGCTGCTCGCCGTTCAGAAGGTCGCTGCCCTGAACCATCAGCTTGTCGCCGTTCTTCCAGACCTTGCCGACCATGCCCTTGATGTACTCCACGCCATACTGCTCCACGGCGCGGCGGTAGAACTCGTCAAAGTTCTTGCCGGGCGTGCGTACGTCAATGTAGAACACGTGCACGTTAGTGTCCGGATACTTCTCGCGCACAAGCATCGCGTGCTTGGCAGTGTACATGCAGCAGATCTTGGAGCAATAGCTCTTGCCGCGCTGGTCGCTGCAGCGGGAGCCAAGACACTGGATAAACACGATATCGTGCGGGTGCTGCTTGTCGGAGGGACGCAGCAGAACGCCCTTGTTCGGGCCAGCTGCGTTCATCAGGCGCTCGAACTCCAGCGACGTGACGACGTCTGGATTGTCTGAGTAACCGTACTCGTCGTACTTGGAGGCGTCGATGGGCTTGAAGCCGGTGGCAGCCACAATTGCGCCGTACTGGCGCTCGATGATCTCATCCTTCTGCGTATAGTCAATTGCCTTCGCGGAGCAGATCTTCTCGCACAGACCGCACTTGCCGTTTTTCAGCTTCAGGCACTGGGTGGGATCAATCGTAGCTACGTTCGGGATGGCCTGCGCAAAGGGAATATAGATCGCGCCGCGGGTGTTAAGCCCCATGTTGAACTCATTCAGACCCTTGCGGGAGGGACACTTTTCAGTGCAGGCGCCGCAGCCGGTGCACTTGGTTGAGTCGACATAGCGCGCCTTCTTGCGAATCTTTACCGTGAAATTGCCGACAAAGCCGCTGACCGATTCGACCTCGGAATAGGTGAGGAGGTCGATCTTCTCGTTCTGCGCTGCATCTACCATCTTGGGGGTAAGGATGCAGGCCGCGCAGTCGAGGGTGGGGAAGGTCTTATCCAGCTGCGCCATGCGGCCGCCGATGGTGGGCGTTTTTTCAACGATGTCCACCTCGAAGCCGGCGTCGGCGATATCCAGCGCCGTCTGAATGCCGGCGATACCGCCGCCAATGACGAGCGCCCGCTTGGTCACGGGGCTTTCGCCCGGCGTGAGAGGTGCGTTCAACTGCACCTTGGCGACGGCGGTGCGGGCCAGAATGATGGCCTTTTCCGTCGCTTCGTCCTTGTCCTTATGAATCCAGGAGCAATGCTCGCGGATGTTGGCGATTTCCACCATATAGGGGTTCAGACCGGCACGCTCGGCGGTCTTGCGGAAGGTGGCCTCGTGCATGCGGGGAGAGCAGGAGCAGATGACAACGCCGGTTAAGTTGTATTCATGAATGGCGTCGGCGATCATCTTCTGGCCGCCCTCGGAGCACATATACTGGTAATTCGCGGCGTAAACCACGCCCGGTTCGCGCTTCATCGCCTCGGCGACTGCCTGTACGTCGACGGTTGCCGCGATGTTGCTGCCGCACCAGCAAACAAATACGCCGATTCTTTGCATATTGATTCGTCTCCTTTATTTGCTGTACTTGCGCATGGCGGCCATAAGCGCCTGCTGCGGGATTTCGTCGTCAAGCATGTCCGGAAGGTCGTCGGGCTTCAGGTGGTTCATGCCCTGCTGGCGGATGACCATCAGGCGCACGGCCTCAACCAGCTTCGCTGGCTCTACGCCGCGCGGGCAACGATCCACGCACGCCAGACAGGTCAGGCACTTGTAGAGCGATTTGGATGCCATCAGCTTTTCAATCTGTCCCTTTTCTACCATATAGACAAACTGATGTGGGTGGTATTCCATTTCGCCGTAGGCAGGGCAGGTGCCGCTGCACTTTCCGCAGCGCATGCACTTGCGCACGTTCACGCCGCTGATGCGCGTTACGGTCTCCTGAAGCATCTGTTCGTTTGCGTTCATGCCTGTTCCTCCTTCACACCCAGCGCCTCAGCCAGCAGCTCGGTGAAATAGTAAACTGGAAGCGTGTGCTCGCCCGCATTCTGCTTCAGGTTATACATGCACAGCGGGCAAGCGGTAACCAGCGCCTCGCAGCCGCGGTCGGCGGCATTGGACAGGATGCGCTCCACCTGCTTTGAAGCCTGCGCACGATCCTCCAAAGCAATATAGCCGCCGCAGCACTCGTTGCGGAACTCATACTTCACGGGCGTTGCGCCGATGGCAGACAGAAAATCCTCGATAATCGTGGGATGCTCGGGGTTGTCAAACGCCATGACGGCAGAGGGACGAAGCAGCAGACAGCCGTAATACGCGCCGATTTTGCGTCCCTTCAGCGGGTGGACCACCTGCTTTTTGATCTCGTCGAAGCCCACGGTGTCGCGCAGCATTTCGAGGTAGTGAACGACCTTTGTTTCGCCGGCGTAGGGAACATCGGGCTTCAGATAGTTGTTTACGCGGGTGCGCACGTACTCGCTTTCCTTCATATCGTGATTCATGCGCTTGATCACGTGGTGACAGGCGGAGCAGAGCGTTAGCAGATCCTCTCCGTGTGCGCGTGCGTCCATCAGTGCGCGTACAGAGGAAAGGCGAGAGGCAATTTCGTCTTCTGCCTGCGGGTAAACCGCACCGCAGCACTGCCACTCCTCAATTTCACGCAGTTCCACACCCAGCTTTAAAGCGCTTTCGCGTCCCCACCGATCGAGGTCGCGAGCCTTGGTCTTCAGAGTACAGCCGGGAAAGTAGCTGAATTTCATAGAGCCGTCTCCTTATGCCATGTTCTCGGGGTTGAAAACCTCGTCAAACCGCTCCGCAGTCAGGAAGCCGAGCTGCACGCACGCTTCCTTCAGGGAGATGTTTTCCTTGTAGGCTTTTTTAGCGGTCTTAGCGGCGTTGTCGTAGCCGATGTAGGGGTTGAGCGCCGTGACCAGCATCAGGGAGTTATACAGGTTATGGTGCATCTTCTCGCGGTTGGCGCGAATGCCGGACACGCAATTCTTGTTGAAGGAATTGATGCCGTCAGCCAGCAGGCGCGCGGACTGCAGGAAGTTGTAAATTAAAACCGGCATGAATACGTTCAGCTCAAAGTTGCCCTGGCTAGCTGCCATGCCCACGGCAACGTCGTTAGCCATGACCTGAACGGCGACCATCGTCATGCTCTCACACTGGGTGGGGTTCACCTTGCCAGGCATGATGGAGGAGCCGGGCTCGTTTTCGGGGATGAAGATTTCGCCCAAACCGTCGCGCGGGCCGCTTGCCAGCCAGCGTACGTCGTTGGCGATCTTCATCAGGTTCGCGGCCAGCGCCTTCAGTGCGCCGTGCATGAAGACTAGATCATCCTTACTGGTCAGCGCATGGAATTTGTTGGCAGCGCTGGTGAAGGAATAGCCGGTTAGTTCGCTTACAACGCGGGCGACTACGGGACCAAATTCCTTCGGGCAGTTCAGACCGGTACCGACGGCGGTGCCGCCAAGCGCCAGTTCACTGATGCCCGGAAGCGCATCTTCGATCATAGCACGCGTCTTTTCGATCATGTTGCGCCAGCCGGAGATCTCCTGAGAGAAGCGAATGGGCGTCGCGTCCTGCAAATGCGTGCGTCCCGTCTTCACAATGCCCTCGTTTTCGGCCTCCAGGCGCTTGAACGTATCAATCAGACCGTCCATTGCCGGGAGCAGCTTTTCGCGGAGAATCGTAACCGCGGCAATGTGCATGGCGGTGGGGAAGGTGTCGTTCGAGCTCTGGGACATGTTCACGTGATCGTTGGGATGCAGAAGCTTCTCGCCCGCAATTTCATTGCCACGGTTGGCGATGACCTCGTTGGCGTTCATGTTGGACTGCGTGCCGCTGCCGGTCTGCCATACAACCAACGGGAAGTGGTCGTTCAGGGAACCGGAGATAACCTCGTCGCAGGCGTGACCGATTATCTCCAGACGACGATCATCCAGCTTGCCGAACTCGTGGTTTGCAATGGCGGCGGCCTTCTTCAGAATACCGAAGGCGTGCGTAATCTCGCGCGGCATGATCTCGCCGCCGATTTCGAAGTTCTGAAAGCTACGCTGAGTCTGCGCGCCCCAGTAGCGGTCTGCAGGCACCTGCATTTCACCCATGGAATCTCGTTCAATGCGATAATTCATGCTTGAGCCTCCCTTATGCCTTCGTCTCGGGCATCGTGAGGTCAATCTGCGCGATGACGGACTTCAGAGCGTCGGCGCTGTGATGCAGCTTCTCGAACTCCTCGTTCGTCAAGCGGGGCGTAATGCGGCCTTGAACCTTGCCGTTACCCAGCAGCATCGGCAGAGACAGGCACACGTCGGAAATGCCGTATTCGCCGTTGAGCATGGTGGATACGGAAACAACTGCGTTCACGCCGCCCTGCAGGCATTCGCAGATGCCGCATACGGACACGGCAATGGCGTAGTTGGTGCAGCCCTTGCGGCGAATGATCTTGCCGCCGGAGGAGCGCATATAGTTGTCGATCTCGTCGTAATCGAGGTCGACCATAATGCCCTGGTTGAGCTTAATCAGGTTTTTGTAGTCGGCAATATTGATCGTAGAAACCTCGGCAATGGACCACGGCACGAAGCTACTGTCGCCATGCTCGCCAAATACATAGGCGTGCACGTTCTTCTGGGAAACGGACAGATATTCGGCAATGCGGGCGCGCAGACGAGCAGTGTCCAGTAGCGTGCCGGAGCCGATGATGCGATCCTGCGGGATGCCGGAGATCTTGCAGAATACGTAGGTCAGAATGTCTACCGGGTTGGCGACGATGACGTAGGTTGCGTTCGGGCAGGAACGGGTGATCTGGGGAGTAATCTGCTTGATGATGTTTACGTTGGTCTGCGCAAGATCGATGCGCGTCTGGCCGGGCTTGCGCGCCACGCCGGAGGTGATGACGACGATGTCGCTGCCCACGGCAGATTTGTAATCGCCGGCGTACACATTGACCGGCTCGCTGAACAGAGGCGTGCCCTGATGAATATCCATGGCTTCGCCCAGCGCCTTGTCTTCGTTGATGTCGATTATGACGATCTCGTTGGCAATGTTCTTGAGAGCAAGTGCAAACGCGGTCGTGGAGCCCACGCTGCCGGCGCCGATCACGGTGATTTTATTGACGGCCATGAAAAAAATCCCTCTTTCTCTATATGTTCGGGAATACCCACGATTATTATATACCATTACAGGCATGTGTGCAAATACTTTTTTGAGATAACGGCATTGTCGCGCAGGATATATCGGCCGGCATGGGGCGTGCGGTGGCCCTCCGCGCCGGAAAGCGCCCGCAAAGCGGGAAGCACGGAGGCGCGTGCGCGAAATTTTGCGCATATAATGGTTGAGAAAAAGCAGGAAAAGCTGTATAATAAAAGGCGTGAATCACCGGACGTTGAACGGAGGTACGCATGTGAACATTTTGCATATGCGCTATGCGGTGGAGGTGGCCAGAGCTGGATCCATCAGCCGGGCATCGGAGACATTATACATGAACCAGCCGAACCTGAGCCGGGCCATCCGGGATCTTGAGGGGATGCTGGGTATTACCCTGTTTGAGCGCACGGCGCGCGGCATGGTTCCCACGCCGGAGGGGGAAGCTTTTTTGGAGCGTGCGCGCAGAATCCTTGGCGAAATCGACGAGCTGGAGGCGTTTTACCGCGAGGAAACGCAGGTAAAGCAGCGCTTTTCAGCCTGTGTTCCGCCGTCCTGCTATGTAGCGGAGGCGTTTTTGAACACGATGAACGCGCTGACGACCGATCCTGCGGAGCTGGACTACCGCGAGACTGGCGCGGCTGCGGCCATTCGCGCCGTTATCGAGGGCGAGTGCCGAATCGGTATTGCGCGCTGTATGGGCAGCTATTTCCCGCGATTCCGCCAGCAGATGGAGGCGGGCGGGCTGTTCCACGAGCGCATCGTCGAGTTCACACCGGTGTTGGCTTATTCAAAGGAGAGCCCGCTTGCGTCGCCTGATCTGGTGACGGAGGAGGAATTGAACGGCCTGATCGAGGTGGCACCCGGCGATTTTGACGTGCCTTCGATGGCTCCGGATGAGGTTCGGCGCGAGCAGTATCCGGACGGCGATTTCCGCCGGGTGCTCACACCGTCGCGCGCGGCGCGGCTGGAAATTCTTTCTGTGCAGCCGCAGAGCTACGTGTGGACAGCGCCGCTTACGCCGCGCACGCTGTTGCGCTATGGGCTTGCACAGCGCGCGGTGCCCTTTGCACGCTGCGTGTATCGGGACGAGCTGTTTTACCGGCGCGACCTCAAGCTGTCAGAAATGGAAAAGCGCTTCCTGACTGAGCTGTGCGACGTGCGGCGCGAGGTATTCAGGGCATATCGCAAAGAGCAATGACAATATATCAAAGATGTACTTGCGCGCAGGGACGTATGACGATAAAATTAAAATCGCATATAACTGCGCGCCGAAAGGTGAATGTGCATGAATCTCGACAGGGTCATCGCGGTTCGGAACAGTAAGACCGTTTACCAGGATGGGGATACGTGCATCAAGGTCTTTACCGGCCGTGTTGCTGCTGCAGATGTTCTGCGCGAGGCAGCCAACCAGGCAGCGGCGCGGGATGCGGGACTGCCGGTACCAGAGGTGCTGGCGGCGGAGCGCGTGCCGGACGGATGGGCGATTGCCTCCCGATTCGTATACGGCCGAACGCTTTCTGACCGTGTGCGGCGGCGCCCGGAGGAGCGCGACAGCGCGATTCGAACGCTGGCGCAGGTGCGTACGCAGATTCATGCCTCCAAGCTCAATGGGCTTGAGTCTCTGAAAAGCCGCGTATCGCGCCTGATTGTGCGCGCGCCGCTGGAAGAGGAAGCCAAGGCGGAGCTGATTGCACGAACGTCGCGCATGCCGGATGGCACATCTCCCTGCCATGGCGATTTAATGCTTTCCAACGTGATTGAATGCGCGGATGGCGGCTTTGCCGTAGTGGACTGGGCGCGCGCCTGCCGGGGGCGGACTGCGGCGGACGACGCCATGACGCTGCTGCTGCTGGAAATGGAGGAGGGCGCGGAGACGGCGAACGCTTATCGGGCGCGGCTGGACAGCGACCCCGGAGAAATTGCGCAGTGGACGCCGTTGGTTGCAGCTGCGCGTACCATGATGGCGAACGAACGCGAACGAACGTTTCTGATACCAAAGATCTTTTCCCCGCGAAACATATGAAGGAGGTTCTTCTCATGAAAATCACGGTTTGCATCGGTAGCTCCTGTCACCTGAAAGGCTCCCGTCTGGTCGTCGCTTCCCTCCAGAAGCTGATTGCCGAGAACAACGTTTCCGACAAGGTGGAGCTGGGCGGCACCTTCTGCATGGGCAAGTGCCAGCAGGGTGTCTGCGTGGCGATTGGCGACGAGGTTTACTCCGTTTCGCCCGATACCGTTGACGAGTTTTTCAAAGAGAATGTACTTGAGAAGGTGAAATAACGATGATTATCCAGGTGTGCGTCGGCAGCTCCTGTCACCTGAAGGGCTCGATGGATATCGTAGGTCTTCTGAAGAAGGCCATTGAGGATAACCATCTGGAGAAGGATGTGACGCTGGCAGGAAGCTTTTGCACAGGCAAATGCAATCGCAACGGCGTTACCATTACCGTAGACGACGACGTTTATCCGGGCATCACCAAGGAAGGCTTTCGCGACTTCTTCCAGGAAAAGGTGCTGGCGAAACTGAAGTAAAGGAATGATAGGCTTGTCCGATTGTTTGATGCTCAAAAAATCCAATTGCAAGAACTGCTATAAGTGTATCCGGCATTGCCCGGTGAAGTCCATTCGCTTTTCCGGCAATCAGGCGCATATTATCGGCGACGAATGCATCCTGTGCGGTCATTGCTTCGTGGTATGCCCGCAGAATGCAAAGGAAATCGTCAACGATACCGAGCGCGTGAAGGTGCTTCTGCAGGGGCGGGAGCCGGTATACGTTTCGCTGGCGCCATCCTTTGCCGCCAACTACGACGACTGCGGCATCGAGGATATGAACACGGCGCTGAAGGCGCTGGGCTTCGCGGGCGTGGAGGAGACTGCCATCGGTGCGACGATCGTGAAGACCGAGTATGAGAACATGCTCGAAAGAGGCGACAGGGATATCGTAATTTCCTCCTGCTGCCATTCGATCAATCTGCTGATTCAGAAGTATTTTCCGCAGCTTTTGCCTTATCTGGCGGACGTCGTTTCTCCGATGCAGGCGCACTGTCTGGATCTGAAAAAGCGCTATCCGGGCTGCAAGACGGTGTTCATTGGCCCCTGCGTTGCCAAGAAGGACGAGGCGCAGAAGTACAAGGATATCGTGGATGCGGTGCTCACGTTTGAGGAGCTCACGGAATGGCTGAAGGAAAAGAATATTACCATTGGGAAGCATCGTGTGGCTATCGAGAAGAGCCGTGCACGCTTCTTCCCGACGACCGGAGGCGTTCTCAAAACCATGCGTCAGAACGCGCCCGGCTACCGTTATATGGCCCTGGACGGCGTGGAGAATTGCATTGCCGCTCTGAAGGATATTGAAAGCGGAAAGGTACACCGTAGCTTTATCGAAATGTCTGCTTGCACCGGCTCCTGTATTGGCGGTCCGGTTATGGAGAAATACCATCGAGCGCCGGTTCAGGATTATATGGCTATCGTGAACTACGCCGGAAACGAGGATTTTGACGTCGTTCAGCCGGCCGAGCTGGAAATCCACAAAAACTTTGATTTCATTGACCGTCACACAAGGATGCCCGATGAGCAGGAGATTCAGTCGATTCTGCGCCAGATGGGCAAAACCCGCAGAGAGGACGAGCTGAACTGCGGATCCTGCGGCTATAATACCTGCCGCGAAAAGGCGGTTGCCATTTATCAGGGCAAGGCGGAAATCGCCATGTGTCTGCCGTATCTGAAGGATCGCGCCGAGAGCTTCTCTGACAGCATCGTCAACAACACGCCGAACGGCCTGATTGTGCTGAACGAGGATCTTGAGGTGCAGCAGATCAACCAGGCGGCGCGCCGCATCATGAATATTCGCAATACCTCCGACGTGCTGGGCGACCAGGTGGTTCGTATTTTGGATCCGCTTCCCTTCATGCAGGTGCGCGACAGCGGCCGCAGCATTCGCGATCAGCGCACGTATCTTGCGGAATACAAGCGCTATATTGAGCAGACGATTCTGTTTGACCGTGAGTACAAGCTCTTGATCTGCATCATGCGCGACGTGACCGACGAGGAGAACGAACGCGAAAAGAAGGAAAACATCAGCCGTCAGACTGTGGAAATCGCCGACAAGGTGGTTGACAAGCAGATGCGCATCGTTCAAGAAATTGCATCTCTGCTGGGCGAGACCGCAGCGGAAACCAAGATCGCGCTTACAAAGCTGAAGGAGTCGATCACAAATGAATAATCTGTGCGCGGATATCGGCTACAAAAGCGTGAATCATTACGGCGAGCAGCTGTGCGGCGATCATGTGGATATCGTGGAGCAGAACGACAGCTCCGTGATCGTTGTGTTGGCGGACGGGCTGGGAAGCGGCGTAAAGGCGTCGATCCTGTCTACGCTTACCTCCACCATCATTTCCACCATGATGGCGGAGGGACTTTCGCTGGAGGACTGCGTCGGCACCATTGCGGCTACGCTGCCCGTGTGTTCCGTGCGTGGCGTGGCGTATTCCACGTTCACCATCATTCATATCATCAACAACGAGCGCGCAGAGATCATTCAGTACGACAATCCGCATGTGATTCTAATTCGCGATTTTGCCAATTACGATTACCCGAAGACGGAGACGACCATCGGCGGAAAGCAGATTTTTAAGTCTGTCGTCACGCTGAAGGAAAACGACATTTTTGTCGCCATGTCCGATGGTTGTCCGCATGCAGGCATCGGCGTTGCCTACAACTTTGGCTGGCAGCGCGAGGACATCATTTCCTTTATGGAGTCAATTGCCCCGGCGGGGTATACGGCCAAGACGCTGTCCACGATTTTAGTGGATGAATGCGATAAGCTGTATGGCCACAAGCCCGGCGACGATGCGACGGCGTGCGTTGTGCGCATCCGCAAGCGCGAGCCGATGAACATCTTGTTCGGCCCGCCTGCGAGCCGCGACGACAACGACCGTATGATGAGCCTGTTCTTCTCAAAGGAAGGCAAGCACATCGTGTGCGGCGGAACCACGTCCACCATTGCGTCGAAGTATCTGGGCAAGCCGCTTCGTCCGACGCTGAATTTCGAGGAATCCGACGTGCCGCCGATTGCTGAGATTGAGGGCGTTGATCTGGTCACGGAGGGAGTGATCACGATCAATAAGGTGCTCGAAAACGCGAAGGATTACCTGCAGGGAAACGAAAGCTATGCACAGTGGTCGTTGAAGCGCGACGGTGCGTCGCTGATCAGCCGTCTGCTGTTTGAAGAGGCGACGGACATCAATTTCTTTGTGGGACGCGCCATTAACCCGGCGCACCAGAACCCGGATCTGCCGATCAACTTCAGCATCAAGATGAATCTTGTGAAGGAGCTTTCCGAATGTCTGAGGAGGATGGGCAAGCGAATCAAGGTCAGTTACTTTTAGAGGAGGCACGCTTCCATGCGCAAATTCGATACCAAGGTACAGCATCTGAAATACAAGGTTCTGAGGGAAGTGGCGCGGCTGGCCTGGGACGACAAGCTGATTGAGAATATCACCCGAATTCCCTATACGATTGTTCCCGGTACGACGCCCACGATGCGTTGCTGCGTGTATAAGGAGCGCGCGATACTTGCTGAGCGCGTGCGTATGGCCATGGGTGGCTCGAGCGAGAATCCCAACGTGATCGAGGTCATCGACATTGCCTGTGACGAGTGCCCGGTAGGCGGCTACGAGGTGACCAATGCGTGCCGCGGCTGTCTGGCGCACCGCTGCGAGGACGTATGCCGCCGCGGGGCGATTTCGTTCGATCATATGCACGTTGCGCATATCGACAAGACCAAGTGCGTGGAGTGCGGTGCCTGCGCGAAGGTGTGCCCGTATACGGCCATCGTCAACCGAATCCGCCCCTGCCAGAACGCCTGTAAGGTCAAGGCGATTGCTGTGAACGAAAACAAGGCGGCTGTGATCAACAACGACAAGTGCACCTCCTGCGGTGCATGCGTGTATCAGTGCCCGTTCGGCGCGATTGTTGACAAGAGCTTCATTCTGGACGTAATCAGGCTGGTGAAGGAAAGCCGTCGAGGCGAAAATTATAAGCTGTATGCACTGGTCGCGCCGTCTATTTCTAGCCAGTTCACTTATGCCAAGCTCGGGCAGGTCATTACCGGTCTTAAGGAGCTGGGCTTCCACACGGTGGTGGAGGCAGCACTCGGTGCAGATATGGTCGCGCAGAAGGAATCGCGCGAGCTGGCCGAAAAGGGTAAGCTCACGAGCTCCTGCTGCCCGGCGTTCGTCAAGTATATTCAGCAGGCGTTCCCGCAGCTCGTGCCGTACATCTCCAGCAATCTGTCTCCGATGGCAACGCTGGCAAAGTATATAAAGGAAACGACGGACAATGCCAGAATCGTGTTCATCGGGCCGTGCACGGCAAAGAAGATGGAAGCGCAGCTGGATACCGTGCGCCCGTATATCGATGCGGTTATGACCTTCGAGGAGCTGCAGGCGCTGTTTGACAGTCGCGATATGGACATTACGACGTTGGAAGAGGGCGTGCTGGACAATGCCTCCTACTATGGACGAATCTTCGCCCGCTGCGGCGGTTTGTCGGACGCAGTAGCCGAGGGCCTGAAGGAGCAGAACATCGATTTCGAGCTGAAGGCCTGTGCATGCGATGGTATCGAAGCCTGCCGCATGGCACTTCTGAAGATGAACAAAAACGTGCTTGACGCCAATTTCGTTGAGGGTATGGCTTGTGTCGGAGGCTGCATTGGTGGCGCCGGCTGCCTGACTCATGGTGAGAAAAACAAGGCAGAGGTTGACAAATACGGACGCGAGGCGCTTGAGAAGACGATCGCCGATGCCGTTTCGGTACTCTCGTAAATTTCACAGGGTGCAGCCGTCGCTCCGGATCGGTGCGGCGGCTGCTTTCATAGGATATAGATGCGGAAGGAGAAAGCGGATTATGAATCAGATTGCCGTAGGAACATGCATTCCCGGAAACGAGTTTTTTAATTGGGCGCCGCTGATGGCCGGGAAAGGATTCGAATGCTTTACCGTGAACTTCCATATGACGCTGGGGGATGCAAATCTGCGGGAAATGGCTCCGCGTGTAAAGGCATTCGCCGAGGAAAAGAACGTGAAAATCTCTGCGCTGGGCTTCTACTGCAATGCGCTTCAGCAGCAGAGCCACTTTGATACGCTGTGCGAGTGCATTGACGTGGCACGCGCTTTCGGCACGGATACGGTTTCGACCTTTGCAGGAGCGTACGAGGGTCGGTCGGTGGAGGAGGCAATGCCGCGCTTTAAAGAGGTATTCAAAGAGCTGGCGCGCCGTGCCGAGGACAGGGGCGTGCGCATTGCCATTGAGAACTGTCCGATGGGCGGCACGTGGAAAAACAGCACGTGTAACATCGGCTTTAATCCGCGCGCGTGGGATATGATGTTTGAAGCCGTGCCGTCGGCTGCGCTGGGTCTTGAATGGGAGCCTGCGCATCAGATTGCTCAGTTGATCAACCCGATTGCAAACCTGCGCAGATACGCCGGGAGGGTGTTTCATGTGCACGGCAAGGATGCGACGGTGAAACGTGATGTTCTTGAAACTGAGGGCATCATGGGTCGGAATCCCGCCGTCGATTCCCGTTTCCCCGGTTTTGGCGATACGGACTGGCGGCAGATTTTCTCTATATTGCAGGCGGCAGGGTATAAGGGCTGCATTAGCATCGAGGGCTATCATGATCCGCTGTTCAAAGACGACTGGGAGTGCACCGGGCAGATGCATGCGCTCCAGTACTTAAAATGGTGCCGCGGCGGCGAATTCGTGCCAAACTTCTGGGACAAATAAAAGACGAACCGGAAAGATGAAACGTGTCTTTCCGGTTCGGTATTTTGGAATCTGCGAACCAGCTGTCAGAAATGATCCGCGCCATAGAGGAACAACGGAAGCGGGAACCAATCCACGGGACAGGGGACGTCCGGCGCGGCAAAGCGATTGGATGCGAAGAGAAGCTGCTGCATCTGCAGGCGTGGCAGATGAATTTCTGGCACGGCACTTGTTTCCTGCACGGTGAGAAGACCGTCCTTCACGGATGCAAGCACGGGCGGTTCGTCGTCCATTTGCAAAATGACCTTGCCGTCGGAAAGCGTGCCTGTGCGCATTTTAAGCGTCAGGCAAGCGCGCAGTACGTTTGCAAGGTTTACAATGCGTGCCTGCGTGCAGTTGGTCATCTGATAATCCTCCGCAAACGCGGAGAGAACGCGGTTCAGAGCCGGATTGATGGAGGGCACGGTGAAGCTCATCTTCTTGAGCCCGTTTGCGGTAAACCAGCTCTTGACCAGCGCGGGGACACAGCCTTTGTCGGAAACAATTAACTCGGATACGGAATCCACGCCGCTTACGACCATATAGCCTACGATCTCCGTTCCGCACAGGAGCAGATACGGCTCTGCATGCCACGTGCGCATGATCAGTGCGAAATCCTCGCGGCTACGCGCGCCGGTAACGGGCTGCTGCAGATACAGGCGGTACGCGCTGTCGATCTCCGCTTCCGTTGCGTCCGTGAAGCGCTTCCAGCCAATCGCAGCTGCGTCGACGTTTTTAAGCGCATGGCGAACATTTGCGGCGATTACGCGATAGGTGTACTCGCAGCCTACGGGGCTGTAGCCGTAGTATTCATAGCGCTGGCGCTGGCCGCCAAGCATCATAATGTCGATGCCGGTCTTCCTTGCGTGCTCGGCCTGCATTTCCATCATTTTGATCATGTAGCCGCTGCCGCGTGCGTAGGGGTGGGTAGACACGGAGCCGATATAGCCGATTTCCAGCGGCGCGCCGCCAAAGGAGGCGTGGATTGGAAATTGTCCCACAACGCCCTTCACGCGTCCGTCATCCAACACGACGGCATGAATATCGTCATAGCCGCGCCCGTCGGCATACACCTTTGGAATCAGTGTTTTAAAATCGTGTGGAACCGAGTTCTGAGAAAATACATAATTGATAAAGTCGACGATGTCGGCGCGATGCTCCGGTGCGGCAAAACGATATTCAATCATGAACGAATCGCCCCTTTTGTGTGCTTATAGAACGGTGACCAGCCCGTCGCGAACCGGATGTGCGTCTTTGCTTGCGGCGGGATGCCCGATGCCGATGGCAATGGCAAACTCACTGCCAGTGGGCGCGTGAAGCGTTTCGTACCAGTAGGCAGCGCGGTCACCGGTAAACGCATCACGGGGCATGCCAAGAATAACGCTACCGAGCCCCAGATCGTGCGCGGCCAGCGCGAGATTTTCAACGGCAATGCCCGCGTCGACGGGCGTGAACACGCCGGGAATCTCGGCAAACAGGAAGCAAACGAGCTTTGCGCCGCGCAGAATGTCAATGGATGGGTCGGAGAGATGCGCGCGCGCTTCGTCCGAGAAGGCTTTGAGAATGGCTGCATCGCGAACGAACGTGAAATGAATCGGCTGGCGATTCAAGGCGCTGGGTGACTGCTCGGCAGCCTTGATTAGCTTTTGAAGCATTTCATCGTTTACGGGTTCATCGGTATAGCTGCGGATGGAACGTCGGTCGGCAATGGCTTTCAACACTTCGTACATGTCCGATTCCCTCCTTGAAATGTGATTTTACGTTTCTTAGTATAACACGCATGCGAAATCTGCGCAAGCAAAACTTGCATGAGCGACGAAAGATTGGTATACTGATGAGGGAAAACCAATCGGGGGGAAACGATATGAAGATACTGGTTTGCAATGCTGGCAGCACGTCGCTGAAATTCAAGGTATATGCGTTTCCGGAGGAAACGGTGCTGGCACGGGGCAGGGTGGAGCGCGTCGGTGCGGAAACGGGAAGCCTATATTTCTTTGAAGGTGCGGATGGTCGCAGCATAAAGGAGGACTGCGTGCGGGCGCGTACCTATGAGGAAGGCATTGAGCGATTCCTTCGTGACCTCGGCGGCGCGCAGGACGTGGACGTCGTGGCGTACAAGGCCGTGCTTTCAAAGGGCTTCCCGGGCGTGCACATAATCGATGCAAACGTGATGGATGGCATGCGCGCGTCCCTTTCTGTCGCGCCGGTGCATAACCGCGCCTATATCGGAGCGATCGAGGCCTTTCAGAGTCTCGCGCCGAATGCGGTGCACGTGGCGTCGTTTGAAACGGCGTTTCACCAGACGGTACCGCTTCACCGGCGCATATATGGCGTGCCGTATGAGTGGTATGAAAAATACGGCGTGGCGCGCATGGGCTATCATGGCGCGTCGCATTCGTATATTGCATCGCAGCTGGCGGATTATCCGCGTGTGGTATCCTGTCATTTGGGTGGAAGCAGCTCAATCTGCGCGATAAGGGACGGTAAAAGCGTGGATACGTCGTTCGGCCTTTCGCTTCAGGCAGGCGTGACGCATGTGAATCGCGCTGGGGACATTGATCCGTATATCATGCCGTTCCTTCTGCGCGAGGGCGTGCCGTATGACGAGGTTCTCAGTGGGCTCGAGAAGAAGGGCGGCCTGGCTGGTATTGCGGGAATGAGCGGCGACATGCGCGACCTGCGCGAGGCGGCAGGGCAGGGAAACGCACGTGCAGCGTTGGCAATCCGCGTATTTGTCAGCGATGTGTGCCGGTATATCGGCGCGTTTGCCGCGGAAATGGGAGGCATTGACGTGCTGTCGTTTACCGGCGGAATCGGAGAAAACGACGCAGCCTCCCGCCGGGAAATCTGCGCGTCGCTCGGCTTTCTTGGAATCGAAATTGATGAACAGAAAAACCTTGCAAACGAGCGCAGGATCGGCCGGGGACACACGGATGTATTCGTGATTCCGGCTGACGAAGAGCGCGTAGTCGCAGAAAACGCGTGGAGGCTGCTGAAGAAGCAGAGCTGATGCGGCTTACATCGAATCGAGGAACAGAAGGTTTGAACTATCGTGCTTTCCGATGTCAAAGGAAGGCGTGGACAGGGAAAGATGCAGGCCCTGATCAATTGTGGCGGCGAACACCTTGTCCATGTCATTCAGATGGGGCTGACTCATGTTGATGCCGTTCAGCCCCTCAAGCTTTGCAAGCCGCTCGATGAAATGGTCGCCGCGGCCGCAAAAGTGCATAATGCCGCCGTACCTGCGCAGAAGTCGGCCATCGTAGGGCGCGATAAACTCACTGAAGAAGTCGGGCGAAAGATTCATAGCGCTGTCATCGCGCAGGGCAATGGAACCCTTTTCGACATGCCGGAAATAGCTGGCAATGCCGCGCTCGTTCGGACAGCGGTGCAACCATTCATCCATTGCGGACTCGATTAGCTTCGTGATGCGGTCAAGCAGCGCGTGAATTGTGTCCGGGTCATCGTACAATGCATAAAAGACCGAACTGCCCCAGAGAAGCTCCAGATTGTCCATTGGCCCCTGCAGGTCGGGCTGCTCCAGACGCACGAAGGAACCGAATTTTGGATAACGACGTCCAATTTCCATAAACCGGTCGTAAATGCGCATGATTTTCGGGAAATTGCCGCACGACAGGTCGGGTGCAGGGCGCTCAAGCAGTGCATACATAGCTTCCTCGCCAAAGGGACGCACGTTTGGCAGCGTATCCGTTTCACGGGGCATCACAAATAGCTCCGGGCCAAAGGCGGAGGCAACGTTTCCAACGCCATAATTCGCGCGAACGCGGAGAATGTGGGAGGAGCCTTCGGCGAGTCGCTGATTCACGCCCTCAAGCTCACGGTAGATGGCGAGCTCGTCATTTTCCAGCGTGTCGTTGATGTTCACGTGAGGCCAGTCCAGCGCGCTTGGTTTTGGAGTGCGCGGCTTCGGCAAAAAGGGCTTTGCACCGTTTTCGTGGCGCGTCCAGCCGAGCCATTCCTCCCAGAGCTGCGCTTCCTCTGCCGCGTCAAGGCGACCTTCGATATCCTCGAGGTATGGAGTCAAGTCAATCTGCATGGCGGAAAACTCCTTTCCGTGATACCATAGGTATTCGGTTTGAGAGTGAGTTTTTCCTTCCTATATCTGCAAAAGGACGGGAAAAAGATTGACATTTCTTGCATTTTATGGTAGGATAACAAAAAAGGAAAGGGCACAAACGCATATGAGAAAACTGTTTCTGGCGCTGACTGTGTTTCTGGCGCTGCTGATGGTGGCAGGAGCCTTCGCTGAATTCGAGGTCGGAGACGAAGCGCGCGTGGTGAACTGCAAGGAATACATCACGCTTCGCGAGGATGCAAACACGAGTGCGAGCGCGCTGGCTCGCGTGCCCCTTGGCGCGGAGATCATCTGTTTGGAGGATGATAATGGTAGATTTGTGCGCGTCTGGACAGAGGGCGTGCAGGGATACGTCCTTCGCCAGTATTTAGAGGATGTGACAATGCATGGGCACACGGTTACACTGACTGACGATCAGCGTGCCGACATGAACCTTTTCCTCAGCAATTTTACCGAAGTGGATTTGAGCACCTACTGCGACGGCGTGTTTGACGTGAATTATGCGGATTCGACAGTGCTGGTGAGATTCGCGGCTGACCATATCTGGTTCAATCAGAGCAGCAAGGTGGAATGGGGCGAATACGCATACGAAAACAATGTACGCATTGCGACGGCGTCTATCAATCCCGTGCTTCAGAAGTATTTCGATGTTACGGTGGATGACATGCATGCCATGTACCTCGACCTGGATGGCGATTACCTGTACTGGCAGGAGACCGGCGGACATTTGCCGTCTGGCTTTGCGCTGGTAACGAGTGCCGAATATATTGGCAGTGATTTGTATCGCGTGTACTTTGACGTATATGGCAATGGAGAGGTATGGAACAATGATGTTATGAAGCTGACGGCTTCTCAGGCGATAAACAGTTATGAGCGCTCGCCTGAAAGTGGTTTAGCCATAATTCGCGCCTCCGATCTTGACGACCGTGCAAGCTTTACGCTCGTTCGCTTCGTGTACTGAAGGCTGTTTTTCTTCAAATGTAAAAAATCGTAGCAGGTATTGCGTTTTATGCCACGATGTGGTATTATATATCACGCTTGATCGTGGTTTGCGGTAGTAGCTCAGTTGGTAGAGCGCCACCTTGCCAAGGTGGAGGTCGCGAGT
>CAZKQB010000001.1:11296-198583 GCA_964554795.1 uncultured Oscillospiraceae bacterium | reverse complement strand
ACAATATATGGTGTAGCTGCTGAATGACATTGAATTCAAGTCCTGTTTCCCGCACTATAGCAAATAGTCTGAACTAGGTCTTTTTAACGAAAACTGGTTCAGATTATTTTTTTATCAAAAGTTATTCGTGCGAAGGAGGATTCGCATGCGAGCATCTTTCCAAATACTTGCAATACCATATAAGATTATCGATGGTTCCCCGAGATATTGCGTGTTCCATCGCGCCGATCATGATCAATGGCAGTTTATAGCCGGTGGCGGAGAGGATGACGAAACGCCGATTGAAGCAGCAAAAAGAGAGGCTTGTGAGGAAAGTGGGGTTCGAACAGGGAAATGGATCGAACTAAAGAGCTTAGCCTATATCCCTGTTTCGATCATATCCGAGAGACATCGTCGGCATTGGGGCAAGGATACCTATGTTATACCTGAATATGCTTTCGGCTTTGAGTGCTATGATGACATAAAGCTATCTCGCGAACACACGGATTGCATTTGGTTGCCTTACGAGGAGGCAAATCAAATGCTTAAATGGGACTCAAATTGCACGGCACTCTATGAGCTGAACCGCCGTTTGACTGAAATAGCTTGAAGCGATTGAAAGAAACGTAGTGGAGGGTGGCGTCCGTGCGTAAAAAATGCCTATTTTTGACGTCTTGTGGGCTAACCGATGCGATGAAGAAGCGATTCTTTGCGTGTATAGGGAAAGCGCCGGAGAAGCTGAAGATTCTATACATTCCCACTGCGGGAATTGCCACAGATGGCGCGAGGGAAGGCTTTGCCGTATGCCTTGATGAGCTTTTGCGTATGGGCGTTCGAATGGAACACATACTGGTGTACAATCTTGAATTACTTTTGTCAAAGGGCTATAGGCGAACCTATTCGGCCTGCGTCCATGAGCCAGCAATGGTGGCAAGGGTGCTGACTGCCGAAGAATTGCTGCGCTTTGATGCCGTATTTGTAAGCGGTGGAGACAGCAACATTCTTAGCCGGGAGATGATACGAACCGGGTTTGATCAAAGTCTCAAACAGGCTGTTTCTAAAGGGCTGGTATATGTGGGGATCAGTGCCGGAAGCATGTATGCCGCAGGCAATCTGTCCGGCGGCTTGCATATGCTTCCGCATTCGATCATCCCACACTGGCAGGGCCCTCCGTCCTGCGACGTGCCGGATGATCAAGGAACCATCTATTTAGCGGATGGGCAGGCTTGTATTGTTGAAGGGGAATGCATCCGCCTGATTTGAATGCGCTTTTAAAGCAATATAGAGGAAGTTTATGCCAAAACAGAGGAGGATGATTTAGTGAAGTCGGTGGGGACAAGAACGCTGGAAACCCAAAGGCTGATCCTTCGAAGATTTTCACTTGAGGATGCCGAAGATATGTACAGGAACTGGGCCGCTGATTCAGAGGTAACGCAATTTCTTACTTGGCTGCCTCATACGAGCGTGGAGGCAACAAAAAAAGTTTTAAGTCTCTGGCTTCAGAACTATTTGGATAATAACTACTACAACTGGGCAATTGTATATAAGGAGACCAGCAGGGTAATCGGTAGCATTGCAGTTGTAAAGCTCAATGAGGGCACTGAATCGGCGGATGTGGGATACTGTATGAGCCGAGCCTTATGGGGAAATGGAATTATGCCTGAGGCATTAAAAGCGGTAATTACTTTTCTGTTTGACGAAGTTGGTCTGAACCGAGTAGCAGCTTGCCACGATCCTCAAAATCCAAAGTCCGGCAGGGTGATGGTAAAGTCCGGCATGAAGCGTGAGGGCGTCTGGCGTCAGGCTGGCAGGAATAACCGGGGGATATGCGACGAGGTCTGGTACTCAGTTCTTCGGTCTGACCGCAGCTGTTTTGTGGAGAATCAGATTGAACGGTTCCATTCAAAGTAGACAGGAATGCTGCAATGGTTGCACTGAGCGTTAGACTTCCAGAGGACTGCTGACCCGTGAAAATGCGGACGACAGTCCTTTTTTTCATGGCAGGCTTGACAAAAGGGGAGAAACCTGATATACTCCAACTATGCGGAAAAGACAGCTTTTGCGAATAGTTGAACCCCAAATGCTGGGAATAATGCATGTCTGCTCGAAAACTGCCATAGACTCTGATTTCAGAGCCTTTCGGTTCTATCCCAGCGGTTCAGCAACTTATAGCTGCCTGATTGCGTTTGATGGATGCGGTTTGCACGCGATTTGGTTTTGAGTACGTGTGCCAGTCTTCCGCAAAATTCTGCCGGAGGTTCTTTACCATGCCACAGAAAATGACCTATGCCCTGAAAAACGCGCAGCGGCTTCAGGAAACGACCAAACAGCTTCTGGCGGATTTGCCGGAAGCAGCTTCGGATTTTATTCTTGCCATCCAGCAGGATACGCAGCCCCTGACCCGCTATGCCTATGCCCGCGATCTTAGCTTGTTTTTCCGATATCTGGAACGCGAAAATCCCGCGTTTGGCGTGCGGTCAATGATCTCTTGGAATGCTTCTGAATTCAATAAGATTACTGCACGTGATATTTCGTTATATCTGGATTACTTAACGTTATATTTTGATGACGATGAAAAGATCATCACCAATCAGGAGCTTGGCAAAATGCGGAAGTTTTATTCCGTTCGCTCCTTTTTCAAGTGGATGTATCGAAATCAAATGATCAAACAGAATGTAACAGAGCTTGTGAATACACCCAAACGACATGAAAAGCCGATTTTACGCCTTGAGATCGACGAAGTGGCACGTATGCTCGATGCGGTTGAGACCGGGGATGCGCTTACGGAGGGTCAACGTAGGTTTCACAATGCCACAAAAAAGCGGGATCTGGCGATTCTATCGCTATTTCTGGGCACAGGTATCCGCGTGAGCGAGTGCGTAGGCATTGACATAGATGATCTGGATTTTGATGTAGGCGGCTTTCTCGTTACTCGAAAGGGCGGAAATCAGACGATTCTGTACTTTCCGGATGAGGTTGTCGGCCCGCTGAAGGTGTATCTTGCGGAGCGAAGGACGATCGAGGCGCTGCCCGGGAATGAAAATGCGCTGTTTCTGTCGCTTCAGAAAACACGCATGAGCGTTCGCGCGATGGAAAACATGGTAAAAAAATATGCTCAGATCGCAGCTCCGCTGAAAAAGCGAATCAGCCCGCACAAGCTGCGCTCGACCTTCGGCACAAACCTTTATAATGAAACGGGAGATATTTACCTTGTGGCCGATGTGTTAGGTCACGCAGATATCAACACGACGCGGCGACACTATGCAGCCATGCAGGATCAGCACAGGCGCTACGCAGCCACAAGAGTACGCTTGCGCGAGGACACGTCGACGGAGAGCCCTTCCAGCGACGCGCCCTCGACGGATCCGGATCAATCGGAACGTGACTAAAGCCTGACGCCTCTGGCGAAGATAGACCTATGATGACGGAAGACGCTTCACGGCGTCCGTCGCCAAACGGTCGCAGCGGTTGTTCTCAGGGTTATCTGCGTGCCCCTTTACCTTGTGCCATGCAATGGTGTGCAAGGCGCTCAGCTCCAGCAGGCGCTTCCAAAGGTCCACATTCTCCACGGGCTTTTTATCGGCCTTCAACCAGCCGCGCTTTACCCAATTGGTCAGCCAGTTCTGTTTGTAGGCATTGATTAGATAGGCACTGTCTGAGTATAGTTCGACTGCGCAGGGCAGCTTCAGCGATTCAAGCGCCTTGATTGCGGCGGTAAGCTCCATGCGGTTATTGGTGGTGTTTGCTTCTGCACCGCTTATTTCACGACGAAAATCGCCGTAAATGAGTACAGCGCCCCAGCCGCCTGGGCCGGGATTGCCGGAGCAGGCGCCGTCCGTATAAATGATCACGTGTTTCATGCTTTCCCTCAATTTGCGTCCGTGAGCGCTGTCTTTAGCGCGCGGGCGTTGTTTGCCATGGCGGTGTAGTATCCGTCCGCGCCCATGGCTTCATTGCCGGTGGACAGGGTATCGATCAGGGCTACGCGGAAGCCGTCCGCTGAAAGCTGCTTCACGAGTGCTTCCGGCGCTTGCTTTTCGATCAGAACGACGCGTGCGCCGCTTTGCAGGAGCGTCTCAAGCGCTTCTGAGTCCAATGTGTCTCCGCTCTCGCGTTCGGCAGCCGCGACGACATTCAGCGACCATTCGTCGGCCAGATAAAATAAGCCCTCGTGTAGAACGGCGACGGGCGTTTTTAAGTCGGCTTCGGCCAGAATGCCGATCATTTCTGTCTTTAGTGCAGAAAGGCGTTTGTCTGCTGCTTGAAGATTGGCAAGATACAAGCTTTCGCAGGCCGGGTCAAGCTCAATCATATTGGCGGCAATGGCTTCAGAGATCTGTCGCGCGCCCTCGACGGACAGGAACAGCCATGGGTTGACGCCGGAGAAATGATCACTCCCCCATTCCTCCGTACGTAGCACGAGCGAACCCATTACCCAGGCGACAGCCGGGCCGTTTTCGCCCAGTGAGGAAAGCGTATCGGCAAAAGACTCAAGGCCGCTGCCGGCCAGGATCACCGCATCCGCATGGGATACGGTATACAGATCCCAGTCCGACAGCGTATAATTCCGCAGACAGCCGTCCTGCGGCTGTACCAGCTGGTGAAGCCGCATACCGGGTACGCCGGAAACGATGGATGCCGTGAGCGCATACACCGGGTAAAACGAGGCATAGACGGTTAGCTCCTTTGTTGCTTCCTCTTGCGTCGGTGACGAGCAGCCGGATAGCAGTGTCAGACATATAAGCAACGCAATCAGACGTTTCATCAGATCCTCCGTAGGCAGTATTTACTCGGGATAGGTTACGCAAATCTGCGCTCCGGCGACGAATTCGGACGGCGTTAGGTTCGGGTTGCGCCGGAGAAGCTCTGAGGCCGTGATGCCGAGCCCCGCAGCGATTTTTGCGATTGTATCACCGGGCTGCAGGCGATAGCGTCCGCTTGCGGAGCAATTGCAGGCCTTCAGCGGATACTGATATTTTTGACCCGGCAGAAGTGCCGAATATACGAGTGTCGGGTTCAGATAGCTGAATTCGGCGAAGCTCATGCCGTACTTGGTCAGAATGTCGGCCAGGGTTTGACCGCATTGCACGGTGTCGGTAGCCGAACAGGCGCTTTGCGCCTTGCGCAGCATGTTGCAGTCTGGCGCGGGTTCCGGCGTGACGCAACATTCGCCTTCCGGACATGTAGGCTCGGACGGCGCAGTCTTTGGCACGCATATGTATTGGCCGATAGCTAGCTGCGTAGGCTCCACATATGGATTCAGCTCCAGCATTCGAGCGGTGGTAACGCCGTATCTGGCGGCAAGCGCCGAAAGCGTATCGCCCTTTTGAATGGCATACAGATCTGAATCCGGGCAGGTAAGCATCCGCGTGGGAATGCATACGTCGGTTCCGGCGGCGATTTTCGAGAAGTCAACGTCAGGGTTGACGTCCTGCATCGCGCTTACGGTGGTGCCGAAGGCAGTGGCGATGCGCACAAGCGTGTCGCCCGAACGCCATGAGTATCGAAGAGAGCCTGCCGGGCAGGTGGTATTTGCCATGAAGATCATGCCTCCCCTATTCGAACTGTTGCCAGCATATTCGAAAGGTTGGCGCGGCGTTACACCTGGCGTACGCGTTCAGCACGTTTGAGCGCAGCAAACAGGTTCTCGCCCGCGAAACCGCGCACCTGATCGTCGGTATAGCCATGTTTTAGAAGCGCTTCGATCAGATTCGGGAAGTCCGCAGCACAGGCAAGACCCTCTGGCTGTACCTCAATTCCATCAAAGTCGGAGCCGAAGCCAACGATGCGTTCTCCGCCGAGCTCACAGAAGCGATCGATGTGGCGTACAACGTCCTCAATCGCGGCCTTATCTGCTTTCGTGAGGAAATGCGGGTAGAAGTTTACGCCGATAAAGCCATTTTTATGAATAATCGCTTCGGCCTGCGCCTTATAAAGGTTTCGCGGCGTATCGCAAAGCTCGCGGCAGCAGGAATGGCTGGCAATTGGCGGGAGCGTCATGTGCTCCACGATGTCCCAGAAGCCGGCCTCATTCAGGTGTGACGCGTCGGCATAGATGCCTAAGCGATCCATTTCTTTAAGAAGCTTCAGGCCGAACGGCTTCAGGCCGTCGCCAGGCCCAAGCTTCGCTGGATATCCGATTTCATTTTCGTGATTCCACGTCAGGGCAATCATACGTACCCGGCACAGGCGGTCGAACTCCTCAAGGCGCTCGATTGTCCCCTCCAGTGCCTCGCCGCCTTCAATGGAAAAAATGCCGGTGGGCGCGTCGGGCAGCGTATCCGGGAGTTTTTCAGTGAGCATCGGGATGGGAAGTATTCTGGATGCCTCGATCATTTTAAGCGCATCCTGATAGGGCGTTCCCGCCGGCCCCCTCCGGCCGGTAAACAAAGCGAAGGTTTGCAGACTTACGCCGCCCTTCTTCAGGTTGTCGGGCGATGCCATTGCCTGTGCGGGCGCGATACCCTCAAGCGCAATTGCATACAGCGTGTCAGAATGTGCATCCGCGATTTTCATAAGGAGCTTCCTTTCCTGGAGGTATTCCCTCAATTCCATCAGAGTATTCAACATCCCTTCGCCAAAATCCTTCCTGTACGGGCAAAAGACTGCAAAAAGCAAAATGTTTTCTACACGTTTACATATATTCTATTTACAGGCGTGCGTTTCAGTGCTATAATAACTATTGTTTCGTTGATGTACGGGATGCGGGGCATTAGCGCAGTTGGTAGCGCACAACACTGGCAGTGTTGGGGTCAGGAGTTCGAATCTCCTATGCTCCATTTTAGGTCGGATTTGTGAAGACATATCCGATCTTTTTTGTCGTTAAATATGGGTATCATTTAACCTGAAAAGCAAGACATCTGGGAATGGTCGGCGTATAATGGCCTCACTTTTGCTAAGCGAGGATTCGGACAATGAACAGGAAGAAGCTTTTTGCCGGCGCCGAAAGCATAGACATGACCACGGGTTCTCTTTGGAAGAAGATTTTTACGTTTAGCGTACCATTGATGTTCTCGCAGGTGCTTCAAGTTCTGTTCAATATGGCAGACGTGGCGGTTGTTGGTCGGTTCTCAAGCGCGCGAGCCTTGGGTGCAGTCGGCTCGACGACGATTCTTGTGACACTGTTCACCGGTTTTTTGATTGGCATAGGAAGCGGTGTAAACGTAATTACAGCGCAGTATCTGGGTGCAAGGGAAAAGCAGAAAACGTTTGAATTCACACATGCGGCACTGCTGGTGTGCCTTCTGGCTGGCGTTCTGATCTGCGTGCTTTGCCTTCTGCTTGCAAACTTTCTGCTTAGTCTTCTGAATACAAAGCCGGATCTGATGGAAGGCGCAGTGCTTTACTTCCGCATTTACGCACTTGGCATGCCTGCGCTGGCCGTGTTTAACTATGGAAACGGCGTTTTGAGTGCGAATGGCGATACGTCGCGGCCGCTGATTTACCTGACGATTGCTGGAGCGGCGAATGTGATTTTGAACCTCTTTTTCGTGATCCTCTGTGGAATGGCTGAGGACGGCGTAGCGCTTGCGAGCATTATCACCCAATACATGTCTGCTGCGATGATCCTCTGGCACATGAGCCGTCTGCACGACGATTGCCAACTGAGTCTGAAAAAGGTTCGTTTTTATAAAGGGCACGCACGGCATCTGCTGAAGCTTGGCCTTCCGGCAGGGCTTCAGAACGCCATTTTCGCTATAGCAAACCTGTTTATTCAGGCGGGCGTAAATTCTCTTGACACGGTCACGGTAGAAGGAAATTCTGCTGCAGCTAACGCCGATGCGCTAATCTATAATGTGATGGCGGCATTTTATACTGCATGTTCAACGTTCATGGGCCAGAATTGGGGCGCAAAAAAGCGAGAACGCGTAATCAAAAGCTATGTTGTAAGTCTTGTTTATTCGTTTCTTATCGGCCTGCTATTGGGCGGGCTGTTGTATTTCTTTGGAGAGGCATTTCTTCGGCTGTTCACGCAGGAGCATGAGACGGACGTTGTGAAAGCAGGAATGCAGCGTATACGCATCATGGGCTTCTCCTATTGTGTGAGCGCGTTTATGGATTGCAGCATCGCTGCCTCCAGAGGAATTGGCAAGAGCTTTGGACCCACGGTAATTGTGATTTTCGGCTCCTGCGTGTTCCGCGTGATCTGGGTATACACGGTCTTCGCGCATTTTAAGACGATTGCGTCTCTATACCTGCTGTATGTATTCTCCTGGACGATTACGTCGTTTGCAGAGATCCTGTTTTTTCGATACAGCTATCGGCGAACGATACGAACGGATTAAGTTTGTTAAGTTTTGCAAAGCCTATTTACACTGTCACGCGTTCGTGCTATAATATTATTCGTTCGAAAGAGCACGGGGCATTAGCGCAGTTGGTAGCGCACAACACTGGCAGTGTTGGGGTCAGGAGTTCGAATCTCCTATGCTCCATTCAGTCCGGATACCGTTTGGTATTCGGGCTTTTTGTTGCGTCGCCGCATAACCCAGCGCAAGTCTAACAGTGTTTCATTTTGCATAAGAGATCTTGATTTGTGAGCCAAGAAACTGGAACTTCTGCGCTTTTCTGCACAAAAAAGGAAGCCGAAGCTTCCGATGGCCTCCCCTATCCTTCACTTTCTTCATCCGCCATGCGATATCCCACGCCAACTTCGGTGAAGATATATCTTGGCTCGTCAGAATTAGGCTCAATTTTGCGGCGGATGTTCGCCATATGCACGCGAAGGATTTTATTGTCGTTTGATGCATACGGTCCCCAGATTTCTCTCATAATCTGCTTATACGTGAGAACCTGTCCGGCATGCTGGCCAAGCAGCGCGACGATGCGGTATTCGTTTGGCGTGAGCCCTGTATCCGAGCCGTTCATGAATACTCTGTGTTTCTTGTAGTCTACAGTAAGCCCGTGCACCGAATAAACACCGCTCAGCGCGATGGAATCGTTTTCCATAGTCGTGCGCGTGTGGCGCAGCGCCGTGCGAATACGCGCCATCAGCTCAATGGAACCGAATGGCTTGGTAAGGTAGTCATCTGCGCCAAGGTCGAGGGCGCGAGCCTTATCCTCTTCAGTGGAGCGGGCGGAAATGACGATAATCGGCGTCTTTGTCCAGCCGCGGATGCTCTGAATGATGTCGTTGCCATCCATATCCGGAAGCCCAAGATCCAGCAGTATGCACTCCGGGCAATGGGAAGACACAATTTCCAGTGCTTTTTTTCCGTTGTCCGTTACGATCACATCATAATGCGCGGCTGTCAGCGTAGCGCGCAGGAAACGACAGATACCGGCGTCATCTTCAATGACCAGAATTTTGCAGGGATATTCAGTACGCATGGTTTTCCTCCTATTCACAGGGAAGCCAGAACTTCACGCAACCGCCGCCATCGGCACGATTGGAAGCAGAAATGTCACCGCCATGGGCACGAATAATTGAACGGCATACGCTCAGGCCGATGCCCATGTTTCTTCGACCGTCGGTCTGGCTGCGCAGCAGCATGGCTCGGCCGTCAAATACGCTTTTCAGAAGGAAGTCTGGGAATCCGACACCGTTATCCTCCACCGTCAGTTCAACACGGCTGCCTGCCTGTGCAATGGTGATCTCGATATGCGAAGCGCTTTCTCCGTGAGCAACCACGTTTTCAAACAGATTCAGAAGAACCTGCTCAATTAGTGTTGCGTCCATCGGTGCAAGCAAAATCTCCTCCGGCTTTGTAACGGCAACAGAGATGGCGGGGTTGCTGCGGCGGAATTTCACAATCGCGCTGCCGACGATTTCCTCCACAACCTCCGTATCCTTCTTCAGCGAAACGTCGCCTCCGGAGAAGCGCGTGACCGAAAGAAGGTTCTCCATTACCCGAATTAGCCATTTTGCCTCTCGATTGATCTGGCGAAGCATTTCGTCCCGATTAACGTTTGTACTGGCCTTGTCATCCATTAAAACAGAGCTGGCACCCAGAATCGAGGCCAATGGCGTGCGCAGATCGTGCGATACGGATCTTAGCAGATTGGCGCGCATTTTTTCTGCTTCCATTTCGTAACGCAACTGTTCCTGCCTCTTGATCCGGCTAGTCAGCGCGCTAATGATCAGCGACACCAGAAGCATCGAGAGAAAGGTAAGCGGATAGCCCACAATGGACATGTTGAACTCCCAAAATGGATACGTGAAAATGGTATTTACGCACACGACGGACACGACGGAGGCGACGATACCATAGATGTATCCGTGCGTGTAACGCGCGACAAGCGCTACGGCAAGGATGTACAGAGACATTGAAAAAGGGTTGTTGTCGTCATGAATCTTTGAAAGAGCTAAGGAGAGCAGCGTTGCTGCCAAAAGAATTGCAAAGGAAATCAGCATATCGGGCAGCCAGTCTGTTCGCAGGCGACGTTTCATGAAGCTCCTCCTCTCCATAGTTCACGTATATTATATCACAAATTTGCAAATGAACTGCTATTGAAAGCATTCTTTCCGGAAAATTAGCGGCGGAACGTTGTATAATATCCTAAAATTTGTGCCAGAGGGGGATAAAGAATTATGCCAAGCGCAGAGTACATCAATGCAAAAAAGGAATTTAAAAGATGCCTGCTGATGTCAATTTTCGGTCTGGGTGTTCCGATTGTAATTGCGTTCAAGGAATGGCTGCCGATTATGCACGCTGAAAAGGCAAAGGAACGAGCCGCGCAGAAGGCGTAAACAGCTTGAAGAATATATCACGGAAGCGGAATTCGGAAACGAAGGCTGCTTCCTTTCTTTTCCCGGGAAATCTTTGGTGAAGATTCGAACAAATGTTTGCTTTTTCAGATAAGTCGTGATATAATCGAAAGAAAAAAGTGGGAGGAAGCCTGCATGCGCGACGCATCCGAAAAGAAAATGCAGATTCTGGATTTCATTCGCAGAGAGATCGACGACAAGGGCTATCCGCCCTCAGTTCGTGAAATATGCCTGGCGGTCGGGCTTAAATCTACCTCTACTGTGCATGCGCACCTGAATCGCCTGGAGGAGGAAGGCTTTATACGCCGCGACGCCACGAAGCCTCGCGCGCTGGAGCTGACGGATGTGGCGACAGTCAGAGGGCGCAGCGTGCCGTTGGTCGGCAAGGTGACGGCAGGTATGCCGATTTTGGCCCAGCAGAACATTGAGGAATACTACATGCTTCCGCAAAACCTGGTGGGCAGTGACGAAGTGTTCATCCTCTCCGTACAGGGCGAAAGCATGATAGAGGCCGGAATTCTGGATGGCGACTTTGTGATTGTGCGCCGCCAGAACTACGCAGAAAACGGCGATATCGTCGTGGCCATGATCGACGACGAGGCGACTGTGAAGCGCATCTTCTACGAGAAGACGCGAGTGCGGCTTCAGCCGGAGAACCCGACGATGAAGCCGATTTACGCGCGCGAGGTCGCGGTGCTGGGGCGTGTGATTGCACTATTCAGGCAAATGTAAAATAGAAAGGCATGATTCCAATGAACCGTAAATCCTCCTTCCCGTGGCGCGCGTTTCTGAAGAGCGTAGCGGCGATTGCCGTACCGGTTGCACTTCAGAACCTTCTTACGACAACCGGAAGCATGATTGATACGATTATGCTTAGCTCCCTTGGAGAGGAAACGGTTGGCGGCGTTGGCCTGTGCGCGCAGTTCTCGTCGCTGATGTTCTCCGGCTATTGGGGATTTGTCGGCGGCGGCATTCTGTTTATGTCGCAGTATTTCGGTGCAAAGGACGATGACGGCGTAAACCGCGCCTATGGACTAACGCTCAGCTGTATGATGGTTGTCGGCCTAATTTTTATGACGCTTGCCGTCGCCTTCCCGGGCATGGTCATGCGCATTTATACGGATAAGCCGGTTATTCAAAAGCCAGGCGAGGAATATCTTTCCATCGTTGGCTTTGCGTATCCGCTTCAAATTTTTTCTATGGCAATGTGCGCGCTTCTGCGCTCAACGCGGCGTGTACGCATTCCGATGTTCGGCGCGATTGCGTCTGTGGCGACGAACGCGTTTCTGAATTGGGTGCTGATTCACGGAAAGCTCGGATTTCCGGAGATGCGTGTGCGTGGCGCGGCATTGGCAACGGTAATTTCGGCGGCGATAAATGTGATTACGATTCTCATCCTATCTGGAGCTGTAAAGCATCCCTATCTTTTCAAGCTGCGCCGCCATTTCAACTGGAACCGCGCGGCGGTGAAGTCATATTTCCATAAGTGCTTTCCGATTCTTATGAATGAAATTTTGATCGGCGTGGGCAATATGGTCATCAACATGGTACTCGGCCGGCAGAGCGAGCAGGCGATTGCGGCCACGGCCGTGTTCCGCACATTGGAAGGGCTTGTAATCGGCTTCTTCGCAGGCTTCTCCAATGCGTCGGCCGTCCTTGTGGGCAATGGAATCGGTGCAGGTCGGCTGGACGAAGCCTATGAGCGCGCATGGCGTCTGGTGTATCTCTGCGGAAGCTTCATCCTGATGGTATGCCTTCTTCTTCTGGTTGTGAACGAGCCGGTTCTGAGGGCTATGAGTCTGTCCGGCGAATCGCTGTCGATCGGAAACGGTATGCTGATCGTGTACTGCGTTGCGGCGACAGTGCGCATGTGTAATTGGACGCAGAATGATACCTTCCGCGCCGCCGGCGACGCTGCGTATGGCACGATTCTCGAAATCGTGTTCATGTATGCTATGGTGCTGCCGATGGTATATTTGACTGGGCGCGTGTGGCGTTCGCCGTTCCTGCTCATCTTTGCCTGCTGCTATATCGACGAACCGATTCGCTTTGTACTGATGCACCGGCATTTGTATTCAGGTAAATGGATCAAGCCCGTTACCCCGCAGGGTCAGGCAGCGCTGCCCGCCTTCCGCGAGAAGCATGCTCACCGCAGGAGGGCATTCTGATCCTCGATTTCGATGGCGGGAAGGTGACCCGAAACGAAGCAATCCGGCAAGTGGTCGTTTACCATGCCGGTCGCCTGCATGAAGCTGTATATGACGACGGGCCCTGCAAATGAAAAGCCCTCCTCCCTGAACGCCGCGCTGATCCGCTCGGACAGCGCGGTTTTCGCTGCGGGAGCAGCGCTATGGGCCGGATAACGCACACTCTGCCCCTTTGTAAATGACCAGAACCAGCGGTCAAAGGAGCCCTCGCGCGATTGAATGCGGACGAAGCATCGCGCGTTTCGAACCATACCTGAAAGCTTTCGCGCGGAATGGATGATTCCCGGCGCCTGCATCAGCGCGGAAAGCCGTTCTTCTGAATAAGCGGCAAGGACAGCAGGGGCGAAATTGTCAAATGCGATGCGCATGGCCTCCCGTTTCGCGAGCACGGTCGACCACGAAAGGCCGCACTGCATCATTTCAAGCGTTAGAAGCTCAAACAGTGCCCGGTCATCGTGGCATTGGCGCGTCCCCCATTCCTCATCATGATAGCGAATCATTCCCGGACTGGACAGGCACCATGGACAACGTTTTTCTTCTTTCATTGGAGCTCCTTTTTGTCTGCAGCTCTTGCCTTTTGCTGCATCTGGCGGTATAATACTTTCGATTTGGAGGGATACCGATGAGTGACAAGCGCATGTGCGTGCTGGACGAAACCAAAGCGTGTACCAACTGCGGCGAATGCGACCGCTGTGATCTCGCTCCGAACAAGCTTTGCGACAACTGCATGAAGTGTCTTAAATCAGACGGCGCAGAGTATCGAGCCATTCATATCGACGGCGTGGAGATTGACGACAGAGACAAGGTCGAGCTTCCGGAATAGCATTCCTCGAAGATGCGCCGCGCTTCCTGCCCGTGAATGGAAACGGGAGGAAGCGCGGTGTTTTGTGATTCTTCAGAATCGCTTTCCCGCACGGCTGTTTGCTCGTGCCTGCCGATCCATCGTTTCGATCTCGGCAATATCCACGTCGCGGGTAAGGAGCCGCCACTTCTTCAGGCAGAACCAGCCGATAGCAAACAGTGACACGCCGCGCATCAGCGTGGTAAACTGAACGGCGTATACATCCATTCCCATCAGCTGCATTGGCGTATCGCCCGTGATCGAGCTAACCAGCGTTCCTGTCATCAGCCCGAGAAAGGCAAATAGGTTGACGCCAATGGAGTAAAACGCAATGTGTGTTGTAGAGTTCTCTTCCGGCAGGTTCATATACAGCACATTGGCGTAGGAAAGATTCAGCCCCACCGAAAGCAAATTCTGCCAAATGGATACCGGCACGTACAGGAAGGATGTCTTTTTCGTCATGAAAAAGAAGATGAATTCCGTCGGCACAAACAAAAGACAGGCAATTCCAAAGGTCTTGATCCATGAATACCGATGCAGAACCCGCTTCCAGAATGTGTTTGTGAAAATCAGAATCACCGTGTACAGAACCGACATGGCATTGATCAGCGTATAGGAAAAATGCATGTGGTTCAAAAGGTGATACGCCCACAAACCGTTGTTTAGGTTGGAAACGTAATTCCATATGAACATCAGAACCATGCAAAGCAGGAACTTGCGGTAGCGGAAGGGTAGCGTGAATACCTGCGAAAAGCGGATTTTCTCATGCGTTTCACTTGGGTATTCGCGTGCGCATGCCTGCATACTTACGTCGATCAGGACCAGAAAAAACGCGAAATAGCGGCAACCCAGAATCAGCTGCGCCTGATGTGGCGAATCGGCCACGGCGTCGGCAAGTAAACCGCTTAACAGCAGAATCGCACTGGACATGACCGAGGAAAATACCTGATTGAGCACGATATAGCGCGTGCGCCGTTCGTTGTCCTGCGGATAAAAGACGTAGAACCATTGCGTAATGCCCGGACTGAACAATGCGTATTCTGCATAGGCGACGAACAGAATGCCGATAAACCACCATAGCCGCTGCTGCGGATCCGCCACAAACTGCGGCATCAGCGTCGTTGCCAGTATGTACAGCGCGTAGAACACGATTTTTGATGCGAGCAGCCAAGGCTTGCGCCGCGGGATGCGTTCCAGAAGCATGCCTGAAAACACGCTGACGCAGCTGGCAATGTACGGTATAAAGGAAATAATGCCCACGCCGGTGATTGAAATTTCATACATCGACAGGAAGCCGGTGTAGAAAATGCCGGTAATGAACACATTGTATATGGACGTGATTAGCGAGCTTCCCAAGCTGATCAGGCGTCCCTTTGCGTGGTCATCCTTCAAATTAAAGATGTCAAAAAACGCAGCCTTCTGTTCGCGAAAGCTCGAATGGTGATGCATCCTCATCGCCTCCCGTGCGTCATTTCCGTGCCGTGCGCATCAGTGTACGACGAAGCCGACGAAGCTATACGGCGCAATTTCCGCCTTCAGGCAGACTGTGTGACCGTTTAGCATGGCTTCGCAGCCGAAGGTCTCCGAGACGGAACAGCCCTCCCCCATCGTTACCGCCGGATCGATTACGAAATCGTCCGACAGATTCCACATGCCGACGGCAAGCCCCTCCTCCGTCCGTTTGACGAGCAGATACAGATCAGGATGGCCGGGACAAACTGCGGGCAGCGGCCTACGCCCGACCCATTCGAGCGCCTGAATGAGCTGTCGCTGACGGCAGTATCCGCGCGTCATTCCCCAGCGGCTCAGTGCCCGCCACATGTCAAATGCATAAACGGCAAAGCGCTGTCCGAGCGCGTTTTCATACAGGAAGCAGGACGGCTGCCCAGCTATCCGGGAAAGCACGCGCGCGCCCGACTTCGGGGTGATATCGCAAAAGCGCGGCGCACCGGTTGTTGCGACATACTCATCGTCGGCTTCGAAGTGCTCTTCCCCACCCTGCTCCCGTTCCTCGGACATTCGCTCAATGCCCACGTCTACCCCACGCCTCATCAGAAAGCGTGCGGCGTCCATGTCAATGACTGCACCCTCGAAAAGCTGCCTATCCGTGACGTATTTGCCATTTTCGCCGAGGACTATATGTGGACCGCGGTCATTGTAGGTAATTGGAAGGCTGTTGTCACACAAAAGCCGCTGCGCGGATGAAAAGAAGAAGCGGCTGACGATCTCGTCCAAGCCGATATCCGAAGGCAGATCGGCTGCGCGGAGGCGATGCGGCTGACACAGAACGTTGGTTCCCTCAAAAACGCCGCCACGCATGTGTGCCTGCAGCCAGCTGTATACAGGCGCGCTGCGCTGCATGGCGTCTGCATAGCCGCGCTCGTAGCGGGGCGAGGAGGTATAGTCGATCGTATAGCGCAGAATACCATCTGCACGATCGTCTGTGCGCAGCGCTTGATCGAACACCTCCAAATAACTGGCAGGCGTAGCAAAGCGCTGGCGCGGATAGGTATCGCCCTCTGTAAATAGCTCGATGTCCACATCCTTCAGGAAAGAAAGTTCCATGCGGTTAATTTCGATCAACGGGCCCAGCCCTACGCTCTGAAAGCCGCGTGCCTTCCAGTACGGCGCACCAGACAATCGCAGAAACGGACGCGTCCCTCCGGCAAATACGCGAGAAAGCGCCAGTGCGTCCACGCCGTCCACATCCCATGTGGAGAGCACGGAGCTGATGCCAAGACGCACGGAGGGATTTACCTCGTCCACGCGGCGACGCAACGTCCGCGCAAGCTCCGTCAATGCGTCGTTTCCCATGTTCAGCCATTCGTCGCGTTCCCGGCAGGCTTGGCCACTGAAAATGAGCGATTTCAGCTTTGAACGCTCTACATGTCGTCCGATGCGCTTTTCGTATTCCTTCATATGATAGTCGCAGCAGCAGCCATTGCCGCTTGAACGTACACACAGGCGATAGTCGTCATCCAGCATAATCAGCTTCGCGCCGGTAGCTGCAATGCGCCCCACCCAGTTGGTATAGTCACGCACGAAGGCTTCATCCGATGGACAGAAGGTGTCGTCACACGTAGTGCCATTCATGCCGACCATGCGGCGATACTTCCCGGCGTTTCTGAGCGCGTCTGAATCATCCTGAATCAGCGCGCCGCCGTGTCCCAGAGAGCTGATCCACACGCCGACCTCAAGACCATTCTGCTCAAATAAAATGCGGTTTTCGATCAGACACCGCTCCTCCTCTGCAAGACGAGACTCATCTTCAATGCCGCGCGCAGAGCAAAGCCATACTCTCGTAGCGCCAACCCTTCGAAGTTCTGCAAGCGTCGCCTCGCGGTCAAGTGTGCGGTTGGAAAACCAGTTGGTAACCGGAACAGAAATACGGTACATCGTCATTCCTCCCACCAATTGATTCGTTGCATGCGCGGGATGCGATAAAAAAGCCGGCATGCCCGAAGAAGCTGCGGAAATGCCGGCAATGCAGAAAGCTCAGTGCTTGGGATCGACGGGCAGCTCGCTGGTGCAGTGCGGGCAGCGGGTCGCATCCTTATGAATTTCACTAAAGCAGAAGGGACAAAGGCGCGCGGGCTCCTTTGGCGCTTCTGCTGCTTCCTTCTTTTTTCCGAGTGCCGTCAGACGATTGATCAGCTTTACCAAGAAGAAGATGCACACGGCCACGGCAAGAAAGTTGAAAACGGCCTGCAGGAATGCGCCATAGGGAATCTCCGTCTGACCGATGACCCACTTCATCTGTTCAAAGCTCACCTTGCCGGTGATCAGCGAAATCAGCGGCATCAGAATGCTGTTGACAAGTGCGGTGACGATGGCAGTGAAAGCGCTACCGATCATCATGCCGACGGCAAGATCGACCACGTTTCCCTTGAATGCGAAGGCCCTGAACTCGTTTAAGAGCTTTTTCATGAACATCCACTCCTCTTTCATCGGATGCCTCATTATAACACAGATAGAATTGCGCGTTCACGTTTTCGAGTGTGTGTAATCATATTTAACATACACATGGAAGCAGCGAGCGAGTATTTGAGTTCCGAGCAGAATAACGCGAGAATTGGCGCGAAAAACCGCAATTTTCACTTGCAATTCCATTGAAAAGGGGTTATTATATACATGGTTCTTTTATCATTCTTTAAGGAGGCTATCCCATGAAAAAGTTCCTGTGCTTCGCGCTGGCCCTCGTTCTCGCTCTTGGCCTTGCGACCGTTCCGGCTTCTGCCGAGAACTTCAAGGTTGCCATGGTCACCGACACTGGCGGAATTAACGACCAGTCCTTCAATGCTCTGGCCTGGCAGGGTCTGCAGCGCGCCAAGGAAGAGCTGGGTGTCGAGGTTTCCTATCTCGAATCCGTCACCGAGGCCGACTACGCCACCAACCTCGAAACCCTCTATGACGAAGGCAACGACCTGATCATCTGCATCGGCTGGATGATGGCCGACGCTCTGACGGAAGCCTGCAATGCGCATCCGGAGCAGAAGTACGCCATCATTGATAACGGCTCTGTCGCCGCCAACTGCACGGGCGTGAACTTTGCCACCGAGCAGTGCTCCTACCTTGTCGGCCTGGTTGCCGGCTACATGACCAAGACCAACAACGTCGGCTTCGTCATCGGCATGGTTTCCCCGCTGATGAACACCTTTGGCATCGGCTACTACGCTGGCGTCAAGGCTGCGAACCCCGATTGCAACATTCAGGCCTATAACGCCAACAGCTACGGCGACGCGGCTGGTGGCAAGGCTGCCACCATCAACATGTACGCTCAGGGCGCGGACATCGTGTACCACGCAGCTGGCGGCACGGGCATGGGCGTTATCGAAGCGGCTGCCGAGCAGGGCAAGTTCGCTATCGGCGTTGATCAGGATCAGAACTATCTGGCTCCCGAAGCCGTTCTGACCAGTGCTGTGAAGCGCGTTGACAACGGCGTTTACAACCTGTGCAAGGCTCTGACCGAGGGTACTCTCGAGGCTGGTGAAGCCATGTACGACATCGTCTCCGGCGGTGTTGACATTGCCGAGACCACCACGCTGATTGACGCCGACGTCCTCGCCAAGGTCGAGGAAGCCAAGGCGAAGATCATCTCCGGCGAGATCGTCGTTCCCGCTACCGTCGAAGACTTCGCAGCCATCTATGGCGCGGATGCGTATCCCTTCAACTAATTGATTTTCGCAAATCCCTGCTCGCCAGGCGGGCAGGGATTTTTCTGGCAAAGCGATCCCCCCTCCTTCAAAAACCCAATGAATGCGAGGTGCAACTCGTTTGAATTCGGAAGGCAATGAAAAACAGATTTCTGCGGCGGTTGAGATGCGCGGCATCGTAAAGATGTTTGGCTCATTTAAGGCTAATGATGGAATCAATCTCACCGTGAACAAGGGTGAAATCCATGCAATTCTCGGCGAGAACGGTGCGGGCAAGTCCACGCTGATGAATATCCTCTATGGCCTCTATCAGCCCACGCAGGGCGAAATCCTTATAAACGGCAAAAAGGCGCACATTGATTCGCCCAATCGAGCCATTGAACTGGGTATTGGCATGGTTCATCAGCACTTCATGCTGGTTCAGCCGTTCACCGTTACCGAAAACATCATTCTCGGCCTCGAGCCCGTAAAATGCGGTGTGCATCTCGACATTGCCAGTGCGCGCAAGCGCGTGGTGGAAATCTCTAAGCGCTATGGCCTGAATGTCGATCCGGATGCCAAAATCGAGGATATTTCCGTCGGCATGCAGCAGCGTGTGGAAATCCTGAAGGTACTCTACCGCGGCGCTGATATTCTGATTCTTGACGAGCCGACCAGTTCCCTCACGCCTCAGGAAATCCTGGAGCTGGCGGAAATTATGCGCAATCTTACCCGCGAGGGAAAGAGCGTAATTCTGATTACGCATAAGCTAAAGGAAATCAAGGACTGCGCCGATAAATGTACCATCATCCGTCAGGGAAAGTACATTTCAACTGTGAATGTAAGTGATGTCACCGAGCACGATCTGGCCAGCATGATGGTCGGACGCAACGTGGAGTTCACTGTCGATAAAGCACCCATTCAGCCCGGAGAAACGGTTCTGTCTGTTCGAGATCTGCATGCTCACGACTACCGTAAGGTAGAGGTGCTGCGTGGTCTGTCGATTGACGTGCATCGCGGCGAAATCGTAGGCATAGCTGGCATCGACGGAAATGGCCAGACGGAGCTGGTCGAAATTCTGACCGGCCTTAAGAAGGCTACACATGGCTCCATTACCATGAATGGTCATAATGCTTACAACAAATCGCCCCGGTATCTGTACGATTTGGGCATCTCCTCTATCCCTGCCGACCGACAGAAGCACGGTCTGGTGCTGGATTTTTCGGTAGAGGATAATCTTCTTCTTCAAAACATTTCATCCCGTCCGTATTCCTTCCTCGGCACATTGAACCGCAAGGCGATTCATGCCCACGCGACCGAGCTGCTTGAGAAGTTTGACATTCGTCCGCGCGGCTCTGAGACGCATCCAGCAGGCTCTCTTTCCGGCGGCAATCAGCAGAAGGTCATCATTGCCCGCGAGGTTACCAATGATAAGGATTTGCTGATTGCGGTGAATCCCACGCGAGGGCTGGATGTCGGAGCAATTGAGTATGTGCATCGATACATCGTGGATCAGCGCAATAAAGGCAAGGCTGTTCTGCTTGTTTCCTTTGAACTGGACGAAATTATGAGCCTGTCCGATCGCATAGACGTTATTTTCGAGGGAAAAATCGTCTATTCTGCGCCGGGTAAGGAAACAAACGAAAAGCAGCTGGGTCTCATGATGGCAGGGGGAGGCGAACACCATGTCGGCTAAAAAGCAGCTGGAAAGCCATCGGCTGAGTCGCAATCTTCATAAGATTGCCTCGTCCAGCTTTCCGTATACGATTTTTTCCATTCTGATTGGCTTTGTCGCCGGCGGTATTGCGCTGCTGATTGCGGGCTATAATCCGCTGGAGGCATACGCCAGCCTGTTCAGGACCATTTTCCTGAATGCAAAAACCGGCAAACTGAGCACGAAGTCGATGTCCTATTCGTTCATCGAGTACGCGAATCCCTACATCCTTACCGGTCTTTCCGTCGCCTTCTCGTTTAAAACCGGCATCTTCAACATCGGTGCGGAAGGTCAGTATATCGTAGGCTCTCTGGCAGCCTGTCTGGTGGGCATATTTGTGAAAGCGCCCTCGTGGATACTGATTCCCCTGTGCATCCTTGCGTCCATTGCTGCAGGCGTGCTGTGGGGCGGCATCGTGGGCTATCTGAAGGTTCGCTTCGGTTCCCACGAGGTACTCTGTATGATTATGTTCAACTGGATCGCGTTTTATCTTTCCAACTTCATCGTGAATCTGGAAAGCGTAAATGTCGGTGGCGGCAAAACGTGGACAAAGATCATCCCGGATGAAGCGAAGATCACGATTTCCAAATGGTTCCCGGCGAATGTGGTTTCGTCGAATACGCACTTCGGCATCGTGCTGACGCTGGTTTGCGTTCTCATCATCTGGTATATCATTTCCCGCACGACGTTGGGCTATCGCCTGAAGTCCGTGGGCCTGAATCGTGATGCTGCGGAATACGCGGGTATCAACGCCAATCGCTGTGTGATCGTCTCACTAGCCATTTCCGGCGCGCTGGCCTCGCTGGCCGGTGGATTGCAGGTGCTGGGTGTGAACTATAAAATTAACCAGTTTGCTGCCCAGGAAAGCTACGGCTTCAACGGAATTACCGTTGCACTGATCGGCGGCTGCAATGCATTCGGCACGTTGCTTGCCGGCTGGTTCTTCGGCGCAATGAAGTATGCCGGCACCCGCATGAAGGTAGGAAGCGAACGCGTGCCCAAGGAAGTCATCGACATTATCATGGGCTGCATTGTATTCTTTATCGCCATTTCCGGCCTGTTCCGGACGTTCTTCGTTCGTAGAATCAAGGGAGGTGACATGTTCTAATGAATCAGGTTCTGATTACCATCGGCGTGATTCTGAATGCAACCTTGATGTATACGCCTCCGCTTCTGTTTGCAGCGCTGGGAAGCTGCTTCTCAGAAAAGAGCGGCGTTGTCAACATTGGCCTCGAAGGCATGATCGTAATTGGCGCGTTTACCGGAGCGGCGGTCGGTCACTTTGTGGATGCGCCGTGGCTCGCTTTCCTCTGCGCAGGTCTGGCAGGCGGTTTGCTTGCACTGCTGCACGCGTTCGCCACTGTCACATGTCAGGCAGATCAGACCATTTCAGGCACGGCGATAAACTTCCTCGCCTCCGGTCTATCGGTTTACATCTGTTACCTGCTGTTCCGAACGAGCGAAACGCTGCCCGTCATCAGCAAGCTTCCCCGTCTGTTCAACGATCTGTTTACATGGCTGGGCGAGGTCCTTCCGGAGGGCATAGCGAAGCTGTTCAGGCAGAATGGCTTTATGGATCTGGTGTTTAATACCTATGCCTCTACCTATATCGCCTTCCTGCTGGTGATTGTAGTATGGTACGTGTTTTACCGCACGCGCTTTGGTTTGCGTTTACGCGCAGTCGGCGAGCATCCGCGTGCCGCAGACACGCTGGGCGTGAACGTTACGCTGATTCGCTATAGCTGTGTCGTACTGTCGGGCATTCTGGCTGGCTTTGGCGGCGCGTCCATTACGCTGGCAACCGTTTCGGCATTTCGTCCCACCATCGTCGTCGGTCAGGGCTTTATTGCCATTGCAGCCGTAATCTTTGGCAACTTCAAGCCGCAGGGCGCAATGCTCGGATGCATCCTGTTTGGCTTCTGCAACGGTCTGCGCGTGGTGCTTGGGTCTGACGCGAAGATTTCGTTCACTCTCTTTGAGAAGGCGGTCAACATCCCCATTCCCGTGAACATCATTTCGATGATTCCCTATGTAGTCACGATCATTACGCTCGTCCTGTTTGTGGGACGCGCGCGCGGCCCGGCGGCAAATGGAAAGCCGTATATTAAATCGAAATAACACATATAATGGTTGCATGCAAAGCCAAAATCGCATATAATGATGCAAGATATCGAGGTCTGCGCCGCATTCTGCGCGCAGACCGGTATCTATATCCGTACGGAGGGTTTAATAAACGATGGCATCACGCAATTCGGAGAGAAAATCGCGCATGCGTCTGGAAGAAGAGCAGCTTCTGCGCGATCACAAAACGCTTCTTGAAATGGAAAAGCGCGAAAAAAAACGCGTTCGCAGATCCTGGCACTGGGGTACGTTTCGCCACGTGCTACTGGTTCTGCTTACGCTGATTCTAGCGCTGGTTACCATAGTTGTCATGGTTGTGGGCCAGTTTTTGCGCGGCCCCTCGCCGACGGCAAGCGATCTCGTTGTGCAGACGCTCATGGAATCCAGTGCGCTGAAGTTCGTTCCCTACCTTTTCCTTTTTGAAAAAACGGATGAGGCGCTCAAGCGCAACAGTCTTGTCGTACCGGAGGAAGCTACGGATGCCAGTCTTATTACTGTTCGCGCGCATTCGTTTTCCGATGATGTAGGCAATACTGAGGCTGATGAGGTATTCGACGAGAACGGCGTTCGCATTGAGGAGGTTGTTGGCCCGACGTATCGCGGCTACATGATGATTGTGCGTGACCCGTCGCAGGTCATCGTCGGCGTGAGCCATAACCCGTTCTCGAAGGCACACGCAGGAAAAAAGGTAAACGAAATTATTGATTTGTACGATGCGATTGGCGGCATCAATGCAGGTGCTTTTTACGACGCCAACGGAACCGGTAACGGCGGCGAGCCGCTTGGGCTCGTGTATTCCGAGGGCAAGCGCTTAAATCGCGCTGATAATGGCGCCTATAAGACGGTTGTTGGCTTCGATGCAGACAATATTCTTCGCGTAGGGACCTATACATCCGACGATGCGGAGGAAATCGGTCTGCGCGATGCCGTCGCCTTTGGCCCTGCACTGATCGTCAACGGCAAGGCCGCCACGATCAAGGGAAATAGCTCCGGCCTGAATCCACGCTCTGCCATCGGACAACGCAGCGATGGAGCCGTGCTTTTGCTTGCTATTGATGGTCGCCAGGCAAATTCCTTCGGTGCGTCGTATGCCGATCTGATCAAGGTAATGCAGGACTATGGCGCGGTGAACGCATGCAACCTTGACGGCGGCTCATCCACCGTCATGTACTACGAGGGCGAACAGAAAAACGACGGCATGGCGATTTCTGCTTCACGCCGCATGCCGACTGCGTGGATTGTTAAACGGGGTGAAACTGATGAGTAAACGAAAGAGGAAATACTTCCGCTATACCGCGGGTAAGATGCGCCTTCGAAACATTCGCTTCTGGGTAATCTATCTTGCGCTTGTGGCTCTGCTTGTTTGGGCTGGAACACGCGTATATCGCTATTTTGATACATCTCTCTCAGCATACGAGGATGCAGCCTCCAAGTCGCAGAGGATCGTAGACGAGGTAAGCGCCATATTCCTGGAAAAGGACTTCGAACGGCTGTATGCATATGAGGATTCCTCCCTCGAATACATGGAAACGAAGGAGGATTACGTTGCCTACCTGAATCAGCTGACGGAGAACGCCGAGATTGAGTGTACGCTGGTACGTTCTGAGCAGCCGGACGAGCAGACCTATTCGGTTACAGCTGACGGCAAGGGCTTCGCTTCCTTTGTATTGAAGAAATCCGGAGAATCCGAGTTCGAAATTCTGCCGATGCTTGGCTTTACGCTTCGCGCCGAGGAATACGAGCTCAAGTCGATTCAGACGTCAATCCTTCAGCTTGCAGCCTATGAGGTCACCGCTCGCGACAGCGATACCGTTTATGTTAATGGTACAGCTCTCACGGCCGAAAAGGTGGTGGCAGCAGGCGAAACGCTGTTCTACGATGGACACCTGCCAGAGGGCTATGCATCTCCCACACTGACGACCTACCGCTTTACCTGCGCGCTGGGAGAGCCGGAAATTCGCGTACTCGATGCATCCGGCAGCGAATGTGAGCTGACGAAGGAAACGGAGTACACCTATTCCTATCAGTTCGAGTATGCCGATGAAGCTTTAAAGCCCCAGTATGAGGCGAACGTCCTCGACTGCGCAAAGGACATCTGCCGTTATACGACGGACAACCAGACGCAGGCCAAGGTGCTCAAGCGCATGGAGACCAGCTCAAAGGCAGCGGATGCTATCAAAAACATTGATGCGAAGTGGCGCACAAAGGCAGATAAATACACCTTCGAAAACGAGCGTACCGAAAACTATGCCATGTTCGGCGACAGCGTGTTCTGCTGCGACGTACACTTCGACTACAACACGGTATCCCGCGGCGTATCCAACACCTATCCTACATCCTATCGTCTGTATTTCAAGCTCATAGACGGTGCATGGCTGATTTACGACTTTGAAAATCTCTGATCTTTTCCTTCAGGGAAACAGAAAATCCGCTTCGTTCCTCCATTGCGGGGAGTGAAGCGGATTTCATTTTTTATGGCTCAGCCAATCAGGTGGAAGAATTCTGCGAGAGCCTTCTCGTGCTGACCGAGGGTCACGAGATGGTGGTTGTAAATCGGGTGAGTCAGGAAATAGCTGAAATCATCCAGTTTCAGACGAATCTGCGTGCGGCAGAGCGTCGGCTCCTGAAGATTGCCAACGATTTCACCGTTCTTGGCGAAGTAGCGGTCAAGCGCAACGTTAGTCTTGAAGATCGTGCACGCTTTCTCCGGCACGTGACCAGCTACGGCTACGCCGATTCCACTCTCATAGTGCGTCGTCAGGTGGTAGCTTTCTGGCATGTTCATCGGCAGCGTGCAGTGAGCAAGTACCATTTCTCCTTCTTCAGTGTTAATACGGCTGGGATTGCACAGGAAGACCGGGTTTCCGGAAACCTCGCCCAGAATGGCCATCGACATTAGCGAAGGAACATCACCCTCGCAGCCGCCATAAATGCCCTCGGCGTTCAGAATTGCAAGACCGAGACAGCCGGTGGTGTGCACGGTATCCAGAAGGTCAAAGCAGCGAACAGTCAGACCAAACAAACCATGACGATCGACAATACGCCGGAATGCACCGTACACATTCAGTGCCTTTTCCATCTCCGCTGCATCGTAGCCCTTGCTTTTCAGGTCGATCGTCCAGCGATTCTCCGGGTAGCCACCCTTTTTGATCTCGTCCTGCAGCTCGCTCATCGGAATCTTTTCCAGCGATACGCCCAGCTTGGCGCGATAGGCTGCATCGTCATCCGGGCTCGCAATCAGCCAATCAGACGGATTGCCGATCAATCCCAGTTTCTTTCCCTGCAGATTGGCCTTAGCCTGATAGGCGCTCTTCAGAGCGCGTATGCGGTCAGCTACATCCTTTACACTGCCATGAATAATCTCGCCATAATGCCCGTGCGCCTGCAGATAGGATAGAATTTCCATCGAGGCGGCCAACGAATTGCTTTCACCACTGGTGAGAATGTAAAGCGGTCGCTCGGCCAGCTTCAGATACTTCTCAAGGAAGATGCCCTCGCTTCCGCCGGAAGCCACATAGACCAGCCCAAACGGCACCTTATCCAGTTCATCCATTTCAACAAGTCGAAGCTCTTCCTTCAGCTCTGCCTGTACGCAGGAAAGATAATCCTTCACGCGCTCCTCGGTAACCTGACTGAGAGGACTTTTTACGCGACAAACACAAATCGACATACACTCGTCTTCCTTTCAAACTTATTGAACGTGCTCAAAGCATTCGTGATCGATCTTCTGCAGCCATTCGCGGATCTGAATGTGCTGCGGGCAGGCAGCTTCGCAGGCACCGCAGCCGACACACTTTTGTGCGCCGGGATTTTCAGCGTACTTCTTATAGAAGGCTTCAAATCCGCCGAACATGGCACAATTGTCGTAGCTACGGAAAATCTGCGGTATCTTTACCTCCTGAGGGCAGGGCTGGCAGTATTCGCAGCCGGTGCAGCCAACGCGTATGCGCGCTTCATAGGCCTCGCGTACGTGCGCATACATCGCAGCTTCTTCGGCATTCACGCAGTTTGCGTCCGCTTGCTCAAAGATGCGCAGATTGTCCTCAATCTGCTCCATTGTAGACATTCCGGAAAGAATCGTGATGACTTCCGGACGATTGTACAGATAGCGAAACGCCCATTCGGCTGCACTGCGCTTGATCGGCTGTGCGTCATAAAGCGCCTGAACGTCCGCAGGAATATTTCGCACCAGTGAACCGCCGCGAAGCGGCTCCATGATGACAACGCCGATTCCCTTCGAGGCCGCATACTCTACGCCCTTCATCGTCGCTTGATGGAATTCGTCCAGAATGTTTATCTGCACCTGTGCAAGCTCCCATGGATAGCTATCAACCACGCGCTTAAAGGTGGCAAAATCATCGTGGAATGAAAAGCCAACGTGCAGAATTTTCCCCTTCTCCTTCATTTCATCAAAGAATCTGAGGAGGCCCATCGGCACGAGCTTGTCAAAGCGCTCGCCGTCCACGGCATGCGCCAAATAGAAGTCCAGATGATCGGTTTTGAGGCGCGAAAGCTGTTCGTCCAGAAGCGTCTCCATGTCCTCGTACTTTTCAACCTTCCAGAGCGGGAGCTTGCTCGTGAGCGTAACTCGCTCGCGATAACCGTCGGCAAGTGCTTCTCCAACAAGCACCTCACTGTCGCCGGCATGGTAGCCATAGGCAGTGTCTACATAGTTGAGCCCCCTGTCAATCGCAGTGCGAATCATGCGAATAGCTTCCGGGCGATCGATCGGGTGATTCTCTGCATCAAGTGTGGGAAGGCGCATGCAACCCATGCCCAGAGGCGACACCATTACGCTTGTTCCTGGAAATTGACGCATCTTCATTGACAGTTTCCCTCCTTTATTCACCATGCGCAAGCTTTGCGCGAATCTTTGTAGAAACGAATTCGATCACCAGCATCAGGGCAATCATGCCACACAGGAAAGCGCCTACAATGCCCCACCGACGGGAGTTAATCGCCTGAATCAGAGAAGCGCCAATACCGCCCGCGCCTACGATGCCCAGCGTGGTTGCGTCCTTCAGGTTGATGTCGAAACGATAGATAATCGTCGAGATAAAGTTGGCGGTAAGCTGCGGCAAAATGCCGTAGCGAATCTTCTGGAAGGTATTGCAGCCTGCTGCGTCGAGCGATTCAAGAATGCGCGTATCCAGATCCTCAATGGCGGTGGTATACATTTTTGAAATCATTCCGATCGAGCAAATAGACTGCGTCATGACACCACACAGCGCACCAGGGCCAGTCACGCGAATCCAGCACAATGCCCAGATGATGCTTGGAATCGTACGGATGGCGAGCACAAGCGCGCGCACGATAAACGCGACCCACTTCGGAACCACGTTTTCAGCACACAGGAACGCCACGGGAATGGCCAAAATGCCACCGAAGATCGTGCCCAGCAGCGCAATTGCGATGGTCTGCATCATCAAGTACGGCACCTTGTCGCTGCCAAGGGAGAGGATATAGCTCATGTCCGGGTGCGTAAGGCCGTGCACAATGCCATAGGCAACCTCACTGCCCTTGGACGCCAGTCCCTTCCATTCAATGGATGAGCTTGACCACGCAATCAGAATCGCAACGATGACGGTAATCAGCAGATACATCGCCCATTTGTTCGGCGCAAGAGTGAACATCTTGAGTACTCGCCGACCTGCGTTCAGGTTCTCAAACGTCAGCTTGTCACGCTTGTAAGCCTGAATCATGGGCACGACGCACAGACAGACCAGCCATAGTCCTAAGAAGATAAAGCCAATCAAAGCTAATGTGCCTGCGCATTCAACCAGAAACACGTAGATCATGCCGGGCTGCTGCGCTTCCGTTGCGGAGCTCTCCGGCGTCAACGCAGTTGGAACTGTGGTTACTGCGGGAGCTGCGGTGGCTTCAGAGCCCTGCACCTTGCCGTCTACGATTGTTCCGCTAAAGTCAAAGGATGCGGCCTTCTGCGTAGGAGCAGCTGTCGCGGTGCTCTTTTCGGACCCCTGCACCTTGCCATCTACGATTGTTCCGCTAAAGTCAAAGGACGCAGCCTTCTGCGTAGGAGCGGCTGTCGCGGTGCTCTTTTCGGAGCCCTGCACCTTGCCGTCTACGATCGTTCCGCTAAAGTCAAAGGACGCAGCCTTCTGCGTAGGAGCGGCTGTCGCAGTGCTCTTTTCGGAGCCCTGCACCTTGCCGTCTACGATCGTTCCGCTAAAGTCAAAGGAGGCGGCTTTCTGCGTAGGAGTAGGCGCGTCGCTGATCGTTCCTGTAAGAACGTCTACGCGCGAAGCATCGCTCAGGCGGCTGTCATAGGTAACGACGGGCGCATGCGTTGCGGCAGGAGCGACCTTTGCGTTCTGCACAGCTTCCTCGTCCAGATTTACGCCGATACAGGCGAGCACAAGGAAAACCAGCGCCAATGCGAGACAGACTGCGGCGGGAATATTTCTGCTATTTTTCATCGTCTTCCCCTCCTCAGCTCAATCTGCGCCGCAGCGCCTGACTGATGTTGTCGATTGCCAGAACAACCACGAACAGCATAATCAGAAGCGTGCCAAGGCTGTTGTAATCGCGGAAGCCGACGCGATCCTGAATCAGAATGCCCAGACCGCCTGCGCCGACATAGCCAAGAATGGAAGCGGCGCGGATGTTCATTTCAAACGAGTACAGGCAGTGCGACAAGTAAGTAGGAAGAATCTGCGGCATGCATGCGGCGGCAAATGCGCGGATCCGTCCAGCTCCCATCGATTCCATGGCCTCGAACGGCCCCATATCGATGGTCTCGATGGATTCATACAGCATCTTGGATACGACGCCAAAAGTGAAAATCGTAATGGCTACCGTACCGGCAAATGCACCAAGCTTGAAAATCAGCGCGCAAACGGAAGCAATAACCAGCGTCGGAAGCGTCCGAACGATGTTCAGAATAATGCGCAAAACCGATACCACGTACCTGTTGCGGTTGATATTCGTAGAGGCGAACACGGCAAACGGCAGCGACAAAAGACTTCCGAGCGCCGAGCCCATGATGGACATCTTCACCGTTTCCACCAGCGGCTCTACAATGTCACGCCAGTAACTCCAGCGCGGCTGGAAAATCTTTTTGAAGATGGCCGTCAGCTGATAGCCACGGTTCACAATCACGCGAAGGTCGAAATCCGTCATGTAAATGGAAGCCCAAAATGCCAGCACCAGCAGAATGGCAATTAGTGGCGCCCGAGAGCGTTTGCGCTGAATGGTGTGCCCATTTGAAAGTACAATCGTTTCCGGCTTGAACAGCATGTCAAACGCCGCAAACAGACCTACCGGCAAACAGATAACCACGATAGCGATTCCCAGCACGCCCAGACCAAGCTCCGTACTTACAATGCCGGTATCCATAGCGGGATTGTATTTGCGAATCGCATCTGCGCCGTAAATAGTCAGCGCAATCCCTGCAATCGTCAGCACAAGGCAGACAATCGCGCGAAAAAGCCGACTTTTCAGAAAGGAAAGCGGCCCCTTCTTTTCAAAAGCCTCACTTTGCATTTGTTTGCCCTCCCTGCTCTGGATCCGAACTCTTCGGTACCGGAGCGCCGTTATAAATCACGTCGAGAATCTGCTGCGTGATGCCGGATGTCGGGCCGTCATATACGATGTTACCGGCACGGATACCGATTACGCGATCGGCATACTCCAGTGCCAGATCAACATGATGAATGTTGATGAGAATGGAGATGTTCATTTCGGTGTTGATGCGTTTGAAGTCATCCATTACCTGATGTGCCGTCACGGGATCAAGTGCGGCAACAGGCTCGTCAGCCAGAATGATCGAAGGGTTCTGATTCAGTGTGCGCGCCAGAGCAACGCGCTGCTGCTGACCGCCTGACAGCTGATCACAGCGAGTATAGGCCTTTTCAAGAATGCCAACCTTGTCCAGCGCCTCCAACGCGCTCAGCTTCTGCTTCTTCGTGAAGATGCCAAACAAACCCGAGAAGAAATCCATGTCTGGCACCATCGAGGTGAGCACGTTTTTGATGACGGTGGCTCGCGTAACCAGGTTAAACGACTGGAAGATCATGCCAATCTTGCGGCGGAAGCGGCGGAGAGCCTTTCCACGCAGCGTCATAACATCCACACCATCTACCACCAGCTGACCGCCGGTAATGTCGATCATGCGGTTGATTGTACGGATCATCGTGGACTTGCCTGCGCCCGACAGGCCGATAATGGCGACGAACTCGCCCTGTTCGATGTTGAGAGTCACGTGATTCAGGCCGATAACGCCGTTCGGATACTGCTTGCTGACATCCCGAAATTCAATCATTTCCCTATCTCCTTTGGCCGGAATTCCCCGCTACAGTATACCATAAACTCCATACCATATGCAATTGTTTGTGCCGTAAAACTACGCGAAATCTGCGCGAAGTTACCCGTTTCATTGACAGAAGCACAAGAAAGTGTTACTATATCCATAAAAGCTCGAAGGACAAAAGGAGGATGCAGCGTGATTCTCCGCGAACTGAAGAAGGAAGACATTCTCGCGCTCCGAAAGCTCTGGAGCATCTGCTACCAATACAGCATGAATGTCGAGGATGCAAAAAAGGAAATCGAAGCGAGCACCGATGAAATCATAGGAAACGGCGCGTTCACTGAGGCTGGCGAGCTGGTGAGTGGCATGCTTTCAAATCGCCTGAAGATGAATTTCGACGGCGAATATGTTTCTCTTGCCGGAATCGGCGGCGTCGTAACCCACCCTGCCTACCGTTACGGCGGTTTCGTTCGCGGAGTCATCAGTCAGCTGCTTGCGCGCGAACGGGCTCACGGGTCCATATTCTCAGGCCTGTATCCGTTCAGTCACGCGTTCTACCGCAAATTTGGCTACGAGCTGGCGTTGAGTGAGAAAACCTATACCCTGCCGGTTCGATTGCTGAAGCACTATGCCGGAAAAATGAAGGCCCGCTTGCTTCAGCCGGACGACGATCGTTCCTTCCTGAAGCCGGTTTTCGATGCGTTTATCGCCCGCTACAACCTCTCTGTTGCCTGCGATGAAAAGAAGCTTGCTGCGTGGACGCGCAGTGAGCCCTATTCCCGAAATGAATACAGCTATGCGCTGTATGAGGAGAGCGTGCCTGTCGCCTGTCTGCATTTTGAAAAGATCATGCGCGGCGGCGAGGGCGTGCTTTCTGTGAAGGATTATGCTTTTACTACGGAACGCAGCTTTGCCATGCTACTCGGCTTTCTGTATCGGTTCGATGCGGAGATGCACACGCTGGAAATCAAAACACCTGACGATATTCCCATTTCCGCACTGATTGACTCGCCTTACGAGGTGCATTGCAGTGTCGAAAATCCCTATATGCTTCGTGTGCTCGACACGGAGAAAGTTCTGAAGGTGCTGCATCGCGGAGAATTTGGCCGCTTCGTCATCGAGGTTACGGACGATTTCCTTCCGGAGAACGCCGGGCGCTGGCTGGTTGAGCCTGGAAGGGCACAACGAACCCGGATTGCGCCCGATCTGTGCATGAGCGTTCAAGCCTTCTCGCAGCTCGTCTGCGGTTATACGGATCTTGCATCCGCTCGCTTTCGCAGGGATGTAGAAATCCTCACGGATAATCCATCGCCCTCCCGTGCATTTATGAAAAAGGCGTTGTTTGTCGGATATTTCTATTGATTTCATACATTATATTGCCTCCTGTGGAAGCAGACCTGCGACTATGCGGATTCCAGAGCTACCTGTTTCCATCAGGATGTCGGAATCCTGATATTATCCCTCTCACGTTTTCTAATGGATGTTCGTTTAAGACATGTGCATGGAATCATGCTTACGGAATGGTTATCGTTTCTGACTGACACCTTTATGCGGAGGATGCTGAATATGATGCCAATACTGTTCCTTTTCATCGGAAATGAGAGCGACCGGGAATTCTTTGAACGCCTGTACATGGATTACCGTCTTCTGATGCTTCGAAAGGCTTACGCAATTCTCAAGGATGATTATGAAGCTGAAGATGCCCTGAATATGGCATGGCTTGCACTCCTCAAAAAAACAGCGCTGCTTCGGGACTTTGATAGCTGTACCTTGCGTTCGTATCTTATTTCGACGATCAGGCATACCTCGCTTAACCTTCTGAGACAAAAGAGACGTGTGATGATCGAGGATATGGAAGCAGCCTTCGATGTGCTTCCATCAAACGAACCCCAATTGGATGAAGGGCTTCTTCAGAGGGATGCAGTAGACGAGCTGATGCACTTTCTGGAATGTCTGCCAAAACGAGATTTACTCATTTTAGAAATGAAATACGTGCAGGAATTGTCCGATGAAGAAATAGCAAGGGTACTCAATATCCGAAAGGCCAGTGTGCGGACATACCTTATGCGTGCACGCCGCAGGGCAGAAAAGGTTCTAAAGGAGAAAAAGCATATATGAAACGCTATTCGAACAAAAGAAAAACGGCCGTATCGCATGCGTCCTACACGGATGCTGTCCTTCGTAATGCGCTTATTCGGCTGAACAACAAGGAAGCAGACAAATTGGATCATGTACCTCTAACGCCCAAGGAGATGCGCTTTTTCAGGAATACGCAGGTAGAAACGCTCAAGCTGATTCGGAAAAACACGATGAAGCTTCGCTTTTTACAAGCCAATCGCGTTGCCGCAGCTATCCTTCTGTGCGTACTTTTGAGCTTTTCCGTTTGCTGTGCCGCCTTTCCGCAGCTGCGTAGTCTTCTTTCTAAGTTTGTTCTCTCTAAAGGAGATCACTATACAAATGTGCCTCTGGAATCAGACAGCACAGCATCATATGAACCTGTTATCGCAAGTACGGAAGAATGTGCATTTGTTCCTGCTGATTGGAAAGGAACGTACTACCCAACCTATATTCCGGAGGGCTTTGAAATCAGCTACATATCTGATGCGTCCGGTTATGTCACGTACCAAAATGCCGTGCAGAAAACGCTGATTTTTGAGGAGCTTGAAGGAGTAGCTGGTGACGGTTTAGATATGGAAGGCTCGGATGAAACGGAAATCCTGCTGAATGGGCAGCTTGCTATTCTCAGCGAGGGGGCTGGCGACGCTTCTATTTTCTGGACGGTCGAGGATCGCTATTTCCTATTGACCTTCCAGGGAGAAACCGATGAAGCGATACGAATTGCCGAAAGCGTAAGAAAAATACGATAAATTTTCCGGAATGTGTTGCAGATTCCGATTCTCGTGTGTCTTTATTATTGGAAGGAGTCAAGAAGAGCGTAATAAAGGCGGCGCGCAGCCTTTATGGATAACCGCCTCGGCGGTATCGAACAGGGTACTAATCAATACCCGTTCTGTCCCAACGTAGCTACACGGCTCAGACATGAGAAAGGAGTATCCCAATGAAACGTGTACTTTAGCCTTGGCCATCATCTTCGCCATCGGTGTAGCCTCTGCTGCTACATACAGTTCCTACGGTAGATGGACAATTTCTCCATCCAGTGTTCGTACCGCGAACAATGTGAAAAAGGAAGTTGCAGGTTCGGCGAAGGTTAAGGCATCTGTTCAGACGCCGAGTGATCAGACCGTATGGTATGGTCTGCGCAATTCCAACGGAACTACCCGAGTTCACAAGTCAGCGGTTCCAAAGACTGCCCTTCCCTCGAGTGAATTCAGCATTGCGTATAAATCTGGTCACGGCGTTGTCGGTAAGGTTTACCTTCTTGCAGTCCAGAATGATTCCGATTCAACCGAAATCGTAACCGTAGCCGGAACGTGGTGTCCGTAAGTGAGTTACGGACGGCCTACATCAATCATGCAGGCCGCCCCATTGAAGGGAGGCTATTCTATGCGCCGGAAACCAATCGTTCTTCTCATTGCGCTTGTACTCATGACCCTATCTCTGAATTCGAATGCGGAAAGCATTCCGGTTGATCAAATCCTGAGCTGTGAGAATGCCATGCTTCATATTTCTGCGGATGTCGAATTGCCGGTCGCGGAGAAGCTGCCCGTGCTTGTTGTGGAGGAAAATCGCTTTGATGTCGATCGAATTCTTCAGGCCTTTTTTTCTGAAACCGATGAACCTGTAACCATCCATACGGATAAATATGAAGAGACGTATATTACGTGTGCGGATGGCTCGGAATTTGATTTTTCGGGCGGTGTATTCCGTTATCAGGGAGTTCATTATCTGCATCACTATAGAGACCCTGAATTCTATGTGAAAACGCCTGCGGAGGAAATAATCGGTTTCCCGGCGGAGGATGCGAAAACAATTGCTGAGAAATGGCTGCGTGCTCTTGGATTTCAAGACTTTGAACTTGTTTTTACCTTTCCAATTTCTCTTGAATCGCTAAAAGAAAGGAAGCTTGAAGGGCAGCCGGAGGCGACCGAACAGAACGAAGGATATTTCCTCCGATACGATCTTTCGTATCATGGAACCTTGTGTATGCCGCAGATTCGTTTCTCGAAATACCATGACGATGCGGTCAGAGGCATCGAATTGGAAATCGTTGTTACCAGAAGCGGAATGCAGTATTTTTCAACCGCCGCAGGCGACACAACATATCGCGTCATAGGCGAGCAGGAACGAGACGAGCGCATAGCGACGCTCGATGAAGCGATCGAAGTTTTGAAGGAAAGATACAATCAGCTCATCATTCCCGATACAATTGAAATCAATCGAATTCGCTTTTATTACATTATTGAACCGGTCATTGGAACGGGCGTTCAGACATACGAGCTGTGGCCTGCATGGGTATTTTACAGTCTTCCCTATTCGGAGGACATCGACGCTTATGAGGACGACGTTGATCCGTTGTGCATTGTCAATGGAATTACACGAGAAATCATAGAATGAAGCCTTAAAGGGAGGACTTATGAAAAAGTATGATGCTGTCCGTGGATTCGGGTGGACATTGCCGGCCGCGATGCTAATCTATCTGCTTACACTTGTCTATCCCGTCTACGATAGTGTATTTGACCCCGGCGGGAACGGCCTACTGCTGTACCTATATGTAAATAGCGTTAGCTACGGCGGCTGGCTTCTACCGCTTTTCGCATGCCTTCCATTTGCGTCAAGCTACGTGCTTGAGCGGAAGAGCGGTTTTCAGCGCACAGCCGTACTGAAATATGGTGCACGTAGCTATGTCAGGTCGAAGGTGCTTGTATCCATTTTCTCGGGCGGTCTGGCTTTAGCAGGAGGCCTTGTCCTGTTCTGGCTGCTGTTGGCTGCAACTGGTCATGAAATGACAGCCGATGAAACGTTGATTGAGTATGTATTCCTTCTGGTGATCCTTATGAGCTTTCTGCCGTGGCTGCTTTTTCCGAATCGTCTTCAGTTTGGAAACGAATGGGGAAAGGCGCTGAACACACTCTCACAGACCGATGTGAAGTATGCCTATGGAATTGGAATCTCCTTTCCGCGAAAGCTGACAATGATGTTTTCTCCCCTATCGATGTATGCGTATGGACTTCTTTTTAAGTGGTTGATAATTGCAACCTTTGCACAGGTTATGTTCGCAGTGAATATCGTTTTTCATAAGCGGGTTGGCCTTCCGCTCGTATTGTTCTATGCGGTCGGCGATTTGTCGATTGAATTGATGCTATCTTCAGAATTCTATCGATTTTCGCTCGTTTCGCTTTCGCGTCTGAATACGCTGGGAACAGGTTATCAGAGCGTACTCCCGACGCTCAGGTATCGCGTGATCGTTATTCCGGTCGTATGGGGCGTAAGCACAGCTCTCTGCTATGTCATAGCTACTCGCTCGAATCTTCTTGAGTCTTTTTAGGAGGTACGACAATGATCGAGCTCAGAGATGTTTGTAAGCAATTCGGAACGGCTTCGATTTTAACGAATATCAACGCTTCGTTTGAGGATGGAAGGATACACGGCTTGATCGGACGAAACGGCTCAGGAAAAACAGTTTTATTGAAATGTATATGTGGGTTGATTCGTCCCACCTCGGGTTCGATCCTTATTTCAGGAAAGCAGCTTGGCAAAGACATAGAGATGCCTGAGAGCTTTGGTGCCTTAATTGAAAGCCCGGGCTTTCTTCCAAATTATTCCGGCGAAGCTAATCTCTCCTTTTTAATGAGTATAAACACGCCCGTGGCTCGAGTAAAAATCCAGCAGGCATTAAAGCTGGTAGGCTTGGAAAACGACAGGAAGAAGCATGTGGGAAAATACTCGCTTGGCATGCGACAGAAGCTCGGTATCGCCCAGGTAATCATGGAGGATCCCATGCTGATGATCTTTGATGAGCCGATGAACGGCCTTGACAAAACGAGTGTTTTGGTAATGAGAGAACTTTTCAGGAAGCTGCGAGACAGAAAAAGAACGATTCTTCTTGCTTCGCACAATGCACAGGATATCGATGAATTGTGCGATCATGTTTATGAAGTTGATGCAGGAAGGATGACGCAAATTCGATGAAAAAATCTTTATGATGCATAAAACCGCCTCCCGTGGAAACAATAGGCCGCGGGAGGCGGTAAAAGCATGTCTGATATGGAGTGCGTCCTTTGCGGACACAGAATTAACGGGCGATCCATTCGAACCTGCGCAGGCTGCGGTGCATATCTTTGCGCCGATTGCGCAAAGAGCGGCCAGGGCTTCTGCACAGCATGTGCCCCCGTAGATACGGAGGACTCACTAAACGCGGAAATGTGATTACGCGGGGCTCTGTATTTCCTTCCCAGAGGGATCGAGATCCATAAACCAGGTGTACTCACCCTTCCACCCCAGCTGACAGGTGCCCAGCGCGCCATTTCTCTGCTTGGCGATAATGATTTCGGCAAGTCCCTTGTTTTCGGGCTTGTCATCGTAGTACTCCTCGCGGTGAATGAACATAACCACGTCGGCATCCTGCTCGATAGCGCCTGAATCGCGAATGTCGGACAATACCGGCCGGTGATTCGAGCGCCCCGTAGGCGCGCGCGAAAGCTGCGAAAGCGCAATCACCGGCACGCCCAGCTCGCTGGCAAGAGCCTTAAGCGAACGGGATATGCTGGAAACCTCTTCTTGGCGCGAGCCGAACTTCCCTACGCCGGTCATAAGGCCGAGGTAGTCAATCATGATGATGTCCAGCCCCTCCTCCATTTGAAGGCGGCGTGCCTTGGAGCGTATGCCCGTCACGTTAATGCCTGCGGTTGCATCGATAAACAGCTTTGCCTCGGCAATCAGCGCCATGGCTTCAGAGAGCTTGAGCCACTCGTCATCCTCAATCTGACCGCGGCGCACCCGCTGCATGTCTACCTTTGCTTCTGTGCAAAGAAGGCGCAGAACGAGCTGCTCCGCAGGCATTTCCAGCGAGAAAACCGCCGCACATTTGTGCGCGCGAATGGATGCATTGCCAACGATGTTCATGCCAAAGCTGGTTTTGCCCATGGAGGGACGCGCTGCAATCAGAATCAGCTCGCCCGGATGGAATCCGGTCGTCATTTCGTCCAGCCCCGTGTAGCCGGTTGGCACACCCTCAATGCGGCCGTGCTTACGCACCAGCTCTTCAATCATTTCGAACGTCTTTAGAAGCAGCGGCTGAACCGGCTGAAGCTGCTCGCCGCCCTTGCGCATGGTAATGTCGTAAATGGATTTTTCCGCCATTGCCAGCACATCCGGGGTTTCCATTTCTCCGGCGTAGCAGTTTTTTGTAATTTCCTCCGATGCGCCGATCAGCTTGCGCAGCGTCGATTTTTCATCAACAATGCGGATATACGCGCCGATATTCGAAGCAGCCGGAACACTCCGGCTCAGATCAATGAGAAACTGCGTGCCGCCGATGGCTTCAAGCCGTCCGCGGCGCGTAAGCTCCTCATCTAAAGTAACAATATCAACCGGCCGCGAGCGCGCGCTCAGATACAGCATGGCGGAGAAAATTTCACGCAGAATCGGATCATAGAAGTCGTCTTCCTTCAGCGATTCCTGCGCCAGCATCACCGCGTCCGCCGAGCGAAGCATCGCGCCGAGCACACTGCGCTCCGCCTCAGGCTGACTGGGGAGCGCATGCGCCGACTGAGCCGGCATGCCTGTGTATTCCATTGGGCATCCCTCAACTTTGAATGCGTTACTTGACTTCCACCGTAGTATTCACGATCATGCGAACGGAAATGCCCGCGGAGAGCTTCACAGTCACAAACGACTGCCCAGCGGCCTTGATCGGCTCATCCAGCTCGATCTTGCGCTTGTCAACCTCAATGCCGTGCTGCTCCTTCAGTGCCTCGGCAATCATGTCTCCGGTTACGGATCCATACAGCTTTCCACCCTCGCCGCCGCGGGTTTTGATCTGAATAACCTTGCCCTTCAATTCGCGCGACTTAACCTCGGCATCGGCGCGCTTCACGTTCTCACGATGCTGCGCGGCAGACTTGGAGCGCTCAATGGCATTCAGCGTCTCAGGCGTGGCCTCCTTCGCAAGCTTCCTGGGGATCAGGTAGTTGCGGCCGTAGCCCTCAGAGACCTCAATGATCTCATCCTTTTTTCCGCTTCCCTTAATATCCTTCAAAAGTACGACCTTCATTCAAAATCCCCCTTATCCTTTCCCTGTCCGTTTTTCGCAAGTTTCTTTTTTAGAGCCGTCGTAACCACGCCGTGATTGCCGAAATACGCACTCGCGATGCCGTAGATGATCACCATCAAATTAAACAGCATGAGCAAAGCTACGGTCATAATCGTGCGCCTCGCAACCGACGCTCCGGTTGCCTTCATTCGGCGCAGGAGAGACGCCGTCGTCTGCATGACGGCAAGCACCATGCCCTCGGTAAGCAGCGTGACCAGCACAATTTCGATGGACGTCTGCCCTGACGATTTCAGAATGGTGAACAAAATGATCGAGCCCGTAAGCGTAAGCGTGAGAGCCGGAGGTGTATACCACGTAGACAGCGGCTTGTATTGAACGTTGTCCTCTCCGCGCCTTGCGCGCAGCGCGTTTCCCCACAGCACGCCCAGCCCCGCGTTGACATTCGTAAGCAGAACGATCAGCATCGGAACGCCAACCTGAATCGAGAGCTCCAGTCCCTCCAAAATTATGGCAATCAGCTCGTCGTTTTCGATCGTAATGATCTGATTCTGCGCGCGGTACAGCGAGCGAATGCTCTCTGCGATTCGGTCGGCGAACGTCGCCCCCATGGAATCGAAAAAGCTGCGAATTGCACTTGATGCAACCTCCGCCAGATTCGGCCCATACCGGAGTCCCAGAATCACAACTACCGCGACAAGCCCCAGAGCCTGCGCTGCGAGTGCATGCGTAAGCTGCCGGAAAAATGGCACAGCCTTTCGCGATTCATATACCATGAATGCTGCCGGAAGGCATGCGCCCACCAGCACGAGCGCGGCGAACAGCCCGCCCATCAGGTAGAAAGAGCCGCCCAGCGCCACAGCGTTAAACGCGCACACTGGCAGGATCCCGCCCGCGCCGTATAGCAGCAGGCTCAGAAGCGGCACAAGGAATATGAGCCACGCATACATCGCTCCGCTCACGCCGAGCACAAATGCTGAAATTCCCGATGCAAACGCGCCGAGCGCAACTGCGAGCACCGTCATCCAGATCGTACGTCCCGAAACTTTCTTTTCTTCCACGTAGGCTCCCTCATTTACAGCTTTGCATTGTACTTTATTATAACACAGCCCCTGCGCCATGGCAAGCCGTCATCCGGCTCACGCGGCTTCAGAGCTACGCAAGCTCGATTTCGCCAAAGCACTCGGGACGATGAAAGTCCGGCTTTTCGGCGACGACATGATTCCATGTGCCGAAATGCGGATGAATGTCCTCCGAGCACTTGTAGAAATTTCCGCGCATCGTGCCTTTTGTCAGCTCATGTCCAAAGAGCTCCTTAATAAAGCTCATCGGAATGACATAGCTGATGGCCCACCACGCACCGTCGTATTTGCTTGCATGAATCGTCATGCCTGGGACAGCCTCAGTGAAGTGCCGCCGGGGCGGACGCCTGCCGATACCCAATCCCACATGCGGTATCCCTGCGGGATTGATTTCTACATTCAGGTAATTCGCGTCTGATTCCGGGAACGGCATAAAAAAGAATTCCATACAGCTGTCGCGGCACTGGCGACCGCCGAATGCGGTTTCCTTGCTCTGAATAGGCGCTTCCTTCGCATACATAAGGACGAAAAGTCCTTCCTCATTCCATCCCATGCGCGCAAAGGACGGGAAGGAATCCGTGAAAAGCGAAAGCCACGGGTAATCTGCGATGGAAGCCTCGTTCAGAGCATCATACGGCGCAGGAATTTGTGCAGGGTCAAACGCACCCCGAAACTCGATCGGAGCCGTCCCCGCGGGCAGTTTTTTCGCTGTGTAACGCATGGATATCACCCTTTCTAATCTTAGTCAGTGCAGATGAGGTAGCTGGCATGTGGATTCTTCCTCTTGACAGTAAGCGTAAATTGAGAAGATCTGCCGGATGAAAACTAGCGAATTTGCATGCCGCAGCTGGCAGGAAGAATGTCGCATGACACGCCGCCGGATTATGTGGGCGGTATTTTTTATTGCTCACCCTGACGGATGAACTCCAGCACATCCCAGATACGCTCAAGATCCTCGGCGCTCATGTAGCTGAGCGTGATTTTTCCCTTGTTTTCGTCGCCGTCAAGCTTCACGCGCGTTCCAAAAACCTCGCGCGCCATTTTTTCAAGCTGCGCGAGCTCTGCAGGCCGCCGGGAGGGGGGTGCCTCGGGAGGCTTTTTCTCCGGCTGCGCGCAAATGCGCTCCAGCTGACGCACCGACCAGCCCTGCTGAACGGTCAGCAGAGCCAGCTTTGACTGACGCTCCGGTGAAACAGAGACCAGCGCGCGCCCATGCCCTGCGGACAAGGAGCCGTCCTTCAAGAGGACAAGCACGTCGTCCGGCAGCGTTAGAAGGCGCAGAGAATTCGCAATTGCACTGCGGCTTTTGCCAATGACGCCGGAAGCAGCCTCCTGCGTTAACTCGCATCTGTCCATCAGCGCGCGGATACCCAGAGCCTCCTCTACCGGGTTCAGGTCGTCGCGCTGTAGGTTCTCAATCAACGCAGCCTTCAGCCGCGTCATCTCATCCCAGTCGCGCACGATTACGGGGACCTCGGTCAGCCCGGCCATGCGGGATGCACGCCAGCGACGTTCGCCTGCGATGATGGAATAACGATTTCCGCGCCGAGTAACCACGATGGGCTGAATTACGCCCACAGCGCGGATGGAATCCGCCAACTCCTTAAGGCTTTCCTCGCGGAATTCCTTTCGCGGCTGATCCCGGTTCGGATCAATGCTTGAAAGCGGTACGGTCTGTACAACATCGCCCTTTTGCTCGGTTTCCGAGTGCAGAAGCTCGCTTTCTTCCTCTATGTCTCCCAGAAGCGCGCCCAGTCCGCGGCCCAGACCATGCGGAACGGTTTTCTTTGCGGCCATCGATTATCCCTCGTTTCGTTCAATCAGTTCCGTCGCCAGCCTGCGGTACGCATCCGCGCCGGGACAGCGGGCATCATACAGGTGAATCGGCAGTCCGTGACTTGGCGCCTCGCTCAGGCGCACGTTTCTCGGAACCACCGTTTTAAAAACCTTGCCCTTGAAATATCTTTTGACCTCGCCTACCACCTGCAGCCCCAGGTTTGTGCGGCCATCGAGCATTGTAAGTACCACGCCCTCGACGTCCAAACGCGGGTTCAGGCGCTTGCGCACCAGATTCAGCGTGTTCATCAGCTGCCCTACGCCCTCTAGCGCGTAGTATTCGCACTGGATAGGAACCAGCACGCTGTCTGCCGCAGTGAGCGCATTCAGCGTCAGAAGGCCGAGCGATGGCGGCGAGTCTATGAACATATAGTCAAAATCGTTCCGAAGCTCGTTCAGCGCCTTTTCCAACCTACGCTCGCGCGCATCCTCACCCACCAGCTCGATTTCCGCACCGGACAGGTCAATAGTGGACGGCAGTACCGAAAGATTTTTGAATTTCGTTGCCCGAACCGCGTCGTGCGCAGGCGCGCCTCCGGTCAGAACATCGTATACCGTGCTTCCTCCCTTTACGGAAACACCCAGACCGCTGGTTGCATTGCCCTGCGGGTCGATGTCGATAAGCAAAACACGTCTGTCCATGTCGGCAAGGCATGCCGCAAGATTAACCGCCGTTGTTGTCTTTCCGACGCCGCCCTTCTGATTCGCCGTAGCGATAATCTTCGCCAATGTACTTCCCCCGTATCGCATAAAAGCCCAATATGAATATATTATACGCCCGCGCGGCAGAGATGGCAAGTACGCCTGTGTGAAATAACGCGGGAAATCTTTGCACTCGAATCATACGCACGCAGAAAACGGGCGGGAAAGCTCTCTGCTTACCCGCCCCAAACATTCCAGCCTACAGGCAGTCAGAGGACGTAGAATTGTTCACTACGCCGAAGCCCACCAATACCGGAAGAAGGACGTTCAGAAGGCCGTCCACCCGGGCGCTTACATCGATGCCTCCAAACTCCTTCAGGCAAAATGTAATCAGCGCCGCCATGGACGTCCACAGCGCCCAGCTTTTCCATCTGCATTGATTTTTCATGCGCTCCGGCTCCTTTCGTCGTCTGCTCTACGGTCAAGCCGATTCCGAATCGTTTCGACCGAATGTTCCATCCATGCCAGCTGCGTGCTCAGGTGGCTTACCTCCGATTGAATCTTTGCAAGCGTTGCTGCTCGCGCGTTGTCACGCGCCCGATAGCCTGCGTACGCGACGCACAGTGCCGTTACGCAGCTAACGGCCTGAAAAATCATGCTCGCTTCCATGCGCATCCCTCCTTTTAAAGCGTTGCGTCTCTTACGCGTGCCAAGCGTATCATATTCTGTATGGCGCGCGCTACACGCCGGAGGTAATTTTCTTTTATCGTGCCTGAAATCGACGTATGACAAACGCGCCTGAGTGCTCAGACTGTCAGAAAACCTGGTAAAAAACTCAAAAAGGACCCAATCTTCTCAAATTCCAATCGAACCCAGCGACGTATACGAGGGATTCGCGTGATTTTCTCGCAGATTTTGCAGCTGGGATCCGAAGGCTTCAAGCAAGGAAGGTTGGAAACCTGAGGAGATTCCCAATCGGTCTTCTGGATAACCGCAGACGGTCGAATTGAGAATTCGAGCGCTGCGCCTCTGATAATGGGAACCTATGCATGGAAGCTTGCTTCCGCATCCACTAACTTAGCAAAGAAGTTTTTTGACAAGCTGCGCGCCGAAGCACTTTCCATGGCTTCGGCGCGCTCCAATATGCTTTAGATGCGCATAACCAGCGCCCGACCCGGCTCAAGAGTCTCCGTGCCGCCGTTGGCCTCGCGGATGCGGTCAAGCTTCATGCCGTATTTTTTTCCCAGTGTCCACGTTGTTTCGTCTGCCTGCGGCCACACGATAATCACGCCGCGCGGAATATCGGTCTCGCCCGCATACGCGACATTCGATGCGATGGAAATTGTCTGCCGGTCGCGTTTTTCCGCCTGTATGTTCAGCATACACTTGAACTCCACTCGGTCGCTCATCAGCGCATTTCCTTCGGCGCTCAAAACGTGAATTTCCACCGGCGCATCCTCGCTCAGCTCTGCCGCCAGAGAAATTTCAAACGGTAGCTCCGCCGCGGCCCGCGACGGTTTATCCGTGCTGCCAGATATATACAGCACCTGCGCATCCACTACGCCCGAAATCGACGTGCGCTCCTTCCCGGGTACGATCTCACCCACCGTTGCGCGAGCCCGTACAGCGCACACGCTCTTAACCGCGCCCGCGCCCTCCGGCATCAGAAGTGTTCCGCGAAACGGCTCGGAAACGTCTAAATGCTGAACACTTTTTAGCAGCTCCACCTCTCGGGTTTCCACCGCTACAGAGGTCTTACCCGTGCCGTATGCGTCCGTAAGCGCCCGCACGCGATCCTCGCCCAGCGCCGACACCGTGATGGTCGTGTCTGCCTCCATGCGCAGAAGACTGTCCTCGCCGCCCAGCGCCTGCTCGACCTCCGTGGACAGCGCGCGCACGGAAACCGTCGCTCGGGCGTTTCCCGTCAGCCAGTCCGGCATTTCGATCAGCTGATCGATGGGCAGCGCATAGCGTATCAGCGCCGCAGGGCGGGATGCCGTGCCGCCGGAAATCAGCGTTTCCACAAGCAGACTGCCCGTCACGCGCACGCCGCCCACGTCGCGGCGCGCATCAATTTCGGTCGGCGTCGCCCACTCCATCAGCGCCATCCGCGCATCGAGCTGCGCAGGCAGGGCAACGCTGCCGGAAAGGAGCGCCGAAACCGTATTTTCCGCATTCAGCTTTACCGATACGATATCCTCATACTGCGCTTCGACGTCCGGCGCGTCCTCAATTCCCGTCAGCGCTTCGATACTGTTCAGTTGTGCTGCCTGCGCATTTACCGTAACGGATACGTCAAAAAGCATGTGACCGTTTTCGTAGCGCGCGCGAACGTCGTCTACATGAACGTGCGCACGTACAATATTGCCTGCCGCCACATCCTTCATCTCAAATGCGTGATTCAGCGCCGTTTCGGCATTCAGGGCGCGAACGACGTTTTCGCTGCCCAACCGGTAGGCTGCTTCGCACTTTACCTTACCCTCCACCAGTACGCGTCCTGCCTGCACGTCCGTCATATCGAGTACGGCCGTTGCGTCGCTCATCAGGATTTCTACTTCCTCGCGCCCTGCACCGGATACCAGAGCCTCTGCGCGCAAAAGCACCTGCGTCTCCTCTGCTCCCAGCGTTTTCTCCGCTTCAAGCGTCTGTCTGGTCAGATTCACATCCATTCCGCATCCCTCCCAGTTGTTCACGTCAGCATATTCGCCCAATTCTTAGCGTATTCCCCGCTTGTCATGCCGCGCGATTTCTGATACAATAATGACAAATAAGTGAGGTGATTTTGTCAATGAAGCTCTTTAAAAAGGTAGATGCCCGACTGGTCTACTCCGGCCTTGTTATTGCCTTCGGTGCCGCGGTGTTTTTCTGTGCCTTCAACAATCTGGATGCGATCAGAAAATTTCTGAAGACGCTTTTGTATTATATATCCCCTGTATCCTCCGGCTTGGTCCTGGCATATCTACTTCGTCCCTTTGCCAAGTATATGGAGCGTGTGCCGCTTAAGAAAATCAAAAGCGAAAAGGCACGCGTACATATCAGCAGTCTGTCGGCTGTAATCCTGCTCCTTGTGGTTATCGTGTTCCTAGTTGCGACGCTCATACCGCAGATCGTCAATAGCGCCACCACCTTTGCAAGCAATATCAACGACTACATTGCCTCTGCCAAGGTGTTTATTGCTGACGTGCTTTCACACGTGGAATTCATCGATGTGGACATCGACAAGGTTGTTGGCTCAAGCGATGAAATCTTCACGGCCATTGTAAGCTGGGTAACCAATAACGGAGACCTGTTCGCTGATTTCCTAAAGGAGGCCAGTAGCCAGCTGGTGAACTTTATTATTGCCGTTGCCATGTCGGTGTACGCACTGCTCGACCGCCGCAACCTCAAGCGTGGTCTTCTGAAGCTGGAGCGCGTGGTGCTTGGCAGCGCTAGGACGGAGCGCGTGAATTCGATTCTGAATCGCGGCGACACGCTGATGATGGTCTTCCTTTCCAGCAACCTTCTGGACGCGCTTTTGATCGGCGCGGCAAACTTTGTGTTCCTTAGTATTTTTAAGGCACCGTATGTGCTACTTCTTTCGGTGTTCCTGGGAGCGTTCAACTTTATTCCCACCTTCGGCCCGATCATCAGCGGCGTCGTTGCCTCCGTGGTTATGCTGATGGTAAAGCCCGATCTTCTTCTTGGCTTTATCATCTTCACCGTGGTGCTTCAGCAGATCGATGGCAACGTGATCAAGCCGCTGCTGTTCGGTGATTCCACCGGTCTTTCCCCGTTCTGGGTGCTGGTTTCCATCGTAGTGGGCGGCCGCGTGTTCGGTGTGGCCGGTATGCTGCTTGGCGTTCCGGTATTTGCACTGCTCTCCTCGTTGTATTCGGAAATCGTGGATAAATACGACAAAAGCAGCGAAGCTACACCTGCGGCAGCTTGCGCGGGCGACGCGCAAGCATGCGAGACGCCGCCCCCGCCCAAGTCGCCGGACTCAGAAATGACGGGCACTGCAAAAGCAAAAAAGAAGTTTCCCTGCAAGTCAAGGAAGGCGAAGAGCTAACAAAAAGGAGACCGGCTGCGAAGGCCAGGTTGTCATAAAATAGTAAATCCGACCTACGTTTTACGATCATAGGTCGGATTTATGTATGTAACTTAATGACGACGAACGGTTTATCAAAATCGTTTGGTTGCGGTAAGTCTACAGGGGATAGCTGCTTTAGCGCTGCAAAGGAGCGCAGGCCGAGCCGACAGGCAAAATACAGTCACCTTGAGGTCACGAAAGAAACGCAACATTCGAAGTCTGGCAGTTTTCTTCTGCTGCCAGAGAATGAACCAGCCCTGGAGGTACGACTCTTGATGGTGAGTGTAGCAGTGCGCCCTTTCGTTCCTAAAGGGATTTTTCGTTTTTTTAGAAAATTCCCCCGTTGTATTTGAACTGCCCATACAGCATAAATCCTAATCCAACGACTACTGCTGGAAGAATGATAGCCGCCATTACTTCCTCACTCCAAAACAGAGCAGTGTAACCTAAGACCAAAGATACGCCTATGATAAGCGTTCCTGTACCGACAGCTTTCCCATACTTTGGTACATCTTCTTCCTTTACTTTACGTCTGTTGTAGGAATGTATCGTACTGATATTTCCCTTGATATTGATAATACCAAGGGAAGAAATAAGCATGCCTAAAACCAATAGTATCAAATTATCCATACCGTCCTCCTAAAAGTAGAATAGCTCTTCAAATTTTTTATCCAAGGCAATACAAAGAATAAGAGCTAACTTTGCTGTTGGGTTGAATTGTCCTGTTTCGATGGAACTGATCGTGTTTCTTGATACCCCTACCATTTCTGCAAGCTGTGCTTGAGAAAGATTTGCTTCCATTCGAATTTCCTTTAAGTGATTTTTCAAATGTAATTGTTTCTTCATACCTTCACCTCTAAAAGACGGTGAATAAATCCAACAAATGCCAGAATGGAAAGGGCTAAGAACAATATAGCTAATGCCAAATCGCTCTTTCTTTTCATTTTTATAAAACGAACCGACCATTGGGTTGAAAGGATGCTAAAGTATATGACCCATGGACTGTAGATCATAGTATTGGAAAGCATGGAAGATAACCAGGAGAGTAAGCAACACACGAAAGCTCCCACTCTACTTGCATGACTTCCGGCCTGATAGAGCACTTCTATTTCTGCCAAATCCTTATTTTGATACTCTTTTCTACTTGCATTTAAGACTTCTTCTTTTCTCATAGTAGCACCTTTATTCCAAGTTTTCTTTGCACATTTCAATTATACTTGTGCCAAGTTTTATTGTCAATCATTTTGGAGAAAGAGTTACAATTCGTTCAAGAGATTTTATCCGCCCGAACATTTTTGTCCGGGCGGTCTCGGTATCAGTCATAAATCAGTTCAAGCTTCACGATAGTTTCTGCCTATGCCTTGCAAGCGTTCATCTGCCGTACTCATTCCTTTTGGTTTTCGGCTTTCAGTTGTTTGGCCACGCCATACTGCTTTGCCAGCACCGGCACGATCATTTCCATGCGATGAGAAACTGTTTTATGATTATCTTCCGAATGCCGTTATCTTTCTTTATATGGCGCCGATATTGCGCATTTGTCTACGCTCGTCCAAGCCCGCCGATCTCCTGTGGGGACAGCGCTGGCTGCAGTGCGCGGTTGATGCCGCCCGCGAGCATCTGCGCCGCGTCATCAATCATGTCATCCACCTCACGCGGCGTTACGATCATTTCGCCAATCTCGTTTTCAAATAGCGATTTCGTCACCTCGTCCAGCGCGGCAGGATTCGTTTCACCCTCTCCCAGAATTTCCAGCGCATCGCGCGCAATCGTCACAGCATAGACTACCGTCGGCATACCAAGGGCGATCACGCGCACACCCAGCTCCCGCTCGTTCAGCGCGCGGCGGTGATTGCCTACGCCCGAGCCGGGCTGAATGCCAGTATCGGATAATTGAATGCTCACGCCAACGCGGGACGATGCGCGTGCCGCCAGTGAATCGACGACGATCAGGCAGCGCGGCTGAATTTCCGTTACTAACGCGCGTACTGTCTCCATCGTTTCAAGGCCGGTTGCGCCCATGACCCCCGGCGCAATGGCGCACACCGGATTCAGTCGTTCATCCACCCTGTCCGGCAGCTCGCGAAGCAGATGGCGTGTGACCAACGTGCCGTCCACCGTCTTTGGCCCCAGTGAATCCGGGGTAACGCGTCGATTGCCCAGCCCGACAACCAGTACCGGCGCACCCTGCTCGTCCGGCGGCAGAAGGCGCGCAATTTCCTCGCCCAGTACATTCTGTACCTCCTCGCGTGCAGCCGGGTCGCGGCGCCGCACGCCTTCGCATTCCAGCGTCAGATACGTGCCCACGCTCTTACCTATCCGCCGTGCTGCCTCCTCGGTTTCCACGCGCACCTCCGTAATGGAAACACTTTCCTCCCCCCATTGGCTTACATGCACGCCTGGAATGCTTCCCGCTGCCTGTGAGGCCTCAAGCGCCATATCCGTTCGAACCTGCCGCATACAATGCTCCCCTTTCATTTTCCTTTATTCTGTCTAAAAAGAAGAAAATTCATGCGTTTTTCATGCGCGAGGCGTGCGCGTATGGTATAATGAAGCTATATCTGCGAAGGAAGGGCTTACGTATGCAACAGGAGTATTCGAAGCGCAGGGCTGTGGGCGATATTCTTCGCCTTGCGTGGCCTACGGTTATGGAACAGGTTCTCACCACGGCGGTTTCCTATGTCGATACCGCCATGGTCGGTCGTATCGGCCCCGATGCATCGGCCGCCGTGGGCGTAACAATGACGGTGAATTGGCTAATCAACGGCACGGTATCGGCTCTTGGGATTGGCTTTCTCGCTTATATTGCCCGCGCCGTGGGTGCGAAGCAGCACGAGCTTGCCCGCCGCGCATCGGCGCAGGCTGTGCTTGCTGTGCTGTTCTCCGGCGTTCTATTTACGCTTCTACCCCTGCTTTTAGCCGCAAAAATTCCCGAATGGATGAACGCCGAAACGCGCCTGCGCGCGGAGGCGGCGGAATACTTCTTCATTCTCTATATCCCCATGCTGTTTCGAAGCGCGACAATCATCTTTGGAACCGTGCTGCGTGCCTCCGGCGATACGCGCACACCTATGGCTGTAAACGGCGCGATGAACGCAATCAATGTGGTGCTCAACTTCTTCTGTATTTACGAAACGAGACCCTTAACCGTGTTTGGGCATCCGTTCACAATGCCCGGCCTTGGTCTTGGCATTTCGGGCGCAGCTATTGCCAGCGCCATTTCCTTCGTCGCAGGCGGCATTTGGATGACGGCGGCGCTTTTGCGTAATCCACTCGTGTCGCCGCGCGGCAGCTCTCTGCGTCCCGATTCCACAATTATGAAGCCCTGCCTGCGTGTAGCCATTCCCGCTGCGCTTCAGCGCTTTGCCACGTCGTTCGGCTACGTGGCGTTTTCGAGCATGATTAACACTCTTGGCGCGACGTCCACTGCGGCGCACACCATCGCAAACACAGCAGAAAGCGCGTTCTACATTCCCGGCTATGGCATGCAGGCCGCGGCCTCCACGCTGATCGGTACCTCCTATGGCGAAAATGACCGGCACAAGATGCGCATGCTTTCCCGCATGCTTCTGGTCATTGAGTTCATCGTGATGACGCTCAGCGGCGCAGCGCTGTTCCTTGGCGCAGATGCGGTAATGAGCCTGTTTACGCAGGATGAAATCGTTATACGTACGGGTGCGCGCGTACTGCGAATGGTCGCGCTGACTGAGCCGATTTACGGCGTGGCGGTCATCCTCGAAGGCATTTTCAACGGTGTCGGCGATACAATGCATACGTTTGTGTTCAACGTTGTAGGTATGTGGGGCGTTCGCATTCTGGGCACCTATATCTGCGTCATCCACCTCGGACAGGATCTGACCAGCGCATGGGCATGCATGATTGCCCACAATATCGCGCTGGGTGCAATGCTTTCGGTGCGTTATCTGCATGGTCGCTGGAATCCATTGGCTCAAAATACAAATTAACATTTCCTGCAAAACTTTTTCTGGTTGCTACCCGTCTAAACGGCGTAAACCACATGCAAGGAGGCAGAAAAGCCATGAAGAAAAGAGCTCTTCGATTTCTGGTCTGCGCAATGGCCCTGATTGCATTGTGCGCAAGTGCGCTCGCGGAAGGAAGCGCGACGGCGATTTTCGAAGGCGCGCGAGCGCTGGCGTTCAATACCGATAATGTTACCCTGTCTGCGGAGGTGAAGTTCACCTTTGACGGCGAGTGGTTTAAAACCCTTTACGGCGAGTACAGACAGGCCGGCGAGGACAGCTTCATGCGCGTGATGCTGGACACGCCGTATCCGGATGGAAGTATTTACACGGGCGGCTACACCGTTGTTGGCAATGGTAGTCGCGTGTTCTTCAACGATACCAAGCAAGGCAACTATTACATGGAAACCAGCACGACTCCAAGCTCCAGCGTTCTGCGCAATACCACGCTGACGCAGGCTGTGACTGCGCTTGCCGGCGCAGCCGTACAGACGCTGGATTCCGACCTGAGTGCGCACATCAGCGAGACAAACGCAAACGGTGCTCACAGCTTCGAGGTCGCCTTGGACCGGGTGCCCGCGCTTCTGAACGACGCAATGACCTACGTATTGGTGGAATACATCGACGCGCACTATTTCAGCAAGAATCTGCAAACCGACGGCGACGTCATGTTTGTTTATGAAGATTACGGCCAACTGCTGAACCATTGCTACCGCACGATCTATGGCAGCGATATGCCCGAAAGCATTTATGACGACATGTATTCTGCCAACGCGAAAACAGCCGCAAATGCACAGGAGAAATACGACAGGGCTGTGAATGCCTTGAACGACATCACGTACGCCGCGATGGCCAAGCCAGAGGGAGGTCTCGCATACTTCTTTACCGACGGCACATACAAGTGGTACGAGGATGAAGAGGACTACATGCGTTCCGCGGGCATCAAAACCGTAATCTATACGGACTTTGACGCGGCGCTCCGCCTATACTACGAAAAGACCTACGGACAGCCGTACACCGACGAGATGGCGCAGACTGTCATGTATTCTACCAACGAAGAGTTGTGGAATGCCTATCTTGCCGTAACGAGCGCCATGGAGCAGAGCTATCTCGACGAATTCAGGGAAGACAGAGATGCCGTCAGTATTCTTGTTCATGCCGACGGCACCGCGGAGCCGCGGTATCATCTAACTAGTTCCTCCGACACCGTTACCCGCCGAATTATGCGAATGCTTGACCGACTGACCCTAGCTGGTCTGAAGGCAACCGTGGAAATGGATAAAGCATCGAACCTCACTTCTGCAATTGGTACGGCTGAATTCACCATCAGCGACCGCAAGGGCAAGACGCACGCGCTGAAGGTAGGATTCAACTGCGCCGCCACTGATTTCGGCACGACGAAGGTAGACGAATTTGACGCGGAAGCGCTCGGCTTCGTGACCTATGACGATTTTGTGACGCAGGCAGAAGCGAATGAGCAGATGAATGGCGATGATAAGCAGCTGAACTGGGATGCGTATCAGGAGCTTCTTGGGTCGCTGCCCGATCAGATTACCTTTGCAGGACAAGAATATGACACGAGGATCACGACTGAATAGCCTATGAAAACGCTGACCGTACAGCCGGCCGACGACGGCAAGCGTCTCGACCGGTGGATGAAAACAAATGTTCCCGGTTTGTCGCTTGGCCTTATGCAGAAATACTTGAGACTGAAGCGCGTAAAGGTAGACGGCAGGCCCGCGCGCGGCGAGGATCGTCTGCGTGCAGGCTCCTGTGTAAATCTGTATATCGAGGATGAATTCTTTGAACCGCGCGAAAATCCGGACGCATTGCTTTCCCGTTTTCGCTGGAAGTTGACCATCGTCTACGAGGACGAAAATCTTCTTCTCGTCGACAAGCAGCCCGGTCTGATCTGCCATCCGGACGAAAACGAAAAGGTGAACACGCTTCTCACCCATGTGCGCGCGTACCTGTATCAGAAGGGCTTTCGCGGAGCGAAGGGCTTTCAGCCGGTGCTCGTGAACCGAATCGACCGCTTTACCGGCGGGTTGGTAATCTGCGCAAAAACGGAAGAGGCGATGCGCATATTGAACGCGAAGCTTCGTTCGCATGAGCTTTCAAAGCTCTACCTTGCCGCTGTACACGGCACGATGCGCCCGCCGGACGGCACGTTTGACAGCTATATTCTAAAGGATTCTGTACACAGCCGCGTTTCCGTTCTTCATAAGGAAGCGCCCGGCGCACAGCGCGCCGTAACGCATTACCGTACGCTTGCGAGAGAGAACGGCCTTTCCCTCGCAGAATGCGATCTGATTACCGGCCGCACGCATCAGATTCGCGCGCAGTTCGCCGACGCAGGGCATCCTCTGCTGGGCGACCGCCAGTATGGAGTGGCACGGGATGCGCGCATGAATGGGCAGGCACTATACGCCTACGGCCTGCGCTTTGCCTTTGAAACCGATGCGGGCATACTGAATCCGCTGAACGGGCGCAGCTTCCGTGTGAAGCGCGTACCGTTTGCCGAAGAGCTTTTTCCGTCGTTTCGCTATGAGTCATAGGCTTGCTCCGCGTCGTGTGTCTGGCGCGGAGTTTTTTCGTCAGCGTGATTCTGACATTTTTCCGACCGCCCTTGCAATCTATGTACGAACGGGATATAATATAAATAGTGGAAGGCTTTTATTCCGATGATCAAATGGAGGAACGTATGAAAAAATTCATGCGTACGCTTGCCGCGCTTCTGGCGCTCGTGCTTTTGCTAAACTTCTGTGCCAGTGCCGACCCATCGAACGCATTCGTCATACCGGATGGCCTGACGACAATTGAAACCGGCGCTTTCGAAGGCGTTCCCCTGCCAGATGGCGTTCGCATTCCGGCTACTGTAACTGAAATTGCCGACGACGCGTTTACACTGCCAGAGGGCACGCTGGACGTATATGGATACCGGGGCACTGAAGCCGAGCACTATGCTATGCGCATGGGAGATCGCGCCTCGTTTACGCCGCTTGATCTAAAGGATTTTCAGCTGAATATGCCTACTTGGGTTTCTCCCTACCGCGAAGCGACCCTGTCCGTCTCTGCAAAGACGTTCGATGGCGATGTCGCGGATCTGACGCGCTTCCATTATAGAATCGTAAATGAAGCAGGTGAAACCCTGTTTGACAGCGGCGAAATCACACAGGCAGAGTTTTCGTTCACGCCGCTCACGGGCGGAAGCTATTCCGTGTACGGCTCTGTAGGAACCGATATTTCCGTTTCTGAAATCGCATTTGAAAATGCATTCGTCGTCGCGGAGCCCATTCGCTTTGCGTCTGATGTGTTGCGCGTGGGCGTAGGGCGCACACTTGTGCCCATCTCAGAAGAAGAACTGCGGGAAGTTGCGCTTGTGGTCGATTCTGTCGGCTTGGGCGCGAGCGGGAATACCGTTATCGGCGCATTGCCGGGCACATATACGTTGACGGCCATGGCTGAAACGCCGGAGGGCACGGTGTACACCGATACAACCGTCGAGGTCGTCATTGCCGCCGACAGTCTCATGGTCGAAGGACTCCCGGAGCGACTGTTTGAAGGCAGTACGGCAGAGCTTACCGTCACGCTTTCGCCAGACGACGTGACCCACCCGGAAGTTACCTGGACGTCAAGCAATGCCGAAGTAGCTTCGGTCGATGAAACTGGGCTTGTAACGGCCATTTCTCAGGGAACGTGCGTGATTACCGCATCGTGCTATGATGCGATTTGCGAGCTTCCGCTTTCCGTGACAAAGCCTGTTCAAGCGCTGACCATACGCCCGCTGACAGATATTCAGAGCCTGTACCCCGGCGACACCATCTTTCTGACAGCGGACGCCACGCCCTCTGAGGCCGACGATCCTACCGTCACGTGGTCTTCGAGCAACGAGGACGTTGCCAGCGTCGATGCGCGAACCGGCAAGGTTAGCCTGCTTCAGGCGGGCGACGCAATTCTTACGGCTGCAGCCAACGACGGCAGCGGCGTTACAGCTTCCTACGAAATCCATGTTCGCCCCGGAGCAACTGCGCTGTCGTTGTCCGGCGTTCCCGTGCGGATGAATATCGGCGACACTGCGACGATTACTGCATCCGTGGTGCCCGAGGGCATTACCGAACAGACGATCACCTGGTCAGTCAGCCGTCCGTCCGCAGCCTTTGTGGATCAGAGCGGCACGCTGCGCGCACTGTCGTCTGGCGAATGCACCGTGACAGCGATATGCGGAAACGCATCTGCAAGCGCCTCGTTTGTCGTCGCCACACCGGTAGAAGCGGTAAAGAGTGCGCTGAACGACGTGTATCTCGATCAGACGACACGCACGGTAGACGCGACTCGATTCGTGTTCGTATATCCGAAAAATGCAACGGATTCTGCTCTTACATGGAAAAGCTCGGACACGACGATCGCGAAGGTCAGCGCTGAGGGCTTGATTACCGTGCTCAAAAAGGGTACGGCCGTCATCACTGCTACGGCACATAACGGTATTTCAGCGATCTTCACTGTGCATGCCGTAACAGACGGAACCGTAATCGTCGATCAGATGCTCTCCCCCACCTTTGCCGCGCTCGCTGTAGGCAGCCAGACCACTCTGACGGCAAGCCAAACCGGTGGATCCGGCGCGTATAAAACCGGAACATTCTACTGTGATAATCCCTCTGTGCTTTCGCTCTCAATCAGCGGAAACAGGTGCACGGTTACTGCGTTGGAGCCCGGAGAGGCAAATGTATATGCCATTTCCTCAAGCGGACGCGTAGCCGTGTGCGAGGTGCTGGTAAAGCCGCGCTTTATTCAGACTCTTTCTCTTGCGCCGGATTTGCTTTCGCTGAACCGGGGTGAAACGTCAACACTCAGCGTTTCCTATACGCCCACGAATGCGACAGAGCGTTCCTTCCAGTTCATCTCCTCCAATCCGGCGGTTGCGGCCGTGAGCGAGGATGGCATTGTAACCGCCGTATCCGCGGGCGCGGCAACGATTACCGCATACACGGAGGATGGCGTAGCCTCAAATCGCTGCCACGTGACGGTTGCATCGGTTCAAATGACCGAAGCAGCGCTCAAGGCCGAGATGTACGCCGGAATTGCGGGTGAAACCTACCAGATCGAATATACCTTTGAACCCGAATCCGCCACGCCCGCGGCCTTCCGATGGTCGAGCGACCAGCCGGAGATTGCTTCAGTCGATGCGAACACAGGGCTTGTGACGCTGATTTCCGAGGGCACGACCACTGTGCGCGGCATCGCCGCCGATGAAAGTAGCTTGACGCTTGCATGCGAAATCACGGTTTCTGAACTTCCCGTGCGCGCGTTTGTGCTGGATGTAGACGCTCTGGAGCTCAAATGGAACGAGACCCACGCGCTCAGCTGGGCCGTGTTCCCGGCAAACGCCTCCTTCGGGGTACCTGTGTTTGCTTCCGCGGATGAAGGCATCGCGAAGGTAGACGAGCAAGGTATGATCACTGCTGTATCGAAGGGCGAAACGGAGATCACTGCCACCGTTGGAAACGGAGCATATCAGCTCACGAAGACGGTACGGGTAACCGTCTTCAACGACGGCGCCACAACCTACCGAGCGCTGATTGCAGGCCGGTTCGGAAATGCCGAAACGGACGGCGAAAAATACCTGCCGTTCTCCGTGCGCGGTACGCAGGACATGCGCAGCGCGCTCAGTCGGTCGATAATCGAGGGAGAAACCTACGAATCGATTCAAATGTTGCCCAATAATGCCAGCAACAGCGCGTGGAAGACTGCGCTGACACAGCTAGCCGCGCAGACGGATGCCGACGACGTGACCGTAATTTTCCTGCTCTCCCACGGCAGCATTGACTCGTCCAAGGGCTATTATCTGCATGGCGCAGGCGGCGAAGCGCGGATTTACGGCAGCGACCTGATGCCAGTCATACAAAGGATTCCCGGACACGTGGTTCTGATCGTCTGCTCATGCCACAGCGGCGGCATTTTACGCGCCTACAGCAATAGCGGTGTAGGTAAGGTTTCCGTCCTCTGCTCCACTGTGGGCGAAACGAAGAGCAGCTACTACGATACGCCCGACCCGACGCTGGCCTACGATTTCTTTACCCATGCGCTGGTTCGAGGGCTGGGTCTAGGCACGGCCGGAACACTCCCTGCGGATGCGAACGGCGACGGCCTTGTTACACTGAACGAGCTTGCATCGTATTGCCGCACAGCTACGCAGCGCGACATTGCCGCGTTCATTCAGCGAAACGGCACGGCAAACTTCAACGGCGATCAGGCGCAGTTCCCAACGTGGCGCTTTGCCTCCGGAGAGGGTAATCTGGTGATTTTTGGCCGCCGCTGAAACGGTAGACGTCCATGTATAGAATGAAAGAAGGATGACACTCATGCGCTGCGGATGTCAACGCTGTGGAGCGTATATGGCGCAGTCCGAGGGGCTGGAGCTTGGTTGCGTGTGTCCCGAATGCGGCTATCGCTGCAAGCTTTGTTTAGGCACAAACACAGTGATTGACCGCGACGCCCTTCGCGCCCGCGCTGCGGAATACATGAAGAACGCAGAATCTGACCCTGACTACAACGACTGGGAGGACGATACGCTATGAGCACGGAAATCGAGCGGCGTTATTTGATCCGAAGGCCCGATGAGAGAGCGCTCTCCGCGCTGCCTGACTGCGCATATACGGATATTTCGCAAACCTACCTGCGTGCCGCCGCAGGTACGACGGAGCGCGTTCGAAAGCGTGGACTGGATGGCCAATGGCAGTATTCGCATACGATCAAGCGCCGCATCTCCCTTATGTCCAACATCGAGGACGAACGCGCGATTTCGCCGGAGGAATACGCTCAGCTTCTTACGCGTGCCGACCCGGCGCGCCGCACGATTGAGAAGCGCCGCTATACGCTTCCGTGGGAAGGGCATGTGTTCGAAATCGATCTATACTCCTTCTGGAAGCAACAGGCAATTATGGAGGTAGAGCTGAAGGACGAGAACGAGGCCGCACCGCTTCCGCCGAGCGTGATCGTGCTGCGAGAGCTGACCGGCGACCGCGTATACAGCAACGCGGCGCTGGCACTGTCTGTTCCCCGCGAGGACGATTGAATTTCCAGCCGCACTTTTTCTACCATGAAAGCGCGGCTGGAAATTCTTCTTTCGTTTTCTTCCGTAATTTAAACAAACAAAACACAATATACGCACACATGACCTTTTTCCGTGGCATAATGTATAGACTCATCGTGTACCGAATAACGCTTGCAAATGAGGTGAACGATCATGGACATCATCAAGCGACTATGCGGCCTGATGGCACCCTACCGAAAGAAGCTCGTTCTTTGCGCCCTGCTTCAGACATGTGTAATCCTGACCCGTCTCGTAGCCCCCTTCCTTACCAAGGCCATCATCAACGACGTTATTCCCAACACGGATCTCAACCTGCTTTTCTATGTGAGTGCTGGTTTGCTTGCTCTTGTGCTCATACGCGGTCTTTCCACGTATGTGCGCAGCTTAACGCTGGAGCGCGTGTCTCAGAACGTGGTATACGATCTGCGCACGGGGCTGTACGCGCACATGGAAGAGCTCCCCTATTCCTTCTACGACCACAACCGTATCGGCGAGATCATGAGCCGTATGACCAGCGACATCGAAGGCATTCGAAATTTGATTGCCGGTGGTCTTGTTACGGTGTACGACAACGCGCTGAACTTCATTGGCGCGCTGTTCTTCCTATCGTTCATGAGCTGGAAGCTGATGCTTTCGCTGCTCGTTTTCGCGCCGATCATCGCAATCGTTGCCTGGCAGTTCAGAAAGCGCATTCGCCCGGCCTTCGTGGCGACGCGCGAGCAGAACGCAGTTCTGAACACGCGCACACAAGAAAATCTCGCAGGTATGCGCGTGGTGAAGGCCTTTGCGCGCGAGCCGTATGAATCCGAGCGATTTGAAAAGGACAACCGCAAGCTTCTGTCCTGCCACCTGAACGCCACGTGGATCTGGTCGGATTTTGTTCCGGTCATGGAGCTTCTATCTTCCCTGTGCACGCCGGTTATGCTGATGGTCGGCGCGGCGTTGGTATTCTCCGGTGATATGGATCTAGGCACGCTGATCGCCATCAACGGCTATGTATGGCTGATCGTGAACCCGATGCGTAATCTGTCAAACATCGTAAACATGCTGACGCAGGCTGTCACCAGCGCCGAGAAGCTGTTCTACTATATCGACTTTGGCTCCTCCATTCGCGAAAAGGACGACGCAATGGAGCCTGCGAAGCGCGAGGGTCGTGTGGAGTTCGATCACGTGGACTTTTCCTACGGCGGCGAGGACGTTCTGAAGGACATTACCTTCTCCGTCGAGCCCGGCCAGACCGTTGCCGTCATGGGTGCGACCGGCGCAGGAAAGAGTTCACTAATTTTGCTGCTCGGCCGCTTTTACGACGTGCACAACGGCAGTGTGAAGGTGGACGGAATCGATGTGCGCGACCAGCAGCTTAGGTCTCTGCGCCGCAGCATCGGGTACGTGCCGCAGGAGACCTTCCTCTTTTCTGATTCGCTGGAGGACAACATTCGCTTTGGCCGCCCGGATGAAACGCACGACAAGGTGGCTCGCTCCGCCAACGTAGCGCAGGCCACGGAGTTTATCGATCATATGCCGCAGGGCTACGAAACTATCGTGGGCGAGCGGGGCATCGGTCTTTCCGGCGGTCAGAAGCAGCGCGTGGCCATTGCCCGCGCCGTGTTGATCAATCCGTCCATTCTGGTGATGGATGACTCCACCTCAGCCGTGGACATGGAAACCGAATATGAAATTCAGAGGCAGCTGAAGGAAGTGCTGAAGAACCGCACCACCTTTATTATTGCCCACCGCATTTCCTCTGTAAAGAACGCCGATCTGATTCTTGTCCTAAAGGATGGCCAAATCGTCGAACGTGGCACGCACAAGGAGTTGCTCAAGCAGGAGGGCGTCTATTACAGAATGGTGCAGGATCAGTACCGCGATCTCAAAAGCGTAATGGCGAAGGGAGGCGCGTTCTAACATGGCAAGAATGCTCAGACAGATTGACGACGAAGTGCTGGAAAGACCGTTTAATAAAGGACAGTTTCTGCGCCTTCTGAGCTATATGAAGCCGTACCGGAAAAATGTTGCGCTGGCGCTCGTTCTGATGATTCTCTCTTCCCTCTGCTCGCTCGCATCCACCTTCCTGCTTAGCAATGCGGTGGATGCACTGGAGAATCAGGCCAAGGATCTGATTTACGTATATCTGGTCGGTATGATCGTCGCCGCGCTGATTGGCGCTATTTGCGTGCGCTATCGCGTGCGGCTGATGGATACCGCCGGACGCAAGGCATTGGCGACTCTGCGCGAGGATCTGTTCAACCACATTCAGGGGCTGTCGTTCTCCTTCTTCGACACCCACTCAGCCGGTAAGATTCTGGTGCGCGTAATCAACGACGTGAACTCGCTCAACGACCTGTTCACCAACGGTATCGTAAACGTGCTTGTGGATTGCCTTACGCTGGTCATCCTTTTGATCATCATGCTGGCGGTCAACTGGCAGCTGACGTTGGTCAGTATGTGTATCATGCCGCTTCTGATGCTGATTCTATTTCGCCTGAAGCGCGTCATGCGCAAGCGCTGGCAGCGTGTACGTTTGAAAACCTCAAGCATGAACGGATATCTACATGAATCTCTTTCCGGCATGCGCGTTACGGAAGCCTTTGTACGCGAGGACGAGAATCTGGAAACCTTCGAAAACGTGAACAACGATATTCGTAGCACTTGGATGAAGGCCATTGAAGTAAACAACGCCTTCTGGCCGGCGCTGGATCTTACGGGTACGATCGGCACCGTGCTGGTGTACAACGTAGGCATTCGCATGATGAAGAGCGCCGCGAAGCTCCCTCTTTCCAATCTTCTGCTGATTACGTGGTATCTGGGTCGCTTCTGGGAGCCGCTCAACACGCTTTCGAACTTCTATAACAGCGTGCTTTCTGCTATGGCATCGATGGAGCGCATTTTCGAAATCATGGATACGCCGTCCGACATTCAGGATAAGCCGGACGCGGTTGATCTGCCGCCGATTACCGGGCGCGTGGATTTCGATCATGTGACTTTTTCCTATGACGGCGAAAAAACCGTTTTGAAGGACGTATCCTTCACCGTTCAGCCCGGACAAACGATCGCCCTTGTCGGCCCTACCGGCGCAGGCAAGAGTACGGTTGTCAACCTAATCAGCCGATTCTACGATGTAACCGGCGGTGCAGTTCGCCTAGACGGTCATGACGTGCGCGACGTGAAACTGCGTACGCTGCGCGAGCAGATGAGCGTCATGATGCAGGACAGCTTCATCTTCTCCGGTACCATCATGGACAACATCCGCTACGGAAAGCTGGATGCTACGGATGAGGAAGTCATTCAGGCTGCCAAAACGGTTTATGCGCATGATTTCATCATGCAGATGGAAAAGGGCTACATGACTGAGGTCAACGAGCGAGGCAGCAGCCTGTCTGTTGGACAAAAGCAGCTGATCTCCTTCGCGCGCGCGCTGCTCAATGACCCGAAGATTCTGATTCTCGATGAAGCAACTTCCTCCATCGATACGCACACCGAAATTCTGATTCAGAAGGCGCTGGACGAGCTTTTAAAGGGGCGCACTTCCTTCGTCATCGCGCACAGGCTTTCCACCATCCGCAATGCAGACTGTATCATGGTCGTACAGGATGGACACATTGCCGAGCGCGGCACGCATGACGAGCTAATCAAGAAGGAGGGCGGCCACTATCGCGCGCTCTGCGATGCACAGTATCGCTTCCTGCTGGAGGATGTTTAAGCTATGAAGCGCACACTGATTGTGTGGGGCGCAGGACGAATCGGCCGCGGTTTCGTGGCCGATCTTTTCGATACCCCGGCATTTCACACCGTATTTGTCGACCTTGACCGAATGTTGGTAGAGCAACTAAACGCACGCGGCCGGTACACCATTGTTCATGCAACGCGCGAGGGACTTTCTCGGCGAATCGTCGAAAACGGCTTTCGCGCCATGCATACGGAAGACACAAACGCGCTGAGTACGCTGTTTGAAGAAGACCAGCTCTTGCTCGATATTGCCGTGCACGAACCGAAGCTGCCGGAGGTTGCGAATATGCTGCTTCCGCTTTTCCGGCACCGAATGAACGTCTGCCCAAACAGAGCAATGGACGTGATGATGAATGTGAACATGCCGCACCCGGACGAGTGCTTTTCATCGCTGATGCGCGAACGCTTCACGGATGCGGAATACGCATGGTTCACGGCGCACGTGGGCGTGACTGGCATTTTCGCCATGTGCATCTCTCCTGTCGCGCCCGAATGGCTGCGGCAGGAGGATTCGCTTGCGCTGTTTAACAATGGCTACCCGGAGCAGGCCATCGACCGAAGCCGTTTGAAGGGTGATGCACCCTGCCTTCCCTGGCTGCGTCTTACGGAGGACGTTGCCCGCGAGGAAATACGCAAGCTGTACACGCTCAATATGGCGCATGCACTGATCAGCTATCTTGGTCTTCCGATGGGGCTGAAAACGTCGTGGGAGGCGGCCACCAACGAAGTACTTCGTCCCATTTTGATTGGTGCGCTGGAGGAATCCTCATTCGGCCTGTGCCAGGAGATTGGCTTTTCAGAGGAGGAGATGACCGAATGGCGGCAGACGATCCTTGCCCTGCTTGAGAATCCATATATCGAGGACAAGCTTCAGCGTCTCGGCGCAGATTCCAGACGCAAGCTGAGCGCGTTCGACCGGCTGGTCGGCCCGGCGAGGCTGTGCGTAAAGCATGGAAAGCCGCCCGTGCAGCTTGCAAAGGCAATCTCCGGGGGCTATTTCTACGAAAACGATGACCCCGGTACGCATGCCGTACGCGATTTTGTCTGTATGCATGGCTTTGAGGCTGCGCTTACGAGGTTCAGCGATCTGCATCCCGGCGACGGAATTTTTGAATATGTACTCCCATGAATTAGATAAGATGGGGATGGCATCGTGAATCGAAGCTGTTCCCTCATTTTTTTCTGCCGCACGTAGTTTTAGCCTGACTCTTCGGCGTGGATAAGGTACAATAAGTTGCACAAATTCAGGGAATAAAAATTTTCCATTCGTCCCACCAAAAACAAGGGACAAAGTCAGAGTCATCTGGTAGAATGAAGTTGCAAGACAAATATTCGAAAGGAGACGCAGACAATGTCCGAGAAAATTGTAACACTGAATGAGGAAGGAATCAAGAGGGAAATTCGTGAACTTGTACGCGGAAACTTGGAAGAAACGCTGAACAATCTGCTTGAAGCGGAGGCGGACAAGCCGAAATGCCAGGGGCCTATTCGGCCATTTCATCATGTGTACTGATGACGTTGCCCGCGCTGTTGAAATGGTAGACGAGGCTCTTGCCGACCTCGTTCTCAAAATCACTTACGGCGGTAACGGTCGTGTGCATGTGGCCGTAGGTAATCTTAGTCTTTGCGCCCTTTGCCGAACCATTTGTCCGTTCGAGAGAAATGACGCGGCGCATCTGCTCGGAGTAACTGCCGATGGCGGCGGTGTCCAGGTTGGTATCATAGACCACGTTCGTCTGCCTGCCGTCAAAGTTGCGAAGCATCGTCAGCGTCGCGGTCGGTGCGCCGTCGCGCGTGTCGTAGCCGTATTCGGTGAACTGGTTCGCTTCCAGATCGCCATAGTGAACCTCGCGCAGCCGCCAGCCGTTTTCGGCGCTGCCGTCGTAGGCGTAGCTTACCACAGGACAGCCCGGCGCGGTGATGGAGGCCAGCAGGCCGTCCGCGTTATACGCGAGAACGGTGGCACGGCCTACGCCGTCGGTAATGGAATTGACCTTGCCCGGAATGTTCTCGTCATACGTCAGCGTCATGGCGTTGCCGTGCACGTCCGTGATCGTCGAAAGATACGATCTCGCGGACGCGGCGGGAACCGGGAAGCTCATAACCGTGTCGGACTTGTCCGTGATGGTCGCGGCGGCGTCGGTTATCTTCAGCTTGAGCTGCATGCCCTCGCTGTCGGCGTACGGCTGCTTGCTGGTCTTCTCAAAATAGTGCTCGGTGCCGTCGCCGTCCTGCCAGATGTAGAAGTTCTTGCCGACGATCATTTCTTCCCGAAGAGAATGGTTCACGCTCAGCCGCCAGCCAAGGCCGCAGTGCGCCGCGTTTTCGTCCGAAAGGCAGCTATTATAAATGTGCGAAACCGAAACGGGCATGCGGTTGCCGGAAGTGGCCGTATCCGCGTGCTCGGCGATCAGGTTGCCGTTGTAGATGTCGGCGTACACACTGCCCGCGCGGCCGGTGCCCATGCTTTCGTACTTCCACCAGCCCTTGCGGCCCGCGTGGGAGACGTAGTTTACGACGATGTACGGGTTGCCCTCCGATGCTCGGGAGGAGTAGAAGTTCGCACTATTGTACGTCGCAGCGCACGCGCGGCGAATCGCAACGCCGTAGTTCGAATGGCTGCCGTCCTCCTTCTGGCGGTACCAACTCTTGTACGTCTCCGTGATGTCGAAATATCTCCATGTTCAATATAAAACGGCTGCCACGTCCATGCGTGGCAGCCCGAAAAACGCGCTCTCTTCTATTTCGTTGACGTAGTCGCGTCACATTCTCCGACTGACGCCAATTTATAACCTCCCGGATCTTTTATAGATAAGTACGGTTCAAGCCAATTCAGGAATTGCACCGTTTTATCATAATTCTTTCCCTTAATATATAGGGCATTCTTTTCATAGACTGCGGTATACTCCGTTACTGTATGAAGATATGAATATACCTCTGACCTGCTCAGATTGTACTCTTCAATTCCCTTGCCATTTCCCTTTGAACGATACCTCTGAGCCGACGCTCTATTCGGGAACGTATATCCACAAACAATATATCTTTCTCCATCCTTTTCAACAATCCACTGTACAGCTTGCGTATATTCCAGTTTTCTCACTGCCGGATCATCAACCTGATCTACTACATAAGGCGATAGCGCATCTTTCAGTTCCTGTATATCATTAAAAATCGAACGGTGAACCGGATCATCTCCATGCAAAATCAACGAAATCGCCAAAGGCACCATTGCACACAGTATAATGGCAATTACCTTCAACGTGATATGAGAACGCTTTTTCACAACAAATCTCCTTTCAATTTACCGCATAGCTAATGCCGGATTATACATGGCGCTTGCTATATCGCCTGTCACCAGTACTGAAACCAGTGTAAGCGCAACTGCTACCGGCCTTATGAACACTTTGCCGTAGGTTGTCGCAGTGGTTCTGTCATTAGAAACACTCTTGCTTAGGCCGAGTCCAACTTCCTTCAGTCCAACCGTTCCATCTACAGATATACCATCATATCCAACCGAAAGGTTAATGCCATCATTCCCCACCTCGGCGCTTAGGCTTGCTTTTTTCACACTAATATTAACGCCATAAGTTCTCGAACCATCTGTTGCCACTTTTTTATAAAACACGACAGGCTTATCGTCACAACCGGAAACCAACACTGTCGTCGTTACACCATGCTCATAACCTCCATAAATGCATTCCTCCTTATTCGATTTATTGTCTTCAGCATACACCGCTACACTAAATACCTCATCTATACATTCCTTTGCTACTTTCACAACAGCTACAGCAACCTCTAATGCCTTTTGGCAAAACTTAGCAATAAACCCCCATTTATCCCCTGTTTCGTCGATTCTTCTAATCGGCTCATTGTCGCAATAAGCAAACATATTCGAGCCCAAAATTCTACAATACGCCGATAGAATCTTGTCAGCATTCACAAAACGCATTGTGTAACTGCAGTAATACCGCCCACGCAAATAATACAGTTCTGTCATTTCATCGTAGATATATCCACGATATAAGAACGGATTCCTCCTTCCCATCGTGCTTGCCAGAGTTCCACCAACAAAGAGCTGTTTGCCCCATGCGTCATATTTGTATTCTACCACAAGTTTTCCTTTGTCGTCAAGTATTCCAACAATATCTTCCTGAAGATTTCGAATATAGCTGTATATAGCGCCATTAAGGTCCACCCGGATCACTTTACCCTGCACAGCGTAGAAAAAGTGCATCTTATCGACCTCGTTTGACGCATGGTCAGTATGCGTAAGACCGACGACGCTTTTACCGTTCAGAAGGTACTCCGTCGTCTCCACGAGAACATCATTTACCTTCTTCACCTTCTTCGTGCGAATGCCGGAATCGTTGTAGGTAAACTCCATCGTCACGCCAGTAGCAGCATTCGTCATGCGCTTCAATTGCCGTCCGTCCTGCCATTCATACGTCCACGTGCCATCGTTCAATGGATTGCCAATGGCATCATACGTAATCGGAACACCATTGTAGGCAGTCAGCTTGTCCTTCCAGTTCGCATCGCCGTAGGTATACGGAATCGACTCCAGAGCTTCACCTAGTTCATCTACGGTAGTATACGCATACTTCGCCTTATTCAGGATATTGCCGCCACGATCGTAGGTGTAAACCCACGTCGCATTCTCATGCGGGTCATTGACACGAATCAACTGGCCAAGCGCATCGTATTCATAAGTAGTGGTTACTCCATTGCGAGTTTCGCTAATAATGTTCCCGCGGTTGTCGTAAGTATAGGCGAAGTTCATAGCATTTTCGCCCTCACCCTGCGTAATGCCGCTTACAAGAGGAGTAGTTGGCGCCGTATGTCGTCGCACCGGGTGCATAGCCATTGCCTGCCGATAGATTCCTTTTCTTGCCGGTGAACGAATTTGCGCATAACTCTTGACAGTACCGGTTGATCACCCTCTTCTCGAGACCACGAAGAGGGCACACAAAAAGCCACCCAACATATCGATGCAAATGAGTTGAGTTGCATCAATATTATTTCACCGTGAAGTAAAACAGTTCTGCTTTTGCTATGTTTACAACGAGTATAGAGAATTCTTGCGCATACGGGAGATCCTCTTCATATATGATGAGCTTTATATATGAATCATCCTCCATGCAGCAATCTTTTAGTGCTGAAAGGTTCTTAAAGGAAGAAAGCGAAGGCTCAATGTATTTGTCTATAGTTTCTCCGGCATTGCTGGCGAGAATCCAAGAAACATCATTCCGAATAAACTCTCCCAATGAGATAGCATAATCATCTGATAGTTTTATTGCTGCTACACAGGCAAAATCCCGCGAGTATATGGGTTCGTATGTTATATTCACGACATCCCTTTCTGTCAGCACAATGCCATACTCTTCTTGAATTAGTGAATACACATATTCATGTTTATCGTAGATTCCTCCATTAAACGCAATATGCGCAGTAACAGAGATGCTCAAAATAATAATTATCTCTAAAACAACAATACTTTTCGCACATTACCCCTCCTTGTCAATCAATACGCATATACATAATACGAATCTGTACACGAAAAATGCCTTATATCCGCAAGCAGCCGGTTCGTGGCGGTTGTTTTCAGGCTTCGTCTTTTCCGAACACGATTGACTCCAGCGCGCAAAGCTCCGGACAGTAGCGCATGCACTCGCGGCGCATGAATTCCACAATCTGCGGAACGTGATGCGCCCAGCCTGCCGCCGCGAAGTCTACTTTGCAGGCATCGGCCATCTGCTTTCCCGGCTTCAGGTCATCCACCATCAGAAGCCCATCCGGCGAAAGTGACGTTTGGCGCAGGATTTCCCTTAGCGGCCACGGGCTCGGCTTGCGCTTTTCAGGCGCATCGTCCCAGCCATATACAAGCTCCGGCTCTGGCAAACCATTTGCCCGCCAGTCGCGCAAAATATTCTCCTTCAGCGAATGCGAAACGACGCAAAGCCGAATCCCCGCCTCGCGGCAGCGCCACAAAAATTCCTTCATGCCCGGATAAGCCTTCGGTACGTGCTCAGCTACATAGCGCTCCCATGCTCTCCCCTGCTCTGCGTACTCTTCTTCTGTGAAGCCGAGAATGTCCCGGCAGAACTCCTCGAAGCCCGGTTCAAAATTGTATTGAAAATACTCCTCCAGCGTAAGCGACTCCCACCTTCCTGGACGCAGCCGCCGAAGCGTTTCCATAAACGCCGGGTAATGCACGCTGGCCGTACTGTCGACAACGGTATCGTCATGATCGAGCACAAGACACTGGTATTGCATATAGTTCTCCTTTTGCCCCTTGTTTTCCTTTAGTATACCACCTTTGCTTTTTTCCGTCCAGCACTGTTTTCCCTTGACGGCAAAAGGCGCGCAGCGTATAATGGTAGTTGTTTCCCAAGGATTTTAAACAGCATCGGAACGGAGGAGATTTATGGCGAATCCCAAGCTTTTCTCGCATTCCTGCATCCACCGTTACGCAGGTAATCCTGTGATGACCTGTAAGGATGTACCCTATCCCAGCTCGCTTGTATTTAATGCCGGCGTTATTCGCTATCAAGGTCGCTACGCGATGACGTTCCGCAACGACTATGAGCACATCAGCCAGAGTAAATTTGCCGGAACGAATATCGGCCTTGCATTCAGCGATGACGGCATTCACTGGAATGTAGAGCCGCAGCCTGTGTTCGCGCTTCAGGATGAGGAAATCGTCCGTGCCTACGACCCGCGGTTGACTGAGATTGATGGACAGATTTACATGACCTTCGCTGTGGATACCCGTCACGGCGTGTGCGGTGGCATTGCGAAAACCGACGATCTGCGTCACTATGAAATGATTTCCCTGAGCGTACCGGACAATCGCAACATGGTCTTGTTCCCCGAAAAGGTCGGCGGCATGTACATGCGCCTTGAGCGTCCCATGCCCGTATACAGTCGCGGCCGAGACCGTTTTGACATGTGGATCAGCGAGAGCCCCGACCTCGTGCACTGGGGCAATCCGCATCTGTTGCTGGCCGTCGAGGACTTTCCGTTTGCCAACGACAAGATTGGCCCCGGCGCGCCGCCGCTGCGCACCGATGCAGGCTGGCTGGTCTTTACTCATACCGTCGATATCGACCCCACCCGCGGCAAGAACGGCTGGGAGGATCGCTGGATCAAGCGCTATTGCATCGCCGTCGCGCTACTGGATCTGAACGAGCCGTGGAAGGTGCTCGGCTATTCAAAGGTTCCTCTGCTCGCGCCGGAAGCTGACTACGAAACCACCATCGGTTTCCGCACAAACGTCGTGTTCCCGACGGCTGCGCTGCATATGGACGGCGGAATTGTCCGCATATACTACGGCGCCGCCGATACCGTCATTGCCTTCGCCGAAGCCAGAGAGGAAGACCTCATTCAGCTTTGCCTGAAGGGCGAATAGTTCACTCGAATTCGAGCTGCATAGACAATTCAAAACAAGAACGGATTTGAACGCCCTGTCGGCAACAAATCCGTTCTTGTGGTCGTTTTACGGCAAATAAGAAAAAATGATTCCCAATTAAAGAAACAATGGGGCTCCCTTCGCAGCTCTGCCTTTCGCCATGCTCACATTTAGCCATTGATGCCAAGCCCCGCATAAACGGACGGACGCTGCAGCACGGCGTTTTTTAGTACCTGGCCGGACGTGCCTGCCGTCAGCCTCGCGCTCAAAAGCACCGTGCAGACAAGAAGCAAAAGCGCCATCAGCTTATACAGGCTTTCCATCCTGCGGTTCTTCACAACATACCGTCTCTTCCGCTGATTTCTTCTGTTCATTGTCAAGCTCTCCTTTGTTTGTCTGTGTCTGCATTATAACAGAACATATGTTCGATGTCAAGCATTTGGCAAAATTTTATTTGGGTTCCCACTTAAATAGCGCCACACTGCCGATCATTAACGCCAGCGCGATGAATTTCTGAACGCCAAAGGGTGTCCTTTCGCTTTCCATAAGGCCGAAATAGTCGATTGCCGCAGCAACAAGCAGCTGCGCAATCAGAATGGTGGAAATAGCAAGCGTGGCGTTCAGCTCGTGAATCGCCAGCATCACCGTAATCGTAATCACCAATCCCACTGCCCCGCCCAGCCAATACGGCCACGGCACGCTGGGCAGCAGCTTCAGATTGCCCTTTCCAAAGAACCACATAGCCAATGCTGAGAGCACAAACGCCGTTCCCTGCACATACGCATTTGACTCCAGCAAGCCGATTTTTTCCGACAGTCGCGTGTTCATCACGCCCTGCACACTCATAGCTGCACCTGCAAGCACTGCCATCAGAAATCCGAGCATAAAAATCACCCCCGCATACCATGCCCATTCGGGACGAAAAGTATGCGAGGGCAACGTTTTTCACAAATGCCTCCTGCATTCAGCATGCGCATATAAATCTCAGCGCATCCTATATCTTTCGCGCGAAGCCTCAAGCCAAAAGGCAATGCAGCCCTACGCCTCCTGCATGCGCTGAAGCGCTCCCTCCAGTGCAATACGACCATGCGCATAGGTCAGGCCACCCTGGAGATAGGCGATATACGGAGGCCGGATCGGCGCATCTGCAGACAGCTCAATGGAAGCGCCAGATACGAATGTACCCGCTGCCATGATCACCTGATCCTGATAGCCAGGCATATCCCACGGCTCCGGAACCGCCTCCGCGTCCACCGGTGAATCCATCTGAATCGATTGAATGAAGCGGATGAGCTTTCCTGCGTCCTCAAAGCGAATCGCCTGAATGATGTCGCCGCGGGGATCGTCGTATTTCGGATGGACGGCGTAGCCAAGCTTTTCGAACACACATGCAAACAGGCAGCTTACGCGAAGCGCCTGCCCTACAACGTGCGGCGCAAGGAAGAAGCCCTGATAAAACGGCTGATAGCCACCCGCGTAGGACCCAACCTCCGCGCCAATGCCGGGCGAGGTAAGCCGATTTGCAATCCTGTCCACGCACTCCGCGCGACCGGCAATATAGCCGCCCGTGGGCGCGATGCCGCCGCCTGGGTTCTTGATCAGCGAGCCCGCAAACACATCTGCCTTCGGCTCATGCGTGCCTGTGAATTCGCCGTAGCAATTATCCACCATCACATTTACGCCGGGACACACAGCGTGAATCCGCTCGATCATGCGGTCGATTTCGTCCACACTCAGCGACGGCCGCCAGTCGTATCCGCGCGAGCGCTGAATAAGCACCAGCCTGACATCCGGCGTAATCGCATTCAATATGCCCTCTTCATCCAGCGCGCCATCCTTCAGCTCCACCTGCTTATAGCCAACGCCAAAGTCCTTCAGAGAGCCGGAGCCTGCCTCACCCGCAATGCCGATTACCTCCTCCAGCGTGTCATACGGCCTTCCTGCGGCAGACAGCAGTGTTTCTCCCGGCCGCAGCATCCCATACAGGCACAGCGCCAGCGCGTGCGTGCCGGAGGCAATCTGAGGACGCATCAGCGCCTTTTCCGCACCGAATACCTCTGCGATAATCTCAGACAACACATCCCGACCAATATCGTCGTAACCATAGCCAGTCGTGGGTGCAAAATTGCGCGCGGAGACCCTGTGCCTCTGGAACGCATGAAGCACGCGCCGGGTGTTCTCGGTTTCAATTGCATTCAGGCGTTCAAATACGGGCGCAAGCTCTCTTTCGGCCTCACAAATGAGGGCTTCATAGTTCTGCATGCCGAATTCCTCTTTCTTTTCCTGTATTTACAGCTTTGCTTCGATTTCCTCTGCCAGCTGCACTGCGTTTTTTCCCTCAGGGCTCAGCCACGTCACGCGCGGGTCGGCGCGAAACCAGGTTTGCTGGCGCTTGGCATAGTTGCGCGTAGCGGTTTTCATGCGGGCAATCGCGTCGGACATGGCGCAGTCTCCGCGCAGGCCGGCGGCAATTTCCTTGTATCCGATGGCCTGTACTGCCGTCGGATGCGCATCCTCGCCTTCATCAATAAGCCGTGCCACTTCGCGAATCAGCCCCCTCGCCACCATTTCATCCACGCGGCGATTGATGCGCTCATACAGAACCTCGCGCGGCCAATCGATGGCAAACAGCTTCGCTTCAAATGTATCCGGCGTCTGTGCATCAATTTCTTCTTGGCGTTTGCGCGTCATGCCCGTGAGACGAAAAATTTCAATCGATCGAATCACGCGTCGTACATCTCCCGCCGGATACCGCTCTGCCGATTCCGGATCTACCTCCGCCAGCATTTGGTGAAGCCTTTCTTCGCCGCCTTCCTCTGCGGCAATCGCCTTCAGCTCCGCGCGCAACGCCTCGTCCGCACGCTCGGACAGGCGCATGCCCTTTGTAAGCGCATTGATATACAATCCCGTGCCACCGCAAAGTACCGGCTTCTTCCCGCGCCATTCAATCTCTTCGATTTCCGCGGCGGCCATTTCGCGATACTTCGATGCGTTAAACCGCATGTTCGGCGGCAGTACGCGAATCATATGATGCGGAATGCCGCCCATCTCACGCTCGTCCGGCGCAGCGGACAGTATATCCATACCCCGATATACCTGCATCGAATCGGCAGAAACGACCTCGCCGCCAAGTCGCCTGCACAGCTCCACCGCCACGGCCGTCTTCCCGGACGCCGTGGGCCCGCAAATACCAATCAGCCGTTTTGCCATACGCGCTCCTACTGAACGCGTTTGAACATGCGTTCGATTTCGTATTTGCTCATCACGCGCAGCACAGGTCTTCCGTGTGGACACGTGGGCGGCGCGCCGGAGGCCGTCATTTGTTCGAGCAGCGACCGGATCTCTGCATCCGTCAGCCGGTCGCCCGCCTTCACGGCGTGCTTGCACGAGGCTTGAATAATGCTCGCCATGCGCTTTTCCCTCTCTGCAGCCTTCAAATGATCCAGTTCATCAATCAGCTCGGTAAACAGCATGCGCATATCCGACTGCCCCATAACAAATGGTACGGCTCGCACCTGAATATCGCTTTCGCCGAACGCGTCAATCTCATAGCCCGCCTCGGAAAGCAGTTCCCTTGACGAAAGCAGAATGTCTGCTTCACGGCGTGAAACATGAATGATATACGGCGCCAGCAGCTGCTGAGCCGCTATGCCGTCATCCAATAGCGCCCGATACCTTTCATAGTTGAGACGCTCATGCGCCGCATGCTGATCGATCATCAGAAAATTGTCGCCGTGCTCCAGCAGGATGTAGGTGTGAAACAGCGTGCCGATTACGCGATACTGTGCCTTGGGAACCACCGTTTCCGGCATTTCAAGCTGCTCGGCCTTTTCCGGCTTTACGGGCGCGTCGACATTCTGCACGAAAGGCTTTTCGTTCGCGGAAACGTCCTTCGTCACCGAAGGTACATCCTTGCATGCCGTGCCATCCGCAGCCACAGATGGTTTTGGCACAAATCTACCCTCGCGCGCCTCACCCGCCGGCTTCGGCACAACCCCGCCCTTGCTCGCCATCTGCACGGTTTTGGGTACAAACCCGCCCTCGCGTACCTCACCCGCAGCTATCGAGATACTCTGCGCAAGCGTAGCTTGCGGCGGCTTCTCCGTCTTCGCAGCGGATGCAGGATCGATCAATCGATCCATCGCAGCCGTCACACGCGTGACCGTCGTCTGAGGCATTTCGGGGACGCGCGGCGTGGAAAACGAATTCACCATCGTTTCCGCCGTGAACGCCTTCTGAAACAGCGATTGCGCCGTAAGCCGGAATGCAGCCTCATCGCGGAAACGCACCTCCAGCTTGCTGGGATGCACATTGATATCCACGCTTTCCGGCGGCATGGTAACCGCGAGCGCGCACATCGGATACATGCCGATCGTCACGCGACCGCGACACGCTTCCTCCAGTGCCTGCGAAAGCAGCGTGCAGCGAATCAGGCGGCCATTGACAAAAAAGCACTGCTGTGCTCGCGTCGGCCTCGCCTCATCACCCACGCCAATCAGTCCCTTTACCGTGAACGCACCCTCGGATGCGTTTATCTCCCGCAGCGCCTGCGCGCACTCGCGCCCGAACACGGACAGCGCCGCATGCCGCACGTCGCCATCGCCATAGGAGCGATAGATCGCCCGGCCGTTTGCAATCAACCGAAACGCTACACCAGGATTGCCCAGAATCATACGCTGCACGAGCTCGTTGAGCAGCCCCTGCTCGTACACCGGCTTTTTCAGAAATACTCGGCGTACGGGCAGATTAAAAAACAGACCGCGCATCACGATCGTGGTGCCCTCCGGACAGCCGGTCTCACTCACGCCGACAAAGCGCCCGCCCTCGACTTCCACCTTCGCGCCCGCTTCTGCATCCTTCGTGCGCGTAGTCATGGTCACGCGCGAAACCGCCGCAATCGACGGCAGCGCCTCACCGCGAAAGCCCAGTGTGCGGATATCAAATAATCCGTCGGCATTTTTCAACTTGCTCGTGGCGTGATTTTCAAACGCCATTCGGGCGTCCGAAAAGGGAATGCCGCAACCGTTGTCTGTCACGCGCAGATAGGAAATGCCTCCATCCTTGATTTCCACGGTAATGCTCGTCGCGCCCGCATCCAGCGAGTTTTCAATCAGTTCCTTTGCAACAGACGACGGCCGCTCCACAACCTCGCCCGCGGATATCTTGCCTACCGTGGCCGCATCCAGTATGTGAATTGCCATTTAAATCCTCCGTGCCTCTTCACTTAGCCTGTACAGCATGTTGAGCGCGTCAATCGGCGACATGCTCATCACGTCCAGCTTGCGAATTTCCTCCACCAGCTCCATTGGCTGATAGTCAGTAAACGCAATCTGCCGGTCTCCGGCGTTCTTTCGCTTATCCAGAATCGTCTTTCCAATAGAGCCGCGCGCGTCGTCATCCACCTCAAGCCGCGCCATGATCTGCCTTGCGCGCGAAATCACGCCCGTGGGAAGCCCTGCCAGCTTTGCGACCGCCACGCCGTAGCTTCTGTCCTCGCCGCCAGGCACAACCTTGCGCAGGAAGATCACGTCCTCGCCCTGTTCCTTCGCCGTCACCCGGTAATTGACCACGCCGGGAAGCTGTCCCTCCAGAACCGAAAGCTCGTGATAATGCGTTGCAAACAGCGTGCGCGCGCCGCACTTCTCCCCGGCAATGTATTCCACAGCCGCCCACGCGATGGAAAGGCCGTCAAACGTGGACGTGCCGCGCCCAACCTCGTCCAGAATCACAAGGCTGTGGCGCGTGGCGAATTTGAGAATCGTCGCCATCTCGCTCATTTCCACCATGAACGTAGACTGTCCTGCATACAGATCGTCGCTTGCGCCGATGCGGGTAAAGATGCGATCGGTAAGCGAAATATCCGCCTTCTCGGCAGGCACAAATGAGCCTACATGCGCCATAAGTACAATCAACGCCACCTGCCGCATATAGGTCGATTTACCGGCCATATTCGGGCCGGTAATGATCATCACGCGCCCGTTTTCGTCCAGCCTCGTATCATTCGGCACAAATCGGTCGTGCCCAATGGCTTCCTCCACTACTGGATGCCGACCGGCTACAATCTCATACCGTCCCTCGGTGTTGATCTCCGGACGCACATAGCCGTTTTCGTTTGCCGCCCGCGCCAGCGCGCAAAGCGCATCCAGTGTTTTAAGACTCATCGCTGTTGCGCGCAGTCGCATAAGCTCCGCCTTCAGCTTCTGTCTAAGCTCAACAAACAGGCTGTACTCCAGCTTCACGGCGTTCTCGTCCGCGCCCAGAATGGTCTTTTCCAGTTCCTTTAGCTCGTCCGTAATGAATCGCTCGCAATTTGCCAACGTCTGCTTGCGCACATAGCGATACGGCACCAGCTCGTAAAATGACTTTGTGACCTCTATGTAATACCCGAACACCCGGTTATAGCCGATTTTCAGATTTTTAATGCCCGTTGCCTCGCGTTCCTTTGCCTCCAGCTGCGCCAGCCATTCCTTGCCGTCGCGCGAAGCCACGCGCAGTTCATCCAGTTCCGCGTTGTAGCCGTTTTTAAAGATGCCGCCCTCGCGGATAATCAGCGGCGCATCCTCCGAAATGGCGCAGTCGATTTCCCCTGCCATCGCCTCCATCGGATCGAGCTTCGCGCAGGTATCGGCCAGCAGCCCCGTCTGCCCTGAAAGCAACGTTCGGATACCCGGCACAGCCTTCAGCGACCGCAGAAGCGATAGGCAATCGTGCGGATTCACCGTCTCATAGGCAATACGGCTCAAAAGCCTTTCCACATCATATACGCCGTTCAGCGCATCCCCAAGGCCGTCCAAAAGCATCGGCGCATCCTTGAGTGTGGAAACGGCATCCAGCCGCCGCTCGATTTCTTCCTTTGAAATCAGCGGTTGCTCAATCCAGCTTCGCAGCATGCGGCTGCCCATGGCCGTTGAGGTCATGTCCAGCACTCCTAGAAGCGAGCCCTTGCGGGACTGTCCTCGCAGCGTCTGCGTCAGTTCGAGATTGGCCATTGCCGTGCGGTCGAGAGCCATATAGCGAGTGTTGTCGTACGGAACGGCTGTTACAATGTGCAAAAGTGCGTTCTTCTGTGTCTCCGTCAGGTATTCAAGCAACGCACCCGCAGCTGCAATGGCCAGCCTTCCGGTATGCTCGGAATCATAGCTTTCCTTCCCGAAATGCGCGTCCATCACCTTTTTTGCGCGCGCGTAGTCAAACGTTTCTTCGCCACGCTCGGTAACCGCGTTCGGAAGACGTGCCGCCAGCTCGCGAAGAAGCGCCGCATTGTTGGTCAGGATTTCCTTCGGATCGATACGCGCGATTTCGTCTGCAAGACGCATGCGCGCACCCGCGAACTGATATAAATAGAATTCGCCAGTGGATACGTCGGCAAACACGCAGCCTGCGCGATCCTTGTGAAGCAAAATCGCCATAATATAGTTAGGCTTTTTCTCCTCCAGCATGCCGGCGTCGATCACCGTACCAGGCGTAACCACGCGTGTGACGGCGCGCTCCACCAGTCCCTTGGACAGCGCAGGATCCGTCATCTGCTCGCAGATGGCAACCTTGTAGCCCTTCTCGATGAGCCTTGCCACATACACGTCCAATGCGTGGTATGGAACGCCACACATCGGCGCTCGTTCAGACAGGCCGCAATCCTTTCCCGTCAGCGTAAGCTCCAGCTCGCGCGACGTCAACACCGCATCGTCAAAGAACATCTCGTAAAAATCGCCGACGCGAAAAAACAGGAGCGCGTCCTTATTCTGCTCCTTGATGTCCAGATACTGCTGCATCATCTGTGAAAGCGCCATGTGTCCGTTTCCCCCGTATCCGTTGATTGCCCCGCGGTCAGTTAACCTTGCTTCCGCAGCCGTGGCAGGTTGCGCACGAGCCCGAGCAGCTGCTCTTGTCGTCGGAGGGCATTTCTCCGGTAACGATAAAGCGCAGCACGGAATTCACCTCATCAATCAGCGTGGAAAACGCCTTCTGTGCCTGATTGAGCTGAATAATGTCATCCACCATGTTCATATGCTCCTGCCATGACTCCATCTCGTCTGAAACCTGCTTGATCTTCACCCAATCCTTGTCGCCCTGCGCGAGCATCAGCTCCATCTGACGGCGAAGCTCCAGGTATTTGCCCATAGCGTCGGCTGCCTCCGTGTTCTTCATCGCCTTTGCCTCGGCCGCCTTCAGGGTCAGATATTCTTCGCTGCGCTGAATTGCCTCGCCCAGCTCCCGCGTTTTCTCAAAAACCTCATTCATTTGCTTACTCCTCCACCGCTTCTCCGCGCAGCGTGTTCTTGCCTGCGGAGGTAATCCGTACCGAAACCGTCTGGCCGATCCGTTCCGCGCTGCCGGGGAAATTCACCATATGCGCGCGGGGCGTTTTTCCGCCTATCGTCTGCTCGCTGCGCGTGGATACGGAATCCACCAGCACAGGCTGTACCAGACCAATTTGAGACGCGAGCACCTCGGAGGTAATCGACTGCTGAAGCGCAATCAGCTGCTGAATACGCTCCGTCTTTTCCTCCATCGAAATCGGATCCTCCATCTCCGCCGCGCGCGTACCTGCGCGGGGCGAATAAATAAAGGTATACGCCGCATCAAACCGTACCTCGCGCACCAATTGCAGAGTATCCTCAAATTGCGCTTTCGTTTCGCCGGGGAAACCAACGATGATGTCCGTGGTCAGGCCGATATCCGGCCGCACGGCGCGCAGGCGCTTTACCAGCGAAAGATATTTTCCCCGGTCATAGTGCCGATTCATGCGCTTCAAAATCTCGTCGTTGCCCGCCTGAACGGGAAGGTGGAGGTTCGGCATCAAATGCCTAAGCTCGCCGTAGGCCGCAATCAGCTCATCCGACAGATCCTTCGGATGCGACGTCATGAAGCGCACGCGTGGAATGCCCAGCTCATCTACACGATAGAGTAGCTCTGCGAATTTTGCGCCGCCGCCCATATAGGAATTCACATTCTGCCCGAGCAGCATAATTTCCTGTGCGCCTGCATCCCTTAAGCGCCTACATTCATCCAGAATATCGCTCATCTCGCGCGAGCGCTCGCGGCCGCGCACGTAGGGAACGATGCAATACGAGCAGAAGTTGTTGCAGCCGTACATGATGTTCACAAAGCCAAAGTATGGATTCGAGCGTTTCTCCGGCAGTCCCTCGCAGATGGTCCCGCCGGTATCCAATACCTCGAACACCTGCACCCGGTCGCACAGCACCTTTTCAAGATACTCCGGGAAGCGGTACGCATTGTGCGTTCCAAATACCAGATCGATAAAGGGATAGCTTCGAATCAGCGATTCTGCCATTCCCTCCTCCTGTGTCATGCAGCCACCAACGCAGATAATCAGCTCGGGCTTGTCCTTCTTCAGCTCCTTCAGCCAAATAACGTTGCCCAAAGCCTTGTTTTCGGCATTTTCGCGCACGCAGCAGGTATTGTACAGAATCAAATCCGCCTCCTCGCGCGTAGCAGCCTCGGTAAAGCCCATCTCCGTCAGCATGCCGGCTAACGTTTCGCTGTCGCGTACGTTCATCTGGCAGCCAAGGGTGACGATGTGGTATTTCCTTCCAGCCGGTAGCATCCCGCGTACGCGAGCCATGATTTCCTTCTGGCGAAGGATTTCCTTTTCGGGAACCCGGCGCGTTTCGTTATTCATGCTCTTCCTCTCCGATTCTCCTTGCACCCTTCGGCGGCACATCCGTGCGCGCAGGCGCGATTCTGTATTCGGTATCGTTTAGCCCGTCGTCCGAAACCGCATAGGCGACGCCGGATAAAACGCGTTTTGTTTTAAAAATGGCCTGATATACGCGGCGAGAGACCGTAAGAAGCACGCAGCCCTCGCTTCCGGAGGCCAGCCGCCACTGCACGTCGGTCAGCGCGTCCTCCGCACAAGCCTCCGGCGAATGCACTCTGCCGGAAGCGCCGCACACCGGGCACGGAGACAAGTAATACGTCTCCGGAGGCTCCCGCCGACGCTTTCGCGTCATCTCAACCAGCCCTAATCCCGTTATACCCAGCACATTCGTACGCGCCTGGTCAGCCTTCAGTGCATCGCGCAACACCTGAAGCAGCGCCTCCCCAGCCCTCGCGTCCTTCATATCGATAAAATCGATGATGATAATTCCGCCTATATCGCGCAAACGCAGCTGGTGCGCAATTTCAGCTGCCGCCTCTGCATTCAGCCGAAACGCAGTTTCTTCAAAATCCGCCTTGCCGACGAATTTTCCCGTGTTCACGTCGATCACCGTAAGCGCCTCAGTGCGATCGATCACCAGATAGCCGCCGCTTTTCAGCCATACACGCCTTTCCAACGCCTTTTCGAGCTGTGACTGCACCTGCGTTCGAAGAAACAAGGGGCGAGCACCCCTGTCCAGCGTCACGCGAACGTCGCCGTCCGGCGCAAGCGACTGAAGAGCCGTCTTCCCCTTTTCAAGAGCCGCCTCGTCTTCAAACACAACCTCCTCCACTCCGCACCTCAGCGCGTCGCGAATGGCGCGGTATACAAGGTCGTGATCGCGCGTCAGAAGCCTCGGCGCCTTTACGCAGGCTGCGCGCCTGGCAATCTCAGCCCAGTCGTGCTTGAGAGCGCATATGTCCTCTGCAAGCGCATCCTCGTCCTCACCCTCGGCGGCGGTACGCACGATCATGCCCATGCCCTCCGGACATACGCGCGCCGCCGCGGAGCGCAGTCGCGCGCGTTCGTCTTCGGACGCGATGCGCCGACTGACGCCGATGAAGTCCACCGTCGGCATGAGCACGGCAAGCCGCCCTGGCAGCGTAACAAATCCGGTTACGCGCGCGCCCTTGCTTCCGCCAGGCACCTTCACAATCTGTACCAGCGTTTCCTGTCCGCGCTTTAAGCGCTTTTCAATCGGCTGCGCGCTGACGCCTGCCTTCACACGTTCCGCGTCTGCTCCGAAATCGGAGGAAGCAAAGGCGAAATCGTCTGCAGCCAGAAACGCGTTTTTCTCCTCGCCAATGTCGATAAACGCAGCCTGCATGCCCGGCAGCACGTTCTCCACGCGTCCCAGATAGATGTTTCCAACATCTCCGCCGCCCGCCTCACGCTCTACGGAGAATTCCCTTAATACGCCGTTCTCCATCAGTGCCACGCGCGTTTCGCCGACACGGGTTTCTACCAGCAGTCTCCCCGCCATACTACAGCTCCATCAGCGGAGCGGGCTTGCCCTGCGCGTTCAGGCCCATAAGCTTTGTGCGCAGAATCCGTACCTCCGGCGTTTCAATGCCCGCCAGCCTCGATATGGAATTTAAAAGAAGATCAGGCTTCAGCGTGTCGGTCTCCGTAAGCATCAGGCGCATCACAAGCGCCGTATCGTCCGAGGTAAGCGACACGCACAGCGGACGAATATCGATTTCTCTTTCGCCTGATTTTGTCTTGCGCACAGCCATCACCTGCTCGGAAAACAGGAATTCCCGCGCGCCGTCTTTTAGCTCGTCGAACCTCTCCGTCGGCGTTACGCGATAATCTGCCATCTTCACCAACGCCATCATACTGGGATGACGGTCGTCCACATAGCGCACGGAATACACCGGCATCTCCTCCGGGAGCGCGCCCCGCATGCGTGCAAGTGCTTCGCGTTCGGGCACATGCTTTGTAAATTTAATATCCAGCACCTCGTATTCGCTTTCCCAGCCCATGGCCAGCGCCGAAGCAAAGCTCATTACGGGATGCGGATTAAAGCCCTGCGAAAACGCAACCGGCAGACCGGAACGATTCAGCGCACGCTGCATATATCTTTGCAAATCCAGGTGCGACACAAAGCGAAGCCGGTCAAGCTTGCCAAAACGGAACACACACCTCATCTGCACGCCCCCTCATATCGCTTCATTCCGCAGCCAACGCAGCCCTTGCGGCAGTCATGCGTAATTTCGGCGTTCTGTGCCTTTTCCCATTCGCGCTTCAGGAACTCCATGCTCACGCCGCAGTCCAGATGCGCCCACGGCAGCACCTCGTCCATGTTCCTTTCGCGTAGCGCGTAGAAATCCGGATCAACACCGGTGTCCCTGAAGGCCTGCGCCCATTTCTCGTTGTCGTAGAACTCTGTCCAGCCGTCAAACTCACACCCGAGCTCCGACGCTCGCGCCAAAACCTCCGCACAACGGCGGTCGCCGCGAGCAAATACGGCCTCAATGTAGCTTACGTCCGACTCGTGATACTTAAAGTCCACACCCTTAAGCTTAGAAATCTCCGCCTTCAGCATTTTCTGCCGTCTTTGCACCGTTTCCTTGTCCAGCTGTGCCGACCACTGAAACGGCGTATGCGACTTAGGTACGAACACCGATGCAGAAACCGTGATCCGCAAGCCAGGCGCGCGTTTCTCCTTCGGCACGGAAAAATAGCACTTTCGCACCTTCGCCGCCAGATCGGCAATGCCCAATACGTCCTCGTCCGTCTCGGTGGGAAGGCCGATCATGAAATACAGCTTCACGGCACTCCAGCCCTCCTCAAAGGCATCGGTCACGGCGCGCATCAGGTCCTCCTCCGTCACGCCCTTGTTGATCACGTCGCGCAGGCGCTGCGTGCCTGCTTCCGGCGCGAGCGTAAGGGCAGTCTTGCGCACCTTCTGGGTTTCCTTCAGGGTATCCTTCAGGAATGCGTCGATGCGCTGGGACGGCAGTGAAATCTTCACACGCCTCTCAAGAAAGCGCGTCACCATCTCGTGTGCCAGCTCAGGAAGGCATGAATAATCGCCGCTGGAAAGGCTCATCAGCGAAATTTCGTCAAAGCCGGTAGCGTTTACAAGCTTGTCGGCAATTTCCAGAAGCCTGTCCATGCTGCGTTCGCGCACGGGACGATAGATCATGCCCGCCTGACAAAAGCGGCAGCCGCGCGTACAGCCGCGGAAGATTTCCAGCATAATGCGGTCGTGAACCACCTCGCCGTAGGGTACGATCAGCCTGTCCGGATAATCGGCGGCCGTAAGATCGTTGACCAGCGCTTTATATACCAACGGCTTCGCGCCGGAGCCATCCTTCGGCGTCACGGCATGAACCGTGCCATCCTCGTTGTACGTCACGTCATACAGGCTGGGCACATACGCGCCCTCGACCTCCACTGCCGCACGGCGCAGATAATCCTCGCGGGGCTTTCCGCTTTCGCGCCAGCTCTTCAGCAGGTCGACCGTCTGGTGTATGGCGCGCTCGCCGTCGCCCAGCGTAAACACGTCCACAAACGGCACCAGCGGCTCCGGATTAAACGCGCATGGGCCGCCGCAAATCACAAATGGGCCGCCGGTTCGATCCTTTGAATACAGCGGAATTCCCGCCAGCTTGAGCGCGGCAAGAATGTTCGTGTAGCTCATTTCGTATTGAAGTGTAATACCAAGAATGTCGAACTCGCCGACAGGCGTGCGCGTCTCCAGTGAAAACAGAGGAACGCCCTCCTCCTTCATCAGCGCTTCCATGTCCGGCCATGGCGAACATACGCGCTCGCAGTAGGTATCCCCGCGGCGGTTCAGCGTGTGATACAATATTTTCATGCCCAGATGAGACATTGCAACCTCGTATACGTCCGGAAACAGGAACGCATACCGCACGTCTACGCTCTTCGGATCCTTTTTCTCGCTGCCGAACTCGCAGCCCAGATAACGCGACGGCTTCTGCACCCGACTCATCAGGCGATCAATTTTCTGAGAAAGCTCCAAACCCATTCCTCCCGAAAACACAGATATACCCATTACATTCTATCACGATTTTCTACCGATTTCGAGGTGGGATTGTTAAACTATTTACGTGCGGCTGTTTTTTTACTTGACGATATTGACGAAGCCGGCATATGTCCTGTATAATCGAGCCAATTCGCAAAGAGGAAGGATGCTTATGTCCATCAAGACCGCGCCTGACCGCGAAACCCTTGAAAAAATCGCGTCTCAGATTCCCACGCCCTTTCATCTGTATTCGGAGGCACGGCTGCGCGCGCGCGTCCGTGCCTTCCTTCGCGCTTTTTCGTGGAACAAGGGCTTTCGCGAATACTATGCCGTTAAGGCCTGTCCCACGCCAGGCCTCATTCGCATTCTTCAGGAGGAGGGCTGCGGCGTGGACTGCGCGTCGGAATGCGAACTGATGCTGGCCGAGGCAATGGGCTTTTCCGGCGACAAAATCATGTTTTCCTCCAATGAAACGCCCCGCGGCGAATTTGCCTACGCGCACCGTCTGGGCGCAATCATCAATCTGGATGACTTCACGCTGATTCCGGCTCTGGCTGCCGAGGGCTCAGTGCCCGAGCGCATATGTTTGCGCTTTAATCCCGGCGGAGAATTCCGCCTTGGGAATGCCGTAATGGGCGCGCCGGGCGAAGCAAAGTTTGGCATGACGCGCGAGCAGCTCACGCTGTCCGTGCGCGCGCTTCAGAAGCTGGGCGTTCAGCAGTTTGCATTGCATGCGTTTTTGGCCAGCAACACCGTAGATTCATCCTATTACCCCACGATGGCGCGCCTTCTGATGACCACTGCGCGCGAGCTGCATGCGGAAACAGGCGCGGAATTTTTCATGATTAACCTCTCCGGCGGCATTGGCATTCCCTACCGCCCCGACCAGTTGGATACGGACATTGCACTAGTCGGCCGCGGCGTGCAGCAAGCATTTGAGGAAATCTGCGTGCCTGCCGGCATGCAAGGAATTCGCATCGCTTCCGAGCTTGGACGCTATATTTCCGGCCCTGCCGGCTGGCTTGTGACCCGCGCCATCCACGAAAAACATACCCACAAGGAATACATCGGCGTAGACGCCTGTGCCGCCGACCTGATGCGCCCGGCCATGTACGGCGCGTATCACCACATTACAGTTGCCGGAAAGGAAGACGAAGCGCCGGTTCAGAAATACGATGTGGTCGGCTCTCTGTGCGAAAACAACGACAAGTTCGCCGTCGACCGCATGCTGCCGCACGTTGACATGGGGGACCTGCTCGTCATCCACGATACCGGCGCACACGGACGCAGCATGGGCTACAATTACAACGGCCGGCTCCGCAGCGCAGAGGTGCTTCTGAGGGAGGACGGCACATTTGAGCGCATCCGCCGCGCCGAAACGCCCCGTGACTACTTCGCCACGCTGGACTTTACCGGCATTCTGGACGGCGTTCTTGCCTCCCACCGCTGAGCCGCTCTCATACGGCATCCTGTCGAAGCCGCGTCAGAATCTTCTTTTCAAGCCTGGATACCTGCACCTGCGTAAGTCCCATGATTCCGGCCACGTTCGTCTGTGTAAGGCTTTTGAAATAGCGAAGCGTGAGCAGCATCCGCTCCTTCTCGTCCAGTGAAGCCATCAGCTTCTCGACGAGAAGGTTTTTTTCAACCTTCTCAAACGGATCCACGCCCAACGTGTCCTCCAGACGCAAGTCGCCGCCGTCCAACGGCTCGGACAGCGATCGAACCGTCTGATTTGCGCCCAGCGCCAGCACTGCATCCTCGCGCGACAGCTTCAATTCTCTGCAAATTTCCGCAATCGTCGGGTCGCTGCCGGTTTCCTCGCGGCGACGGTTCACAAATTCCAGGGCACGCTTTGCATTTTCCTTGATGGTTCGGGATACCCGCATCTGCCCGTCGTCGCGCATGAATCGGCGAATCTCACCCATGATCATCGGAACGGCATAAGTTGAGAACTTCACGCCGAATCCCTCGTCAAATTTCTGCACCGCGCGAACCAGACCCAACCGCCCCAGTTGATACAGATCTTCGTATTCCCGCCCCTGCGTTTTCAGACGCCGGACCACATAATGCACCAGCGCATCGTTGTCGCGCACCAGCTTCTCCATCGCGGCAGCGTCGCCCCGCTGCGCCTCGCGAATGCACTCGTATACATCCTCGATCAAGCCTCCTTTGCGGCAGGCCTACCGCTTTCCAGTTGCTTGTACAATCGAACCGTCGTACCGGATCCGACCTTGCTCGCCACGTCGATGGAATCCATAAAGCTTTCCATCACGGTAAAGCCCATACCGCTGCGTTCGAAGCCGTCTACGCTCGTCCAAAACGGCTGCATTGCCTGCTTTAGATCCGGAATGCCCACACCGTTATCGGTGATATCCACAGTTAGAAACTGCTCGTCCGTCAGCGTCGCACGCATGCGCACCGTGCCCAGCTTGCCCTGATAGCCGTGAATGATAGCGTTCGTCACAGCCTCAGACACAGCGGTCTTCACATCACTCAATTCCGACATTGTCGGATTCAGCGGCAGAAGAAACGCGCTGATCGTCAGCCGCGCAAAGCCCTCGTTTTCAGGAACCGACAGAAAATCCACCTTAATTTCGTTGACGATGCTCATTTGCGTTCCGTCCTTTCCTCGTTTTTGATAATCTGGCCAAGCCCGGACATACGGAATACGCGCTCCACGGACTGGCGCATTCCTCGCACGCGCACGCCCCCTCCGCGCCGCTTCATGAACTTGTACCTTCCGATCATCATGCCGATGCCAGACGAATCCATAAAGCCCACCTCGCTCAGGTCAAACACCACAACCTTCGCATCCGTTTTTAGAACCGTCGCATCGATCGTGTTTCGAATCCGCTCCGCCATGCAATGATCCAGTTCTCCCTGTGGCACAACCGTAAGCACCCGGGATACGTCGTCAAACTGCAGCATACAAAAACCATCCTCCCGTTTTTGACTGGAAGGATGGTTCGCGATTCTCTCGCGCGCCGCCTGTTTCGGAATCTCAGTTTCTTGCGCGAATCCTGCAAATCGTTCGACAACGCCCCGTGCGTTTTTTCTCGTTATTTATCCGGATGCTTCCCGCTTAAGCCTCTGCGCCCTCCTGCATCGCGCAAAGCGACTTCGTATTCGGATGCGCAATACACCCCTCGTACTCACCCGTTCTCTGCGGTTTTCTCCCCGTTTTTTCAACGGAACCATTCAGGAAGATCCTTCTTTAGACACCTCCTGAAGCGCTCGCAGCACGTCGTCCACCGCTGCTTCATCCAGTGCCTCATTTTCAAGCAACCGCGCTGCAAGCGTTCGAAGCGTATCCACATGCGCGCTGAGCAGTAAAAGCGTCCGCTCATACAGGCTCTCGAGCAAGCCTCGTGCATCCGCGCCGGCTTCAGCGCCGCAGCCGTATTTCTGAAGCACAGCCTCTGCGGCATACGGTCTGCACCCCATCCCCATTTTCCCGACCATCTGACACGCCAGCTCCGTGGCGCGCTTGAGATCGTTCGATGCGCCGCCCGTCACGCCGGATTCTCCTGCATACAGCGTCTCCGCCGCCCGCCCAGCCAGCAGAACGCAAATGCGGTCTTCGAGATCTGCGCGCGTGTACATCGTCTTTTCCGCCGGAATCGACAGGTTATATCCTGCTGCGCCGTTCCCGGAAGGCACAATGCTCACCCGGCGAATTCGATCCTCCGGCGTCAGAAGCCGTGAGATCACCGCATGCCCGGCCTCGTGCAACGCAATCAGCCGCCGTTCTTCTTCGCTCATGCGAATGTGCCGGTCGCTTCCGGCAACCAGAGTCAGATACGCCGACTCGATATCCGCCTCGCTTATTCGCTCAGACCGCCGCCGCGCTGCGCAGATGGCAGCCTCGTTCAGAAGATTTTCAAGCGACGCGCCTGAAAACAGCGCCGTGCGCACAGCGAGATCGGAAAGATCCACGTCTGCGTCCATCGGCTTTCCGCGTGCATGAAGCTTCAATATTTTCTCTCGCGCCTCCCTGTCCGGCATGCCTACCTCAATGCGCCGGTCAAACCGTCCCGGCCGCAGAAGCGCCGGATCGAGTATCTCCACACGGTTTGTTGCGCCAATGACGATCACGCCCTCTGCCGGACGGAAACCGGACATCTCGCCCAGCAGTGCATTCAGTGTCTGGTCACGCTCGTCGGAAGAGTTCACGCCGCGCGAACGTCCCAGCGAATCAATTTCATCGATGAAAATCACGCATTTTCCCAGCTTGCGCGCCTTTTTAAATGTGTCTCGCACCCGGCTCGCGCCAACGCCCACATACATCTCCACAAAATCCGAGCCATTCATTGCAAGAAATGGAACCCCTGCCTCTCCCGCGAGTGCGCGCGCCAGCAGCGTTTTTCCGGTACCCGGCGGGCCGTATAGCAACACACCGTGCGGAATTCGCGCGCCCAACCTCGCGTAGGTCTCCGGATGCCTCAGAAAGTCCCGTAATTCGCGCAAGCTCGAAAGCGCTTCCTCATTGGCAGCCACATCGGCAAAGCTCGTTCCATCCTCTGGTTTCACAGGCACGCCGTGCACTGCCGCGACGGCGCGCCCCGGAGCCGGCTCCCGCGCAAAAAGCGCGGCACACAGACAAATTATTGCCATCGCCAAGAGCGCATAAAACAGCCCGCCTGCCGTGGCGTCTCCCCGCACGCTCGCTGCAAGCAAAAACAGCACCGATGCAAAAACAGAAAATTGTCTCTGCCGTTTCACCATAAAACCTCCCGTTTCTTTTTTGTAATTATAATCTGTATACATATCCCTCGTCCACAAACAAGTTCTGGAAAACGCATACCTTCTGCGCCTCCCGGGCAGAATATGGGAAAAACGGGAGGCTTCCATGAAGCGCTTCATACAGATTTTTGCCCTGCTTTTGCTGGCCATCTCGCTCGCCTTTGTCGTGCTGATGGACATCCCTTCATGGGAAAAACTGAATCTCGAAAAAATCACAAGCTCGGACGCATCCAGTGTACTGCTGACCGCAGATGGCACGCCCTTCGCACGTCTGCGTACGGCGACTGCCAGCGAGAAGCTGCGCGCAGATGAGATTCCCGAAATCGTCCGTAAGGCATTTCTGGCTGCTGAAGACAGCCGGTTTTACGAGCATTCCGGCATCGACATTCGGCGCATGCTCAGCGCGCTTGCTCGCGATCTGCGTACATTCTCCTTCCGGGAAGGCGCATCCACGATCACGCAACAGCTTGTTAAGCTCACGCACCTGTCCGGGGAAAAGACGATTGCTCGAAAAACGAACGAAATCGCGCTCGCGCTTCAGTTGGAGAAGCGAATGAGCAAGGATGAAATCCTTGCTGCCTACCTGAACACGGTCTACTTTGGCGAGGGCGCCTATGGAATCGAGAGCGCCGCACAAATTTATTTCGGAAAAAAAGCCGCCATGTTGAATGCCGGCGAAGCGGCCATGCTCGCCGGACTCGTCAAGGCTCCCAGCGCCTATTCGCCTTTTGAAAATCCTTCGCAGGCACAAAAGCGCCGTGCCTACGTGCTTTCGCGCATGGAGGAGCTCGGCTATCTTTCGGAAGGCGAGAGCGCAAAAATGCGCACGCAGCTTCTTCCGGAAGCACGCTTTTCGCAGACCGATGAATACCCCTGGTACCGCGACGAGGTTCTTCGCGAATCCTGCGAATGTCTAAGCCTGTCCGCAGATGAACTGCTTTCCGGCGGCTATACGATCTTCACCGCCCTGAGTCCGGAGGCGCAGGCGTCGGCAGAATCGCTTTTTGAAAATGCATCTGCCTTTCCCGATGATGCAGCGGACGGAACCAAGGTTCAGGCGGCCTTCTGCGCAGTCGACCCGAAGAGCGGAGCCATCCGAGCACTCGTCGGCGGAAGGAACTACACCGTTCGCCGTGGCTTGAACCGCGCGACGCAGTCCAGAAGACAGCCCGGTTCAACATTTAAGCCGGTATCCGTGTATGCCGCAGCCATCGACGCGCTTGGGCTTTCCCCCTCCTCCATCCTTGACGATTCGCAGCGCACGTTCGACAGCCATTACACGCCCTCAAATGCGGGCGGAAAATATCACGGTCTCGTCACCATGCGCGCCGCGCTGTCGCATTCCTACAATGCTGCCAGCGTATCGCTAATCGAATTTACCGGCATTGATCTGGCGCGAGAGTATGCCATTCGCTTTGGTTTGCCACTTTCGGACAGCGACAACTACCTTTCGCTGGCTCTTGGTAGCCTAACCCATGGCGTAACACCCGCCGAGCTGACGGCAGCCTACGCAGCGCTGTCCAATGGCGGTCACGCTGTTCAGGCGCATACCGTCGAAAAAATCGTAGACCGAAACGGCCGCACAGTCTACGAATTCACCCCGCCCCTGCGCCGGGTGATGACGGAGGAAAGCGCCTATCTGATCACCAGCATGCTTACCACCGCAGCTACGTCCGGCAGTGCCTCGGCTCTTTCAGGCAGCGGCGTTAGCATCGCAGGCAAGACCGGCACAGCCGCCTGCTCTGCCCGAGGAAACCGCGACATTTGGACGGTCGCCTACACGCCCGACCTCGTTGCCTGCGCATGGATGGGCTTTGACAATACCGACAGCACACACATGCTCCCGGCAAGCGAAAGCGGCTCCGGAAAGCCGGCGCGACTGCTCGCCGCCTTCTTCCGTGAAAACGCAACCGGCACGCGCTTCACCGTGCCGGACGGCGTCATAACCGTTCAGCTGGACAAGCAGCTTCTGAATGAAAGTCACGTATCGTTGCTCGCCCCCGCCGACGCGCCGCAGGAGCTTACGATCAGCGAGATATATGTACGAGGACATGAACCGACGCGAGTGTCTGATTCCTTCAACACGCCGGACACACCCGGCGCACCCGTTCTCGATCGTTTCTCCGGAAATCTTGTACGCGTCAGCACCGATGAATCCCTGAATACAAACATCGATTACCTTGTAGTCCGGCAGACTGCAGATGGCCGTGAAATCCGTGCCGTGCTGACTGCGGAATCGCCGGTATTCGAGGAGCCAATTGAGTCCGAGGACATTGCCTACGCCCTGATCGCGCGCAACCGACGCCTCTACGAGGCGGGCGTTACCCGCCTAAGCGACATTGGCCCGTTTGCCTCCCTCTCTGCAGAATCGTCGCTGACGCAGAAAATCCGCTCATTTCTCGCACGGTAAAGCCTTAAAACAGAAGGATGGACAGTCGCATGCTGATAAAACAGCCTTCCAAGAAAAGCAGCTCAGGCAAAACGGGCGACATTCAACCTTGGTTGGATGTCGTCTGTTTTGTTTCTTCAAAAGTGTTTGCCCGTAGAGAGCCTGTACTTTCTTACGGAAAATTACAGCAGCGCTATTGAAAATCACAGAAAGGCTATATTATAATGTATATAATCAACACAGCCGAAGGTACGGAGGATGACGAGGGCATGGTTTCGTGCATTTCATTGGGGGAAGCGGCTGAGTTGGTGCCTGGCTATGGCAGCATGAGCGCCTTTTGCTGCATATAAGCCCTTACATTTTAATTTACTTAGGAGCGAAAAATGGAAAAGACCATAGAACCCGAGATAATTGAATCAATCTTGAAGCGATATGACATTCACGAGCCAGTCGTGGAGCAGAGGATGTACATCCATGCGATTGAGAATGTCAAATGGATGAAGCTGATTTTCCGCGTCACCTTAGCAAATGGCAGATTGCTGGTAATAAAGATCCTGCATGAGGATGATGATATAACAGCAGAAATGGAAAAGGTAGAGAAGCAAAGCTGTTTCTCTGAAATGATGCGCCGTCACGGAATTCAGACCCCTGTCCGATATAAGACTGCCGGTCGCTATGTTGCACCATTCACCTATCATGACCTGCCCTGCTTTGTAACCGTCGAAGATTGGTGCGGTGCAGAAATCACCGAGATTAATACAGACATTGCCTATCAGATTGGCGAATTAATGGCACGTATGCATACAATCTCACTTGCAAACAAGTGCGAGATCGGGCACGGAACGCTGTTCTCTGCCGCCTATTGGAACGATGTGGACGCCTTTTCGGATTTTTGCGAAATCACAAAGAACGAAAAGCTTGAACAAACGATTGTCAAACAAATAAAAACTCTCCGCGATCAAAAGCTGGAATCTTTGCGCGCGGTTTGGGAAGAGCTTCCCAAAGCAGCCGTTCAGGGCGATATCTCTATCAATAATCTTGTTCAGTCTGAACGCGGGCTAATTGTCTTTGATTATAACAATGCAGGTGATGAAGTCCTCATCTCAGATTTGGTAATGGAGGGTCTGCTGACTGCCTACGAGATGGAGCTGCCGGACAATACTCCAGTTTCCTGTCGAGAGAAGCTTTTTCCGGCGCTATTGAAGGGATATCTTTCCGTAAGACCGCTTAATGAGACTGAAAGCAAAGCAGCGTGGGAAGCCTATACGCTATACCATAGCCTGTGGTTTACAAGAATAATTCATAATGAAGGCTCTCTTGGAAAGCTTGTAGCGAACGGCAATTATGACGCTGCAAATTGTTTGCTGAAACAAATGCTTGACGACATGACAGAGACGGATGACGGAAGATTCAAAAGCTAAATCGTGAACGGACTCCATCACGGAACAAACCTGATGCCTCATTCGCAGAAATGCTCTTGCGGGCTATATCCTATTCGGTAGATTTATGACGGGCGGAACCGGCAGAAACAAAATCCTGCCTATTCCGCTGATTTTTGTTTTGCGGCCATACGGGCCTTGCACTAAGAGGCTTTCATTTCTTCAAATCTCCCGCACAACGCTTCTCGTTCCGTCTGTCTCTGCGCAAGCTTCAAATTCACGTCAAGGGACGCAGCTCCGATGAACTGCGTCCCTTTATCTCACTTCACATTCACGAATTCCAGCTTTTCGCCATTTGGCAGCACGCGTACCCTTTCGCCGGTATGAATTCCTCCCGTAAGAATTTCCTCGCTCAACGCATCCTCCACCAGCCGCTGAATCGCGCGGCGCAGCGGGCGCGCACCATACTGAAGATCGTACCCGGCGCGGGCAACGGTTCGTGCCGCCTCCGGCGTAATTTCAAGCTCGACGCCCCGCTCCTTCAGCCGACGAGCAACGCTATCCATCATCAGCATAGCGATTTTATCGATATGCTCCTGCTCCAGCGAATGGAATACGATAATTTCGTCCACGCGGTTAATGAACTCCGGGCGGAAGATTTTTTTCACCTCGCCCATGATCGATTCCTTCATCGCTTCGTAGCTGCGTTCATCGTCAAAGGCCGAGCCGAAGCCCACGGCGCGCTGACGGCCGATGGCATGCGCGCCCGCGTTAGACGTCATAACAACCACGCAATTCTTGAAGTCCACGATGCGCCCCTGCCCGTCGGTCAGGCGTCCATCCTCGAGAATTTGCAGAAGGATGTTAAATACGTCCGGATGCGCCTTCTCCACCTCGTCCAGAAGCAGAATGCAATAGGGCTTGCGGCGCACCTTTTCGGTCAGCTGTCCGCCCTCCTCATAGCCTACATAGCCGGGCGGTGAGCCGATCATTCGCGAAACGGAATACTTCTCCATATATTCGGACATGTCGATGCGGATCAGACTGTCCTCATCGCCGAAGAGCGCTTCACCCAGCGCCTTGCACAGCTCCGTCTTGCCTACGCCCGTCGGGCCCAGAAAGATAAACGAGCCAATCGGGCGATTGGGATCCTTGAGACCCGCGCGGGCACGGCGAACGGCGCGTGCTACCGCCTTGATTGCCTCATCCTGCCCCACGACGCGCTTATGGAGAATTTCCTCCATGTGCATAAGTCTCGTGGCCTCGTCCTCTGTCATGCGCGTAACCGGGATACCCGTCCACAGCGACACGATTTCAGCCACTTCTTCCTCTCCTACGGTCTCTACGCGTTCCTCGCGCTTCAGTTCCCAGTCGCGTCGCGCGTCCTCCATTTCCTTCAGCAGGCGCTTCTTCCGGTCGCGCAGGTCTGCTGCTCGTTCGAAGTTCTCATCCGTCACCGCCTGACGGGTTTCTTCGTCCAGCTCCGCCACGTGCTTTTCCTTTTCCTTCATGTCCGGCGGCGCGGCAAAGGTGCGGATCCGCACGCGAGAAGCCGCCTCGTCTATCAGGTCAATTGCCTTGTCCGGGAGGAATCGGTCGCTGATATACCGGTCGGACAGCATCACTGCCGCGCGAATGGCCTCATCGGTGATATGCACCTTGTGGTGATTCTCATACCGCTCGCGAAGCCCCATCAGAATCTCGACGCTTTCCTCCTTCGTCGGCTCTCCCACCATGACCGGCTGGAAACGGCGCTCCAGTGCTGCATCCTTTTCGATATATTTGTGATACTCGCGCAGCGTCGTAGCGCCGATGCACTGCATTTCGCCACGCGCCAAAAGCGGCTTTAAAATGTTCGCCGCATCAATCGCTCCCTCGCTGGCGCCCGCTCCGACAATCGTATGAAGCTCATCAATAAACAAAACCACGTTGCCTGTGCGGCGAATCTCCGCCATCGTATTTTTTAGGCGTTCCTCAAACTCGCCGCGATACTTCGCGCCCGCCAGCATGCCAGGCAGATCGAGCGAAACCACACGCTTGCCGCGTAGAATCTCCGGGATGTTCCCGTCGATGATTTTCTCCGCAAGCCCTTCCACAATGGACGACTTGCCTACGCCAGGCTCGCCGATCAACACCGGATTGTTTTTCGTGCGCCGGGACAGAATCTGCACAATGCGTTCGATTTCCTTCGCACGACCGATTACCGGGTCAAGCTCTCCGTTTTTTGCCGCACGCGTCAGATCGCGGGCATAGGCGTCAAGCATCGGCGTGTCTGAGCCCTCTGCCTTTCCGGTTCCTTCCTTCGGCGCACTCTCCGGCTTTCGCGAACGTCCCAATGCGCGCAGGAGCTCCTCTCGCGCCTTGTTGAGATCCACCCCCAACTTCACGAGCGCATGCGCCGCTACGCCGGCGCGCTCGCGCATCAGCGCCAGCAGAATATGCTCGGTATCGATGAAATCGCTACCAAGGTCGCGCGCTTCCCGGGCGCTCATCTCCAATACCGTTTTGGAACGAATCGTGTAATTGAGCGTCCTTTCCTGAACGTCGTCCTCTCCACGCCCGACAAGGTCGATAATTTCGTTTCGAGCTTCCTCCAGCGTGATGCCGCCCAGCACAACGCTCGCCTTTCCCGGATCGTTCAAAACGCCCAGCAGCAGGTGCTCGGTTCCGATATAGCTACGCCCTAGCATGGCAGCCTCCCGCTGCGCGGCCTCAAGTGCTCTGCGTCCGTGTTCATTGCATTTGGCAAACATTTCTCTTCCTCCGCTCATTCCATGTGTTCATCGTCCATCAGCGCCGTAAGCCGCGTGCGAACCTCGCTGGCTCGCAAAAGCAGCCGATCGCGCTCGTTCAGAGCGGTTCCGGCCAGCGCATTCAGCGATGCGGGCTGCATTTCAAGCATCAGTCGATCGATGCCCGGCAGCGGAACATTCAAAAGCCCTACGCCCGCAGCCAGACGCAGGTCGGAATACATGTGCATAAACTCCCGTTCATCCATCAAGCGCGCGTTTAAAAGTATGCCCACCGTGCGCATCATTTTATCGGCAAACGCATCCTGGTCGTTTTCAATAATGCGCCTGCGCTCCTCGCGCTCCTGCTCCGCTGCCTGCGCGCACACGGCAAGAAAATTCTGAACAATATCTTCCTCCGAGCGCCCGATTGCCGCCTGATTGGACATCTGATACAAACACCCATCTGCTTCTCCGCTTTCGCCGTACATACCGCGCAGCGTGAAGCCCAGCTTTCCGACCGCCTGTGCCAACGCACCCATCCGTTTGGAAACCGTGAGCGCCGGCAGATGGAGAATTGCGCTGGCACGCATGCCTGTGCCCGCGTTCGTTGGCGACGACGTAAGATAACCCCACTTCGCGTCAAACGCAAATGGCTCCGCCGCACCCAGACGATCATCGGCATGAAACGCCTTTTCCGCCGCGCTCTCCGGCTGAAGCCCCGGCAGCATCGCCTGAATGCGCAGGTGATCCTCCTCGTTCAGCATGATAGACACCGTTTCATCGTCCGAAACCAGTGCGGCTCCCATCTCAGGCTTTGCAAGCAGATCAAGACTTACCAGACGCTTTTCATTCAATACCCTTCGTTCATCCTCATCCAGCTCAGACATACGTAGAATCGTAAAGCCCTCATTCTCGTCGCCGCAAAGACGCGTCGCCGCACGCTTTATGATCTCCTGCGCTTCCTCCGGCGCAATTTTTGCTTCAAATGGAAGATCGGCATAATTTCGCGCCAGCCGCACGCGAGTGGAAAGAATGATATCCGCTTCGGGCGCGGAAGCATATGCGTTACTCATCCGCCGCATCCTCCTTCCCTGCCTCTGCTTCGGCATTCATTGCTTCCAGCTGCGCGTTCAGCGCTCGGATTTCGTCGCGCAGGGTTGCCGCAGTCTCGTATTCCTCCTCCGCAATGGCACGCATCAGCCTTTGCTTTTTGCGGTCAATCGCCATCTTTACCGCCACCTTACCGTCCACACCGCCCGGCGCTCGTCCGATGTGCTGAGCGTTTCCGCTCACGCGAACCAAAAGCTCCTCCAGCGGCTTATGAAATGCACGATAGCAATCAGCGCAGCCGAGCATGCCGCCTCGCCGAAATTCAGCATAGGTCATGCCGCAGCGCGGGCATACGGCGTCAAACCGATCCTCTTCCTCTGTCTTTCGGTTTGCCAGCGCCTTTTCGAAAAAGCCGCCCAGCAGTCCCGCAAGCTCGCCTAGATCCACATTCGGAAGCTGCTTTTTATATTTTGTCATGCAGGTAGCACACAGGTTTCGCTCCTGCTTTTCTCCGTTTACAAACGTCGTCAGATGAATGTTGGCGGGACGCACTCCGCACTCGTCACACATCATGCCTGCGTGTCCTCCTCCAGATTTCTAAATACCTGCGCCAATAGGTTGCGCAAAACCGCTGCTCGCAAAACATCCTTCGCGCTCACCGGCAGCTGCAGCGCGTTTTTGGCCACAGCCGCGCGCATCAAAAGCGCTTCTCGGCGTGTGACCAGCTTGCGGTCGTACAGGCAGGCAATAATCGCGTTCGCGCTTTCCTCATCAATCGACGTGCCAACCCGCTTTAAAAGCGTTTCCAGCATGTTGTCGTTCGTGTCCTGCGTCATGCGCACGATGCGCACATATCCGCCGCCGCCTCGCCTTGATTCAATGATATATCCATGATCCACCGAAAAACGAGTTGCCAATACATAATTGATCTGCGACGGCGCACAGCCAAAGTGCTGCGCTAGCTCATTGCGCCTTACCTCGATTTGCTTATCCTCTTCCATTAGTTCCTTTATAAAATGCTCAATGGCGTCGCTCAGCTGAGCCATAGCCATCCCTCCCTTCGGAGCTTTGACCTTCTTTGATTATTATATTGGCTTTTCATCCAAAAGCAAGTCTGCGCCGCGGAAATGTCTGAAATTAACCGAATCTTATCAGATCATTCCGCCGCGCAGATTTCTTATGCGGCCGTCAAGCGTAGGCTTCGAGGTATCGGATCATTGCTTTCGCAGAAATATACGCCGCCCTTTCAGCGAATTCGGCGTAGGTCAATGCCGCGCCGTCATCCGTGCCATCGCTGATGGCGCGTAGGATGCAGCAAGGAATTTCATTCAGAAGGCATACATGCGCAATCGCGCCGCCCTCCATCTCGCACACGCTCGCGCCAAAGCGTTCCGCAAGCGCAGCCTTTTCGTCCGGCTCAGACACAAACTGGTCGCCGGAGGCAATTGCCCCGCGCACCGCTCGCGCGCCGGTATCCGCAAGCGCCTGCTCAAGCCCATCACTCACGCGCTCGCTGAGCGGAAAGCGCAGCCGGTTCACAGTGGATACAAATCCCTTCTCATCGCCCAGTGCACTGGTATCCACGTCGTGCTGCACGGCATAGGTACCCACCACAACGTCCAGCACGCGCAGCGACCGGTTCAGCGCGCCGCCTACGCCGGTATTGATAATCACGTCCGGATGATAGAGGAGCGCCATCGTCTGTGCACAGACTGCGGCGTTCACCTTGCCGATTCCGCACACAGCCAGCACGACGGACTTTCCGGCAATGGTTCCGCGCAAAAAATCTATGCCAGAAACGGTTTGACGCTCGGCGTTTTCAAGCTGCTCGGCCAACAGCGCCATTTCAATCTTCATTGCAGCAATGATGCCCGTCATTTGTTTTCCCCCTTCGGATAGGCAAGTCCGCTTACCGGATAACCCTTCACAGCTTTCAAATAACGGCGACACTCGGCCTTTGCAAGCTCCAGATCCAAATTGATGTAATTGCCGCATTCTCTGCGGGATTTTCCGAAGATTTCGCCATCATAGGCGATAATCGCCTCCAGCACACGCTCAATCTCCCGAAGCACCTTCTCATGCTCTGCATTTCGCATCAACAAATAAAAGCCTGTCTGACAGCCCATAGGGCCAAAGTAGATCACGTTTTCACCCAACTCGCCGTTTCGAATCATCGTAGCGAACATGTGCTCCACCGAGTGCATCGTGGCGTTGTCCATCAAATCGCCCGTGTTCGGTACGCGGGTACGCAGGTCATAGGTCGTCACGTCTCCATCCACACGGGACAGATAAATCCCAGGCACGATAAAATCGTGATCCACAGAAAAGCTCGCAATTCTTCTCATTCAGCACGCTCCCTTTACAAGCATGGCGACGGCCTGCGCAGCAATGCCTGCACCTTCGCCTTCAAAGCCAAGTCCCTCGGTCGTGGTCGCCTTCACGCTCACGCAGTCGACCGGCACTCCCAGCGTCCGTGCGGTCGTCTCACGCATTGCACCGATATACGGCGCCAACTTCGGCCGCTGGCAGATGATCGTCACATCCACACAGCCGACCTTGTAGCCTCTTTCGGCCACACGATCGCGCACGACCTCCAGAAGCGCAATGGACGATATGCCCAGATAGCGATCATCGCTGTCCGGAAACAAATGCCCAATGTCGCCCAGCGCCAGCGCACCCAGCATTGCATCCATCAGCGCGTGCAGCGCTACGTCCGCATCCGAATGGCCGAGCAGCCCCTTTTCCCACGGGACCTCAACGCCCATCAGCACCAGTCTTCTGCCTTCCACCAAACGGTGAACATCATAGCCCATACCAACTCGCGGAGGACAGAGACTTGCCTCGGCGCGCGCGAAATCCGCCTGTATGGTCATTTTTTCATTCCTCCATGCGTCCGGCGTCGTAACCAGCAAAACCGGGCCAAATCGCTTCTCGTAGAGCGATGCATCGTCGGTAGCCGCCACGTTTTCTCTTTCCGCCCAGTCATACGCCTCCAGAATTTCGCCGAGACGAAAGCCCTGTGGTGTCTGCACGGCTCTAAGCGATGCGCGGTCGGGCGTGCGCACGGCAAAGCCCTGCGCATTCGTCTCCTTCACGGTATCGCTTACAAGCGTAGAAATCACTGCCGCGCCGCACTGGGAAACGCCGTCCAGAACCGCATCGATCATTTCCCGGGAAACGAACGGGCGCGCAGCATCGTGAACCAGCGCAATATCCACATCCGCAGAAAGCACCCGAAGACCATTGTGTACAGAGACCTGCCGCGTGCTTCCGCCCTTTACAACGCGCGCGACCAGCGAATTCTGTCCTTCCCGCGCCGTCAAATCCTCGTATCGGGAGAAATCATCCTCCGAAAGCACCAGAACCAGCTCGTCGATGCGCCCGCTGGCCGAAAGCGCATCCAATGTGCGCGAAAGCACGCTTCGTCCGCCCAGCGGATAAAACGCCTTGTTATACCCAAGCCCGGCACGCTCGCCACGCCCCGCAGCCACCACCACGCAGCCGACCTTCTGTCCCTCCTTCATTCGACCACCCGAAACATTCCCGCAGCCTGTGCCTTCACAGCATGCTCGGAAAGGCTCAGCACCTCGTATTTCGTTTCGTTGGCGCCAAAGCGCACGGTAAGGACGTCGCCCACCTTCACCTTCGCACCTGGCTTGCCTGGACGGCCATTAATCGCTACATGCTCGGAATCGCATGCGTCGTTAGCGACCGACCGACGCTTAATAATGCGTGAAACCTTTAGAAACTTATCCAGACGCATCTCGCTCTGCAGCTCGCGCGTTTCTTCCTTCTTTGCTGCCATTCTGTGCTCCTTTCCAAAAAGAAACGGACAAACGCTGCTCGCATCTGCCCGCAAGTATCACCCTTGGTCTGTCAGAACGCTTCCTTAAAGGACTTTCCGGGCTTAAACACAGGCGCCTTGGTTGCCGGAACCGTAATGATTTCGCCCGTAGCAGGATTGCGACCCTCGTGCTCCTCGCGCTCGCGCACACAGAACGTGCCAAAGCCGACGATCTGCACCTTGTCGCCTTCCTTCAGCGCTTCCGTCACACTGCCGAGGAACGCTTCCAGCGCGGCCTCCGCCTGCTTGCGGTTGAGTCCGGACTTCTCCGCCATCTTTGCAATCAAAGTCGACTTATTCATTTTCCGTACCTCCATCCATACTTTTTGAGGCTTTCTATGTGGATACATTTCTTCAAACGGAAAAAAAATCCTGCTACTTTTTCCGTTTCGGTACGATTTTACATTAGCGCCCCGAATACTTTTCAATAAACGCTTCGCATGCCTTGGAAAGCGCCTCCTCCGCATCTATTCCACGCTTCTTCAGGCTGACTGTAAGCCGCAGAAGTTCGTCTCCTTCACCCGTCACACCCTCAAGCGCCGCTTGTGCGCGGGTTGGATCGTCTTCATAGGCCTTTTTCCAAAGCTTCTGCGCCTTCAAAAGCGCAGGCAGCGCCTTTGCCACCGCGCGCATGCGATCCTCTGTGGAATGAAAGCCTTTTTCAACGTTCTTCCTCTGATCCCAGACTTTTGAAACCTCGTCTGCATCCGACAACGCTTCTCCGCCGAACACATGCGCATGCCGCGCAACCATCTTGCGCACCACGCCGGTAATCACATCCGCCGCATCAAATTCACCGTGATCGATGCCGATCTGAATCTGCAAGGCCGCCGCGTACAGCACATCGCCAAGCTCCTCGATCATTCCGTTCTCGTCGCCCTGCTCGATGGCGTCCATCAGTTCATAGGCTTCCTCCACGGCATCTCGCTTCAGGCTTTCATGCGTTTGCTTCTGATCCCACGGGCACCCGCCCATCGGCGAGCGCAGGCGTGCCGTCAGCGCCATCAGGTCGCGGAACGTATTGCGTTCATGCCGCCTGAAATCCTTTTCTCCCCGCACAAGGCAGCCGCTTCGGTGATCGTAGGCTGACAGCCGGTCAAGCTCCGTCAGCGTAATCTCCGCAACGCCGCCGCCCGGCATCGTTACATATACGGGTGCGTCCTCTGAATAGGTTTCCATCAAACGCAGCTTAACCTCGCTCGCCTGCATGCGGCTGTCCAGCTCCTTGACCACGCAATCGTTCTCCGCCGTCAGTGTAGCCCCGTCGATCTCTGATGCAGAAATCAGCGTCACCGGCCCGTCTGCGCGCGCAAGCAGCTCGCCAAATGCGCCCGCGCCGATAACGTTCACCCGAGCCCCGATGCGGAACAGCGCCTTTACCGACTGGTCTGCCTCATCCAGCACGGCGTACAGCACATGCCCGACCTGCGTTTTCAGTACTGCCTCCGCCGCCAGTTGTGCGTGCTCGTCAAAATCCTCCGCCGCCTCATAAAGCGCGTCCAGCGATTCATATGAAATGCCGTTTTCCTTTAGCCATTCGGCGAAGCCGCAGCGCTCCGTGTGCAAAATAACCCTGTCCGATTCCCTCGCCGCCTGCGCAACCTCAAGTGTAAGCTCTTCCTTCTTCGTGCCTACGCACGCAACGGTAATTCTCATCTGCTCCCTCCGCTGTGCTACCCGTCCCAAACAGCCTCGTACACTTTGAAAGCTCCGGGATTTCGGCCGTCGCCCGCAGAATCCTTTTCTGATTTCGCGCGCACGCCCAAACGCGTTCTCCTCCCGGAGCTCTCGCGCTCCGTCCTTACTGCTCCATCTGGCGGCCGATAATCACCGCCGTGGTCTCCGCCACCTTCATGTCAACTGCCGTCATGCGAACACCGGACTCCCGCTCCGCCAGCATCAGACAGCCGACGATTTCGCCGTCCGCCAGAATCGGCGCGATAATCTGCCCGGTATACTGCTCGGTTTGGTCGCCCTGTACCAGCGGCAGCATGCGCTCGCCGTCGGACAGGTTCTTCATCACGGCTGTACGTCCCTGCATAATGTTTTCTGTTTCGGCGCTCAGCGCCTTTTCAAACTGGTCGCGCTTGCCTGCGCCGGATACCGCAACCACCGCATCGCGGTCGCTGATCAGCGTAACGTGACCGAGCGTGCGGTAGAGGCTGTCGGTATAATCCTTGGCGATCGTGGCAATTTCGCCGATGGGCGAATACTTCTTCAGTACTACCTCGCCGTCATGATCGGTATATATTTCCAGTGGATCACCTTCTCTTATGCGAAGAGTCCTTCTGATTTCCTTAGGAATGACCACGCGGCCAAGCTCGTCAATTCTTCGAACAATACCGGTTGCGCGCATATCTGCATCCGTCCTCACCTTACATATTTCGCCTTTTCATCGGCGCGAATGCTATTATCTGCATGATTCGTCAAATTATGCGCGCACGACCGACGAATGCTCCCGTGAGCGGATATATATGCGCTTCATTACCTATTTGTAGCTTCAAATTCGCGCTGAAGCGCCTCGGCCTCGGCACGCATGGGCATAGCCGAGCAGGCGCCCTTCCGCGTGACCGCCAGAGCAGCAAAGCAGGCGGCGAAACGCGCGGCATCCACCAGAGAATTTCCCTCTGCCAGCCTCGTGCACAGTGCGCCGGTAAAGGCATCTCCCGCGCCCACAGTATCCACGGCCTTCACAGCAGGGCTCGCTACCATGCCTTCTCCGGCTTCGTCCGCACAATATGCGCCGCGGCTGCCCATCGTAATAACCACGCGCTTTACGCCAAGCGCCCGCATTTTTTCGGCGGCCGCAGCAGCATCCGCTTCCGTCTTTACGGCAATGCCGCTGTAATACTCCGCCTCGGTTTCATTAGGTGTAAATACGTCCACGCCATCAAAGAACCCCTCCGGCACAGGGGCGAACGGCGCAGGATTCAAAACCAGCGTCTTCCCGTGCTTCCGAGCAAGCCGCTTCAGCTCGTCCACAGCCTCCAGATTGGTTTCCAGCTGCGTAAGCACCAGATCAGCCGACGCAATTTCTGCCTCCGCCGCGCGTACATGCGCCCGCGACAGCTGCGCGTTTGCCCCCTGAACCACTACGATGCGGTTTTCGCCCGACTGACCGTCCACCTCAATCAGCGCGCAGCCAGTGCCATATTCATCCATTTCCTCCACATACTGCTCGCTCAGTCCCTCGGATGCAAACTGCCGATGCGCAAAATTAGAAAAATCATCCTTGCCAATGCCCGCAACCATCACCACGTCCGCGCCTGCGCGATGAGCCCCCGTCGCCTGATTAAAACCCTTTCCGCCCGGCCCCATCGACACACTGCGGCCAAACACCGTTTCGCCGTTTCGCGGCAAACGCTCAGCATATCCGGTAATATCCACATTAAAGCTTCCGACGACGACTATTTTGGCCTGCTTCATACTCTTCCTTCTTTCGCAGGAAAAGCGGACACGTAAATGCCCGCTTTTCCAAATACGGTATGCTTTCGATCACCTTTTGAACTGGGGCAGCCAGTCTTCGTTCTGCTTGAACATTTCGTCCACCATATCGCGAATCTCGCGCAGGCTCAGAACCGACGCCGTGAGCGGATCGTAACAGATGGCCTGATAGATCATGTCGCGGTCGCCCTCAATGCCACCCTCGACAACCATCTCTTCAATCTGCGCGTTCGTACCGCTGAGCAGTGCGCACTGCGGCGGGAGCTTGCCCACATGAATCGGTTCAAGGCCGCGCTTGCTGGCCAGCACCGGCACCTCAACGCAGCAGCCGTAGGGAAGGTTGTCGATCAAGCCAAAATTACGCACATTGCCATTGAACTTGAACAGCGCTCCGTCGCCGAAGATCGCATTGAAGATGGACGCCGCATACTCCTTGCCACGCTCCAGCTCCACAGGCTTCTGGAACCACTCCTCAATCTGCGTCTTCCACGTCGTCTCGCGCTTGCGGTACTCATCCAGAATGTAAGCGTACACGCCGGGATTCCAGCCCGTGCCGTGCGTGCAGTATTTCTCGATCAGATCCGGGCGCTTTCTGAACCAGGCGCAGTATTCGCTGTTATGGCCGGATGACTCGGTCACATAATACCCCAGTGCCAGGAACATTTCGTTGCGCACAAGCTCTTCATTGTAGATTTCAGGATTCTCAGTAATCGCCTTTTTAATCAGCGGATATGCATCCTTACCATTCCACAGAAACTCGGTGTAGAACGCCTGATGGTTAATGCCTGCGCAGGTGTACTCGATTTCGTTTTCCGGCGCGCCAATCCACTTAGCCAGCATGCTTGCAGTGCCCTGCACGCTGTGGCACAGGCCGCTGGTTACGAGCTTCGGGAATCTGCCCTGCACCGCACGGCACAGCATTGCCATGGGGTTGGTGTAGTTCAGATATACCGCATCCGGGCAATAGCGCTCGATGTCGGCGGCGATGTCCAAAATGGGGTTCACGGTGCGCAGATAACGAAAAATGCCGCTGGGACCGCGCGTGTCGCCCACGTTCGTATCCACACCGTACTTCTTGGGAATCAGAATGTCATGCTGCCATACGTCCACGTCGCCGTGCAAAATTGTTGTCACAACGCCCTTCGCGCCCTTGAGAGCCTCGGCGCGATCCATCGTCGAAACCACCTTCGCCGGATAGCCTCCAGCCTCGACAATGCGCTTTACCGCGCGTGTAATCGAATCCAGCCTTTCGGCATTAATATCCATAAGGGCAATTTCTGCATCGTTGAATGCTGGGAAGGAAAGAAGGTCGCGAACAAGACTTCTGGTAAATCCAAAGCTTCCGGCGCCAATAAACGCAATCTTGTGTGCCATGAATGTCCCCTCCTGATTCATCCGTTTCCCGGATGTCTTCTCCTACATTATACCTGATGACAAGCCGACGCGCAAGTGTTAAAAGCAAAGTATCCTCGCAAACTTGCATTTTCCTCTGCGTTGGATTATAATGCTCTCGGCTGTGAATTTTCTGTTCGCCACCATTTTTATATGTGAGGTGATTCCTATGAAAAGTCTGTTTGCTTTGCTCCTGTCTCTTGTTATGCTTGGTTCCGGAGGAGATGTGTCAACCGTCGTCACGCGCGAGGTCGCCTCTGACGTCTATGAGCAAGCGGAAATTGCCTCCGCCATCGACGTGGTCGTTTCGGAATTTGCTCGTTCATGGAGCGGATGCACGCTAACTGAAATCGGATACGCAGGCGATGAAGCCATCTCCCGAAATCAGGATTACCTGACGCGCTTCAATGCCACTGACGTCCTTGTCCTGCTTTCAAGCTTCAATGTCGATTCCTCTGGCGGGGACGGCTCGCTGGAGCCAAACAGCACCTATAAAAAATGGAGCTGGATACTTGTCCGCGCAGACGGAGAAGCGTGGCAGCTCGTCGATCATGGCTATTAACGGTCAGGATATAGAAATGGCATTCGGCCTTCCGCGCCTCCAAATCATTGACGACAACCATTTCACCCCAGAAGCATTCCTTTATAATCCTTCCACAACAGGTTTCTTTGATTCCTTATTGATCATCCATAGAAATGCGCCTGCCACAGAACCTTCCCTCTGCGGCAGGCGCATAATAAGCATATGATGCCTTCTAAGAGCCCTTACGTTTGGAATCATTCCTTCCGTACAGGAGAAATCATGTGGACACTCTTTACAAGCATTAAAAAATCCCGGCTATCCAAACAACCGGGATCTCAGGTGCCACCCGGATTCGAACCGGGGAATGAAGGTTTTGCAGACCTTTGCCTTACCACTTGGCTATGGCACCGGGTATAAGAAAAGCGGTAGACGAGACTCGGACTCGCGACCTCCACCTTGGCAAGGTGGCGCTCTACCAACTGAGCTACTACCGCATAAGAAAATGGCGCGGGGCGGAATCGAACCACCGACACGGAGATTTTCAGTCTCCTGCTCTACCTACTGAGCTACCGAGCCATAAAGCGATCCGGAAGGGGCTCGAACCCTCGACCTCCAGCGTGACAGGCTGGCATTCTAAACCAACTGAACTACCGGACCACATTTCTGGGAACAACAGGGCTCGAACCTGTGACCCTTTGCTTGTAAGGCAAATGCTCTCCCAACTGAGCTATGCTCCCTCAGGTTCCTACCTGTTCTGTCGCCGTTTCATCGACGACTTTGATATAATACTACACTTCATGGCTTTTGTCAACACTTTTTGGAAAACTTCTTCTGTTAACTGTATGTTGCGTATCATTTCGTAGCTTCACAGGTTCAGCAGCACAATTCCAGTTAGACCGCTGGCCAGCATCGCAGCAATCCGTAGATCGAATTTATCCTTGTATCGCAGAACGCCGTATACCGTAATCAGTACAATCAGACCGCCCTGCCGCACCGGGAACACAACAACGCCATCCAGCACCGAAAGCGCCTTCATGCTGTAGAGCGTTCCAAACACCGTCCCTGCACCCACCAACACCGCATACAGAAAAAAGCGCAGCTTCTCGGAGGGAATCGCCAGTTTACCTGTAAAGGCAGACTGAAACACGATCGCGCCGCTGATGGCCGTGCCTGCCAGCACCGACGCCAGAATAAAGGAAGAAACCTCTGCACTGGGATACAGCGTCACAAACGTTTTCTGTACCAGCGACAGGCTGCCATCTCCCAGCATCGTAATGAACACCAGCACCAGCCAACGGCCGCTCTTCTTCTTGTCGTCTCCCCCGCCCAGCGCGCTCAGAACCAGCGTCAGCAGAATGCATGGAACGCCGATCCACCGGCAGAGCGTCATGCTCTCTCCAAAGAATGCCACGCCCGCAATCAGCGATAGCAGCAGAGAAAGGTTCACAATCAGCGTCGTCTGCCCAATCGGCCCTACAGACAGCGACTTTGTCATCAGCGTGATAGTACTAAGAAAGATTATGCCATATCCAATCGCCAGCAACCACCCGCCCAATGGCAGGCTCAGGCGCGTGCCCATCAAAAGAAGACAAAAGAGCATCGTCAGATGAACCGGCAGCTGATACAGCATCAAAAGCCGCGTATCTGCGCGATAGTAGTTGCCAAAGGCCTTGTTCACCGCATTCTGAAGAAAAAAGAACAGCATCGAAATGATTACATACAGCATGTCGCGCCTCCTATGCCTTCACGCTCCCGGCCAGCAGCCCAGATACGAAGTGCTTTTGTGCGAAGAAAAATACAAAATAGATCGGCAGGGACGCCGTAAGCGTCGCCGCCATAAGAAGATTCCAATAGATTTCGCCCTCGTCGCGAAAGCCTGTCAGCGCAACCTGCACGGTCTTCATGGCATCGCCGCTCGTGGCAACCAGCGGCCACGTATACTCGTTCCACGTGCCTGTGAATTTCAAAACGCCAAGCGACGCCAGCACTGGACCGCTGAGCGGCAGATACACGCGCAAATACGTACCAAAGCGCCCGCAGCCATCCATCATTGCCGCGTCATCCAGCTCCTGTGGGAAAGCCACGTAGAACTGCCTCGTCAGGAATACGCCAAACGAGCCGGCGATAAAGGGAATGATCAATCCCTCATAGGTATTGATCAGCCCGGACGAGCCGCCGCCCCAAAAACTCATCTTTTTAAGCAGCGTAAACACGGGAATCAGCGTCACCTGCGTGGGAATCATCATGCCAAGCAGAATCAGCAGAAACAGCGCGTCCCTCCCGCGAAACGGAATGCGCGCGAACACATAGCCAGACATCGAATTGATCACCAGCGATACGAGCACCGTGACCACTGTCACATAGGCGCTGTTCAGGAAATACCGTCCCCAATCGCCGCTCTGCATGGCAATGCGATAGTTTTCAAACCGCAGCTTCGTCGGAAAAATCACCGGATCGGCCGCGTAAATCTCATTCATCGTCTGAAGCGAAACGGACACGGTCATAAACATCGGAAACGCCACAAGCAGGCACAAAACCAGCATCAGCAAAAGCGAAGCCATACGGAATACCCGATCTCCGCGCGTCCTCTTCATCCGCGGCTCCCCTCGCTTTCCCCGGCCTTGCTCATTCGGAAATTAAACAGTGTAAGCAGCATCACAACCAGCAAAAGCACCACAGCCATCGCCGAGGCATAGCCCATGCGGAATTCACTGAAGCCCTGCTGATAAATCTGGTGAACGATCGTTGTTGTGGCGTATACCGGGTCGCCGCGCGTCATGATCTGCACCTGCTCAAAGGTCTTGAACGCATCCACCATCGTAGTAATAAACACAAAAAACGCCACCGGGCGCACCATCGGAAGAGTGATTCTGAAAAGCCTCGTCATCTCCCCCGCGCCGTCTACCGTCGCCGCCTCGTATAGCTCCACCGGAATCGAATTGATGCCCGCCAGATAAATCAGCATGCAATAACCGATGTTTTTCCACACGTTCACAAATATCAGACAGCCAAGCGCAAGGCTTTTGTCAAACAGCCAGCTTCTTCCGCCCGTGCCCAGAAAGTGCAGAAGCTTATTTAGAAAGCCATGGTTCGGGTCAAACATCATCAGCCAGATCATCGACACTGCCGCCATCGACGTAGCATACGGAAAGATCAGAAGCATCCGAACCCACTTCACTGCGCCGGCAGAGCGGTTTAAAAACGCCGCCGTCAAAAAGCCCAGAATGGTCAGCGAGCATACGCTCACAAGCGCGTAAATGCAGGTGTTGACACACGCCTTCACAAACACATCATCCTGCGGCAGACGCAGATAATTTTTCAATCCCACCCATGTGTCCGTGTCAAGATTGTAGTTTGTAAAGGAGTACCAGACGTTTTGAAAGGCCGGATAAATCACAAACGTCAGAAAAAACAAAAGAAACGGCGCCAGCATCAAAAATGCCGCCCTTGCATCCGAGCGCCTCGCGCCCTGCATACGCGTTTTTTTCACCTGCAAAATCCCCCGAAAGCCCCGGAGGAAGAGCGTTTCTTCCTCCGGGCCGTTTCTTTATCAGCCGTTGATGCGGAATTCAAGATCGACCTGTGCTTTGTCGAGCGCCTCATCAATGTCCATATCACCGAACAGTGCGTTCTGGCTCAGCTCGTTGCGCACAGCCTGAAAGCCGGTAGACCATGTTACGCGCGGCATACCGGTGCCATAGGTAACGCACAGGCTGCGGGCATAATTCATGGGATCCATTTCGGCGTACGCCTCGACCAGAGACGTGCGAGTTACGGGAATCTTCGCCATTTCGGCACGCTTGAGCGTCGCTTCCCGGGAAAGCACGAAAGCTATAAAGCTGAACGCTTCGTCCGGATGCTGACACCTCGTGCCGATAAACAGCATATTGCAGCCACAGAATGAGGCCTTCGTGCCATTGTTCGGAGGCAACGCAATACCGACCTTGCCCTCATACTCGGGATTCTTGAGCATAGCGGTCAGCACGGCATTGTTGATCAGTGTCATCGCGGCAGAGCCGGATACGAACGGATTAACCTCGCTGTTGGAATAGGTAAGACTCACGTCCGGAAGCAGCTCGCGCAGGAAGGAAAGCGCGCCTGAAATTGCTTCGTTGTCCGCAAACGTCGGCTCACCGTCAACAATGTACTGGCCGCCGTTGCCATACACAAACACGTCCAGCTCAACTAAGTTTCCGCCGGTTTGCGGATAGCAGAAGCCTGCGAACTCCACTTCTCCATCATCGTTCTTCCTCGTCAGCTCGCGGGCGGCGTCGGCCAGATCATCCCATGTGGTGGGCACGTCAATGCCAGCTTCCTCAAGCAGATCAGAGCGGTAAGCAAACACATAGGGCGTAACGGAATAGCCCAGTCCGTACACGTGTCCGTTATAGGTGCCGTTGGCGAGCACGGAGGCCATGATGTCATCCTTGCCTTCCCAGCCCTCAAAATACTCGTCAATCGCCATATACTGGTTCGCCTCAACGCGCTGTGCCACGGAGAGAATGCCGTGACCAATCAGGTCTACGCCCTCGCCGGACGCGAAACGGGTGTTGAGCACGGTATCCATGCTGTCGCCGATGGGCGCTTCCTCATATGCAATGTGCACATTCGTGTTGACCTTTTCAAACTCCTCAATCGCCCATTGCCAGAAGGCGCGCTCGGTCTCGTCATTGCCGATGCGCAGGAAGCTCAAGGTTACCTTCTCATCCTCGGCCACAACGGAAATTCCCGAAAGCACAAGGGCAAGTGCCGCAAGAATCGCAAGCAGTTTTTTCATGGGTGCCTCCTTGGTTAAATACGTTCCTCCGGAATGTGTTTTTTGTCTTCCAGCAGCTGACGCTCCATCCACTGGCTACCAACGAAGCGATCTCCCGTCTCCTTTAGCCGTTCATACAGTCGCCTGCGCATGGTCTTTAAAAGCTCCGTATATGCAGGGTCGGCAATTCGGTTGCACTTCTCGCCGGGGTCGAGCGTCAGATCGTACAGCTCGTCAATGTCCGTCAGGTTCCACACGTATTTGTGTGTGCGCGTCCGAAGCGCGCGCGTCGTGTAGAGGCCAAACTGCTGGCCGTTGGACGTTACGAGTACATCCTGCGCACCTAACTCCTCCTCAGCCGTTTCCGGCAACGGCCGCCCGTGGTGCATCGGCTCCTCGGCGAGTCCCGCCCACTTTCGAATGGACGCAGGAATATCCAGACAGTTCATCACGAGCTCATGACTCACCCGCGGTTCTGCTCCGGGAATCTTCGCCACCAGCGGAATTCGGATAATATCGTCGTACAGAACATAGTGTTTGTCCAGCATCGAATGGCTTGCGCACATATCTCCATGATCGGACGTGAAGACAATCGCGGTGTCCTCATACTGCCCGGTTTCCTTCAGCGCTGCAAGAATCCGTCCGATTGCATCGTCCAGCTGCGTAATCCAGCCATAGTAGCGCGCCACCATAGGCTGAAAGTCCTTCCATTCATACTTTGCCGTGTCCCAGCTCAGCGTCTGCTGCCTGTGAATGTATGGCTTCAGATGGAATTCGTCACCCCAGCCGTCCCACGGCTCGATCTCGTCCGGATTGTACATGCAGGAAAACGGCGCGGAGGGACGGCACGGCAGGTGCGGAACCTCATAGTCCACCCACAGGTGCCACGGTTTGCCCTCGGCAGCAAAGGCGCGAATCATCTCGCCCGCACGCCCTGCCAGCCAGTGCGTCTCAGCGTCCTCTACAGGTATGGGACTTTCACATCCCAGCCAGCCGCCCTCGTACTTCACGTCCGGGTACTTCTCCGCCGCGAAGGCACGATATTTGCTTAAATGCACCACGGACTGGTATCCAAAATCCGCAGGGGTATGGGTGGACGACACATGAAACCTTCCGATATAGCCAGTATTCCAACCGTTCCGCTTCAGTTCTCCCGGCCAGCAGATCGATGGATCCAGCTCCGGCGTAGGCATGAAATCGTAGTTCCATTGCGCGCCGATGGAGTCCGGACGACGGCCGCACAGAAGCGCCTGTCGTGCCGGCGAGCACACTGGCAACGGGGTGTACGCATCCTCAAATACGATGCCCTCCCGCGCGAGCGCATCGAGGTTCGGGGTTTTTACGCCCCGAAGTCCCCGATAGCCCACGCAGTCATGCCGAAGCTGGTCGGCATTGATCAGCAGAATATTCATACCGTCAGATGCGGCTGATGTCGCCATGGAAGGCGGGCAGCAGCTCGGGCACGACTAGAACGCCGCCGTTCTCGTAGCTCTTCATCGCGGCGAAGGTGTATTCAAGCGTGGCGAGAGCGTCGCGTCCGGAGGCGCGCAGATACTCGCGCGGCACCTTGTTGGCAATGTCCTCGAGGAAGGCATTGATACGGGTCGGGAACGTGGAGCCAAACTCCTTCACGCCGAAATCGGTGGTCTTGGGCGTGGGCGATGCCATACCAGGGTTCTCAACCTCATTGATGTTCCAGTAGTGTAGCTTCTCCACACAGTTTTCGATGCAGAAGGTTCCCTTCGTGCCGGCATGCTCATAGCTCCACCAGCCGCCCAAACCGAACATCGCGTCTCCACGCTGGCTGATCAAATAGCCCACGCCGCCGTTGGCGAAGCGCACGTGAATGGAGTTTATGGACAGCATGGGGTCGCACGCAGTCGCGCGTACGCCGGGCTTGGACAAAAACGCCTGTACGCCTACGATGTCGCCGCAGAAGTGGCGCATAACGCTGAAAGGATGCGCGCAGAAGGCCTTCAGATGACTGTAGGGCGTCTGCCAGCGGGGTGCGCCGGGGCCGCCGTACTTGAGCTCGGAGCCATTGAAGCCTACCTTGTGAATGCAATACACCAGCTCGCCCACGCCGCCGTTTTTCATCAGCTCATCTGCCGCAAACGCAGGACCGGAGAAGTAGTGGTTCAGGTCACAGCCGAGATAGACCTTCTGCTTTGCAGCATAGCGAACCAGCTCGCGCGCATCGTTTATATCCGCGCAGATGGGCTTTTCAACCAGCACGTTCTTGCCGTAGCTCAGAGCCAGCATGGCGGGCTCATAATGCATGGAGCCGTTATCATAACCGGAGGTGGTCACAGAGACGATGTCGATTTCCGGCATTGCCTTGAGCATTTCTTCCTCATCATAGAACGCGCGCACGCCAAATTGTTCTGCCGCCGCATCCGCCTTTTCCTTCACCAGGTCGCAAACCGCGACCAACTCGGAAAGCTCGTTCTCGTGATAGCACTTCGCATGCGTGTTGCCAATGCCGCCCATACCGACGACTGCACACTTCAGTTTCATGATTCGTACCTCCTCTGTCATTCCTGTTTTTCGTCATTTACACGGGCGTACCCAGACGGAGCCACGCCCAGTTCCTTTTTGAATTCGCGGGAGAAATGGCTCAGGCTTGCAAAGCCCACGCGCTTTGCCGTATCGGAAACTGACGCGCCCGAAGCCAGTATGTCGGCCGCGCGCGCAAATCGGCAGCGCCGAAGGTATTCCTGAACGCCCACGCCCGTGATCGTGCGAAACTGCCGGGAAAGATAGTCCGGCGTCACGCCCGCTTCGGCGGCAATCGCTGCCACGGTAAGCTTGCTGTCCGAATACCTCTTGCCTACGATTTCCAGCGCCTTCTCCACATAGTTTGGATAGCCGCCGCCCTCGCTTTCAGCCTGTCCGCGCCTTTCCAGTGCTCGCGCGTAATCGATCAGCACGCACGTACCCTGACACAATACGCGCGTCTGCCAGCCGATTTCCTGCGCCTTCTGATCCTCGATTATCCCGCGCAAAAGCCGGGATACGCGCTTTTGCTCGTTCAGATCCAGATGCACCTTCACGGAATCCCATTTCCGGCTGTCCATGGAGAAGATCGTTTTGAATACGGGCTCATGCCGAAGCTTCTGAAACGCCTCCTCCAGAAACAGAAAGTTGTACAGCTGCACCACGCGCGAGCCGATGTAGCTATGGTTGCTGCCCGGCGTGATCAGGAAGCAGTCTCCCTCCATAACCAGCGCCGTCTGCTCGTCGGTTCCGTGAAGGCAGAAGCCCTCACGGATGTAGACGAATTCGTAGAACGCATGGGCATGCGGGCTGATGCGCGTCTGACTCTGATCCAGCACGACAATGCCTGGCGCCGATGCGTCTGCATGATCCTGAAAACGCAGTACATTATCCGGCATCCGCCCCGCCTCCCTTCGTCAGATGTAATTCGGGAACATTTCATCCAGATACACAATTCGACCGGTATCCAGCGATTCGATGGCCGCATGGATGATCATCTGCGCCTTGAGCCCCTGAAGACCGCTGCCGTCGATATCCTCCGGCTTCACGCCTGCCGCCACCTGCCGCACGAACGAACGGATGCGGTCGCGGAAGGTATCATCAAAGTTGGCATAGCCGCCGAACACCGGGTTGGTGTACACGCGTTTTTCCTGGTTTCCGGCAGGATACAGCGTAGCTTCACGCCACATATCCTCAAACACCAGCCGTCCCTTTAGACCGGCAACCTCGCATCTTTCCATCGGATGACCGCGGGCAATGTCGTAGGAGCTGGTCAGATGGCCGACCGCACCGTTTTTGAACTTCATGTTGACGCTCGCCGTCGACCAGATGCTTCGGCCCGGAGATTTCATCGCAAAGCACTGCACCGCTTCCACATCGCCCATGAAATAGCGAATGATCTCGCAGGAATGCGGATTCAGCGCCTTCAGATGATAATAGGGACTGTCGAAATCCTGCGGCTTTCCAATCCATAGCGCCATGTTGCAGAACAGCAGATCGCCAAGCAGTCCCTCATCCTGCCATTTCTTTGCAGCGCGGGCGGCGGGCGTAAAGCGATGGTTGAAGTCAACGGCGAAGCAACGGTTCAGGCGCTTTGCCGTGTCGACCATAATCCTGCCGTTCTCAATCACATTGCTGATGGGCTTCTCGGTGAGCACGTGGCAGCCCGCCTCCAGCGCCTGAATGGTTGGAACAAAGTGATCGGACGAATACTCATAGCCGCCGGTCGCAACGGACACCAGATCAGGCTTAAGCTCCTTCAGCATCGTAGGCACATCGTAATAGCACGGCACGTCAAACTTCTTTGCGGCAGCAGCGGCGCGCTCGCGGTTCACGTCGCACACGCCGACCAGTTCCACCATATCGTCCTCTTGATAAATGCGCGCGTGCAGATTGCCGATATGGCCAAGGCCGATAACGCATACTCTCAGCATGATCTTAATCCTTCTTCTGCAGCTTCACAGCGTCCGCGATGCCGCCGATGTACTTGCCTTCATAGGCTTCCTGCGAGGAGGCGAAGGGTTTGCCGTCCTTGAGGAAGTTCACGTCGATCGGATTGGGGCGGCCAGTTTCCTTCACGCGCTTCTCAATCCATGCGTCCATGCGCTTTTTGAGCATCTCAACAACCTCGGGGTTCTCGTCGGCCACATTGTGGTTCTCCTCGGGATCCTTGACCAGGTTGTATAGCTCAACCATGGGCTTGAAGTGGAAGTCCGGCTCCTTGGAGACAATCAGCTTCCATTCCGGCGTACGCCAGCCGTGCTTGCGCATCCAGGTATCCTCGGTAATGTAGAACTCCGGCTCCGGCTCGCGCTCTCCGCCATAGACCAACGGCATCATGCTACGGCCCTCGAAGGGCAGTCCTGTTTCAATGCCCATGATGTCCAGCAGCGTGGGCGTAACGTCCTTGAGCTGCATATAGTCCTTGATACGAACGCAGGACGGCAGATGGTTTTTCCAGACCACGATGAACGGAACCACCAGCGTGGGCTCGTACATGCCGTGATGATCGAAATAACAGTCGTGATCGTACAGCGTCTCGCCGTGGTCGGAAACGAACACAACAATGGTGTCCTCCTCCAGATTCAGCGCGTGCAGCTTTTCCAGCACCTGCTGGATGCAGTTATCCATATAGGCCACGGCAGAATCGTACTGCGCAATGACGTAATCGGGATTCGTGCACCCCTTGGGTACCCACGAGCCGATGTAATCACCAAAGGGCTTGAAATCGTACACCTTCTGCATGCGCTTGTCCTCGGGATCAAACGCGTCGCCCTGGAAGAACATGTCCTTGAACGGAGCCGGCGCCAGATACGGGGAGTGCGGATCCATATGGCGAATAAACAGGAAAAACGGCTTGTCGCCTGCAGCCAGACGCTCCAGCTCAGGAATGGCGACGTCATTGCAGTTCTCGGCCTTGTGCGCGCGGCCATCGTCGTGGTCGGGACCCCAGCCAGCAAAGCTCAGGTAATTGTCATAGCCGCGTCCGGCTGCATTACCCTTAAAGCCGATGCAGGTGGTTTCATAGCCGCGGTCGTGCAGCATTTCGGCCAACACCGGAACACCGTCCACAATCTTGGTCTGCCCCAGCGCGACGACGCCGGTGCCGAACACGTCGCGGCCGGTGAGCATGCTGGAATAGCCGGGCGTAGTGGGGATATGCGCGGAAAAGCAGCTTTCAAACGTAATGCCGCGATCCGCATACTTGGAAATATTGGGGGTAGTCAGGCGGCCATAGCCGTAATGGCTCATATGGTCGCGGCGCAGGCTGTCGATTCCGAAGAACAGAAGGTTCGGTTGTTTCTTTGACATGCTCGTGTTCCCCTCTCTTTTAATTACAGTTCGTTGATTCTTTCGTCGTATACGCTTACGCGCTTGCCCTCTCTTGCGGAAAGGTAGCAGGCAAGCACCAGACGGAGCGTGTCCCTGCCCTCCCTCGCATCGCACAGCGGCGCTTCGCCATGCAAAAACCGCGCCATCGGCTCAGCCTGATCCACAAGGCGCTGACCGTGAGCCTCCGGGGACGGAATGCCGGAATCCGTCCAGCACTTGTCTCCCTCCTTAAACCACACAAGACCGGGCTGCTTTTCGCCGCGCGGAAGACGCGTGGAAGGCGCGTCGCCGAAATACTGCTGCACACTGCCGCTCTCGCAGTACATTTCCGTAGTAATTTCCACGGCGCTGGTGGTAAAAGAGCAGCTGATTTCGGCAATCATGCCGTTTTCATATTTAAAAAGCGCCACGCAGTTGTCGTTGGGAATCCGCGGGTTGACCATCGTGGACATTTCGCAGGATACCGTTTCCGGCATGCCGAAAATCCACTGCATCAGGTTGATCGCGTGCGTGGAATCGTCGGCAAAAATATCGCGGTTCATCACCGTGTTTACATGCCACGTGCTTTCGAAATTCGCCCACGTGTGCGTCGCCAGACCATGACGGCGACGGAACAGGCATACCTTGCCCAGCTCGCCGTTCTGCGCGATTTCACGGATGCGGGCATTCTGCTTGTCTGCGCGCATCTGCCAGCCCATCGTCAGGCGCACGCCGTTTTCCTCGACCGCTTTTACGATGCGGTCGGCTTCGGCCATATGCAGCGCCATGGGCTTATAAAGAACGATGTTCTTTTTGGCCTTCGCCGCTTTTTCGCAGATATCGCAGTGGTACGCAGTTTCGCTGGTGACGACAACGGCGTCAATGTCGCTTTTCAGAAGCTCGTCCAGCGACTCATACGCGCGAATATCCACGCCGGGATAGTTTTTTTCCAGCGACTCATGTAGCCGGCTCGAATCATGATCCCATGCGCCGGTCACGGCGATTCCGTACTTCTCGGGCGCACGCAGCCATTCCTTTGTGAAGGAAAATACATGACCGTGCGCAAAGCCGCAGATGCCTACCTTAATCATGGATTTGGCTCCCCTTTCGTCGGTCGCTTATCGGGCGTTCAGAATCTTGAGAATCGCATTCATGTAGCCGTAGCTCTCAGACGCGATGGCCTGTGCCTGCTGCAGGGTCTGCTCGGGGCCAATGACCTCGAGGCATACGGGGCCTTCATAGCCCGCGTCAACCAGCGCCTTGAAATAGCCATACAGATTGATCTCGCCGCGGCCGCAGGCCTGATTGGCGGGTGTTCCGGGATTCGGGCCAGGGCCCACGCAATCGCGGATATGCACATGACCCATGCGGCTCACGACAGAGGCCAGCGCCTCCTCGGGCTTCTCACCGGCGCGATGAATGTGGCTGGGATCCATGTCTACGCCAAAGGAATCGGAGGAAATCAGCTCCATGGCGCGTAGCGTGGTAGGCGTTGAATAAATTGCGCATCCGACGTGTGCCTTGCAGCACAGCTTTACGCCGTATTGGGCGGCCAGCTCCGCACGCGCGGTCAGCGTTTCAATAGACGTTTTAAAGGTTTCCTCATCGTCCATTTTTCCACCGGGTCCAACGTTCACAACCGGAATGCCCAGATACTTTGCAGCCTTAAACGCCTTTTCCAATCTGTCCTCGTCGAGAGAGGCTACCTCCATACTCAGAAGCTCAACGCCAGCTTCCTTTGCAGCTGCCTTTACCAGCGGAGCCTGCGTCTCCCACGCATCCAGCACCAGGTGCTCGCACATGCCCTGAATCGCGGAAAGCTCCGCTCCATCATAGCCTGCCAGCTTGATCGCCTTCAGCGCGGTCTTCACATCGAAGGCCTTGAACAAAACCGTATTGATTCCCAGCTTCATCACGTTAAACATCCTCCCTGTATCATTTTATCGGGTTAAGTTCATTATACCTTTGCAAAATCCGCATTGCAACGTTTTGCGGAAATTCCAGCGCGGATTTCATCAAATAAGCCGCTCGGTTGTCAAAATCCGCGCATCCTGCTTGAGCTCGTTTTTCGTAATATGCTTTCACATTCGCCTCTGCGCACGCACGCGCTCCGCAAGGCGCCGCAGCGCCTCCATGCGCTCGTGGAAAAACAGCCTGTACCCTTCGCAATATCGATCGAGCGACGGCTTTCCACCGACAAACGGTTCGCGTTCCCGGCGGCAGCCGCCACGGCACAGGAAGAATGCGTCGCAGCCCTTGCATGCATCGTTCAGCGGAATCGACGTTTCGACAAACCGCCTTGCCGTTTCCGAAGCTGCCATTTTCCCGAATCCGTCCGAATTCACGTTTCCCAGCTTCCATTCGTCCACTGCATAAAAGTCGCAGGGATACACACTTCCGTCCGACTCCACTATAAATGAGCAGGTGCATTTTCCCGCCATCGAGCAGCATTCCGGCGGGTTGCCTAGTAGCATCTGCACATAGTTGTCAAACGTACGAATGCTCACATACTGTCCTCTTCGGTAATCCCGTTCGTAGCGGTCAAAAATCTCGATGAGGAATCGACCATAGGAAACGGCATCCGGCGCAAACGAAGGCGCGCCGGGCTCCAGCCCATCGAGACACGGGATGAACTGTAAAAAACGATAGTTCCGCAGCGCCTCGTAGATTTCTGCCGGGCGGGCGCACACATCCCTGTTGACCACGCACAGGATATTGAAGTCCACCCCATGCTCGGCCAGCGTCTTCGCCGCCCGGGCCGTACGCTCAAACGTACCTGCGCCGTCCGCATCCAGCCGATACTGGTTATGCGTTTTTTCGTCTCCATCCATCGACAACCCCACAAGAAAATGGTTTTCGCGGAAAAACTCCGCCCACTCATCGTCGATCCTGCCGCCGTTTGTCTGTATGGAATTATACACGGTCCGGCCGCCCGCATAGGATCTCTGAAGTCGAATCAGTTCCCGAAAAAAAACCAATCCCGCCAGCGTCGGCTCCCCGCCCTGAAAGGAAAAAGCCACGCAATTATCCGCCGCAGCGAAGGCCCGGCGTACGAGTATCCTCAGCGTATCCATTGTCATCACGCCGCGTGCACCCTCGCTGCGGCGCGCCATTTCGTCGGCATAAAAGCAATACCGGCATCGGTACTGGCAATGTCCCGACGCCGGCTTGATTAAAAGCGATACCGGCGGCATACCTCCAGCCCCCTCTCGAATAGCTTCATTATACGAAAGGTTTGCTCGGAAGTCAACCGCCGTTCTTACCCGTTTTACAGCAGGATACAGATCATGCCTCCGTTTCCTTCATTGATAATCTTGGCAAGCGACTGCTGAACCTTGCTCCGAACGTCGTCCGGCATACGCATCAGCTTTCCAGCCAGCCCTTCCTTCACCAGCTCGCTCAGCGAACGGCCGAAAATCTCCGTCTCCCAAAGGCTCTTTGGGTCGCCCTCGAAATTGCTCAAAAGTGATTTCACAAGCTCCTCGCTCTGCTTTTCCGTGCCGACAATTGGGCTAACCTCCGTTTGAATGTCCACACGAATCATGTGCAGACTGGGCGCGCCCGCCTTCAGCCGCACGCCAAATCGCGAGCCCTGCTTTACCAGCTGCGGCTCCTCCAGCGTCAGTTCGTCCATCTCCGGAGGCACCAGGCCGTAGCCCGTCTCTCGTACGCTCTGAAGCGCATCCTTTACACGGTCGTATTCCCGGCGCGCGTCAACAAGCTCCTTCATCAGCTTGAGCAAATGCTCCTCACCCTCCACGTTCTGGCCGCTGGCCTCGCCCAGCACGCGGAAGAACAGGCCGTCCTTCAGCTCGGCCTTCAACTCCACCGCTCCCTCGTTTAGCTTTACAGACGTTACGCGCACGTCCTCCACTGCATCCGCTTCCTTCGCTGCGGTAATCAGCTTTTCATAGTCCCTCACGCGGGACATCTGCGCAGCAGCGCGGCGTACCTGCTCCATAACGCCTGTGACCAGATAGTGATCCTCATCCAGCGCTCCCAACCATGCGGGCACATCCATACGAAGCTCGGTCAGCGGAAATTCAAACAGCAGGCTCTCCATCAAGCCACCAACCTCGCTCAAGCGCATCTGTTCTACGTTCACAGCCTCTACGGCCACGTCATACTTCTCGCTTAGCGCAGCCTTCAGGCCTCGTGCCTGCGCACCCTCGGGATTCAACGTGTTGAGCACTACAATGAACGGCTTCCCCAGTTCCTTGAGCTCCCGGACCACGCGCTCCTCCGCCGCCTCATAGGCTTCCCGCGGAAGCTCGGTCACCGTGCCGTCCGTCGTCATTACCACGCCTACGGCGGCATGCTCCTTTATCACCCTGCGCGTGCCCAGCTCTGCCGCTTGTTCAAAGGGAATGTCGTAATCAAACCACGGCGTGCGCACCATGCGCGTTGCTTCGCCTTCATTCAGTCCCAGCGCGCCGTCGGCCAGGTAGCCAACACAGTCCACCAGCCGCACGCGGAACGAAGCCAGATCGCGCAGCCGCACCTCGGCCGCCTCATTGGGCACGAACTTCGGCTCTGTAGTCGTGATCGTGCGTCCTGCCCCGCTTACGGGCAGCTCATCCTGTACCCGCGCGCGGCGATCGGCATTCTCGATGTTGGGAAGCACCAGCAGCTCCATGAACCTTTTGATGAAGGTGGACTTCCCCGTTCGCACCGGACCTACGACGCCGATGTAAATATCGCCCTCGCAGCGTCCGGCGATATCCCGATACAGATTCTTCTGATCCATGGAACGCCTCCCGCTTTCTTGCAAATTCTGCCCCAGTCTATGTAACCGCGCCTGCCGGTAGACCTTCCGCATTCTTTCGGCAAGGGATTGCGAAACGCGCGCTTTTGCGCTATAATGAAATGGAACGTTCATTACGGAGGCTTCGACATGCCCAAAAAGAAGAAGGCCCAACATTCCGGAAACGCGCGACGCGACGCATGGTTCTATCGCGTGGTCTTCCTCGCCGTACTCGCACTAGTTGTGCTCGCCGCGGTGTATATCGTGAAGTTCTATCACGAAAGAAGTGAAACGGAAGCTCTGAACGCACAGTTGCATGCGCTAATGGTCACAGCGGAGCCAACCGCATCCGAGTTGCCCTTGCCCACGCCAACCCCGCAGACAGCTGTCAGCAGCGGCGCACAGATCGTCGCCTATCCAACGCCGCCCGCCGAAATCCGCAAGGAATTCAAGGGACTGCACAGCCTGAACCCCGACCTTGTCGGCCGCCTGTACATTCCTACCGACACTGAGCACACTGCGATTGATCAATTCGTGCTCAAGCTCGACAATGAATACTACCTCACCCACGATTTCTATGGCGACAAGCGCAAGTCCGGCGCAGTCTTCATGGACGAGGCAAATGAGATCTGGCCGCAGGACCAGCACATGATCCTGTACGGCCACAATATGAAAAACGGCACAATGTTTGCGCGGCTCACCCAGTATTCCACAATCAAGTATGCGGCGCGTAATCCGTTTATCTACTTTGATACGATCTACGAAACCGGAACCTACGTCGTACTGGCAGCCATGCGTCTGCCCGCGAAGGAAACCATGACGCCGTCGTTCAACATTCGTACGTTCTTCTTTGGCGACGCCAGCTTCAATTCCTTCCTGTACGCCATTCGCGAGCGCGCGCTTTACGTCACCACCGTCGGAGCCGACGCGAACGACCAGCTTCTGTCGCTCGTAACCTGCTCCTACAGCGAAGACGACGAGCGCTTCATCCTGATTGCCCGCCGCCTGCGCGAAAACGAGACGGAAGACGACATCCGCGCCCTGATCAAGGGCAGTAAATAACGAAAGGAGTGAGCGACCCTATGCCGCTTGCCGCAGAACACTTTCGGGCGCTAATGGAAAACCGCCCCTCGAAGTCCTTTGAAGACACCGCGTCGGCCGCGGAGATTCTGAAAAAAATGATTGCCGACACCCAGCAGCTGACGCTTTCTCAGCTGGACGATTCCATCGCCCGACAGCTGGGCAGCATTCTGTTTTCCCATGAAGCCGGCCTGATTTCCGCTCTTTCCATCGTGAACCCGCCCGATGTTAGGGTAAAGCACGCCAAGGGCTTCCCGACGTCGCTAGCTTTGAGCCTGTGCGCGATTCTGATCACTGCGGGCGCAGCCGCCTCCGCTTGGAAAGGTGCCGACCTGCTGACGTCGCTTTGGGCCGCGATTGGTGCAATTCTTACGGCTCTCGCAGCCTTTTTGCCCCACCCGAAGCCGGAGGTAAAGGTTTCCCAGACTGTGAACGCGGACGCGCTTTTCCGTCTCACCGAGCGCCGCATGGAAGCCATTGACCGCGACCTTGAAGCCTTCCTGACTTTGCCTGCCCCCGGCGGAAGCGATGACGAAAGCGTCCTTCAGCTGATCACCTTAGCCGTAACGCTGAAGCGCGAGGATCCGGACGCCGTGCCGGACGAGCTGATGACAGCCATTACGGCGCTGACCCTTTCAAGAGGCTACGCGTTTTTGGAATACGACGGCACGAACGACGCGTATTTTGATATCATGCCGACCAAGCGCGCCACGCGCACCATCGCCCCCGCTGTGCTGAAGGGCGACCGACTGGTAGCACGCGGTATGGCCATCGTGCATCTGGAAGAAACTGCGGAGGATACGAACGAATGAAGTACATTGGCATTGACATCGGCGACGGCGAGAGCGCAGTCGCCTGTCTGGCAGAAGACAGTGTAATTGAACCCATAATTCAGCCGATCGACGGGCGCGGCTCCATCCTGTCCGTCGTTGGCATGTCCGGTACGGAGGTGCGCATCGGCGAGAAGGCACTGCTCGACCGCAAGGTCGTGCATCTGCGTTCCCGATTCAAGAGCCGTTATCTGAATACCATGGATGCTGAGCGCGACATCGAGCGCTTTGCCCATGGCCTTCGCGCGGCGCTTTTGGAGGAGGCGGACGATTTCTTTGACGGAGACGTATACATCGCCGTCGGCTGCCCCGCAGGTTGGAAGGAAAACGATCGCGCGCGCTACTGCGAAATCATGAAGCGCGCTGGGCTTGGCAACGTGCACATCGTGTCTGAATCGCGCGCCGCATTTTTCTATGCCCGCTACGCGCACGAGCTGAAGGTTGCGCCTGAAATGCTCGATCAGACGACGCTGGTCATCGATATCGGCTCGTCTACGACCGACTTTGCCTATATCGTGGGTGGACGTGAATCCGCCATCGGTACGTTTGGCGACGTTTCTCTCGGCGGCGGACTGATTGAGGCCGGCATGCTCCGCCGCGCGTTGGCGGCAAGCAAACACCGCGAGGAGCTTGAAACCGTTTTCCGCGAGTCGCTTTCGTGGAAAAACCGTCTCGAAATTGCCGCGCGCCGTTTGAAGGAGCAATATTTCCTCGACGAAAGCGAATGGATCAGAACGCCCTGCGTCGCCTCTGAAACGGTATACTACGACATGCCCGTAAAGGTGAAATTCGAGCTGAACGAGGATATTATGCGCGAAATCCTCTCCACCCCCATGGAGGAGCTGAAGGGTGCAACGTTCGGCGAGGCGCTGAGCGACCTTTTGCGCCACGCAGATCAGGCTACAGCCGAGAATCCGCCGAAGCTCGTGATCCTGACCGGCGGAGCGTCGCGCATGCGCTTCTTCCGCGAGGCGTGTGCCGCGCAGTTTCCGAATGCACAGATCGTTATCTGCCCGGAGCCTGAATACTCCATCGCCAAGGGGCTTGCCTATGCTGCACGCGTGGACGACCGGCTGGACGCCTTCTCAAAGGATGTCGAGACCTACTTCCAAAGTGGCGATGTATCGCAGGAAATCGCTTCGTCGCTCAAATGGTTAACCGTGCCGCTGGCCTCCATTCTTTCCGGCCGCATCGTACACGATGTGGTGCTGAACGTACTGGATGAATGGAAATGCGGCGAGATTGAAACCATAGAAAAAATGGAGGCGCCGATTATCGAGCGTACCGATGAACTGGTTAAAAACCTTGACGAGATTCCGGAAATCCGGCCGGCCATCAATGACTGGCTGAAGAAGCTATTTGAGCGGCTGCAGCCACGGCTGGACGAAATCTGCATCCGTCACGACGTAGACCGGCAAAGCATGTCGCTCACCGGCGTACGCGCCCTGATCGGACCGGAAAAGGTAAATATCCTACTGGAAAGCCCGGTTACGACAACGCTGATCTACGTTATCACCAGTTGCATCACCGCAAGTCTCTGCGGCGGAGGCGGCATGGTACTTCTGATGGAAGGCCCGGTCGGCATCCTGCTGGGCGCGTTGATCGGCCTGATTGTAGCCTACTTCGGTCAGAAGGCCGTCACCAACGCAGTGAGCCGAGCAAACCTTCCGCTGCTCACACGAAAACTTCTATGCCTGTCCTTCCGAAGAAGCCTTTCCTCGCCCCGGCAGCGTAAGGCAATCGAATCCGCGCTTCTGAACAGCATGGATTCGCCCCAATTCCAAAAACAACTCGAGACCGATATTACCATCAGTCTCGAATCGCAGATTATGCGCATGGCGCGCTCGGTCGAAATGCCTATCGTTCAATGAGACCCTCGGAGCGCGGAGCACATAGCGCGCCCGGCCGTAAACAACAGCCGGAACAGCATCGTAGCTGCGAAAATGCCCAACGCCATTGCCCCCGCCGCCGACAGCGTGTACAGGCCTCTCGTCACAAACGTTGCCTTGTCGCCCTGCAAAAGACCCAGCATCGTATAGTACAGCGCCCCCCCGGGCACCATCGGAATCACGGACGTGATGACGAACACGGTGACCGGGGTTTTAATGATTCTCGCGAGAACCTCTGCATACAGCGTGCCTGCCGCTGCGCCCAGCGCGTAGGCCATCGTTTCGGGCAATCCCATTTTCTTCATTGCAAGCAAATACAGTCCCCAGTTCAACGCGCCTCCCAGTGCCGAAAACCATAGCTTCCGGGAACGCACGCCAAAGAACATGGCGAAGCTCAGGCTACCGAGCGCTGCGGAAACGATGGGAATCAGCCATTCCTTCATCATGCCGCACCTCCCAGAATCGTCAGAACGCCTGCCGCGCCCAGCGCAATGCCAATGGCCAGAAACAGTGCCTCCGCCACGTGCATCAATCCCGCCTGAATATCTCCGGCAATGAAATCACGCATACCGTTAACCAGCTCAACGCCGGGAATCAGCAGCATCACATTTCCGACGATGATCTTGTCCGCATCGGCGGCAAGCCCCAGCCGAACCGACGTCACCGCAAGCGCTGCAGCCACCGCCGCACTCATGATGTTGTTAAACAGCGTATTCCCGCCCAGCGTATGCGTGAGACGCGCACAAAACAGCATCACAACGCCAATCAGCGCGCTTGCAATCGAGTCCGCCAGATTGCCGCCAAAGAACACGGTAAACGAAAACGCAACCAGCGCATAAATGATCATCTTCTGCCAGAGCGTATAGGTAGGCGTTGCCAAAGCTGCATCCAGCCGCGCGCGCATCGTCTCCGCATCCGGCGTTTCCCGACACACGCGCCGCGCCAGATCATTCACTCGATCAAGCATCTCCAAATTGATGCTCGCCGCCAGAACTCGCCGCGAGGACGTAAGCTCGTGCCCGTTCATTTCCGCCGTCGCCACAATGTGAGACGGAATGGCAAAAACATGCGGCTTCTCGCCTCCATAGGCTCGTACCAGACGGCAGATCGTGTCCTCGACGCGGTATACCTCGCCCCCGGATTTCAGCATTGTCACCCCTATGTCGAGGATCGTTTGAAAGATTGCCTCCGCTTCGCGGGCATCCATCGTTCCCATCTCCTTCATCCAGCGCCGTCAGACCGACAGCGCCTCCTTCAGCGCCGGATAAATTGCCTGCGCCATCCGATAAAAGCCCAGATCGTTCGGATGGCAGCCGTCCACGGTACAATCTCCTCGGTCAGCTTCGCCAAACAGCGTACGTCCATCCACAAACCACACATGCGCATCTCCATCCTTGCGCGCATGCTCATAGGTCGCATAAATCAATTCGCGTCGTTCCTCGCCATGCGGGTCGTGCTCACCGTCCGGCTTGGTAACAAAGATCACGGGGAGCTCCGGCCGCATGCGGCGAATCACCCGGAAAAACGGCTCATGCGTTCGGCGAAGGTGCCCTACGTCCGGCGCGTTATGGTCATAGTCGTATACAAACGCGCACATCGGAAGACCGGCAATGTATTCCGCCATTTCCAATTCGCCCTTGGCATTGCCTGAAAATCCCAGATTCACCTGATCCGCGTCCAGCCATCGCGAAAGAAAGCCCTGATAGCAATTTCCAGGACGGGATGCGCAGCCGCCCTGCGTGATGGACGATCCATAATATACCACCGGCTCGTCAAACCGATACGGCCGGGGCGCAAGCACCTTCGCATCCGCTCCGATGCCGATCAGAAGATGCGTAAGCCCGTTGTACAGCGGCATGTTGACCTCCACGTCCTTCATCCCGCTCTTCATTTCGCAAACGCCTTCAAACCATTCATCGGTTATACCGGGGCGGATTGTGGAGCAATATTCGCCGTCTGCATAGAGATCCATGCCCTTGCTGCCCGTCAGCGCCATGTGGTTCATGATGCTGTCGGGATAAAGACTGCACGCGCGCACAGCAATGCGCTTCGCATCTGTACGAAAGCGCACGTGCCCGCCGGCCGTATGGTGCGCAAGCACCTGCAGCCCCTCGCAAAATTTCGGTATCAGCGTCTCCGGCAGACGGAGGAATCGCTCGCCCTCGCATACCGCCAAACCGCGCACCTCAAACGGCTCGCTTCTCAGATCATACCACGTAAATTCCTTCTCGCTGAAAACGGTTCCCTTTAGAAAATTAGGATCAATCCTCGTAATATCCATGCGCTGATTCCCCTGTACGCCGTAATTTCCACTGTTTATTATCGCACGCAGCCGTCGTGCTGTCAATGCGGTTTTTCATTTGTTGCACAAAGTGATCAATAAACCCGTACCGTTTCATCGAAAATTAACCCGTACATAGGCTTGACAAACGGAAATCAATTTGTTATGATCTTCGTGGTTAGATTCATTTAACCACATTGGACATGATTGTCTTTCTTTTTTTGAGATCGGTTAGACACATTTAACCATGAGGAGGGATCCTATGAGCGCACGTTTTGAGGAAACCCTGATCCGGCACTGTGCAGCGACGCTGGCCGGGCACAAATGCGGCAGTCTTTTTTCCTATCGACCGCTGGAATGCGAATCCCTATCGGAAAATGCCGCAGAGGTGGAGAGACTTTTGCGAAAAAAAGGAATTCGTGTGCGCATTCTTCGAGAGCGGGAGGCAGACGGGCTAATTTACGTATACCGTCCCCGCATGCTTGAAGCGCGGCTTCAGCAAGCAGACATTCGCGCGTTTCTCACAGACATGGGTTACGTTTCCCTTGATACAAACGCCGCGCTTGAAATGCTGGCTCGCGCTGTCAGCTCGGGTGCAGACTTTCCGCACGAAATCGGAGTGTTCCTCGGCTATCCGCTCGAGGACGTAATCGGCTTCATCCGCCACAAGGGAGAATGCTTCCGCTGCCTCGGCTGCTGGAAGGCCTATTCAAATGAAGCGCAGGCGCTGCGCATATTCGCGCTATATGAGAAATGCCGAAGTGTGTATCTGAGCTGTTATCGACGTGGCATTGGTGTTACGCGGCTCACAGTAGCCGCTTGACATAGATTTTCTTTTGTAGGAGGCTTTCATATGAAAATTGCTATAGTATACTGGAGTGGAACCGGTCATACCGAAGCGATGGCGCAGGCGGTTGCAAGAGCTTGCAGTGGAACACTTTTCACCGCGGCTGAATTCTCTGCCTCGCAGATTGCCAATTTCGACGCAATCGCCTTCGGCTGCCCCGCAATGGGCGCTGAGGTGCTGGAGGAAATTGAATTTCAGCCGATGTTTGACGAATGCAGGCCGTTTCTTTCTGGGAAGAGGATCGCTCTGTTCGGCTCCTATGGCTGGGGCGACGGCGAATGGATGCGAAACTGGGAAGGCGAATGTCTGGCTGCAGGCGCAACACTTGCATGCGACAGCGTCATCTGTCAGGATGATCCCGATGAGCAGGCGCAGTCCGAATGCGAAAAGCTTGGGCAGGCACTTGCATCCTGAGGAGGCTACCATTTATGACGGAGCGCCTGCGGTATAAGCTGATTGCGCTTGGAATTATCTCCGCTTTTCTTGCCGTATGCGCTCTGCTTGGCTCTGGCCTGTAAAGCGATCACGACATACGGCTCTGCGGAATACGGACAAAAATGGATGCACAAACGGCGTGACCCTCGCTGCCACGCCGTTTGCTTGTGTCCATCAATGATGGGAGGAGGCCATGTGCATCCTCCCATCGATCGATTTCCCTGTCTTATTCGAAAATATAGGCCTTCTTCTCCTCCGGGCGATTCTTCATCTCTTCGCGCTTGTGGTTGTGCTCCTCGCTCTCGTAGCCCATCACGGCATACGCGGCAACCTTGCTCTCCTCTACGCCGGGCTGGTTGAACGTATCGATGTTCAGGAGCGCGCCGGTGTAGGCGGTCACGAGCTCGAAGAAATACAGCAGCTGACCAACGGTATCCGCATTCACCTCGTCCAGCGTGATCGTCTGGCTCATACGGCCGGAGCGATATAGCGCATACTCGGTTCCCTTGCGCTCGGCCTCAATCAGCTGGTTATGGCTTTTTCCGCCCAAGAATGCAATCTTCGGCACATTCTCGCAGCCATGCGGAATAGGAGTTACGGCACGGAAATTTTCCACCTTCAGGAAGGTAATAGCCTTATCGAACGGACCCTCGGTATACAGCTGCAGCTGGCTGTGCTGATCGGTAACGCCGAGCGTCTTAACAGGCGTGGAGCCGACATGGCAGGGCTGACCGTCAAGCGTCACATTCTTTCCCAGTGACTCTGCCCACAGCTGTGCATACCAGTCGGAGATCAGCTTCAGGCTATCGGCATACGGCATCATGACGGAAATGTTCATGCCCTTCTGCATACACAGATACATAAGTCCTGCCTCATACAGAGCGGGATTCTTCGTCATATCGCCGCTAGCGCAACGCTCGTCCATCTTCTTCGCGCCAGCAACCAGACCGCGAATGTCGATGTTACACACGGCAGCCGCCAGCAGCCCCACAGGGCACAGCTCGGAGAAGCGTCCGCCCACGCCATCCGGAATATAGAACGTCTTGAAGCCCTCCTCGCGAGCCAGCTCAATGAGGAAGCCCTTTGTTTTGGAGGTTGTTACAACGATGTGCTTCTGGTAATCGTTCGGGCAAGCTTCCTTCAGCTTCTCAAGAACAATCAGATACTGACTCATCGTCTCAGCCGTGCCGCCAGACTTGGAAATTACGTTAAAGCACGTGGTGCGCACGTCTACAACGTCCATTAGCGCGGCCATACGCTCGGGGTCGATGTTATCCTCAATGTAGAGCTTCGGCGCGTTGCGCTTTTCCTTCGGCAGCTCGTTGTAGTGCAGATGATTCAGCGCCTGCTGAACCGCCGCCGGGCCAAGCGCGCTTCCGCCGATGCCCAGCACAACAAAGGCATCAAACTGCTCTCGAATGCCCTTCGCCGTTTCCTCTACGTCCGTCATAATCTCATCCTGATTGTAGGGCAGATCCATCCAGCCCTGCATGCCCTTGCCGCGTCCGGCCTCAACGGCGTCATACGCATTCGAAAGGCGCGCGGACAGCGCGTTCATCTCCGCGCCGTCAATGCCGCGCTCACCCAGAAAATCCTTCATCATATGATTGACGTTCAACCGAATGTTCGCCATAAATCAATCGCTCCTTTGGTAATCTTCCGACGATATTATAACCAGCAAAAGTAATTTTTCCATGAATTCCATTTGAATTCGCACGCCATATATGCGATAATCGACGCACACGGAGGAATCAGCGATGTACGAAAGCCTTACTGTTCTGCTCGCAGCGATCGGACGCATGGCTGCGAAGGTTTCCTTTCCCATCACCGGCCTGACGGCCGCACTTCTGACGGGGCTGATGCTTGCGCGACCAAGACAGCTTTGGAAGCCGCTTCTCGCCCTATCGCTTTCGCTGGCCCTTCTCTGGCTGCCGCTCTACGCAAACGAGCCCTATTCCGTTTCCCGAGCCGCAACGGATGAATCTCTCTCTAAATTGATCGAATCACTTGCGCTGGCACTGGAACCGACAGAAGCGCTCGCACATGGAGAAATCCTTGCGACGGCGCAAACGCTTTCGGGTGGAGGCGTTCGCCTGAAATACTCGCGCTTTTCGGAGCTCATGCGCGCACTGCGCATTGCCGGGTTCTATTCGCCGCTGACGGGCGAAGCGCTTCTGAGCGAGGCAGAGCCGGAGTGGTTTCTACCGTTTGTCGCCTGCCATGAGCTGGCGCACGCAAACGGCCTCGCCAACGAGGGGCAGGCAAATCTTCAGGCATTTGCGCTGTGTATGTCCGCAGATTCCGCCGCCTTTCGAAATTCTGCGCGACTGTACGCCATGCAGATTGCATTTTCGATGCTCGATCCAACCACCGCGCAGACTCTGCGGAAGCATCTTCCGGAGCTTGCCAGCCAATTTCTTTCCGGCGTAGAGCCCAGGCATCCCCGCGCCACAGGCGATTTTTCCTTCCGTGTGCCGGGCCGATACGAAGACCTTATCTATGGACTCTTGTCGGGAGTCCAAACCTTCAGCCTTCCTCCATCAAATCCCACGGTGTGAGCATTCCAAGCAGCTTGCCGTTCGGCTGCCCGTTTTCGGTAACAAACAGTGCAGCCATGCGGCGCTCGCGTGGCGACGTGCGAACAAAGAGCTGGCGTGCCTCATCACAGGTGGTCTGCGGGTCAATGAAGCTAAACTGCTCCATCCGGTGGCTTTCGGGACGGAGCGCCTCCCTCACCTCGTCCAGCCGCGTCTGGTCGTCAACGGCCAGTCGGCTTTCATCCATTGCCATCGCAAATGGCGTCGACGCACTGAACACGCCCGTCATGCGATCGTTTTCCATAACGGGAACATGCGAATAGCCGTTTCGCGCCATGCGCTGCATGAGCCAGACCACACGATCGCGCGGCGTAGCCACCATCAGGCGGTCAATTGTCGTCGCTCGATTCAGCGCCAGCGGCGGCTTCTGAAAATACGCTACGATTTCCTCAAGCGTACCCAACAGCTCGTCCGACGGATCGACCGGCGGATGCCCGCCGATGTCGGCCGAATGCGTAATCAGATTTCGCACCTGCCTGCACAGATCCAGCTTATCGCGAAAGCGTGGGTTCCCCGCCGCCGAAATGTACTGATACACGGCGCTGACCGTGCTCCGCCCCTCTTCACGGCATTTTTCTTCCAGAATGTCCTCAAGAACCTTATACAGGCTGATGAATTTCTCCGCATTCGCCATGGCTTTCCTCCGCATTTGCCTTTTTTATCTGCGCAAGAAGCACCTTCAGCTCGTCGCGCGCGTCGTCCTTCTTTGTGCGCGGACGGGCGCTCTCCGCGGCCTTTCTCACGTCCTCCGGCGTAATCTGCGTCAGAATCTCGCGGCTGATTTCGGTTTCCGAAGCCAGCCGATTTGCCTGCGCCACCAGCACCTGCTCAAACAGATTTCTCACGCCGCGCGCGTTTCCGAATGTAATCGGGTCAACATTCTGCTTTTCGATAAACGCGCGTACCTCCTCGCGCGCGCCGTCGGCCAGTTCATAGCCGCCCTTTTTCACGCGCATATCGAAGATCCCCAGCATTTCGTCCATCGTGTAATCGTCGAAATGCAGGAATCGATTAAAGCGGGACTCCAGTCCGGGGTTGGAGGAAATAAACTCATCCATCAGTCCGTCATACCCGGCCACAATGACCACCAGATCCTCCCGATGATCCTCCATCGATTTCAGAAGCGTATCCACGGCCTCCTGCCCGAAGTCATTTCCTTCCTTATGGTAGGTCAGCGCGTAGGCCTCGTCAATAAACAACACGCCGCCCAGCGCCTTTTCAATAACCTCTCGAGTCTTAGGCGCAGTCTGCCCCACATAGCCTGCCACAAGCCCGGCACGGTCAACCTCGACCAGCTGTCCCTTTGACAGGATGCCCAGACTCCGATAAATTCGCGCCATCAGGCGGGCAATCATCGTCTTTCCTGTTCCGGGATTTCCGGAAAATACCATATGCAGCGACATATCCACCGTAGGAAGTCCATGCTCGCGGCGCAGCTTATGCACCTTTACCATGTTGACGAGGCTCTCTACCTCGGTCTTCACGCTTTCAAGGCCGATATAGCCGTGCAGCTCACTCAGCAGATCCTCCAGCTTCTCCGCCGGTTCCTCCGCCCCCGACTCTGCATGCGTTTCCGCAGGCCTCGCACTCTCCGTCGGCGCAGCAAACCCCTCCGCTTTCCCGACAGGTATGGGTTCATCCCACAGGCTGTCGGAAAACGTTTGTGCACCGTTTTCGCGCAGCTTGCGAATAACCTCCAGCTGCTTTTCCAGCACCTCGTCGCGCATATCCGGCGCGACAGACTTCTCCGTTTTCTCCGTTTCTTCCTTCAGCGGGCCGACCGCGCCCCATACGTCATCCGCCATGCGGCGAAGATTGCGCTGCGTCATCTCGCGGATTTTTTCCATTTGTCTCTCGATCGTACGATCCTTCTCGTCCATGTTCCGCCTCCGACACTTTGTTTTCTACTCTTCGATTATAACACAAACCATGTCTGTTCGTACACCGTTTTTTTCTTGCGCCGAGAATCTTTTCCCGAAAGGGCTTGCGCTTGTCCCATTTGTGCGCTATGATAGAAACAGTCATTGAGAGAAAGAGGTGTTTGCATGTCCAACATTCCCACTCCGCACATCACCGCCAAGGAAGGCGATTTTGCCAAAACGGTTCTTATGCCCGGCGACCCGCTACGCGCAAAGTTTATCGCGGAGAATTTTCTTGAAAATCCCGTGCTCGTGAACAACGTTCGCGGCGTTCAGGGCTACACCGGTACATGGCAGGGGAAACGCGTAAGCGTAATGGCCTCCGGCATGGGTATTCCCGCCATCGGTATCTACTCCTATGAGCTGTACAACTTCTACGGAGTAGAGGCCATCATCCGCATCGGTTCCGCCGGCATGATTTCCCAGTCGCTAAAGGTACGCGACATCGTGGCAGGCATGAGCGCCTACACGAATTCCGGCTTCGGAAAGCAGTTCGGCTTTGACGGCTGCGTCGCGCCCTGCTGTGATTTTGGCCTGCTGAAAAGCGCTATGGAGGCGGGAGATGCCATCGGCCAGCGCATCGTTCCCGGCGCAATCTATTCCTCCGACTGCTTCTACGACGAATCTGCCCCCCTTGGAAAGCTTCAGAAGCTGAACGTGCTCGCCGTGGAAATGGAAGCTGCCGGCCTCTATCTGAACGCCGCGCGCGCAGGCAAGAAGGCGCTCGCGCTTCTGACCATTTCTGATAACCCGTTCACCGGCGAGGGTCTTACCGCCGAGGAACGCCAGAATACCTTCACCAACATGATGAAGATCGCTCTTTCCATCGCATAAGCCCGCAAAACGAATTGCGTCCCGCGCGGAACCAACCGCATGGGACGCATCTTTTTATGTGTGCCGCCGCACATATCGGCGGTATCTCTGGCAAAACCTTCATAATGACGTAGTGAGATTTCCGATTATGGACAAACCGCAGAACCAGTATTTGCGGTTGCCCGCTGGCGACATCACTCGCATACACCGTCTTGCTTTAAAAGCCTCCTCGCGCCGCGAGCGGACAGAATCGAGCAAACCGCGCCGACCACCGCAACGCATGCCCAGATCAGATACACGCTCGTCCACGCGCCGGTCGTTTCATGCAGCCAACCGGTCATCGTCCCTGCAAGCGCGCTTCCCACATAGATCAGCGCATCCACAAGCCCGGCCACCAGGCCCACGCGCCCGCAGTCGGTATATTCCATGGGAATAATGGTCGTGATCAGCGTGTTCGAGCCGTACAGGATGGCGCTCATAACGCCGAGGAATGTCGCCGTAAGCAGCACTGACGAACCGCAAACCATCAGTATCAGCGCCGGAAGCAGACACGCCGCCATCATGCAGCCGAAAAGCACGCGCGTTCCGCCCTTAAACCGTCGCACCGCCGTCGCACCGCCAAGTATCCCGACCATGTTGATCACGGGAATAATCAGCGAAAACAAGCTTTCCTCGCCGCCAATGATCGTTGGCGCCCACGTGATCACACCGTCTCGGATGAACCCGTTTGCAATGCAGCCAACAAAAAGGAACGCAAGCCCCGTCTTAAGCATTCCACCAATCGGCAGCTTGCCATCGGCGTTCGCCTCCGAATCCGTTCGGGCCGCCCTGACTGCATTTCCGGCATCTCCGGGAAGAATCAGGTTTGTGCCGACGCAGGCCAAAAAGAGAATCGCAGCAGGAATCCGATAGGCGTTGCGCCAGCCGACATACATGGACAGCAGACTGGCAAGCCCCCACGCGGCAATATGCCCGCAAGCCAACGTAAAGGACATGACGAACGATGCCTTCATACGCTTTTTGCCCTCAAAGCTTTCGGCAAGCGTTCTCACGATGGGCGTCCACAGCATGGACTGGAACAACCCGTTCAGCGCCCACACCGCAATCATCAGACCGAATGCTCCAGAAAAAGAGAACGCCAAATTGCATATCGCCGAGCCGATCAGACCGACCGAGAGTAAAATGCGCGGACGCACGCGGTCAACCATCGCACCGAATACAAACTGTCCCCCAGCATACACAATAGCAAACACCGTTTGAAGCGTGCCGCCAAGCGCTTCGTCCACCCTCATGGCCTCAATCACATGCCCCAGCGTCGCCGACATATTCAACCTTCCGATATACGCGCAGAAATATGCCAGAAAGCATGCCGCAATCACTCGAAGCTGTCGGCCGGTAAAGTGTCCGTTTTCCGCATCCATCCATCAATCCCGCCTTTGTACAATATGTCTGTAGATTATACCCGTTTTTATCGGCTTGTGCAAGCACGAAATTTGCTGTTTCGCTTGAAGCCGCCTGAAAAAAATGCTATACTATTTTCAGTACTTGAATCGGAGGCTCTGCTCATGCTTCATGAAACCTTCCATTATTCCTCATGGGAAGAAATTGACCGCGTCGTCGCTTCCTTCGGTGGATTTCTGCCGCACAGCGGCGATCTCTCCGTCCTGTTTACACCCCTTGCCCTTGGGTGCGCTACATCTCCAAATCGCATTGCGCTTCAGCCTATGGAGGGCACCGACGGCACGGCAGACGGTCGTCCCGGCCCGCTTACGCGGCGGCGCTATTTGCGCTTTGCCCACGGCGGTGCGGGGCTGATCTGGTTTGAGGCCGTCGCCTCCGCGCCGGAGGTGCGCGCCAGCGCGCATCAGCTGATGATCACCGATGAGAATGTGGACGACTTCGCCCGCCTGCTGGATGAAATGCGCGAGGTCTGCCTGAAGGAAAACGGATATACGCCCATAATTCTCATGCAGGCGACGAATTCCGGCCGTTACTCCAAGCCCACGGGCGTTCCCGCTCCACTGATCGCTTACAACAATCCCGTGCTCGAGGATACGCCCATTGATTCCTCCCGCATCCTCACGGATGATCAGCTGAAGGCCTACGAGGAACGCTTCTCCGACATGGCGCGGCTTGCGCAGAAGGCCGGCTTTGATGGCATGGACATCAAGTGCTGCCACCGCTACCTTGCCTGCGAGCTGCTTTCCGCCTACACCCGTCCGGGTATGTATGGCGGCAGCTTTGAAAACCGCACTCGTTTCCTGCTGAACGCTTATCGCGCTGCCTCGGCTGCTGTAACAAAGCCGGAGTTCTTCCTCACCAGCCGTATGAACGCATACGATGGCTTCCCCTATCCTTGGGGCTTCGGCGTGACGGCGGAAAGCGGTCTTACGCCAGAGCTGAACGAGGTCGTAAGGCTTGCAGGCATTTTGAAGACGGAATTCCGCATTCCGCTCCTCAATATCACCATTGGCAACCCCTACAAAAACCCGCACGTCAATCGCCCATACGACCGCGGCAACTACGTGCCGGCGGAGCACCCGCTGGAGGGCGAGTCGCGCATGATGCATTGCGTATCCACCATTCAAAAGGCACATCCCGACCTGCCCATTCTCGGCAGCGCATATACCTATCTGCGCCAGTACTCGCCCCAGCTTGCTGCAGGTATGCTGAAGGGCGGACACGCGCAAATGGTAGGCTTCGGCCGCATGGCCTTTGCCTATCCTGACTTCCCGCGCGACCTGCGCGAAACGAGCGCGCTCGACCCCAAACGCGTTTGCATCACCTGCGGTCAATGCGCTGCCCTTCTGCGCGCGGGCATTCCCTCCGGCTGCGTGGTACGCGATCGCGAATGCTATCAGGCGGTGAAGTGATATGAAAAAAACGGCAATCGTAACCGGCGGCGGCCGCGGCATCGGCCTTGCCATTGTCGAGCATCTGACACAGGCAGGCTATCGCGCTTGCCTAATCGGGCAAAGCCCGGAAGAGCGCTATGCAGAGGCCTTCCGTTCATTGCGCGAAAATGGCGCAGAGATCTTTTATTTTCAGGGCTCCATCGCCGAGTCAGATGACCGCGAGACCTTCGTTCGCGAGGTTGTCTCCCGCTTCGGACGCATTGACGTGCTGGTCAACAATGCGGGCGTTGCGCCAAAAGTACGCCTGGACATTCTGGAAACCACAGTGGAATCGTTTGAATATGTGCTCGGTATCAATCTAATGGGCACGATGTTTATGACGCAGGCCGTCGCGCGAGTAATGACACAGCAGGACGCGCAGGATGGACGCCGCGGCGTAATCGTGAATATCTCCAGCTTCTCATCCACCGTTTCCTCGCCCAACCGCGCGGAATACTGCGTGAGCAAGGCGGGTATTTCTATGCTCACGAAGCTCTATGCCGACCGCCTTGCAGGCGAAGACATCTTTGTTTACGAGGTACAGCCGGGCATTATCCGAACCGACATGACCTCGAAGGTCACCGAAAAATACGACCGTCTGCTCGCGGGTGCTGATTTCCCCATTCATCGATGGGGACTTCCCGAGGACGTGGCTCGCGCGGTAATGGTATTTGTGAATGGCGAGCTGCCCTACTCCACCGGGCAGGTGCTGCACGTGGACGGCGGCTATATGGATGTGAGGTCGATATGAACGTCTATGATACAGTGATCATCGGCACGGGGTGCGCTGCGCTCAAATGCGCGGACGAGTTGCGCCGCATGGGACGGAAAAGCCTCGCTCTTCTCACCGATGACGAACGTGCCGGCACCTCGCGCAATGCAGGTAGCGACAAGCAGACCTACTACAAGCTGACACTCTCGGGCTTTGACGGCGACAGTGTGGGCGAAATGGCACGCACTCTGTTTTCCGGCGGCTGCGTGGACGGCACGCACGCATTGTGCGAAGCCGCGCTGTCCGCGCCGTGCTTTCTGCGCCTGTGCGAGCTGGGTGTTCCGTTTCCCACAAACCGCTACGGCGAATACATCGGCTATAAAACCGATCATGATCCGCGTCGACGCGCGACATCCGCTGGCCCGCTCACGAGCAAGCTGATGGCAGAAGCTCTCGATCAAAGCGTTCGCTCCGCGGGCATACCCATCCTCAGCCATCGTCTGGCCGTTTCCATTGCCATGAAAGACGGGCGCGCAAGTGGCGTTGTGTGCCTGAACACGGAAACCCATGCATTTGAGGTATATGCCGCCAACCATATCGTGTGGGCGACCGGCGGCCCGGCCGCGGCATACCTGAACGTAAGCTATCCGCTCGCACAGTCCGGCATGACCGGCGCGCTGCTGGAAACAGGCGCGGCTGCCGTCAATCTGACGGAGTGGCAGTACGGCCTTGCCTCCATTGCGCCCCGCTGGAACGTTTCCGGAACGTATATGCAGGCGCTTCCGGCCTTTATTTCCACCGACAAGGAAGGAAACGACGCGCGCGAGCTTCTGGACGGCTGCTTTTCTACACCCGGCGAAGCGCTGACCGCTGTATTTCTGAAGGGCTATCAGTGGCCGTTTGACGCGCGTAAGGCAAAGGATGGCTCCAGTCGGATCGACCTGCTTGTACAGAATGAAATCGCCCGCGGCCGACGCGTCTTCCTGGACTTCCGTGCAAACCCGTTCGGCAATCGCTTTGCGCTTTCCGCTTTGGAAGATGAGGCGCGCGACTATCTTGTCCGCGCGGGCGCTCTGCAGGACACCCCCTTTGCGCGCCTTCAGCACATGAATGCCCCGGCAGTGGCGTTCTACCGTTCACACGGCGTCGATCTTGCTTGTGAGCGTTTGGAAATTGCCGTATGCGCGCAGCACATGAATGGCGGTATTTCGGTGGACGAATGGTGGCAAACAGAGTTCCCTGGCCTGTATGTCATCGGCGAAGCAGCCGGCACGCACGGCGTGTACCGTCCCGGCGGAAGCGCACTGAATGCCGGGCAAGTCGGCGCTGCCCGAGCTGCCCGCGCAATCAGCCGCGAACCGGAACGGCTTCCCTCGCCGCTAAACGAAGCCGATGCCATGAACGCCGTTCGGCGCATTGTCGCTGCATGCCGTGCAGACACATCGAACCTTAAGGCGCTCAACGACGAAAACGCCGCTCGGATGAGCGCCTGTGCAGGCGCGGTGCGCCAGCCAGATGCCATTCGCGCGCTTCTGACAGACACGTCCTCCCTGCTTCAGAACTTTGAACAAACCGCACATTACCGCGAAAAAAGCGAGCTTGGGCTGTTCTTCCGTGTGCGCGATGCTCTGATCACCCGACAGGCCATGCTTACCGCCATGCTCGACTACGTATCGCACGGCGGTGGAAACCGTGGAAGCGCGATCTACGCTCCCGAGCCGCAGAATACCGCCGATCTGACAAGTCAAGTGCAGGAGGTTCGTATGACAGAGAACTCCGTCGTCTGCAGCTGGCGCCCTGTGAAGCCTATTCCCGAGGAGGACGATTTTTTTGAAAATGTCTGGCGGGAGTACCGTCAGAAAAAATGGTAGGAGGTTTTTATATGTCTGATACGATTCTGAATCGCCTGCGCGCACCGCAGGGCGTCATCGATGCCGTTCTGGATACAGACACCTTTAACGAAATCGACGACCAGTTTGCGCTTTCCTATATGCTTCGCAGCACCGAACGCATCAATACCTGCGCCGTCTATGCAGCTCCATTTTTCAACGAAAACTCAAACGGACCCGAAGACGGCATGCTGAAAAGCTATGAGGAAATCAAAACGCTTCTGAAGCTTGCCGAGCGCGAGGATCTGATTTCCTCTGCCTTTGAAGGCTCGCGCTGCTACCTGCCTGACGAAAAGACGCCGGTGGATTCCCCTGCCGCGCGCGACCTTGCCGCCCGTGCAGCCGCCTATTCTCCCGCGCAGCCATTGTATGTTGTGGCAATCGGCGCAATTACGAACGTCGCGTCAGCTCTTCTTCTGAACCCCGCGATTGCTGAAAAGATCGTTGTTGTGTGGCTGGGCGGTCATTCGCTGGAGTGGCCGGACACGAACGAATTCAACATGATGCAGGACGTTGCCGCCGCGCGCGTGGTATTCGCAAGCGGAGCCGCCGTCGTGCAGCTCCCCTGTATGGGCGTGGTCGACCGATTCACGCTCACCGAGCCGGAGCTTCACTACTGGCTGCTCGGAAAGAGCGCTTTGTGCGACCACCTGGCCAATGCTACCATCAAGGCGGCGCATCGTTACGCCAAGGGCAAGCCGTGGAGCCGCGTAATCTGGGACGTAACCGCCGTCGCGTGGCTTCTGAACGACGACGACCGCTTCATGAGCAGTCGCATCATCCCTGCCCCCATCCCGCAGTACGACCATCACTATTCGCAGGATCCCCGGCGCGCGCCTCTGCGCTACGTCTGGTGCATCAAGCGAGACGCACTGATGGCCGATCTGATCGCAAAGCTAACGAAATAACCCCTTTCACAGCAAATCTCCCGGACGCATACTCCGGTGCTCGTAAGACAGTAAAACTGAATTTTGTGGAACAGGCATGATTTGGGTCACGCCTGTTCTGTCTTTATTCGCTCATCCACGGGAATAAAGCCAATGAGGTCATATCATAGGAAAGGCGAATAGCACGCGCATCAATTGTATATACGCTCTGCAATTTTTGCAAAAATTCGGTTTGCTACCTTACAGGTGGGGCTATCAAGCTGGGCACGGCGGTACCCACTCGTGCGAAACTTGCCTGGCAACATCCAAAACCCTTTAGCAATTTCAGAGAAATTGTCTACGCGCCGTTGGTGCTGATTTTTGCGAAAGCCGTGATATGGCAATCACGCATTTTCGCAGTTTTCCTGTTTGGTGCTTTCCTCACCCTCGGCAGTTGGGAAAATTCCCTCCATCGCCATGGTGCGAAGATAGGTGCTGAGATTGTCCGTTCCGAACTGGGCCATTCGCTGCTTTATGGCAGCAAGCTCGTTTTCCTCTACAAAGAATTTGACTGTATCGGTCGTTTGCGATTTGCGGTGTTTGGCATAGGTGTCACCTCTCCGACTTTTGGATATGCTCTCTGATAGCCGCTTCATGCTCTTTACAGTACGCATAGCTATTCCGCATAAAATCTGCGATATTTTGGCTCTGATACATTGCATCCAATGTATCTAAAATCAGCTTGCCATCTACCATCATATCAAAGAAATAGGGGTAGATGCACCCGCCGTTCTCTCTTGGAAAATAGGGGTTAACGGAGCTGAGCCGCTCGTCCTTCATTATGGACTCGACTACCATTTCACTCAAAATCCATTTGAGCGAGGGGCGTTCGTATTCATCGTAGCTATCCTGGAACAACCTATTCCATACATGAAACCAAACAAAATGAATGATCTCATGTATTCCACCACCGATTGCGCCTCTTTCACTGTTTAAGTAGAATGTGTCATAGCGGTGCTCTTTCAAAAAGCGAGGTTCAACAGGATTGATACTCAAATTGCACTGTATGTCATTGAACATATTCTCACAATCCACGCCGAAAGTGTCCGACAAAGCGGCTGTGATTTGTGGTTTGCAAGCGTCCCAATGGCGAGCATATAAAGCCACTTTTTCATTGATCGTATCTTCCAACTCCTTATAAACCGCTCGCATTGTACGTTCAATATAGTGTTTTCTTTCGGCAAACGGCGAGCTTGTGGCGTAGGCTTTATCAAGCTGCGGATAAAAATGATATAAGGGTTCAGACCAGAAAGCGGATTCATCTTCGGTCTGAAAGTCCATGATTCGCTGAATCATATAGTCAACACCGGGATTTATAAATTTGATGTTCATTGTTTTCTCCAATCAAAAGCAAAATGGATTTACCACATTTTCTGTTCCAAAAACCTTTACTGCCATTCGGTACATGGCTTTTGCATGGATGCGGTCGTGCCAGATAAAGCGACGCAGAACCTTACGGAGTGACCAATCCTCACCATAGCTACCCTCAATGACTATATTTTGCAGAAAATCTGGCTGTCGCTCCAAAGCCTCAAATCCACGCTTGCGGCATTCATAGATATTGCCGTCATTATCGGCATCTACATTGATCTCTCCGAAATAATACGCATTTACATTCTTGGTATGATCGTACATTTCCTTTGCCGTGCGAGGAACTGACCCGTAGAAGGTCTTACGCTCCGCTTTGGAAGTTGCATTCCTGTCGGGAATCGACTCATACAGTGCAAGAAAATCTTTCGCCGACTTCAATGCGAGGGCTTTCAGGTTTTCATATTCCGCAGCTGTCAGCGGTGCTTGTTCGCTCTCAAAAAGCACATCGGAATCTGCATCCCGAATTGCAAGCTCGGAGTTTTTTTCTTCGACGATCACGATTTCCATGCTATCCGTAGTATCCTTGCCCAGCCAGTTGAGATAAGAAACAATCTCTTGTGGCATCTTTGCCTTTGCGATTTCAAGACTTTCGCCACGGGTATATGCACCGATCAAATTTGTGGCATAAAGCAAAGTGTCATTGCAATTATGCTCCCATACACAGTTGATTATCATAGCATTTCTCCAATCTAAGGTACGTCCAATGATTTATATTCAGTAACCGCCTTGAGGTACGCCTCCGGGTCACCGTTCAGCACGAGGTCGGCATACGCCAGAGGATTGTTGTAGATCAGATAATCCAATTCTGATCGCTGGTACATATTGTCGGCAACTTCGTTTTCCATGGCATTGCAACTAATGGCGATTATGCTGCCATTGTTGGACTTCAGCTTCACGTAACCGCTATCTATCTTGAACGCACAGGACAATAGCTTTTTATCTGCCATACCTCCGTTCATATTAGTATGTACACGCATTATAGCATAGCTTTGATATAGTTTTCATTAGGCAGGCGAGTTTTTCTGCAAAATGATGCCTTTTTTTGTGAACACACGCCATTTGACCGTTTTCACTGCGTTGAACGAGTCCTGCATCATAATACCCGATGATTCACTTTACGAATTCGTCGCCTGATAGCGATATTTTACGAGTGCGATAATAATTTCACTCATCCCACAAGCCTCGCTGTACAAAGCAAGAAAATGGCACTTTTCAACCCTTAAACGCACAAAAACAGGCGACACCAACCAAAGTTGAATGTCGCCTGTTTTGTTGTACCATCCTGTTTGCAATTGTTGATTTCGTAATTTTCTCAAATTACTGTCTTATCAGCAGCATTCTCCGGGAAGGTTTTTGCATGCCGACTCAGGCCAGCTTCTGCATGTCCCTTTGCAGCTTTACGATGATCTTCTTTTCGAGTCTGGATATGTAGCTTTGCGAAATGCCCATCAGGTCGGCTACCTCCTTCTGGGTGCGTTCATTGCCATCCTTCATGCCATAGCGCAAATCGATAATCTGCTTCTCGCGCGGGTTCAGGTGATCAATTGCCTGCCGCAGTGCCGTCTTCTCCTCGTTTGCCTCCAGATCGCGGGACACGAGATCCGGCTCCGTACCCATGATGTCCGAGAGCAGAAGCTCGTTCCCATCCCAATCTGTGTTCAGCGGCTCGTCGAAGGAGACCTCCAGCTTCAGCTTATTCGTTCTGCGTAGCACCATCAGAATCTCATTTTCGATGCAGCGCGACGCATAGGTCGCCAGCTTAATCTGCTTGTCCAGCTTAAACGAATTCACTGCCTTGATCAGCCCGATCGTGCCGATGGAGATCAAATCTTCGATTCCCAGCCCCGTATTCTCAAACTTTCGGGCGATAAACACCACTAAGCGCAGGTTATGTTCAATCAATGACGCACGGGCGTGGGTATCTCCATTGTCCGACCGTCTGACCAGAGTCTCCTCCTCCTCGCGGCTCAGCGGCGCGGGAAGCAGGTCGCTTCCACCAATGTACGCCACGGAACCCCTGCGCATTCTTACGATTAACCCATAGACCGACCGTTTCACCAGAGGAATTGCCGCCGTTCCCATTCGGCCGCCTCCTTCACGCTCTTTTTTGTCCCAACACCCCAGGTGCAAGCGCGTGTACGTTTCCGCGCAGTCTTCCCGGATATAGCCCAATCCATAGGTCGGGCGCCAGTCTCCAGCGCTCGCCAATGCGAACCTCAATCCGCTCCGGTCGAGCGCAGATAAGCTCACCATCTCCGCCCACCGTTCGAAACGCCGCTGTGCGCGCACCCGCCTGCTCTGCCAGCATCCGATAGACCCTTCGCCCCAGTGCCGCCTCATCCGCAATCAGCACCGGAAGCGCACTCAAAGGCTCCCGAAGAAGATTTCCGGTATCCACGAGCGCCGCAAATCGCCTCCGACACCCGCCGCTCCACACGCGTAGCTGCACCGTGTCCCGCTCAGGTTGTATTTGCCTTCCCAGTGCGTCCACCGCCCACACGGCCGCCATGCCTACCAATGTCTGAACGAACGGCTCCGCGTCTGCGTGGCGCGCGGCTTCCATCGCCCCAGCCAACACAAACGCATACAGAAGCACCCTCACGGAGGCTACTGCGAACTGTCTTCCGTCCGTCAGCGGATACGCAATCAGGCACATCGGCAGCATCGTCGCGAGCGCCGCACCCGGCAACATCAGTGCCTGGAACGCGAGCGCCGAAAGCGCACCGAGTATCGCCGCCGGTAGCAACCGCTCCGGCCGGAAGAACCACGTTCCCCGCGCGGGCAGGTAGAGCAGGAAGAAATCAAACAGGAAGTTCGCCACCAGATACTCTTCCGCACTCACTTCCACTTTCGCCTTTCCCCCTTGCACAGCCATTATACGGTAGAACCGCTCCGCATTTCCCCGGTTTCCTGTCGCACAAAAAGCATCGGTTTTCGACAATTCGACTCACATCCGACGTATTTCCACCTGCACCAAAAACAAAAAAAGAGCCAGGTGTCCGTCTCACGGAACATCCAGCCCTCCTAAACAGGGAAACCCTGTTCGACGAATTCGACATGCGTTTGACCGCATGTCGAAAAAAAGAAATGATAATTTCGCGCATATTCGCATGAATACAGGAAAAATGGTTTCACCCATTCAGGCGCTCTTATCCTCCACCGAGTCCTCTATTTCCTCCATCGTCCGATTGATTCGGTGCGGAATCGGCTTCCACTCTACCTTCACAAATAGCGCCGCAACGGAAGAGAACAATCCAATCAGGTCAAAAACCGGGAACAGCAGGCAAGCAAGGGCAGCTTTGGAAATGGACAGCCGCTGAAGTCTCGCGTACTCCATCACCAGCACGTACGCCGCAAGCAACGCACTGCCAACCCACCCAGCCGCAAAGCTTTTCCCATAATCCAGAAAGAGAATTCCCGCGTTCAGTCCTCCAAACAGCCCCAACGCGAGCCGCGCGATGCGGAGAAAGAACAGAAATAAGCCCTTCGGTACAACCGTCCACAGCATATCATAGCAAGTTGCCCCACGCCTTGTAAACACGCCCCGCAGCAGCTTGCCGCCTGACTCCGTAAACGACTGCAGGTGTCCCTTTGCCCAGCGCAGACGCTGCCGAAGCGCCACGCGCAGATCCTCCGGCTGCTCGTCGTAGAACTCCGCCGCATCCTGATAGGCGATACGATAGCCCTTCACAACCGCGTCTGCTGAAAATGCCCGGTCCTCCGTAAACGACGTGTAGTTCCAGCCATCCCGAATCAGCTCGCTGGAAAACAACACGCCCGTTCCCTGTACGCGCGCCGAAAGGCCGAGAACGCTGCGTCCCCGGTGCTCCGTGCGGCAAGTACGCAGCCAGTGCAACGCATAAGAAGCCGCAATCCAGCTGCCATTCAGATTCTTGCTGTTTCGAAACGACACAACGACCTTTTCTCCTGCGTCAAACGCATCGTTCATGCGCGCCACAAAATCGCGCTTCAGCACGTTGTCCGCGTCGAAGATAAAATACCCATCAAAGGTGTCGATGCCGTAATCCCGGCGGATGCGTTCAACCAGATAGCGAAGCGCAAAGCCCTTCGTGCGCTCATTCTCGTTTTGGCGCTCGTATACCACCGCGCCGGCTCTGCGCGCTATCGTCGCCGTGGCGTCGGTGCAGTTGTCCGCTACAACAAACACCGTAATTCGCCCCGACGGGTATTCCTGATTGCGAAGGCTCTCCACCAAACGTCCGACCACGGCCTCCTCATTTCGCGCAGCCACAAGCACGGCGTATCGATGATAAGCCTTCGCGCCGCCATACCGCTTCGTGGTAAAAAGGCCAATCACCGAAATCAGCATTGTATACATTGTCAGTATGCTCAGAATCTGCGTGACCGTGTCCACCCCATCGCGTACCTTCATAAGCCACTCCATGGCTTCACCTCCACCTGCGGGGTAAGTATATCATGCATTCGTAAACTCATCGAGAACTTCCAAAACAAAAAAGGAGCACCCGAGGGTACTCCAATTTTGGTTTTGATGCTTTAGGATGGTTCTATCAAGAAGGCTTATTCGCCCTTCTTTTCACGGTTGCCAAGGAAGCTCGGCCGATCCGGAGAAAAGCCGCGGCGCGCAGGTCTCGGCTCGGCAAACGCATCGGCGTCACCATAGGTTCTCGGCGTCTGGCGCGGCGGAATACGCGTAGAGGCCTCTCCCGCAGGACGCTGCTGCGGACGCTGTGCCGGGCGCTGCGCGTTCGGATGGGCAGCCGGGCGACGCAACTGCTCCGGACGGCGATCGAAGATCGGCGGAATGCTCGCGCCCTTTTCGTCATCGGCTTCGCCAACCTCCGGAATCACCGGTTCCACGGTTTCCTCGGTCTGCTGCGGACGCTCAGGCTTTCTCGCAAAGGGATTGTTGCTCTTCTTGTCGGGGAACGGTGTCTTTTCAAAGCCCGTTGCGATTACGGTAATGTGTACCTCGTCGGTCAGACTCTCGTCGATACCCGCGCCAAAGATGATGTTTGCCTCGGGATCCGCTGCCTGCGTGATCAACTGCGCGGCCTCGTTTACCTCAATAATAGAGGTGTCCGGGCTGCCGGTAATATTGATCAGCACGGCGCGGGCGCCGTCGATGGAGGTCTCCAGCATCGGGCTGGAGACCGCCTGCTTGGCAGCCTCGACCATGCGGTTTTCGCCGCTTCCTACGCCGATACCCATATGCGCAAGACCGCGGGATTCCATTACGGTGCGCACGTCTGCAAAGTCAAGGTTGATCATTGCAGGCACTGCGATCAGGTCGGAAATACCCTGAATACCCTGACGAAGCGTATCGTCTGCAATCTTGAACGCCTCGGTCATCGTGGTACCCTTGGAAACGATCTGCAAAAGTCGATCGTTGGGAACCACAACCAGCGTATCTACGTTAGCCTTCAGCTGCTCAATTCCGTTCTCGGCATTCTTCATGCGCTGACGTCCCTCGAACATAAACGGCTTTGAAACTACGCCAATGGTGAGAATACCCTGATCACGAGCAATCTCCGCGATGATCGGAGCTGCACCTGTGCCCGTACCGCCGCCCATGCCGCAGGTAACGAACACAAGATCCGCGCCCTTCATAATTTCGGCGAGCTCCTCGCGGCTTTCCTCCGCCGCGCGTTTGCCGACGTCGGGGTTTGCGCCCGCGCCCAGGCCCTTGGTCAGCTTTTCGCCGATCTGCACCTTGTTTGTCGCCTTGCTTAGCTGCAGCGCCTGCTTATCGGTATTTACGGCAATGAATTCCACGCCACGCAGACCACTATCCACCATGCGGTTTACCGCGTTCGTTCCCGCGCCGCCGACTCCGACTACTTTAATCGAAGCGTAGTTAGACGATTCCATTTCAAATTCGAGCACAAGGCATCCCCCTCGCTATTGATTGTAATCCTTTATCTCCTGTTGAACAAGCCGCGCAAGCCATCCGCTAGACGGTTCGGCAGCGTATCCTGCTCCGGCGAGCGCTGCTCAATCGAATCAAAAACCAGATCGACCAGTCCCATTACGCTGGAGTACACGGGGCTGTTTAACTTTACCGCCTTAGCCGCAGGCACCTTTACCGGCCGCTTCAGCTTCCCGGCCAGATATTCACGTCCGCCGCGAATAAGCGCAAGCCCACCACCTGTCAGATATACCTGCGATCGAGGCAGCACGGCGTCTCCTGCATCGTCAATCGTCATCTGGATCATGCCGCAAAGCTCATCCACGCCCGTTTTCATGCATTCTTTCACGAATTCGGCTTTATAATCCAATCTCCTGCCGCTTTCATCGTAAAATTCCGGTGGATTTACCAGATCAAAGCGATCCGTGCCCAGCACGAAGCAGCGTTTGAGCTGTTCAGCCTCGTCGCCGCGAATCTCCATTGCCTGCGCCAAATCCTCCGTCAGATGCGCGCCGCCCATTGGCAGAACCGCATGATACACCATTGCGTCGCCCTCACAGACGCTCACCTCGGTGTTCATGAAGCCCACGTTTACAAAAATGCACGGCTTCTCGCGATCCTCAATCGACGTGAGCAACAATTGCTCACCGAATGAAGACGACAGAAAACCATTTATTCCCACGCCCATAGAATCCATCAGCGAACGCATATCGTCAAGGAAAACCTGATCTGCTACGATGAATGAAACGCAGGCCGTCAAATTCTGCCCCTGCAGATTCAGCGGCATCATCGTGCGCTTTCCATTATCAATGGAAAACCACGCCGGCGAACGATGAATTACGTTGCCGCCGTGCCGATCAAAACGGAACACGTTTGCTGCCATGTCCTGAACTTCGTCAATGTCCTCCTCGCTAACGCGACCCCGCTCTCCGCGAATCGGAACCGTGGCCTCCGTATGCTTGACGTGTATATATTCGCACGGCACACCGATATAAATGTCCTTGATTTTGGTGCCAGCGTCCTTCTCCGCCGCGCTGATGGAATTGTACACCGCCTGGGCCAGCCGGTTCGGCGTCACCCAATCGCCGCCCTGATACCCATCGTATGGTACGGTGCCGCTTCCAATGATGTCGCACCGGTTAAAGCCGCCGTTCTCCGCAATCACAGTAACGATCTTCGAGGTGCCAAACTCGATAGCTGCTACCTGCGTTCTCATCTTGCTCTATCTCCCGCCTCGTTCACGAGTATCTTCCCTACGCCTTATCATCTGTACCCTTATTATACAGGATAAACCGGTCGCCTGTAAACACTTTTTTGGTGAATATTTCAGTTATAATTCAATTTTATTACACTTTTACATTCCGGGTTGGGTATTGGCATCGTTGTAGCCTCCTTCCCGCGGCAGATACGCTGCCTGACCCGCTGAAATAATCACTTCACCCGACGTCATTCCCTCGTTCAGGAACGCCCGCACAATGCCGATCATCTCGACCAGATCGTCATCGATGTAAAACTTTACCAGCAAGCCGGGTCGAGTGATCAGCCGGTATTCGTTGTTATCGATCACAAGATCTGAAATCAGGCTCATGGCGTCGCAGCTGTTTATGGCGCGAGTAATCTTCAGAATATCTCTGAATTGCGACGGGCGCCTAGTCGCTGCCTGCCGTCCCAGCAGCATTTCCGTCAGCTCCGCGCCCTTGACGTTTAAAACCTCATAGGTCGGCAGCTCACTGAGCCGCGCCATTACGTATCCCTCGGTATCGATCAGCGTATACATGCCCGCCGAGGAAATCACCGCGCACGGAACGCGATTTTTAACGGTCAACGTCACACTCTTTGGGCCGGAGTGCTCAAGGCTCACAAAGGACACATATCCAACGTCGTTTACACCACGCTCCACCGTCTCGAGCATCTCGTCTACAGCGTCGATGGACGCGCCCATTTTCAGACCGGAAGCGCGAATAATCTCTTCGTCTGAGATGTACGCAACGCCGCCCTCGCCCTCCCGTACGACGCGCACTTCCTTCAGTACATTTTGCCTGCCGGTGAGCACAAAAAGGAGTACAAGGCTCAAAATCAACAGAAACCATACTCTCGGCCTCGAATTTCGAGACATCTTCCTTCCCCTATTCGCCATGCTCTTCTCTCCGTTTCCCAGTTTTCGCAGGTAATCGCCTTTCTATGCGGCGTTCGTTTCCGAGGATATGTTCAGAATCAGCCCAACGGCACCCATTACAATCGCCACGGATGTACCGCCCGCCGAAAACAGCGGCAGTGGCAAGCCCGTCGTCGGCATGACGCCGGTCACGACCGCCACATTCAGAACCGTCTGTACGCCGATCATACACGCAATGCCTCCGGCCAGTAAACTGCCGAACCGATCCTTGCAGTGAATCGCCGTTCGCAACGCAAAAAACAGAAACGCAGCAAACAGCGTCAGAATCCATACACATCCAAAGAAGCCCATATCCTCTCCGATAACCGCAAAGATAAAATCACTTTCCGGGTACGGAAGGAAAGAATACTTCTGCCGTCCTCGTCCAAGTCCCATCCCGAACAGTCCGCCACTTCCAAACGCCATCAGCGACTGCGCCAGCTGATAGCCCTCGTTGGAAAGATAACGGAACGGATCAACAAACGAAATCATACGTGCCCTGCGATAAGGCTCGCTGAAAGCATAGTATGCACCCACGCAAAGCCCTGCCGCCCCAATCAGCCCCAGATGACTGAACCTCGCGCCCGCAAGCATCGTCATCACCGCCGCAACGATCACAATCGATCCCGCTGTGGACAGGTTTGGCTGCAAAAGCACCAACGCAAACATCACACCGGGGATAATGAACAGTGGTACAAGTCCATGCCAGAAGTCTCGGATGTTCCGCGACGGAGACGAAAGCGCCCGCGCCATAAACAGCACCATTGAATACTTTGCCAATTCAGACGGCTGAAACGAAATCGACCCCAATCTGAGCCATCGACGCGAACCATTCAAATACACGCCAACGCCCGGAATCGCCACCATTCCTAACAACAGCAGACTAACTACCACAAACGCGCCGCTGATCACCGGGTTTGACAGCGTCCGGTAATCCAGTTTCCATACCGCAGCCATCAGAAATGCTCCAACGCCCACGCCCATCAACTGGCTTATGACCTCCGAAAGCGGGCTGCCCTTGTCCTGGGCATTGTAATAGCTTGCCGCATACAACGCCACAAGCCCGTTTCCCAGCAGCAGGAGGAACGGAATCCATATACCCTTCTCCGCACGCTTACCGCGAACCTCCCGGAGCAGCGGCGCGCCTTTTTCCATAGCCCCGCGTAAGCGGAGTTCGGTCAAGTTTCCTTCAGTTCGTTTACGATGCGCTTGAACTCTCGTCCGCGCGCCTCGTAGTCGGAAAACATATCAAAGCTCGCGCAGGCCGGAGACAGCAACACGTTGCCTCCCGCAACCGCATGTGCACGCGCAATGCGAATCGCCTGTTCGAAGTCATATCCGGCATATTCAAACGCCGTGAAGCCGTGCGCCTTCAGCGCCTCTCCGATCCGCTCGCCAGTCTTTCCGATCAGCACTGCGTATGTAATCGGATTTTGGCAGATGACATCGCACATTTTCCCAAAATCGGAATTTTTCTCGGACCCGCCGAGGATGATCACCGTGGGATTCTTCATCGTTTCCACTGCCTTGATCGTGGAATCCGGATTCGTGCCCTTGGAATCGTTGATATACCTTACGCCATCCATAACGCGAACGCTTTCGATTCTGTGCTCCACGCCGCGGAAAGTTCGCAGCGTATGCCGCACAACCGGCGCAGGCACGCCGGCACAAATAGCCGCAGCCGTCGCCGCCAGCGCGTTTTCCAAGTTGTGCGGGCCGGGAATGTACACATCCTCAACCCTGCACACAGGCATGGGCGCATCGCTCTTTCCAAACACAATCAGCCCATCCTTCACAAACGCGCCCTCCGACGGCACCTGCGTGCGTGAAAACCAAACTACCCGGCACTCCACGTGCGCAGCCATGCCTCGCGTGATCGGATCGTCGTAGTTCAGCACCACGCAGTCATCTCCGCGTTGGTTCATGAATACGCGCTCCTTCACGGCCGCATAGTTTTCCATCGTGTGGTGACGATTCAGGTGATCCTCCGTCAGATTCAGAATCAGAGAAATCCTCGGCCGGAACGTATCCACCGTTTCAAGCTGAAATGACGAAAGCTCGCATACGACCATATCGTCGTCCTTCATCTGCGAAGCATACGCGCTGTACGGATCTCCGATGTTGCCGACCACATAGCTGATGCGCCCGGCGTTTTTGAACACCTCGCCCAAAAGCGTCGTAGTGGTCGTCTTACCGTTGGTTCCCGTTACGGCAACCACATTGCCGCGTCCCAGTCGGTACGCCAGCTCGACCTCGCCGATCACCTCAATCCCCTTCGAACGCGCCAATGCCACCGCCGGATGCTCTGCCGGAATACCGGGACTGATAACCATCGCATCCACGCCTCCCATGCACCCTTCCACCGGCTCGCCAAGACGCCATTCGATGCCCTCCAGCTTCAGCGGAGCCATTGAATCGCCCAGCGCCTCCGCCGTCTTCAAATCGTTCACGCGCACATACGCCCCCGCATCGTTCAGCAGCTTCGCCGCCGCGATGCCGGATCTCGCCATGCCCCAAACGAGCACATGCTTTCCAATCATGCGAACCCCTCCCTATGCCGTCCGATCAGCTGACAAAGCCACTCAGCGCGATTAGGCACATCATCGCAGTCACAATGTCATACATGGCGACAATGCGCGTTTCGGGAATCCCGCTCAGTTCAAAGTGATGCTGAAGCGGTGCCATACGGAACACGCGCTTGCCGTGCGAAATGCGGAAATACGCAAACTGAATCAAATCCGACAGCGTCGCAAGCATCATTGTGAACGCGATGATGGGAAGAATCAGCATCTGCTGGGTCACAATGGCAACCGCCACCATAGCTCCGCCGATTGCAAACGATCCCACATCGCCCATGAACACGGTTGCCGGATGCGTATTAAACCGCAGAAAACCCAAAAGCGCGCCGCAGAGTGAGGCGCAGAAAATCGCCGTGTTGAATAGATCGTTGTCCGTTGCTCCATCCGGCAGAACGGACAGCGACAGCACAATTAGCGCCAGCGCGGCAAAACCAATCATGCTGTTGCCTGCGCATAGGCCATCCAGACCATCCAGTAAGTTCGACGAATTCACCATTGCGACGATGACGAACGCCGTAAACGGAATGTAGAACCAGCCCAAATCCCACTCAAGGCTCGAAAACGGCACGTGCAGTTTGGAACCAATATAGGGGCTATTGTAGGCGAACACTGCAATAGCAATGCCGAGCACAATCTGCGGCAGCAGCTTCTGCTTCGGCGTAAGACCCTCCGAACGCCTCTTGACCACCTTGATGTAGTCATCCAGAAAGCCGATTGCCGAAAACAGCAGCATCGTGACAATTAGAAACCAAAGGTCATGCTTGGGAGTCTGTCCCTTTACGGAAAAAAGAACCGCGCAGACGATCGCCGACGGAATGAAAATTAGGCCGCCCATCGTCACCGTTCCCTGCTTACGCATGTGCGAGCGGGGGCCAAAATCGTTAATCGTTTGCCCCACCCTCAGCTTCTTCAGCCACGGGATCAAAATCGGGCCCACCAGCATCGCTGCGACGAACGACGCAAGCACCGCAAAAATCAACCTCTGCATCTTCCGTTTCCTCCGTTATTACACGCCTGCCATTTCTTCCAGAAGCTCCTGGACGATGATCTTTTCATCAAACGGATGCTTCTCGCCCCGAATCTCCTGATAGGTCTCGTGACCCTTTCCAGCCAGCACGACGCAGTCGTTTTTCTTTGCCATGCTCAGAGCGTATCGTATGGCCTCCCGGCGATTCTCAATCACTACATATTCGCCATTGGTTGACTGAATTCCTTCTACAATCGCTTCAATGATTGCCATTGGTTCCTCGTCGCGCGGATTGTCGGACGTAATGATGCTGACGTCCGCCAGCTTACCTCCGATTTCGCCCATAATGGGGCGCTTACTGTGGTCGCGCCCGCCGCCGCAGCCGAACAGCACGATCACGCGTCCCTTTGTCGTCTCGCGTACGGTCGTCAGGATGTTCTCCAGTGCGTCCGGCGCGTGCGCGTAATCCAGTATCACGCGATATGGCGTGTGCGTATCCAAAAGCTCAATGCGTCCCGGCACGGACTTGACCGTTTCCAGGCCCTCTCGAATCGCGTTAACGTCCACTCCAACCTGATCAGCCAGCGACGCCGCCATCAGAGCGTTGTACACGTTGAAAATGCCCGTCATCGCCATATGCACAATCGCAGCTGCGCGGTTGTGGAAGCACAGCCGGAAGCTCAGGCCATTTTCGGTGAATTCAATCTCGCGCGCGTATACGTCAGCTCGCTCACGAATGCCAGTGCGTACATAGGCAACCTTCATTGCATCCACCGCTTCGGCTACGCGCTCGTCGTCCGCGTTCACGGTATTCCGCTCGGCCATCGGAAGTATCTCCAGCTTTGCCTTCAGATACTCCTCCATCGTACCGAAATAATCCAGATGGTCGCGGGAAAGGTTGGTAAAGCCCGCGGCAGCAAAGCGAATTCCTGCCACGCGATGCATGGCCAATGCATGCGCGGAAACCTCCATCACCACGAAATCCAGCCCCGCATCCTTCATCTGCTTCAACATTTGCTGAAACTCCACCGGGTCCGGCGTCGTCTTCCCGGCGGCATACTCGGTATCGCCGATCAACGTGCACACCGTGCCGATCAGCCCCACCCTGTATCCTGCCTTCTCCAGAATCGCCTTCAGAAGAAAGCTCGTGGTCGTCTTTCCCTTTGTGCCGGTGATGCCAATGATCTTCAGCAATCTCGCCGGGTTCCCGTAAAACGCCGACGCAAGATAGCTCATGGCAAGCCGGACGTTCTCCACGAGAATCTGCGGGCAGTCAACCGACAGCTCTCTTTCCACCACCAGCGCCGCCGCACCGCGGGAAACAGCCTCCGGCGCGCAGTTATGCGCATCGAAATGCATGCCCGGGATGCAGAAGAACAGGCAGCCGGGTTCTATTTTTCTGGAGTCGGTGCACAGCGATTGAACCTCCCTGTTTTCGTCTCCGATCAAGCGATACGCAATCGGAAGATCCCTCAGCAGTTCTTGAATCCTCATGGAACGATCGGCCTCCAAACCTCGTGTCTTATTCTTCTCCCGGGAATGCGAACGTAACGTCTATCACCGCATCCGGGAATACGTATTCCCCCGCCTCTGGCGACTGCGCACAGGCAATTCCGCTGCCGGAAAGCTTCAGCTTCAGCCCGCAGGAAACCAACAGCTGGTTAACCTCCATCACAGACCTTCCCTTTACATCGGGTACCTCAATCCATGCATCGGCGTCCACCTCTGTGTCGCCATCCATGTACAGCATAACGATGGAGCCCTTCGTCATTTCGGTGCCCGGCTCAGGCAGCTGATCCCGCACTCTTGCCCCTGCGCCGCTAAGCACATAGCCGAGTCCCTCGGCTTTCAGGGTTTTAATCGCCTGATTCAGCGTGTCGCCCGAGACATTCGGCACTGTCACGGTTTCGTCTGCACCCGCCGCCTTTTCTCTCGGAACCTTCATATAGGCGAGCGTCTGCAAAAGAATATCCCTCGCAAAGGGCGCGGCCGTCGTAGACCCATAGTCGGGCCGTCGTTCAGCGCGATCAATAATTACCATCAGCGCAATTTGCGGCTCATCCATTGGCGCGAAGCCGATAAAGGAACCAATGTGCGTATCGCTGGAAACCACTCCGTCGATATACACCTGCGCTGTGCCCGTCTTCCCGCCAATATGATACCCATCGATATACGCGTTTTTGCCGCCGCCGTTTTTCACAACGCTTTCCAGCATCTCGCGCATGATGTTCGACGTGCTCTCCGAAATCGGCGTTGCGCGCACAACCGGCTCGCCACGCTCGATCACGTTGCCCTCGGAATCGCGAATCTCCTTCACCACATACGGCGTCAACAGCTTTCCGCCGTTCACCACGGCGCAGGCCGCCGTCAGCAGTTGAACCGGTGTAACGGCAATCGACTGACCGAAGCCAATGCGTGCAATATCTACGCGCTTGACAGCATTCTCCCCAATCACGATGCCGTTTCCCTCGCCGGGAATATCTACACCCGTCTTCTGACCGAAGCCGAAGGCATTCAGATACTTGTAGAATTTCTCCGTTCCAAGCCGCAGACCCAGCTCGACAAAGACCGGGTTACAGGAGTTTTCCAGCGCCTGCGTCAGCGATTCGGAACCATGCGGCCGGCCCCAGCACTTAATGCGTCCGCCCTCCACATACACGCTGCCCGAGCAATAGAACCACTCGCTGCGATTGGTGAGCTTCTCCTCCAGCGCCGCCGACATGGTAATCATCTTAAACGTGGAGCCTGGCTCATATGCATCGGTAATCAGCCGGTTGCGCATCCGCTCCGTGAGCGTCTGAATGTCATCGCGCGGCGGATCATTCGGGTCGTAGTCCGGCTTGTTTACCATAGCCAAAATCTCGCCGGTCTGAGGATTCATCGCCAGAATCCGAACGCTCTCAGCCTGATTTACCTCCATAGCTTCCCGCGCAGCCTTCTCGCAATATCCCTGAATCGTCGCATCGATCGTCAAAACGGCGCTGCCGCCCTCAAGCGCCTGCACGTATTCCCCCGATGAGATGTTCAGTGCCCGGCCCTTGCCGTCGATTTCCTTCACAACGCGGCCGCTGCGCCCGCTCAGGTAGTTATTCAGCGACTGCTCCAGCCCAGCCTGCCCTACGCCGTCAACCGTTGTAAGGCCTAGAAGCTGCGTGAGGAACGCGCCATACGGGTAATACCGTTTGCTGTCCTGCTCCAGATACAGCCCGTCGAGCTCGTGCGTCTTCCTCTGCGCACCGTCAGCCATCATCAGCTTTAGCTGCTGCGTCGCAGCGTACGGCAACTGGCGCTTCAGCGTCACGCCGCCCTTTGTCGTGTCAGACGCGCGTTTTCGAATGGTCTCCACGTCCACACCAATCACCGGCGACAGTAGGTGCGCCAAGGTTTCTGCGTTCTTTACCTGGCGAGGACTGACCGACAGCGTGTATGCCGTTGCGCTCATGGCGAGCACCTCGCCATTTCGGTCAAGAATGGCCCCGCGCCGCGGCTGAATCACCGCCTCGGTCGTCCACTGGGACTGCGCCTTTGCCTGCAGTGCCTCCGAATCGATCACCGTCAGCACGAACAGACGTATAGAAAGCCCCATGAACAATAGGAAGAACAGACCCATACACATGGCAATGCGGCGACGAATGACCGGTCCTGTTGGAACCAAACTCATCCCTCCCCGCTTGTCGAACTTAGATTAACGGCCGCGCGTCGCGTTCTCCACCGTCTGAGCCGTATCCGTCGTTCTTCTGACAACCGTCTGGAGCACGCATACCTCGTTCTCCGCGGGCGTTACCATGCCAATCGTACTCGCCTTCTGTTTTATGATCGAGGGGCGCGTTTCCATGCACAGCTGCACCTCAAGACTCTCAATTTCTGCAGTAAGCGTCTTGTTCTCCTCGTAAATAGCGTTTATCCGCTTGCGCTGGCTTCCGATTTCAGACAGCTTGCCAATCTCCATAAACAGTACCAGCACCACAAAAATGAGTGTTGCATACATCACTGCCTGGTTCAAATAGCCCACATAGCGCTTGTACTGATCCTCATGGCTCTCACGCGGCTCGGGCGTGTGCTGCCTGACCGGCCGCCTCGGCCGAATATCCTGCCTGCGTTCCGGCCGATTCACCCACTGATACGGCGGAGTGGCATATCCGGAAATTCTGTGCTGCGTCGCTTGACGATTCATCATAGCCCATCCTCCCCCGCCGCCTACGCTTCATGCCCGGTCGGCGTTTTGAAATACGTGTCGTAAATGTAGTCGAGAATGCGATCCGCCTCATCGTTCGGCGTCATGGTGAGACCGTGGTACTGCTCAATATTCCACATTTCCAAGTACTCGCCAACGCCGATAAAGCGAATGTCCTTTTGCTCCATCAGTCCAAACATGGCGCGCAACGTCTGCGGAATCAGAATTCGTCCCTGCCCGTCCAGATTGCAGCCCGTGTAGGTGTTTCCCATTACGTAGCGTACAAAATTGCGGCCCACGCGATCTGCATCCGGAATTCGACCATACGCTTCACATTTCTCGCGCCAGATTTCCCTCGGGTACATGGCGATCGTCCGCAGGTCGTTGTTCAGCGCAATGGTGAAATCACTGCCCAGCGCTTCGCGATAGTTGGTGGGAATGAACACTCGGCCCTTGGGATCGATGGTATGCACCGCGCTTCCGGTAAATGACTCCATGCTCAAGCTCCCACCCCCTTTGTTTTCCCTGTTTGCTCCTATTTGCTCCTTATTATACCACTTTGCTCGACAGAATACCACTCTTCTTGATGAAATTTCCCACTTAATCGTCAATTTATCCGTGTTAAATTGTTGTTGAGTGCGTACTTTTTGCGTTTATCTTCATCAGAGCATCAAAAAAGCGCCCTCCCGTTTCGGGAAAGCGCTTGAACTCACGTTCGATGGAAGGCTATTTTTCCGTTTGCCAGATGGGACAGAGCCGGAAGCCGAGCGAATCGCAGGAAACCAGACGGTAACGAACGCAATCCTGCATGCCCTGAAACGCACCGCAAATCGCCGCGCCGTGCAGATGACCATAGACAACGGTATGTACGCCATAGCTCTTCAGGATACGCGTCATCTCATTGTCGCGATTGCCCTCCGTCAGTGGAGGATAGTGGAGCATACAGATCAGCGGCGCGTCCGCGTCCAGTCTGCGCGCCCGTTCCAACGACATGTTGAGCCGCTGGCACTCCCGCGCAAAGATGCGCCGGTCATCGTCCGCCGCATCCTTTTCCGGCAGCATCCAACCTCGCGTGCCCGCAAACAGCAATCCGTTCAGCATCATCGCGTCATTCTGAAGCGCATGAGTGTTCCCGGTCAGCCTTTCGCGCACGCGGCTGATGGAGCTCCACCAATAATCATGGTTCCCTCGCGTCAAAATCTTGACGCCCGGCAGACGGCCAATGGCGTCAAGATCCATGCATGCATCCTCCAAGCGCATGGCCCAGCTGATGTCCCCCGGCAGAAGAACGACGTCCTCCTCCGTTACACGCGCGCGCCAATCTTCGTTGATGCGCTCAAAGTGACGTTCCCAGTGCGCACCAAAGATGTCCATGGGCTTGTTTGTCCCGGCGGGCAAATGCAGATCGGCGATTGCGTATACGGTCACCGTCACTCCTCCTCTTCGTCTTCCTTGTCCTCATCGTCCTCGTCATCGTCAAACTTCTCGTCGCCAAACGGAGATTCAGACGAATCGGGCAGCTCGATGTCGATTTCGTCCATCGTGCTGACAGGGTCGATACTGAGGCTCGTTTCATCCGGCGTCATACCGCTGTTGTCATCGGTCGAAGAGGTTTCACTGCGGCGCTGCATTTCCTTGAAGCAGTAAATGCAGATTTCCTGGCCCGGCATTGCCGGATGCTCGCCGCATTCGGAGCAAAGCTCAACCAGATCGTCCTGCTCGACTTCTCCCTTGACGTCGCGCTTGCACACGGAGCAGATTTTCTCATTTTCCGTGATGTAATTCAATTCACACCTGGGGCACTTGATCAGTTTCATATATAAATCCCTCCTGTTGATTCAAACCATGCGGCGAATATTCCCATGGAAGCGCGCTGGCAAAATCATTTACACTTGCGCCCTCCTGCGGTATGATGGAGCCATTCCGGTATACGAAAGGAGCGACTCTCTCATGACCCGATTCCGAAAACCCGCCATTCTCGCTTTGGCTGTTCTGCTTCTGTTCTCCTGTTTTCCGGCGTGGGCAGAGACGGCCGAGTCCGCCGAGCAGACTCTCATCCGCCTTATAAACGAAGACCGCGCCCGCTACGGACTGAACGCCCTGACCGTCGACCCGACTCTGTGCTCCGTGGCACGGATCAAGGCACAGGACATGCTGTCCGGCGGCTACTTTGCCCACACATCGCCTACCTACGGCGACATCCGTCAGATGCTCACCACCTTCGGCGTATCCTATACATACGCCTCCGAAAACATTGCACGTTCGCGCGACGCAGCTCACGCGCAGGCACAGTTTCTCTCTTCCTCCACCGGCCACCGACAAACGCTGCTCGGCAGCCAATGGACACGCATGGGCGTGGGCGTAGCCATAACGGCGCAGGGATTCGTTTACGTATCCCAGATTTTCGCCCGGTAACGACCCATTTACGCGTTTCAAAAACGCAAGTACTATCATACACAAAATGAGCGTCATGAAAACCCCCAGACGCTCATTTTCCTGTTAATTTATTGATACATTTACGATATATCGAGTGTAACGGCGTACAACCTGCGCTTTGAACCTCTCCGGCAGCGCGCGGGAGCGCAGATTGTCCTGCCGGATTACCGACGCTTCCACCCACTTCTCTCCACTTGCGATGCACGCATCTACCGCCGCACTCAGAAGCACCGTCGCAACCGGCGCGGAAAATACGCCTGGCTTTGTAAGAATCGTGGCAAAACGAAGGCATCCTCTCCGCTCGCGAAGCGCCAGCAGGTAGCCCCGCGTCTCCTTTCCGGCATACACAGCAAATGAATGTCTTCCATCCACCAGCGGTCGCATGCAAGTAAGCAGCTTGGCGACCTCGTTTTTCTCCCGCCTCCCGGCTAATCTCAGAATTCTCTGCTGCCAGCCTTCACGCAGCGGCGCAGCCTTCAGCGCCTCCACGCACAGTCCAAACCGCCTTGCGGCGCGAGATGCGGTCTCCTTCAGCGTATTCTCCGCCGGTACACGAATGCAATATGCCTCCTCCACTGTCTCTGCCCATGCGCCCAGTCGCAAGAGCACGCGTTCCGCCACGGGATTGCACGCGCCGGTCAGCACGCCGCGCAGCATGCAGCCGGCTGCTTCCCCGTCTGCAGCCAAAGCGCCCGCGCCGCACAGAAAGCCGCTTCCGTCTGGCGACAAGGGACCGATCATCTCCACATTTCCCCACTCGCGCTGGAGGCGGCACGCCTCCTCCAACGCCATCTGTACCGCGCAATCGTCCCCTGTGGAATCGAGCAGCGCAAAATATCCCCGTTTACGTCCCGTCTGCGCTTCATATATGCGGTCAGCGCCGGTCATAATCCGCGCACGCACGCCATTCTGCCCATTCACCGTTACAAAGCGCACCGGGCCGTTGGCAAGCAGAGGATTCATCAGCGAAAATGCATGCTTTCTCAGGAATGTGCGCTCGGCCCGCGTATATCCGCACGCTGCCGAAAAAGCAGTAAAGCGCCCATCCGGACGCTTTGAAACGACGAGCTCAGCCATTTTCCCGCTTCCTCAGCCACGTGCCCAGCCGTTTCACATCCTCCGCATATACCTCGCGCAGGGACGGATTGTAAATCAGGCTCGCGGGATGGTACAGCGGATACAGCGTGCGTCCCTCGAATTCCAGAAACTGCCCATGCACGTCGCCGATCACGACCTTATCGCCCGCCAACGCCTTCAAAGGCACATTGCCCAGCGTGGCGATGCATTCGGGCGCAATCAACGCAATTTCCCTTTTCAGCCACGGAAGAAACAGCGCGATTTCCTCCTTTGACGGCGGTCGATTGACCAATCGTCCCGCATCGGAGCGCTTTGTCGGACGGAACTTCACCGTGTTTGTTATATAGATTTCCTCACGCTTCAGCCCGCTCATATCCAGAAATTCATCCAGATTCTTTCCGGCCTTGCCAACAAAAGGCCGCCCCTTCAGCGTTTCCTGCTCGCCGGGTGCTTCGCCGATCATCATCAGCCTACTATGAAACGAGCCCTCGCCAAACACCAGCGAGTGCGCGTTTCCTTCGTAGATTTCCGTAAAATGCCCGGCCATTTCATTCCTGAACTTTTCCAATGCCGCCTACCTCCGCAAGCTTGTCCCTGACCATTTTAAAATCCTCCCACGCCTCACGCTTCTTCGCGGGCTCGCGCAAAAGCGCGCTGGGATGGTATGTAGGCATGAACCAGATACCCTTGCGCTCGATCCAGTGACCGCGCATGCGGGAAATAGGCGCTTCCTCGCCCAGCACATAGCGGCAGGCCACCTTGCCCAGAAGCACGATCACCTTTGGGGAAACCAGCACGAACTGCGAGCGCAGATACGGCAGACATGCAGCCGCCTCGTCCGGCTCCGGATTGCGATTCATCGGCGGACGGCACTTAACGACGTTGGCTATGTATACCTCTGTGCGCTCCATGCCGATGGCATGAATCATGCGATCCAGCAGCTGCCCGCTGACGCCCACAAATGGCCGTCCCTGCTCGTCCTCGTCGCGTCCCGGTCCTTCGCCAATAAACATCAGGCTGGCGTTCGGGTTTCCCTCGCCGGGCACAACGTGCGTGCGTTTTTCACACAGCCGGCACTTCTGGCACCCGTTGATTTCATCGGTCAGTTCCTTCCATGACGTCCGCACGCCGTTCCCCTCCTTAGTTCATGCACAGCGCCTTTTCAATGATGTCAAAGAACACCTTGAACGTTACGGGAATATCTGCGGCTGCCCAGCGGTACAGCGCCGTGAGCAGATATACGCAAAATACAATAACGACAAACGCAAGCATGGTCACTATGAAATCATACAGCCCCGCCGCAACCTGAAAGCGAATTCTGCGTCTGCGGTACTCCCTTTTTGTAATCACCTTTGCCATGCCCGTTCATCTCCTTCGTCATCTTCTCATGTTATTGTATCATATCCGCATGCATTTTGCAATTACAGATAATCCTTCCATTCCTTCTCTTCCGGCGTAGGCAGCTCATGCAGTCTGCCGGACTCGGAGAGTCCGGGAAAATCCTGCTGCCGAAGCGCCTCATACAGCACAATCGCCACGGAATTCGCCAGATTCAGGCTGCGTGCCTCGGCCCGCATCGGAATGCGCACACAGCGCGCATAGTTCGCCTGCAAAAGCGCTTCGTCCAGCCCGCGCGTTTCCTTGCCGAATACCAGATAGTCATCCGCCCGGTAGGAAACCTCCGTGTACGCTCGCGGCGCTTTGGTCGATGCGTAATACAGCCCCACGTCCGGGTTCTTCAAAAGAAAGTCTTGCCAGTTTTCATAAACGGCATACTGCATCAGATTCCAGTAATCGAGCCCGGCGCGCTTCAAATGCTTGTCATCCAGCACAAAGCCCAGCGGCTTGATCAAATGCAGCTTTGCACCCGTCGCTGCACAGGTGCGCGCGATGTTACCCGTATTCTGCGGGATCTCCGGTTCCACCAAGACAATGTTCATTCCGTCTTCTCCCCAAGCACGTATTCCTCAAGCACGCGCGCCTCGCCGTCGTCCCGACAGTCCGGCGCAATTTTCCACGCAGCATCCTTCAGCACCTGTACGCCGTTGCTCATCGCCACCGGCCAGCCGACCGCCTTCAGCATCGTCAGGTCGTTCGAGCCGTCGCCGAATGCCATGATCTCACTTCTATCGATGCCAAATCGCGCAGCCAGCGCCTCTACTGCCCGGCCCTTTCCGCCGCCCGGTGCCAGAATCTCCAGATTATACGAAAATGCGCTCGACACCGAAAGCCCCCACGAAAGAAACCGCACGCGAAGGCGATCAATCAGCGCCGAATCGTCAGAATATGCCTCGTATTTGTACGGACGCACCGTGCCCTCGCTCAGAAAACGCGCTTCATCGTTTACGATAACGTGGTCGCCGCCTTTGCGTATCTCGCTGGCCTGCGCACATTTTGAGCCAAACCCGTTCGTTTCCTCCAGCGCGTAAACCCGCGTGCCTACGTAGCTGGTCATAAAGCAGCCTGCATCCATTAGCTCGCGATAAATTCGTAGCGAGATCTCTTCGTCCAGCGTGTCTTCAAAGATTACGCCGCCCTCCGGCGAACGGTCGGCGCGCCCGCCATTGGCGGAAATTACCGGGCCCTGAAGCCCTGCCTCCAGCGATACGCCGCGCGCACCATAGAACGTGCGCCCGCTTGCAAGCACCACGTGAACGCCCTTTTTCTCGCAGGCTCTCAACGTGCGCTTCGTGTATTCCGACAGCACCCCGCCACCGGGAATCAGCGTTCCGTCAATATCGGAAACAATCATCCGTATGTTCATATCAGCCATTTTCCTCCAGCACATACCGGAACAGCACCTCGCCCAGCCCGCCGTCCCGGTTGGCGGGCGCAACGATCTCGGCAATCTCCTTCAATTCCTGTACGCCGTTCGCCATCGCCACCGGATGCCCGGCGGCTCTGAGCATAGGCAGGTCGTTCGTGTAGTCGCCAAAGGCCATCACGTCGGCCGTATCGATGCCGAAGTACTTTGCAATTGCCCGCACGGCGTTTCCTTTTCCTGCACCCTCCGGCACGACTTCCACATTCCTTGAGGCGGACGAGCAGTGCTCCACGCCTGCTGCGTCCAAGGCCTTGCGAACACGCGTAATCTCCTCTTCGGACTCGGAAAACACGACAAATTTGTAGGCGCGCGTCGCCGCATCCTGACGGGCCCTCTCCTCATCGAAGATTACCTCTGCGTCCTTATGCATGACGTTGCGCTGCAGACCTTCCCTGTGACGATCCGGCATCTTTTCAGCGCGAACCACAAAGCTGCCCTCTCGCGTGTATACCTCAAAATTCACGTTCAGGGCATACAGACTGTCAAAGAGCCTTTGCCCATTCTCTGTGTCAAACGTGCATTCCTGCACGCATGGCCCATCCGGCGAAGCCTCAATGCGCGAGCCGTTTGCCGATGCAATCGCGCAGGGAACGCCCATTTCCCTTGAAAGGCGGCACAAAAAACCATGGTTTCTTCCGCTGACAAGCGCCACGCGAATGCCCCGCGCCGCGCAGGCCCTCAGTGCCCGCAGATTCTTTTCTGGAACATGACCGTCGCCGTAGAGCGTCCCGTCTATATCCGTGCAGATCAGCTTTACGTTCATTTGTCTTCTCCATTCAGAGCGCGCACACGCCACCTCGGCTCGTCGGCACAGAATTGCCTGCCCGCATGCTCCGGGAAATTTTTCTCATCCCGTATTTCCAGCGACCGACACCACAGGCATATCCTTGCCGCCGATAGCCTTCGGTTGGCATTCCGATCTCCGTATTTGTCGTCGCCCACCAGCGGATGACCGATATGACTCATATGCGCGCGGATCTGATGCGTGCGCCCGGTAGGAATCACCACATCCAAATCGGTAACCACAAGCCCTGCTGCCGTCTGCGTACGTAGCACCTCATACCGCGTCTCAATGGACAATGCACCCGGAAGCGGATTGTCCATCACCCTTGCACGTGCGTCCTTCGCATTCTTGAAAAGATATGCCTTTAGCGTGTCGGCTTTTCTCGGAAGCCTGCCCAGTACCAGCGCGCGGTAATGCTTCTCGATGCGGTGTCCGGCAAACGCAGCGCGCAGCGCTTCCTCTCCCTCGTCCGTCTTTGCCGCCAGCATCACGCCGCCCGTGCCGGTATCTAACCGGTGAACCGGACGTGCAGACGCACAGTGGCGACTGAGGCGCGTTTTCACGGTATCCTCGCCAATACCATCCTGATCCACATCAGCCGGAAGCCCGACCGGCTTCAAAAACACGAGCAGACGTTCATCCTCAAACAGCACATCCAGCTTTGCAGGCTCCTGCTTTGCGGGCAAATAGGCCTCCACTCGGTCGCCCCCGTGCACCAGCGCATCCGGCAGCACGCGCGCGCCGTTCACCTTTACATCCTTCTTCGAAAACGCATCGCGAATGGCGTGAGACGGCAAAAGCGGCCACGCTCGCGAAAGGTAGCGCGTAGCCGTCATTTCCTTTACCCTCACCGGCACTATCGACGCAATCATTTCTTCCTTTCACCCGGCACAAGCGCCACAGCCACGCCGGTCAGCAATTGTACGCCCGCCGTCAGCAGAAACGCGTTCCTCGCGCCGAAAACGCTCTCGGCCTTCCCGTAAATGGGCGCGTACACCGTCTGTCCCGCCATCATAATCAGCATTGCGAGGATGGTAATCATGAATCGCTTCTTTTCGTCCTCACGTCCCGCAAGGTTCAGCGTGAACGGAATTACAGGACCCATTGCAAACGCACTCAGGAAAATCATGCCCAGCGAGACAAGCGGCGACCGCGAAAAAACGGCAACCGCTAGGCATACGCCACCCAGCAACTGCGTCGCGCGCATGTACTTCATCATCGGCACGCGAACAAATGCCATCATAAGTCTTGAAAGTGTCAGTCCCAGATAGACGGCCGGAAGCACAAACGCGCTCAGCTCGCTTTCAAGACCAAGCTCCATGTATCTCGGCGTCCAGACCAGCACGCCATTCAGATACAGCCCAACCATGAACATCACGACCGTGAAGCCGACAAGCCTGCGATTACGAAAATATCCCTTCACGTCCAGGGCCGTTACCGGCTGAACCATTGTGCCACCCTCGAGCTCGCGAGCATGACCGCGAGTGACTGCAAAAATCGCCGCAGCGGCAACCAACTCGCCAACACCTAGCGCCATAAAGACACTGCGCCAGCCCACACCCGCACCGGTCATCGCGCGAACGATAAAGGGCATCACAAACCCAGCCAGCCCATAAGTCGCATGCAGTGCACACATCACGCGCGCGCCCGCAGGGCCGGTGTACAAATCGTTGACGCTCGAGGAGGCCAGCGCATCTGTCAGCCCAACACCTGCACCCACAGCTGCCAGCACAACAAGGAACATTGCGTACGGCAGTTCAAAATGAATCGGCAAAAGGCCTGCCGCCGCAATCAGCGCGCCTGCCAGCAGCATTGTCGCTTTGTGTACGCGGCCAATCAGCAGAAGCACGGCGAAATAGGCAACCACACTGAACAGCGTCAGCGTGCCGCTTGGAGCCCCCTTCCCGGAATCGCTCAGGGAATATGCATCAATCATCGCCGTCTGAAGCCCGCCCATTGCCGCATGCACCGAGGCCATCAGCCACATGCCCAAAAACACGCAGACAGTATATGCAATCAGTCTTTTTCCGTTCACTCTGTCCATGCTTTATACATCTCTTCCATAAAAATTGGTTCGATTCGCCCGTCGGTTCCGCTCGTCACCGCCGAAAGGAACGCCGCATCGTCGCACGCGCGAACGATCAGCGTCATCACAATCGCATCAGAGAATTGCTTGTCCTCAACAAGTACCGGAAGACTCTTCAGCAGATACTCCACGCGTCCCAGCATCGGGTAGGGAATCTCCATCAGGTACCTGCGCGTAGGCGACACCTCGCCCACGCCCGCAGCATTGATTGCCGTCACCGCTCCCTGCGTGTATGCGCGCGTCAGCCCACCCGCGCCCAGCAGTACACCGCCGAAATAGCGAACGACAACGACGCAAGCATTTGTTACCTGTCGCGCCTTCATTACCTCGATAATCGGCATGCCCGCTGTTCCGCCCGGTTCTCCGTCATCGGAATAACGCATCACGCCCATGTTCGCACCGATAATGTACGCATAGCAATGATGCGAAGCATCCTTATGGGCGCTTCGCACGTCGGCCAGAAACCCCAGCGCCTCCTCCTCGGAGGCCGCTGGTGCTCCATAGCCGATAAAGCGGGACTTATTGATGATGAATTCGTCGCTTGCCCGCGTAAGCAACGTTTTATAGGGCTTAAGCGTCATTTACTTCTTCAGCGTCAGCAAATGATACGCCTTCTTGCCGCGGCGAATCAGCAGACCGCCCTCCAGCATCTCCTTCGTGATGCGCATCTCGGGATCGGTTGCCTTGTCGTCGCCGACGTACAGACCGCCCTGCTGCATGGCCTTGCGCGCCTCGCCGTTGGACTTGAACAGGCCAACCCTTGCCGCCCATGCAAGCAGACGGTTTTCCTCAGCCAGCTCCTCCTCGCTGATTTCCGTAGTAGGCGCAGATCCTGCCGCACCGGTGCCGCCAAACAGCGCCTCGGCTGCCTCTCGGGCCTTGCCCGCCTCCTCCTCGCCGTGAATCAGCTTCGTCACCTCGTAGGCCAGCACACGCTTTGCCTCGTTAATCTTACTGTCCTTCAACGCGCCGAGCCTGTGAACCTCGTCCATCGGGAGGAACGTCAAAAGCGCCAGACACTTCTCCACGTCCGCATCGTCCACGTTGCGCCAGTACTGATAGAAGTCATACGGACTGGTCTTTTGGGCGTCAAGCCACAGCGCGCCCTTTTCAGTCTTGCCCATCTTCTTTCCTTCGTGGGTGAGCAGCAGCTTGAAGGTAAGCGCGAAGGCAGGCTTCTCCAGCTTCCTGCGAATCAGATCAGCGCCAGAGAGCATGTTGCTCCACTGGTCGTCTCCGCCAGTCTGCAGCGAGCAGCCGTACTTCTCAAACAGCTGCAAAAAGTCGTAGGACTGCATCAGCATGTAGTTGAACTCAAGGAACGTGAGCCCCTTTTCCAGACGCTGCCTGTAGCATTCCGCCGTCAGCATACGGTTCACGGAGAACAGCGCGCCCACGTCGCGCAGGAAGCTCATGTAGTTCAGGTTGCGTAGCCAGTCGGCGTTGTTCACGATGATGGCCGCATTCGGCTTGCTCTCGTCAAAATCGAGAAAGCGCGCCATCTGCTTTTTAATGTGGTTCACATTGTTGTCAATCGTTTCCACCGTCATCATCTTACGCATGTCGGTCTTGCCGGACGGATCGCCAATCATCGCAGTACCGCCGCCCATCAGCGCAATGGGACGATGCCCGGCGCGCTGCAGGTGCGCCATAGCCATAATCGGAATATAGTGGCCAATGTGCAGGCTATCCGCCGTGGGATCGAAGCCGGTATAGAAGGTAACAGGGCCGCTCTCAAAGGCCTTGTTCAGCTCGTCTTCGTAAGTCGTCTGGGCAATAAAGCCGCGTTCGCGCAGGATGTCAAGTGCGTTTTTCATCGATCTTCTCCTTATCCTTTTCGGTTTATTATCGGTTTTCGTTCATAACGTCCGCCAGCTTCTGCATGCCCTCGGTAATCTTCTCCACCGGGCTGTTTGAGAAGTTCAGGCGGAAGGTATTCATGTGCCCGCCGTTTGCATAGAAGTGCGCGCCGGGCACATACGCAACGCCGCGTTCAATGGCCTTGTTCAGAAGCGCCAGTGCATCCATATCCTTCGGCAGACTCGCCCATACGAACAGGCCGCCCTCCGGTGCCGTGTGCACCGTGCCCTCCGGGAAGGCCGCAAAGCCGTCCAGCATCGCTTTCAGCTGCGCTCGGTAGCCCGCCGTGATGCGCTCAATGTGCGGCCGCAGAAGCCCCTTTCTCAGATAGCTGTCCACAATCGCCTGCGTCATTAGTGGGCAATGCAGATCGCTAGACTGCTTGCCGATCACGCATTTGCGCATCAGCTTCGGAATTGAAATCACCATCGCGCCTACGCGCATGCCGGGCGAAATCAGCTTGGAGAAGCTAGCCAGATACACAACCCAGCCTTCCCTGTCAAAGCTCTTGATCGTGGGCACAGCCTTGCCGGAATATCGAAGGTCTCGATACGGATCATCCTCTGCGACGATCACGCCGTATTGCGCTGCCAGCTCTGCGATGCGACGTCTGCGTTCAATGGTCAGCGTCAATCCTGTCGGATTCTGGAAGGTGGGAATCACGTAGATCAGCTTGGGATGATGCGTACGGATGGCATCCTCCAAAGCTTCCGGGATCACCCCCTTTTCGTCGGACGGCACAGGCACGATGTTTGCGTGATACGTGCGAATCGCCTGAAGCGCACCCAGAAAGGTAGGATCCTCCACCAGCACCGTATCGCCGGGGTCGATCAGCGTTTTCAAGAGCAAATCCATGCCCTGCGTCGAACCCTCCGTAGGCAAAATCTCTTCCTCGGCGCAGTCAATGCCATCCTCGGCGAGAAACGCGTGAATGCTTCCGCGCAGCGGCATATAGCCCTCCGTCGCGCCGTATTGCAATATGGGCGCGCCCACCGTGCGAATGACCTCCTCGGCAATCGGCGCGATCACATCCGGCTCCAGCGCCTGATTGCTTGGATTGCCGCCAGCGAAGGAAATCATACCCGGCCTGCCCAGCAGCTTAAAGATATCGCGTATCGCACTGCCGGAAATCGGCGACATGTGCTTTGCAAACATTTTTTCGGAAAACTCCATGCTTCCCGCCCTCCTTTTGCGGATAAAACAAAATGAAAAGCGCCCTCCCTCTGGGGAAGGCGCCGTAAACGCTGTACCACTTCCGTTCGCCGGAAAACACTTTCCGGCCTCGTGCACGCGGTAACGGGCGCAACCGGGACGGACTACCAAAACGCTTCGCCCGCCCTGCTCCGGGATGTATTCCCCCGCACTTCTCTTTCCGCCTCGCACCAACCGGCGTATCTCTTTCGGAGAAAAAAGCGAGCTACTTCTTCCCTTCCCAGCAGTTGTGACCAATATACCATACATCGTAAGCATTTGTCAATCGTGCCGCACGATTTTCTCCAGCAATTAACGCACGCTACTGCGGCAAACGAACTGCAGAAAGTCCTTGCGAAGTGAGAGGGAGGTACTTCGCCAGGATAAATTCAGCTGCCAGACATAGCGTAAGTGCGTTGACAGCCACGCTGAAAAAGGCAGCGCGCAAATGTTTCGTAAAAACAAAAAGGAGCTCCGAACGCGTTCTTCCCTGCGGGAATTCGCTCGGAGCCCGGCATATACAGCGCCTTTACATACGCGAATAGTTCGGCGCTTCCTTCGTGATGGTGATGTCGTGCGGATGGCTTTCGATCAGACCAGCCGAAGTAATGCGAATGAACTCACCGGTCTTCCGCAGCGTCTGAATGTCCCGGCTTCCACAGTAGCCCATGCCGCTGCGCAGGCCGCCGATCAGCTGGAATACCGTTTCGCACAGCGGTCCCTTGTACGGCACACGGCCCTCGACGCCCTCCGGTACCAGCTTCTTCTGTCCCTCCTGGAAATAGCGATCCTTGCTGCCCTGCGCCATTGCGGCCAGCGAGCCCATGCCGCGGTATACCTTGAACGAACGTCCCTGATAGATTTCCGTCTCTCCGGGGCTCTCCTCGGTGCCAGCAAACAGACTGCCCAGCATCACGGCGCTCGCACCAGCGGCAATGGCCTTAGTAATGTCGCCGGAATACTTGATGCCGCCGTCGGCGATAATCACCTTGCCCAACTTGTCCGCCATCTCGGCACAGTCCATAATCGCAGTGATCTGCGGAACGCCCACGCCCGCCACAACGCGCGTGGTGCAGATGGAGCCGGGGCCGATGCCAACCTTGACCACGTCCGCGCCCGCCTCGATCAGCTCGCGCGTTGCGTCTGCGGTCGCCACGTTTCCGGCAATAACAGTCACGTTCGGGAATGCACTTTTTACCTTGCTCACCATTTCAATTACGCCGCGGCTGTGGCCATGCGCCGTATCGATGCCCAGCACGTCCACCTTCGCGTCTACCAGCGCAGACGCGCGCTCCAGCGCGTCGCCGGTTACGCCGATTGCGCCCGCACAGAGCAAGCGGCCGCTCGAATCCTTAGCGCTGTTGGGATACTTCACGGCCTTCTCAATGTCCTTAATCGTGATGAGACCGCGTAGCTCGAACCGATCGTTCACAATGGGCAGCTTTTCAATGCGGTGCGCGGCAAGAATCGCCTTCGCTTCTTCAAGCGTGGTGCCCTCGGGTGCGGTGATCAGGTTTTTATCGGTCATGACCTCGCGGATGGGACGAGAAAAATCGGTTTCGAAGCGAAGGTCGCGGTTGGTAAGGATGCCAACCAGCTTGCCGTTCTCGGTAATCGGAACTCCGGAAATGCGATAGCGCTCCATCAGCGCCAGCGCGTCGGAAATCAGATGGTTCGGGGAAAGATAGAACGGATCGATAATAACGCCGTGCTCAGATCGCTTTACCTTGTCGACACTTGCCGCCTGTTCTTCAATGGACATGTTCTTGTGAATCACGCCCAGACCACCCTCGCGCGCAATGGCAATTGCCAAGCGTGCATCGGTTACGGTATCCATGGCAGCAGACAGCAGCGGAATATTCAACTTAAGCCCCTTTGCCAGCGTTACCGAAAGATCAACCTCTCTGGGCAGTACGTCGCTCTTGTGCGGAACCAGCAAAACATCATCAAACGTCAGGCCTTCCCGAATCATCGCCATTTCCCATTCCCCCTTGGTTTTTCCGACGATTCTACAAAAGAATCTTCCATCTGTCAACCCCTAACATGTAAATTCCTTCTTCTTCGTGAAAAAAGTTATTTTCCCACGCGTGCCTCTGTTTGCATACGGTTGACATCGGAAATAAAAGCCGTTACAATAAGAAAAAAACGCTTCGTACAGGAGGGTTTATGAACAGACCAAATATCGTGTTGATCGTCGCAGATCAGTTTCGCGGCGACTGCCTCGGCATTGCCGGGCATCCGGACGTAAAAACGCCCTATCTGGATACGCTCGCCTCACAGGGTGCCTACTTTCCAAACATGTACACGGCATGCCCGTCCTGTATCCCGGCGCGCGCAGCACTTCTGACCGGGCTTTCGCAGGAGCATCATGGCCGCATAGGCTATCGGGATGGCGTGCCGTGGCGCTATGAACACACGCTGCCTGGCGAGCTGGCTCGACTGGGCTATTACACGCAGTGTGTGGGCAAGATGCATGTACATCCGCTGCGCAGTCTGATGGGCTTTCACAACATTGAACTGCACGACGGCTATCTTCATTATTATCGCCGCGAAGATACACCCGCCCGCGAATATCAGCCGTGGGCAGACGACTATCTGAATTGGCTTAAAAACGAGTTAGGCACGCTGCGCGACGTCGACGACAGCGGCGTTCAGTGCAATTCGTGGGTTGCTCGCCCGTGGCCGCACGAGGAAAAGTATCACCCGACGAACTGGGTTACCGACCGAGCGCTCGACTTCCTGCGTCGCCGGGATCATTCCATGCCGTTTTTCCTGAACGTATCCTACGTGCGCCCGCATCCGCCGTTTGACGCGCCTGCCTGCTACTTCGACTTCTATCGCGGTCAGAAGCTTGCCCCGCCGCTTTCCGGAGACTGGGACGATGCAGAAGAATGGCTGCGGCATGGCCGCGAGAAGGATTCCTATACCGGCCCGTCGGATCCTGCAATGATCCGCGAGGCGCAGATCGGCTACTACGCCTGCATCACGCACCTCGACCACCAGATTGGCCGCCTGCTCGAAGCGTTGCCTGCCAACACCGTCGTCGTGTTCACCGGCGACCATGGTGAAATGCTGTGTGATCATCACATGTACCGTAAGAGCCTGCCCTATCGCGGTAGCGCCAACGTACCTCTGATTGTGTCCGGCACAACCGCACGCGGACGCATAGAGCGACTGGGTGAGCTACGCGACATTCTACCCACCCTCACCTGCATTGCAGGCGGCGAGCCCCCTTCCTTCTCGGATGGTGAAAACCTGCTGGACGGCGCGTCCGGCCGCGAATTCCTGCACGGCGAACATACAAACGGCGCGCTTTCGAACCACTATATCGTTACGAAGCGGGACAAGTACATCTGGTTCTCCCAGACAGGGCGCGAGCAGTATTTCGATCTCTCGGCTGACCCGGCGGAGAGCCACAACGCTGTGAGCGATCCCAAATATCAGTCAGACGTCGCGCGCCTGCGTGCCGCGCTCATTGACGCGCTCCGCGACCGTCCCGAGGGCTTTGTCGCAGACGGCTTCCTTGTTCCCGGGCGCCCGATTTCCCCGCTGCTCCCGTTTGTCGAGACCTGATTTTCCATTTAAAATACATCGGCTGCGAACTGCTGTCAGGCAATCCGCAGCCGATGCATTTATAGCTGTTTCAAAAACGGACGAATCTTTCCATCCTCAATTTCCACAATGGCATATCGGCCGTCGCACAGGGCGCCGGGATTTACGAACACGCACGCGCCGTCATTTTCCACGTTCGGAATATGCGTATGCCCGTACAGCGTCAGCTGCGCATTCATCATTTCCGCCTTCAGGCTCAGAAACGTCAGGCTCTCCTTTACATTCTGCCTGTGCCCGTGCGTGAGAAGCACGCGAATGCCGCCCAGCTCCAGCAACCGTTCCTGCGGAAACTGGGAAAACCAGTCGCAGTTTCCGCACACAACGGTCAACGGCACATCAGAAATGCTTCCGATCTCGGAGGCGTCTCTGTCATGGTCGCCCAGATGTACGATGCCATCCACGTGCCCCATTTCACGCACGGCACGCATCACATTAGAGAGCCGTCCATGGCTGTCGCTCATCACGCCGATACGAATCATACTTCTGCCTCGAGCGCGCGCCTGAGGGCACGTACCGCATTGGCACGGTGTGAAATGTGGTTTTTCCGCTCCTCGCCCGCTTCTGCAAAGGTCAAACCGTTCAGCTGCGGGCAAATAAACAGCGGATCATAACCGAAGCCGTCTTCACCCTTCTTTTCAAAGCTAATCTCTCCCTCGCAAGCGCCCTCGCACACCAGCGGGTCGTGCCCGGGACGAAGCAACGCCACAGCGCAGACAAAACGAGCCGTGCGCGGTGCGGGCACATTTGCAAGCTCCTTTAGAAGCTTAACGTTGTTTGCCTCATCATCGCCGTGCACGCCCGCATAGCGAGCGCTGTAAATCCCAGGACGACCCTCCAGCGCGTCAACAACCAAACCGGAATCATCGGCCACGACGGCGCAGTTCGCCTGATTCATCAGCGCACGCGCCTTGATCACGGCGTTCTCGGCAAAGGTCGAGCCCGTCTCCTCCGCATCCTCGGAAACGCCGGCCTCGCTCATGCTCATCACTTCGAAGCGGTCACCAAGCAGTGCCTTCATTTCCTTGAGCTTGCCAAAGTTGCGCGTCGCAACGATCAGCCTTGGCTTCTTCCCGATGATCCCGGCCTTGTCGCCCAACGCCGCAAGCTGCTTCTTCATCAGCGCCTTCACGCCCTTTTCGCCCAGCGCGAGTAGCTTCGAAAGCTCCTTTTTGTCAAACGCCCGTCCCTCGCCGGTTCCCTGCACCTCTACGTAGCGCATTTCGCCGTCCGGCTCTCGTGTCATGATCACGTTCATGTCTACCTGCGCGCGGGAGTCCTGCACGTATTCCAAATCCAGCGTCGGTACGTTGTCCACGATGCCTACGCTTACGGCCGCCACCTGCCGCACGATAGGCGAATCCACAATCAGGCCGCGCTTAAGCAGCTTGTCGCACGCCAGCGTCAGCGCCGCGAATGCGCCCGTAATGGACGCGGTACGCGTGCCTCCATCCGCCTGAAGCACATCACAATCGATATAAATCGTGCGCTCGCCAAGCCGGGTCAGGTCACACGCGGCGCGAAGCGAGCGGCCAATCAGCCGCTGAATCTCTACGCCGCGCCCGTCCTTCTTAATGCCGTCGCGTTCCTTTCGACGCTCGGTAGAGCCAGGCAGCATGGCATATTCCGCAGTCAGCCAGCCGCAGCCGGTACCCTTTTTGAACGGCGGCACGTTTTCCACCACCGACGCCGTGCAAAGTACGCGCGTACGCCCGCACTCAATCAGCACGGAGCCCGCCGCCATTTCGGTAAAATCCGGAGTCATCTTTACCGGACGCATTTCGTCCGGCCTTCTTACGTGTTCCATAGGTTTCTCCTCTACGTTCTTCTAATCTGCATCGAACAATTCGTCCGACTGCCTGCGAACAAACGCCTCCGCAATGTCCGCAGCACTGTTTACAAACGTCGGCATGGCCAGCGTGCCCGCCCCGGGATCATACGGCTTGCCCTCGACGAGAATCTGCACGTCCTTCACGCCGTCAAAGTTCTTGCATGTAAGCACCAGCGCCTTCATCGCCATTCGTCCACCGTCGCTCTGCTCAGCCACACGAATGAACGACTCGGTAAAATTGATTTTTGCTACGCCGTTTTTCAGCTCCACGCCGATCAGCCCGCAGCCGGAGGGAAGCACTCCTTCAAGCGGCGACGCGCCGCTCGGGCCCTTCACCAATTCCAGCACGGCAGTCTGAAGATCGGCGTTTCCGTACACCGCGCGAGTAACCGGCACAATGACGCTAGGCGTATCGTTCAGAAAATACAGCGTGACAGCGTTTTTGCTGTCCTCCGGCGCGCCGCCCTCCGGGTTAATCACGCCGCGCGTGAACTCGTTTTTCAGGCTCGTTCCGTGCGGCAGCTCCTTCACTTCCCTACCGCCGATCAGAAACTTCACACGCTCAACCGTCGGAAAATCCGTGAGCGTCTGAACAATTGCGGACACCATATTACTTTCGGCTGCCGCATCAGCGCATAAAAGCGCCTCCTCGCTCAGGTCTATGCGTGCCAATCCGCCTGAAATATCCAGATCGACCTTCGTCCCCTCCGGAATCACCGTGCGCAGACCCATGCGCGCAGCCTCCATGTCGTTAAACACGCTTTTGACCATCAGGTTAACCGTCGCCTTCGCAACGCCCTCCTCGGCCTTGATCGTGCGCGTAACCGGCACCAGATAGCCATAGTCGTCCTGATAATACACCACCGTGCTTATCGTTGCTTCCACCGCTTCCGCGGGTGCTTCATCCGCCTGTCCGCCCTCCGCCTGCGGCATAGGTTCCGCGCTCAGGGAGCCGCCGCGTACGCGGGACGGGCCAAACGCCGCCAGCAGCATCATGGAGACCAGCATCAGAACGACAGCCAGCATATAGGTCTGTTTCCGGTTCCAGCCGTGAATCATCCCGTTCCCTCCTCTTCCAGCATGGATCGTTTTCCATGCTATTCAAAAAAGGAACAGGCTATGCGTCCGCCATACGCGGAAATTGCGCATGGCGGACGCTGAAAAGCTTTTCAATTTTTGAGCGATTACACCTTGAAGTTGACCGAGGTATCGCCCTGCTCGCTCTTACCGAACTGATAGTCGTTGCCGGGCAGCACTGCATTGATAATGATGCCAACCAGCGCGCCAACAGCCAGACCAGTCAGGGAGATCGGGCCAAGCACGAGCTTGCCAGTGCCGGAGAAGTTGATGCCCAGGGAGAGGGACATGATCAGAGCCGCGATGATGATGTTGCGGTTCTTCGTGAAGTCCACCTGGTTTTCTACCACGTTGCGCACGCCTACAGCAGAGATCATGCCATACAGAATCATGGATACGCCGCCGATGGTCGCAGTGGGCATAGCGGATACGATCGCCGCAAATTTCGGGCAGAAGGAGAAGAGGATAGCGAGCACGGCGGCGATGCGGATAACGCGCGGGTCGTAGACCTTCGTCATGGCGAGCACGCCGGTATTTTCGCCGTAGGTGGTGTTCGCGGGGGCGCCGAACAGAGCCGCCATGGAGGTGGCAAGACCGTCGCCCATCAGCGTGCGATGCAGACCAGGCTCGGCAACGAAGTTCTCGCCGACGGTGGATGAGATGGCGCAGATGTCGCCAATGTGCTCAACCATGGTAGCCAGCGCGATGGGCATCATGATCAGAATCGAGCTTCCAAGCATACCCAGATCGCAGTCCTTGAAAAGAGCAAAGGCGGTTTCCTCCATCTTGAAGGGCAGGCCGATCCATTTTGCATTCTTAATCGCATCGATGGCAGACTCATCAAACAGCTTCATGGACTGCTTGCCGAAGGCGAAAATCACGTTCTTCGTCTGCTCCACACCGTCGATAATCTCGCCAGTGGGCACGGCAACCGTCTGTCCGCACACAACGGCAAGCAGCACCGCAACCAGGTAGGAGCCGACAACGCCCAGCAGAATCGGCACAATCTTGATCATGCCCTTGCCCCAGATGTTGCAGCAAACCACGATAAGCACTGCAAGCACCGCAATCCACCAGTTCACTTCGCAGTTGTTGATGGCGGAGTTTGCCAGCGTGAGGCCGATACAGATGATGACCGGGCCGGTCACGATGGGCGGGAAGTAGCGCATAACCTTATGCGCGCCGAAGGATTTAAACAGTGCAGCGAGTACCACGTACATGAGGCCGGCGCAAACGACGCCCACGCCTGCATACGGAATCCAATTCATCTCGGGATTGTCCACGAACAGCGCCTGCACCGAGGCGTAGCCACCGATAAAGGCGAAGGAAGAGCCGAGGAACGCGGGAACCTTACCCTTGGCAAGGAAGTGGAACAGAAGCGTTCCAAGCCCGGCAAAGAGCAGTGTCGCGGAAACGGAAAGACCCGTCAGCGCGGGCACGAGCACCGTTGCGCCGAACATGGCGAACATGTGCTGGAACCCCAGCAGGAGCATTTTAGGCTTTCCAAGCGTGCGTGCATCTCTGATTCCATCCTGAGACATACGTGTTACCCCCTCAAATGTAATCAACCTTTATGCTTCAAACAGCCGAACACTGTTTTCGCCATCGTACTCCATCACATTCACGCCGATGCGCTCCGAGAGCGACGTGGGCACATTCTTGCCCGCGAAGTCAGCGCGGATGGGGAGCTCCCTGTGACCTCTGTCCACAAGCACTGCCAGCTGCACCTTTCCGGCACGCCCAGCATCCATCAGCGCGTCCATCGCAGCACGCGCCGTGCGTCCAGTAAACAGCACATCGTCCACGATCACAACCGTTTTGCCTACGATGGAACACGGCAACTTTGTGCCGTTAACCTCCGGCTGCTCGGTTCGATGCGTCAGATCGTCGCGATAGAAGGTGATGTCCAACTCGCCAATTGGAACCTCCGTCCCCTCTACCCGGTAGATCACGTCTCGAAGCTGTGCGGCCAGCGGTACGCCGCGCCGGCGAATGCCAACCAGCACCACATCCTCGACGCCGTTGTTGCGTTCGATGATCTCGTGTGCAATGCGTGTGAGCGCGCGCTGAATGGCGCGTTCATCCATAAGCAGAGCTTTTTCCTTCATTCTGACTCCTCCACGACAACAAGAAAAACGTCTTCACCGGCATGGTGAAGACGTATACATGCATACATAAATGATGCTTGCCCGCCGCCTTGCCGATCTCACAGGATCCGCTTAAAGGAATCGGATTCAACGAGTGGAATGATACCACATTTCATTCGGGCGGTAAACACTCAAACGGTAAACTTCTTTGAGCATTTTCGGTTAAAGCCTGTAGCATGTGTCGCCGAATGGAAAGGGAGCGCCTTACCCGTCAGGTATACACCCGGCACGTCGACCCTGCGGATACGTTGTTGTAAATCCATTTCGCATCCTCCACGGCAAGGCGGACGCAGCCATGCGAGCCGCGCGTACCCAGCGCATATACCGAGCCCTTGCGAAGCGTGCTTTCGTCCTTCTCCGAGTATAAAACTGAGTGGATCAGGATGCCGCCCACGATGCGCGTGGCGTACTGTGCCCAGCAGTCAAATTTCTTGAAGTAATACCAGCGTCCGCACGGTCCGGCCATCCTGTACGTGCCCAGCGGGGTCGGCGTATCAACGGCGCCCGTAGTGCAGGTCATCGTCTTCACAAGCTTGGAATACGCACCGTAGTACCACTCGTACACATACACCTTCTGACGGCTCACGCTAATTTCCACGCGGTATTTATGCGCCGGACGCTGCGCAGCCTTGCAGGCCTCCGAAAACAAGAGCTGCTGCGTTTCTTCGTCGGCTACGCCCGTCTCCTTCAGCTTGTTTTCCCGCTGGAAATAACGAACCGCCGCTTTCGTATTTGCGCCATACTGACCGTCTATGCCGCCGGGCAGGTAGCTTTTGCCAACCAGCCGCGTCTGAAGCCTGCGAATGTCACTGCGCTCCGCGCCGTACTTCAGGTCGCCAACATAGGCGGGCAGCTCCTCCCGCAGAAAAAGCAGCACGCGCTCTGCCGAAATGTCTTCGCTCTCCTGCTGCGCTTCATCCGCGATCGTCCGAAATGCAAACCCTGCCTGCTTCGCCGTAATTGGGCTTCCCTCTGCGGGAACCAACGCATTCAGCGCCTGAAGCGCCAGCTTCTCCACGGATGCCAGCTTTTCGCGCATCGCCGCCTGGCGTTCCGCCTTTGCGCGCGCCTCAACCTCCTGAATATACGCCCGCGCGAGCGTCACGCCGTTTTCCGTCCTTGATCCGTATATGCCGTCCGCGCTGCCATTCATGAAACCCAACCGGATCAGAAGCATCTGAAGCTCCTTCACCTCGTCGCCTCTTGTCCCAATTTCCAGTTTCTGGGGTTCAGAAAAGGAAGCCTGCATCTGGCTTCCTTTCTCTTCTGTAGCATCCGCCGTTTCCTGGTTCCCGGTCAGCCCTTCCCCCTCGGCATACGCCGCCGGGAACAGAAGACTGCCCAGCGTTCGGCGCTGTGTATCCTCAACAGCCACGTATCCGCAGCCGGTCAGAAGCAGCGCCAGAAGCAGGATCAGCGCAATGAGTCTTTTTTTCATATCCGCGTCACTCCTGTCTTTTTGATTCACGCTGTTTAGACCGGCGCGGGGCGCGCATGGTTGCAAAAACGCATGCGGTAATTTATGTATACATCACTGTGCGTAACCGGCAAGCAGCAGCCAGTTCTGAAGGAGTCCCGTCCATTGCCTGACGGAGGGGCTGCTTTCCGCCAGTCCCATACCGTGCGCACCCTTTGGAAACACATGCAGCTCGAACGGCACTCGATGATCAGACAGCGCCTTCGCAAGCGCCAGACTGTTTTCCACCGGCACCGCTCCATCCTCTGCCGTGTGCCACAGGAACGCGGGCGGCGTATCATCGGTTACGTTTAGCTCGCCTGAGAAAAAGCGCAGCATGCTACCCTGATCCTGCTCATCGCCAAGAAGACTGCGAACGGAGCCCTTATGCGTGTAGGAAATCATGCTCACCACGGCATAGCAGGGAACAAATGCATCCGGGCGCGAGGATACGCGCTCGATCGGATCTGCGCTTTGCGCATCGCCCGCATCATAGTGCGTCGCCGCGTTGCAGCAAAGGTTGCCGCCTGCAGAAAAGCCGAGCACCGCAACCTTTTCATAGCCCATCGCACGAACCACGCGAACCGCCCGGTTTGCGTCTGCCAGCGGCGCCATCTTGTGGCAGGGATGGACACGGTAATCCAGCACAAACGCGCTTATACCTGCGTCATTGATCATGCGGGCAATCGGCGCGCCCTCATGCTCTGCCTTCATGCAGTAGCCGCCGCCGGGAATCACGATCACCGCGCCCTTCGAACCGGTGACGGGAAAGGGTGTCAGGCTCGGCTGCGCCTGTTCCGGAGAAAACTCGCTGTATGGCGCGCGTTCATTCCACAGATAGATCACATCGGACATGGAATACCATCCTTTCGCGATTACAGATATCGGTTCATGTCGCTCAGCCTGCCGAACACCAGATCCGGCTTCGTTTCCGACGCAAGGCGCATTACCTCCGTTGTTTCCCCGCTCATCACCAGTATGGACAGCATGCCGTTGCGCAGACCCGTTTCAATGTCGGTATACAGCCGATCGCCCACCATTGCCATTTCGCTCGCCTTTCGGCCGGTGCGTGCCAATGCCGCGCGAACGATGCCCTCATGGGGCTTTCCGACAATCAGCTCCGGCCGACGGAACGCAGACGCCTCGATGAACGCCATAATCGCGCCAATGTCCGGTGCGAAGCCGGTCTCGGTCGGGCAGTTGAAATCGGGATGCGTGGCGATATACGGAAGCCCGGCGCGTACGAAATCGCACACTGCCGTCATCTTGCGGTAGTCCAGCGTCGTATCATAGCCGATCACTACGATTTCGGGGTTCTCATTGTCAACGACTACACCCGCTTCCTGCATTTCCTCCACAAGAAATTCATTGCCCAGCACAAACGCGCGCTTGCCGGGATACCTCTCCCGCACGATGGACGCCGTCGCTTCACCGGATGTGAGAATTCTGGAACGCTCAACCTCCAGACCCATTTTTTTGAGCTTCTCCACGTAAAACCGCGCATTATGGCTGGAGTTGTTCGTCAGGAACAAAAAATCACGGCCAGTTTCCAGCACTCGTTCAATAAAGGAAAGCGACCCTTCAATCAACTTGCCGCCCAGATAGAACGTGCCGTCCATATCCAGCAGAAAGCACTTTACATTGCTCAGTCGTTCCATCACGCCTTCTCCTCTTCATCGCCTGCAAATTCCACAAAGCCCTCGCCCATCTTTACAATTTCCGCCAAGCTCTTCACATTGTAGCCCGCTTCCTTCAGGCGCTGCATGCCTGGCTGAAAGTTTTTGGAGATTACCGCGCCGATACCTACGACCTTGCCGCCCGCGCGCTCAATCAGCTTGGACGCGCCCATGGCCGCCTCGCCGTTGGCCAGAAAATCATCGATCAGCAGCACCCGATCGCCGGGCTGAATGAACTCCGTCTTCAGCGTCAGCTGATAGGAGGTACGCTTCGTAAACGAGAAAACCTCCGTCTGCAAAATACCGTCGGACAGGATAACCGACGTCGCCTTTTTGAGAATGATCATCGGAGCTCCCATGCGAAGCGCCGTCATGGCCGCCGGGGCAATGCCGCTGGACTCGATAGTAACGACCTTCGTCACGCCCTCCGCCTCAAACAGGCGCTTGAATTCGGCACCGATTTCGTCCATCAGAGCGCAGTCCACCTGATTGTTCAGAAACATGTCCACCAGCAGCACCTGGCTGTTTAGCGCGCGTCCACTCTGGCGAATCCTTTGCTTCAGTGCTTCCATGTCCGCTTTCTCCTTCTTTGTCAAGTATCGTTCCGCTGACCTACTCTGCCTGCGGCATAGCCTTAAGCGCCTTCACAAACTCGGCAGGATCCGCCGCCTTGAAGAAGGCGGAGCCGGCCACCAGCATCTGCGCGCCCGCCTCTGTCACGAGGTGCGCGGTTTCCAGATTCACGCCGCCATCCACCTCGATCACCGGGTTCACGCCCGCCCGCCTACACATTTCGCGTACCTGGCGCACCTTATCCACAGTAAACGGAAGCAGCTTCTGGCCGCCCTTGCCGGGTTCAACCGTCATAATCAGAATCAGATCGACCTCGCCAAGTGCGTCCGCAATCGCATCCACCGACGTAAACGGCTTCACCGATACGCCAGCCAGACACCCTGCCTCGCGAATCGCACGCAGCGTATCCTTCAGTTCAAAATTCGCTGCTTCCTGATGCACGGTGATATACCTTGCGCCGGCCTCAGCAAACTCGCGCACATGCTTGATCGGGTTTGCGATCATCAGATGCACATCCATGGGAATGGGCTTTTTCGAAACCATTTTCAGAATGCCCTGGCCAAAGGTGATGCCCGGCACAAACGTTCCGTCCATCACGTCATAATGCAGTACATCCGCGCCGGATGCAACGACCTTATCGATTTCCGAATCCAAATGCATATAATCCGCCGCGAGCATCGAAGGAGCCACTTTAATCATATCGGTTTTTCCACCTTTCCTTCATTTCGTTCAGCAATTCCCGGTATCGTTCATACCGTTCGGAAGCGATTTCCCCGGCGCGAAGCGCGCGCAGTACAGCGCAATCCGGCTCGGTCACATGGTAGCACGGAACAAAGCGACACTGACCCGCATAGGGACGAAACTCGGCGTACTGCTCCTCGAGCAGGCGTGGCTCAATCAACTCCGTTTCCAGAAGACTGAAGCCCGGCGTATCCAATACCCTTCCGCCGCCCTCCACCGGAATCAGCTCGCAGCGGCGGGTTGTGTGCTTTCCACGCTCAATTTTGCGTGAAACGCCGCCCGTTTCAAGCTCAAAGCCATACAGCGCGTTGATCAGGCTGGACTTGCCTGCGCCGGACTGCCCAGTAAACGCATGCGTCTTCCCACGCAAATGGTTTTTCAGCGCTTCCACGCCCTCGCCCGTCCGCACACATGTGCACGACTCAAAGACACCTGCGCCCGCATACTGTCGCAGAAGCGATTCAGAAGCCTCGCCGTCTAGATCACTTTTTGTCACACACACACAGGCAGCTACTCCTGCCTTCTGCGCGGCGATCAGCATGCGATCAACCAGAAGCGGATCTGCCTTGGGCGACGCAGCGGCAGCCACAATTATGATTTCGTCGATATTGGCAACTGCCGGACGCACGAAAGCATTTCTTCTCGGCAGGATAGCCGTCAGCCAGCCATCCTCCCCATCCGCTCCGGGCGCGAATTCCACCTCGTCACCTACCAGCGGCGTCAGCCGCTCCTTGCGGATTTTCCCCTGCGCGCGCAGCGTATACGACCGTCCTTCTTTGTCCAGCACCGTATAGAATCCGCCGATTCCGCGCAGTATCGTTCCCCTGCTCATCATTTGAACTCCACGTTCTCGCTCTCATGCAGCTCTCCGTCAAAATAGACGGAAACAACGTGCACGCCCTCTTCCTCGCTCTTCATTTCAAAATCCATGTGCTCGTCTGCGTTCACCGTATCGTTGAAGATTTCCTCCGTCCTACCGGACGGCGTCGTCATCTCCACGCGCACGTTCATCTTCAGCGGCACAAACACCGTGTAATTCGCGTAGTACACCGTGGGATTAGGAAGCGAAACAGTAATATTCACCTTGCTGCCACGCACCAGCGGCGTGCCTGCCAGCGGGTATTGCACAATAACGGTATCCGCCGGATCATCCAGCGAATAACCGGTCGATACCTCGCCCAGCTTCAGACCCACGCTGTTCAGCTGCATTTCCGCATCGCTGCTCAGCTTGCCGATCAACTGTGGAGTCGGAATTTCCACGCTGTTGATTTTCAGCGTGATGATCTGCCCCAGCTGCGCCGTGCCATCATTGGGATCCTGTGAAATAATCGTATCCACCGGCCTATCAGAAACGACGACGTATTCCTCGTTCAGCCGATCGAAGCCGCTCAGAGACAGTGTGCTTCGCGCTTCGGCCAACGCCATACCCTCCGTGTTCGGCAGCTCGACCGGTACGGAGCCCAGGCTCACATACATATCCACATGATCGTTGCGCCGCCCGCGCGCGCCCGTATCCGGCACCTGCATCACAACGTCGCCGGCCGTCACGTTATCATCGTAAATCTCGATCACGTTGGGCTCCAGCTCGTAGTTGTACAGAATCTGCTCCGCCATTTCCTGCGTGTAGCCGGTCACGTTCGGAATGTCTACGCCGTACAGGATGTCCGAAATCTTCACAACGCCGATGGACACAATCGCAAGCACCGTCACGCAGGCAAGCAACGCCAGCAGAAGGTTTAATCCCTTCGTCTGCATATAGTGCCTGAACGCGCCCGGCGTGGAATCGCCATTGTAGCCCTCGTCCATGCCGGCAATGAAGCCGCCGCCCGGCATGCGCAGCGCGCGCTTCAGGTCGTGCGCCATTTCCGCCGCCGTCTGATAGCGCTCCTCCGGCTTCTTTTCAAGCGCCTTCTGTACCACCTCGTCCAGCCCGCGGGAAATATCCCGATGATACGAGCGCATGCTACGCGGACGCTCCTTCACCTGCTTAAGCGCCACGGCAACCGCCGTTTCACCGTCAAAGGGCACGGTGCCGGTCAGCATTTCATAAAGCACCACGCCCAGTGAATACAAATCGCTTTTCGCGTCCGCATGCTCGCCGCTTGCCTGCTCGGGCGACACATAGTGCACGGAGCCAAGCGCCGTCTTTGTATCCGAGATCGTCCCCGTCGCCGCGTTTACCAGACGCGCAATACCGAAATCCGCCACCTTTATGGTGCCGTTCCGATCAACAAGGATGTTCTGCGGCTTGATGTCCCGGTGAATGATATTGTTTTTGTGGGCATGATCAAGCGCCGCCAGAATCTTCAGCGCGTAACGCACTGCCTTCGTCGGCGCAAGCCGCCCTTCCCTGCGAATGATATCCTTGAGCGTGGAGCCGTCAACGTACTCCATGACGATATAGCGCATGTCGCCATCGATTCCCACGCCATACATCTTCACGATATTTTCGTGCGACATCTTTGACGCAGCGATTGCCTCGTGATCAAACCGGCGCACAAAATCCCTGTCCGCCTCAAATTCGGGACGCAGAACCTTGAGCGCTACCTCGCTTTTTTTGATTTCATCCCACGCGCGGTATACCACTGCCATGCCGCCGGTCCCGATGATACCCAGAATGCGATACCGACCGGAGACGACCTTATTCATTGGTGTCCCCCTCTCCGGTAACCAGCATCACCGTGATGTTGTCTGCTCCTCCCCGCTGAAGCGCAACATTGATCAGCGCGCCAACCTGCTCATTGCGCGGATTGGGCGAATTCAGCACCAGTTCCAGATCGCTGTCGGGCGCATAACGCGTCAGTCCGTCCGTACACAGAAGCCAAACGTCGTCCTTCTGTACGTCAAAGCTCGCAATATCCGCCTCTACGCGCGGCCACGGGCCAATTGACCGCGTAATCACATTGCGCTGCGGATGGCTGAGCGCCATTTCCGGCGTAATCACGCCGCTTCGAACCAGCTCCTCCACATAGGAGTGATCGTTTGACAGCCGCTCGATGCGCCCGTTCCGCAGGCGATAGGCACGGCTATCGCCCACGTGTCCCAGAAGCACGTCATTGTCGCCAAACCAGAGCCCGGTCATCGTAGTGCCCATGCCCCGCTTGGCGCTGTCGCGCTCGGATTCCAGATACACGTCCCGATTGGCCTTATTGAACGCATAGCGCAGTCTTTCTGGCGAAGGAGCCTTTTCCTGCTGAAGAATCTCGGAAAAAATGCGCACCGCCATGCGGCTGGCGATTTCCCCGGCGCGGTGCCCGCCCATGCCGTCGGCGACGGCCATGAATTTCTGTCCGTCCACGGGCATGTAATAGGAATCCTCGTTCAGCGTTCGCACACATCCGATGTTGGTCGCGCAGTATACCTTCATAGTCATCCTCCGTATGATTCCTGTGAAAGACGGGAACGGCGCAGCTGTCCGCACGCTCCCTGAATATCGTCGCCCATTTCGCGGCGGCGCGTGGCCGAAATATGCCTGTCCTCCAGCCGCTTCTGGAACGCCGAAATCATCTCCTCGGTCGGCCCAAGCAGATTCCGCTCCTTCACGTCGTTAAGCGGAATCAAATTCACGTGACACTGCATACCGCGCAGCCTTGCGGCCAGCTCATCTGCGCATGCAAGATCGGCATTTACGCCGCGCACCAGCGCGTATTCGAAAATCACGCGCCGCCCCGTCTTCTGAATATACAGCCGGCAGGCAGACAAAAGCGCCTCCATTGAATAGGCCTTCGCCACGGGCATCAGCTTTTTGCGCACCTCGTCATTGGGCGCATGTAATGAAACCGACAGCGTGACCGGCAGCCCCTCGTCCGCAAAACGCTTCATATTCGGCACCAGCCCGCAGGTGGACAGAGACACGTTTCTGAGCGAAAGCCCAAGCCCGCGCGGATCATTCAGGAGCCGCAGGAATTTGACCACGTTATCGTAGTTATCCATCGGCTCGCCGCTGCCCATCAGAACGATGTTATGCACGCGCGTCCCCTCCGGCTCGATGCGCCGGTTCACAGCGATCACCTGTCCAAGCATCTCGCCCGGCGTCAGCGAGCGCACGCAGCCATCCAGCGTAGAGGCGCAGAACGCACAGCCCATCCGGCAGCCCACCTGCGTTGACAGGCACAGCGTATCGCCGTAATGATAACGCATTCGTACGCCCTCAATCAGGTTGCCGTCCGGCAGCTCATAAAGATACTTTTCGGTACCGTCCAGCCTTGAAGTGACACTCTCGTGAATGCTCACAGGGTTTGCCAGACAGGTTTCCCGAAGCCGCTCGCGCAGAGACTTTGAGAGATTCGTCATCTCGTCAAACTCTGCGCCTCGCTTCAGCCACTCAAAAACCTGCTTTGCCCGGAATTTCCCCTCGCCCATCGCCGTGATCAGGCCTTCAAGCTCCTCATAGGTCAGGCTCAGCAGTTCTTTCTTCTCACTCATCACAGACTCACGCGCCGCATGCGCGCAATGAAAAATCCTTCCACGCCGTCCCGGCAGGGCAGAAGCGCCAGTATGCCGTTGCGGAAACGCAGCTTCAGTTTCTCCGGAACCCATGCGTCACCCTCGTCCAGCTTGAACTCCGGATGGTTCAGCAGGAATTCCTCTACCTGCTTTTCGTTCTCCTCCGGCAGGATCGAGCAGGTGGAATACACCAGCAAACCGCCCACCTTCACGTAGAACGAGCAGGCATCCAGTATCTTCTTCTGCTCCGCCTTTAGCGACTCGATGCTTTCGTCGGTTACGCGGTATTTGAGATCCGGCTTGTCGGTCATCACGCCCAGTCCCGAGCAGGGCGCATCGACGAGCACGGCATCCATCTGGCACTCCATATCCTCGCGGCGCACGGATGCGTCGCGCTCCGCAGGGCGCAGATTATCCAAGTGCAGCCTTTTGCCCGAAGCCTTGATCAGCTGCACGCGATGCTCATGCAAATCCCACGCATGCACGCGACCGGTGCCGCGCATCATCTCACACATCAGCGCCGACTTTCCTCCGGGAGCTGCACAGGCATCCAGCACGGTCATGCCCGGACGCGGCTCCACGGCGCGTGCCGCCAGCATTGAGCTTTCGCCCTGCACTGAGAACTCGCCGGAAAAATAGTCCGGATCGTTCGCCAGATTGCCTGCCTGCGCTACCAGATACGCGCCAGGCACGGTTCCCCTGCGCCAGTGCCAGCCGCGGCGAGTCATAAACGCCTCAAACGTAGCGTCATCCATGCGCATCATGTTCGCGCGCACCGTTTCCAGTCTTTCAGCAGGACGGAAGGACACGATTTCCGCCGCAGTTTCAAAGCCATAAGCGTCAATCAGTCGCCGGACGAGCTTTTCCGGCATCGAATATTTGACGGACAGATACTCGATTGGTTCCGCCTCGGTATCCGGATAACGGATTTCATCCGCCTCGATGGCGCGCAAAAGCGAACGGAGCACGCCATTCACAAAGCCCGCCGCCTCCTCGCGGCCAAACGCACGCGTCTGCTTTACGGCCTCGTCCACCGCAGCATGCGCCGGAATACGATCCATAAACAGAATCTGCGCGCAGGCAATGTGCAGAATATCCTCCACCACTGGCTCAGGCTTCGTTTTCACAAAGTCCTTCAGAACATACTGAATGTGAAGCCGGTTTTCTACCGCCGCATAAAAAATGGACGTAGCCAGTCGTCTGTCCTCGCCGGACAGCTTCGCTTCGCGCAGACGCTTGTCCAGTGCCAGCGCAGCATAGGCGTCCACGCGGTTTACATCGGCCAGCGCATTCAGCGCAACGCGACGGGCATCCAGCACAGATGCGGGACGCATACGGTTTTCCTGCTCGACCGGACGTTCAGAAGCCACGCCGTTTGCTTCCGCCGGTCTTTCCACGAAAGGGCGTTTCACATCGCCATGCGGACGAAAGGCCTTATCTCCATTGATACGCTCGCCATAAGGCTTTCGGTCACCGTAAGGCTTTCTCTCGCCATAGGGCTTATCGCCGAAGCTCTTCTTCTCGCCGTAGGGCTTATCGCCGAAGCTCTTCTTTTCGCCGTAGGGCTTTCTCTCGCCATAGGGCTTATCGCCGAAGCTCTTCTTCTCGCCGTAGGACTTATCGCCAAAGCTCTTCTTCTCACCGTAGGGCTTTCTCTCGCCATAGGGCTTATCGCCGAAGCTCTTCTTCTCACCGTAGGGCTTCTTCTCGCCGTAGGACTTATCGCCGAAGCTCTTCTTTTCGCCGTAAGGCTTTCTCTCGCCATAGGGCTTATCGCCGAAGCTCTTCTTCTCACCGTAGGGCT
>CAZKQB010000001.1:0-11196 GCA_964554795.1 uncultured Oscillospiraceae bacterium | reverse complement strand
TCTTCTCGCCGTAGGGCTTATCGCCAAAGCTCTTCTTTTCGCCGTAAGGCTTTCTCTCGCCATGGGACTTATCGCCGAAGCTCTTCTTTGCGCCGTAGGGCTTCTTCTCGCCATAGGGCTTATCGCCGAAGCTCTTCTTCTCACCGTAGGGCTTCCTCTCGCCATAGGGCTTATCGCCGAAGCCCTTCTTTTCGCCGTAGGGCTTCTTCTCGCCGTAGGACTTATCGCCGAAGCTCTTCTTCTCACCGTAGGGCTTTCGGTCGCTGCGCGGCTTTCCGTCAAAGCGCTTTCCGCTGTTCTTTTTATCCATTATTTTTCACCAAACCTTGTTCCAATTTCGATTTTTCTGCCGGAAAGATAAGTTTTTGCACTCATTCGCTTCGCGTTGGGCGCCTGCATTTCAATAATCTCCAGCACCGTACCGCTGCCGGATGCAACAAACAGCCCCTCCTTCGCACTCGCGCGAATCACCGTGCCGGGCTCCTGATCGGTTTTCTCATCATCCGGCTTCGCCAGCCAGATTTTGAGCGTACCGCCATCTGTAGGCGTATATGCGCCGGGCCACGGATTCACGCCGCGCACAAGATTCGCAATCGCCCGCGCATCCTGCATCCAGGCGATCCTGCCAAGCTCCTTTATCAAAAGCGGTTCGTATGTCATTTCGTCCGCGTTCTGCTTCTCCGGCGCAATTTCGCCTGCAGCATAACGGCGAATGGTCTCCGTCAGCAGCTCTGCGCCGACCTGCGCAAGTCGCATGGTCAGCTCGCCTGCCGTCTCATTTTCACCGATTTCAACTTCCTTTTTCAAGAGCATATCGCCCGTATCAAGACCCGCGTCGGTCAGCATTGTGGTAACGCCGGTCACCTCTTCGCCCTGAATCAGGCACCAGTTGATCGGCGCCGCGCCGCGGTGTCGTGGAAGCAGAGACGCATGCACGTTGATCGTGCCCATGCGTGGCACTTCCAGGAGCTTTTTGCTGAGAATCTGCCCAAACGCCGCCGTGACCACAAGGTCGGGCTTCAGCGCGCGCATCCTGTCCAGTCCTTCCTGTTTGCGCACGCGTTCAAACTGGAATACGTTCAGGCCGTTATCCAACGCCTCGCGCTTGACCGGCGGCATTTCCAGCTTATGACCTCTCCCGACGGGACGATCCGGCTGTGTAAACACGCCGACGATTTCGACCTCTTCCATGCTCTCAAGCGCGCGCAGAGACGGCACGGCAAAGTCGGGCGTACCCATAAATACCACGCGCATGCTCACACGTCCTCTCTGCCGGTAACGTCCTCGATCATCTTATCCGTATACAGAATGCCGTTCAGGTGGTCGATCTCGTGGCACAGCGCAATGGCCAAAAAGCCGGTAGCCTCGATTTCGAGTCTCTGTCCCTTTTTGTTCAGTGCGTGTACAACCACGCGCTCCGGTCGCTCCACCATGCCCTGACGACCGGGAATACTCAGGCAGCCCTCGGGATTTACCACGCTGCCCTCGCTTTCGACGATCTCCGGATTGATAAGCTGGAAAAGCTCGCGCCCGCGCTTCTCTCTCACGTCGACCACGATCATCCGGCGCAAAACGCCCACCTGCGGCGCGGCAAGGCCGACACCGTCGTTGGCATACATGGTCTCGGCCATATCGTCCAGCAGCTGCTTCGTCCGCTTGTCAATTTCCTGTACCGGACGGCTGATCTTGCGAAGCGTTTCGTCTCCCTCTTTCAGAATCCTGCGAATTGCCATATTCTCTCCTCCAAAGGTGGCTAAATCATATTTGCCGGATTGACTTCCATTTCAATCCGTGCGCCCGGCGCGCCGGTCTCCGCGAGCTTTTCCATCTCGGCGGTAATGCGCTCCACCTCGCCTCGCGCATACATCTTTACGTATACCTGCCAGCGCGTTTCTCCGCGCAGTTTTTTTATCGGTGCCTCAGCGGCGTGAATCAAAAGCACGCCACCCATAAGTTCCTCATCCGTTAGCACGGCCGTCAGCTTTTCCTCCAGCGCCATTGCTGTAAGAGCCGGAATATGATCGTCCTTCGACAACACCACCAGCCGCGCCAGCACCGTGTACGGCGGATACAGCGCGCGCTTTCGATAACCCGCCTCGGTGTGGTAAAACGCGCGATAGTCCTGCTTCACCGCGCAGCGAATGGCGTAATGATCCGGCGTATAGGTTTGGATGACAACCCGCCCGGGAGTATCCGCACGTCCGGCGCGCCCAGCCACCTGCGTAATCAACTGAAACGTCCGCTCGGCGCTTCGGTAATCGGGTAGGTTCAGCGTCGTATCCGCTGCAACCACGCCCACCAGCGTCACGTTTGGAAAATCCAACCCCTTCGCGATCATCTGTGTTCCCACCATCACGCGGGTTTCGCCCTTTCGGAAGGCCTCAAGAAGCTTCAGATGCCCATCCTTCCCCTGCGTGGTATCCACATCCATCCTCGATACGGGAACGCCGGGAAGAAGCTTGCGAACCTCCTCCTCCACCCGCTGCGTGCCGGCTCCGAAATACTTTATGAACCGGCTTCCGCATTCCGGGCATGTTGCAGGCGGATCCTTGCTCTGCCCGCAGTAGTGACAGTGCATGCGTTCATCGGACTGATGATACGTCATCGCTACGTCACAGAACGCGCATTTCTCCACATGTCCGCAGGCCCGGCAGGACACAAAGGTGGAGTGGCCGCGCCGGTTAATGAACAGCATCGCCTGCTTTCCGCTTTCCGTGCAGACGCGCAGCTCCTTTGTAAGCTCCGCCGAAAAGATGCCATGGTTGCCCATTTCCAGCTCGCGCCGCATGTCCACCACGCGGCACTCTGGCATTTGCCTGCCAAGCACGCGCTCCGTAAGCTCCAAAAGCGTCAGCCGATTCTGCAGCTTCACGCCCGGCATTACGCGCATGTAGCTTGCAATCGAGGGCGTAGCGCTGCCCAGAACAAGCACAGCTCCATTTGCTTCACACCGCCGCCACGCAATTTCGCGGGCATCGTAGCGCGGGCGCTTCTCGCTCTGGTACGCGCCCTCGTGCTCCTCATCCACGATCACCGCACCCAACCTCTTTAACGGGGCAAACACCGCTGACCGCGCGCCGATCACCACGCACGCCTCGCCGCGCAGGATGCGTTCCCATTCGTCAAAGCGTTCTCCGGCCGACAAACGGGAATGGATCACCGCCGCATCCGCGCCGAAGCGAGCGTGAAACCAGCCGACCATTTGCGGCGTAAGCGCAATTTCCGGAACCAGCACGATCGCGCCCTTCCCGTCTGCCAGCACCTCGCGGATCAAACGGATATACACCTCCGTCTTCCCGCTTCCAGTCACGCCATGCAAAAGAAAGCGCCCGCCGCCACAGCGCAGCGCCGAAATCATTTCGTCCGCCGCACGCTGCTGACCCGGCATCAGCACCGGATCCTCACGAGACCGCCCACCGTCATCCATACGCGGCGCGCGGCGCTCCCGCGTCTCTCCAAGCGTGAGAACGCCCTTTTTCACCATTGCCTGAATGGCTGCCGCCGCACCGGGCACCATCTGCGCAAGATACGCCGTAGGCTTCGCCCCACTTGTCAAATGCGACAAAAGCTCCAGCTGCTTCGGCGCACGAGCACAAGCCTTCGCCGCCTCGTCTACTGGCATCGAAAGCTCCACCACGCGCACATTCTTCTGCTTCACGCGCGCGCCTCGCATTTCCGATGGAATCATCAACCGCAGCGCATCGACAAACAGGCAGTTGTAGCGCCTCTTCATCCATTCGGCCAGATCGATCAGCTCGGGCAGAATCACACCCGCAGCCGCCACACCCTTCAGAGAACGAATCCGGCTCTCGTCCATGCCCGGCTCGCTCTTTATGGAAACGACGAAGCCCTCAAGCGTTCTGGGGCCGAATGGAGCCGACACCATGTCGCCTACGGAAACCGGCATATCCTCCGGGATGCGATAGGTAAACCGCCTATCAACTGCATCAGCTGCCAGATCGACCACAACCTCCGCAAAGGTCATGACATCACCCTGCGCACCTGCTCAAGAATTGCCTCCGCAACATCGCGCTTGGACATAACGGGGTATTCCGTTTCGCTGTATGCGGAGATAACAGTAACAATGTTCGTATCGCCCGCAAAGCCCGCGCCCGGCTTTGTAACGTCGTTCACCACGATCAGGTCTGCATTCTTGCGCAGTCGCTTTCCGCGCGCGTTTTTCAGCGCGTTTTCAGTTTCGGCGGCAAATGCAACCAAAATCTGCCCCGGCCTCTTGCTCTCGCCCAGCGTTTTGGCAATATCCGGCGTGGGCACAAGGCGCACGGCCATATCCTCACCGGTCTTTTTGATCTTCTGCGAAGCCACGCTTTCCGGCATGAAGTCGGCGGGCGCAGCAGCCTGAATCACGATGTCAGCTGTCTTTGCGTTTTCCGTCACGGCCTTGAACATATCCTGCGTAGACACAACGGAAACCAGCTGTACGCCGGCGGGCGCAGGAAGCTCCACAGGGCCGGATACCAGTACAACCTTCGCCCCATGCCGCTCGGCCGCCTCCGCAAGAGCATAGCCCATCCGCCCGGTTGAACGATTGGAAAGGAAGCGCACGGGATCGAGCATCTCGCGCGTCGGCCCGGCAGTGACCAGTACCGTCAGCCCCTCAAAATCATGCTGCGGATTCAGTACAGCCTCAACGCGCGTCGCGATTTCGGAGGGCTCCGCCATTCGGCCGACGTCCGCATCTCCGCAGGCGAGGCTGCCAGTTTCGGGCCCTGCAAAGAAGAAGCCGCGCCGTCTCAGCGTTTCTACATTTGCCTGATTGGCGGCACTGCGCCACATCACGCAGTTCATCGCTGGAGCAATCAGCACCGGGCACGGCATAGCCATAACGGTAGTCGTCAAAAGGTCATCACAGATACCGGCGGAAATCTTCGCCATCACGTTCGCCGTCGCCGGAGCAATGACCATCAGGTCCGCCCACTTTGCCAGCGCGATATGCCCGATTTCCCACGCGTGTTCAAAGGAATCGGTATTCACCTGATTCCCGGAAAGCGTTTCAAACGTTAGGGGCGATACAAACCTGGCGGCATTTTCCGTCATCACCACGCGCACCTCCGCGCCGGCCTTTTTAAGCAGCCGCGTCAGCTCGCATGCCTTGTAGGCGGCAATTCCGCCCGTTATGCCCAGAACGATGCGTTTTCCTTCCAGCATTCCCGTATTCCTCCATGCGACCATTTAACCGTAAAAGCCGAAGCGAGCCCGCGGACAAACGTGGATCGCTCCGGCGCCCGAACTCGCAGGTTCGTGTGAGCCTTGCCCCTTTTAAGGGGTTTCTGCGCCTTATTCCTCCTCGGCAGATTCAGGGCGCGTGTAGGTAATCAGCCCGCGGTTAATCTCCTCAATGGCAACCGCAAGCGGCTTGTTTTCCTTGGTATCGTACAGCGGCTGCTCGCCCTGAATCAGCTGGCGGGCGCGTTTTGCGGCCTCAACAGCGAGCGTATAGCGGCAATCGACATGGGTAAGCAGTTCATTGATGGGCGGTTCAGTCATCATAATGGGTTTCCTCCTTTTGGTCACTCGACATTCTGCAGCTGTTCGCGCAGCTTTTCTATGGCACTCTTGCAGGCAATAACCGCCTGCGTGATCGGTATATCCTGCGATTTGGACGAGATGGTGTTCACTTCGCGGTTCATTTCCTGAACAATGAAGTCCAAGCTGCGGCCAATCGGCTCAGCGAGCGCGCACTTCTCGCGTGCCTGCCGGATATGGCTGGAAAGGCGCACCGTTTCCTCTGCAACAGCCGCGCGGTCAGCCATCAGCGCAACCTCCTGCGCCAGCCTCGCCTCGTCAATCGGCGTAGACAAAAGCTCGTTTACACGCGCACGGAGCTTTTCCCGGTACTCCTCCACGGTTTCCGGATAACGCTTTTCAATCAGCGCATTCTTTTCCTCGATTTCGTCCAGCTTTTCGAGCATATCGCGCTTCATGGCATCGCCCTCCCGGGCGCGCATAGCGTTCAGGCTGTCCAGCGCCTGCGCCATCGTTTCGTTTAACAGCGTGCGGAGAGCATCCTCGTCCTCACCCGCCTCATCAATCACCAGCGCGTCGGGCAGCTTGGCAAACAGCGACAAGCTTCGGTCGTCCTTCACGCCCGTCAGTCTCTCTACCTGATTCAGCGCATCCTCATAGGCCTTCACCAGACCTTCGTCCACACGCACCATGCGCGAGTCGTCGCGCCGGTTCGCATAGGTCACGAACACGTCCACGTGCCCGCGCGATAACGACGCGGCAATCTGCTTGCGCGCCGCATCCTCCAGAAAGAGGAACGACCGCGGCATGCGGAAATTCAAATCCAGAAAGCGATGGTTCACGCTTTTCAGCTCGATCGTCAGACTACGACCGTCCTTCATGCAGGTCGCGCGTCCGTATCCGGTCATGGAATACATGGCGTATACTCCTTTGCCCCCAGCATTTATCCGACCAATTATATCACGCTCAAACCGTTCTTGGGTTATCTTTGGATAAATTCTTACTATCGGTTTGCGAGCATTTGCAGAAATTCCTCTTCGTTCACCACGCGAACGCCCAGCTGCTGCGCCTTCGTCAGCTTGCTGCCAGCATTTTCGCCTGCGACGACAAGGCTTGTTTTTCCGGAAACGGACGCGCTCGCCTTTCCGCCTGCGTCACGCACGCGCTCCTCGGCCTCCGCGCGCGACAGTGTTTTCAGCGTACCGGTGATAACAACCGTCATTCCTGCAAGCGCACCGCCTGCCTCGCGCTTCTCCCACACAGGCAAGACGCCCCGGGCAAGCAGCCGCTCGGCTTCCGCACGCGTGACAGGGTCGGCAAAGAAATCCACTACCGCCTGCGCCACAATCTCGCCCACGTCGTCAATCTGCGTAAGCGTCTGCACGTCCGTCTCCATCAGCGGCTGCATGCCGCCAAAGCGTTCGGCCAGATCGCGTGCCGTCTTGCGGCCTACATTCGGAATGCCCAGTGCAAAGATGAACGAATCTAGCTTTACCGACTTGCTCTTTTCGATTTCGTTCAAGAGTTTTTTCGCCTTTTTGTCTCCGAATCGTTCGAGCGCCGTCAGCTGCTCGTGACTCAGCTCAAACAAATCGCTCGGCTCGTGGATGCCCAAAGCCTGACATAGCTGACGCGCCGTCTTTTCGGAAAACGCATCGATGTCCATCGCCTCTCGCCCAGCAAAATGCGCCATACGCATCACAATCTGGGCAATGCAGCCCTCGCGGTTGGGGCAATACAGATGCGCCCCCCTCTCCACCAACGCTGCGCCGCATACAGGACAAACCGTCGGCTTCTCGATGTCGCGCTCTCCCGCCTCGTACTCGTCCACGCGCCCCATGATCTCCGGGATTACCTCGTTTGAACGCCGGAGCCATACGCGCGCGCCAAGCCGTACGCGCTTTCGAAGTATGTCTCCATAGTTGTTCAGCGTGGCGCGCTTCACCGTTGCCCCGGCAATTTCCACCGGGCTTACGTGCGCAAGCGGCGTAAGCTTGCCCGTGCGGCCAACCTCCCATGTCACGTCCTCCAGAAGCGACGTAACCTCCTCGGCCTCGAATTTATACGCAATCGCCCAGCGTGGAAACTTTTCCGTGACGCCCAGCGCCTCGCGCGTGGCAAAATCCACAATCTTCACAACCGCGCCGTCGATCATGTAATCCAGCTCGCCGCGCGTTTTTTCGATTTCGCCAATGGCGGCCAGCACGCCTGCCTCGCTTTCTGCGCGTAGCTCGCAGTCGCTCACCGGAAACTGGTTTTCGCGCAGGAAGTCCATCATTTCATCCTGCGTGCGAAACGAACGCCCCTCTATATAGTTGACATCGTAAAAATACGCATCCAAATGCCGCGAACGCGTTACCTCGGGGTCGAGCTGACGCAGCGCGCCCGCTGCAGCGTTGCGTGCATTCTTAAGCGGCTCTGCGGCTGTGCGGTTGTACTTTTCAAGCGTCGAAAGCTTCATATAGCATTCGCCGTGCACCTCCATCAGCCCCTGATAGGGGACGGCGAGCGGGATGGAGCGAATCGTCAGCGCCTGCGGCAGGATGGACTCGCCGGTCACGCCATTTCCGCGCGTGGCGGCCTCTATCAGCCTTCCTTCCTTATAAGTAAGGCACAGCGTCAGTCCGTCGAACTTATGCTCCACCACATAGGAAAGCGGCGGCAGTCCCGCGCCGCCCTCATTAGCCTGCGCGCGCAGCCTTTCCGCACGATTCACCCATTCGGAAATCGCCCCCGTCGACTGCGCCTTATCCATACTCAAAAGGCGTACGATGTGCGTATGCGGCACGAACTCCTTTAGCGGCTCGCCGCCTACGCGCCGCGTTGGCGAATCCGGCAGAACCTCGCCGGTTTCCTTTTCCAGACGAACCAGCTCATCGTACAGTCGGTCGTACTCCACGTCCGTCACGGTCGGATTGTCCAGCACATAGTATTCATAGCCCAGCCGGTTCAGGATGTCCACCAATTCACGCATGCGATTCATCGTCTGTCTCCTTACCCGATTTTGATCATGGGCGCGTCGGCCGCGAAGGTCTTTACGCCCTTGCCCTCTCCGAAGTCCACCGTCACGCGCGCCCCCCCGGCCATCTGTGTCACCTGCTTCACAACGCCGTTGCCAAACGCCTTATGAAACACGCGGTCGCCGACAGCATACCGAATCTCCGGACGCTTGGGAAGCTCGCGCGCCGCCTGCACTCCGAACCCCTTCTGAACGCCCGGGATGCTGCTGATCGACGGCCGCCCGGCAATACCCGACCGCACCTCCGGACGCGCCGCCTGCGCGCCTGCGTTCGCTCGCTGCCCAAACGGACGCGGAAGCACGCGCGTATCGTTCTTTTGGCGGTTTTCCTCCAACACGCGCGCCGGAATCTCGGTCACAAACCGTGAAAGCTCGTTGGACTGCCGCGCATTGTACAGCATGCGGTTGCGCGCATGGCTCAGATACAGCTTTCTCTTTGCACGCGTTACGCCCACGTACATCAGGCGGCGCTCCTCCTCCATCTGCTCCTCGTTAAACATTGCGCGGGAGATGGGAAAGATTCCCTCCTCAAGACCCGTCAGGAACACAACCGGAAACTCCAGACCCTTGGCGGAATGCAGCGTCATCAGCGTAACAAGGCTGGTCTTTTCCTCCATTCGATCCGTATCCGTTACCAGCGCCACGTTTTCGAGAAAGCCAACCATGCCCCCTTCGGGATTCATGCGGTCATACTCGATCACAGCAGATACCAATTCGTGAATATTCTCGCGCCGGGACTCATTTTCCGGCTCCTTATCGTTTTCGTACTGCTTTTCAAGGCCTGTCTGCTCAATCAGTCCGGTAATAAACTCACCGGCTGGCTTATCCAGCATATCGCCGGTCAGCGTGATCAGAAGCTCCGTAAAGCCTCGCACAGCCGTGAGCGCCCGGCTAGAAAGCCCTGCATTTTCGGCCTCCATCAGGGCGTTCAAAAGCGATAGCCCGTTCTGCGTCGCATAGGCGGCAATCGTCTCCACCGTCGAATCGCCAATTCCGCGCCGCGGCTCATTGATGATGCGCCGCAGTGAAATGTCATCGTCCGGGTTCACCAGCACGCGCAGATAAGCAATTACATCCTTAACCTCCTTGCGGTCGTAGAACTTCAGGCCACCATACACACCATATCGAATGCCACGCCGCACCAGCGCCTCTTCAAGCACGCGGCTCTGGGCATTCGTTCGGTACAGGATGGCCATATCGCCCAGCTCGCAGCCGCCGCGCGTAAGGCTCTGAATCGTGTCGCACACCCACGCAGCCTCGTCCCGCTCATCCAGCGCGTGATACAGCTTGATCTTATCGCCCGCATCCGCATCCGTCCAAAGCGCCTTCTCCTTACGTCCGGTGTTGTGCGCAATGACCTGATTGGCCGCGTCCAGAATGTTGCCGGTGGATCGATAGTTCTGTTCCAGCTTGATTACCGGGCAGCCGCCGTAATCCTTCTCAAATTCCAGAATGTTTCGAAGATCCGCGCCGCGCCAGCCGTAAATCGACTGATCGTCGTCGCCCACGACGCACACGTTCTTTTTGTCGCCTGCCAGCGTTCGAACCAGCATGTACTGCGCCATGTTCGTATCCTGATACTCGTCCACCATGATATAGGAGAATTTCCGGCGATACACCTCCAGCACCGGCGGATGCTCAGTCAGAAGCTCCAGCGTCTTCAAAATCAGATCGTCAAAGTCCAGCGCATTGTTTTCCTTCAGCTGCTTTTCATATTCGCAGTACGCGCGGTAATACGGCTTCGAGCGAAAATCCGGATTATCCTTCAGCCATTCCTCCGGCGAAAGCATGCGGTTCTTGGCATCCGATATCACACTTTTCACGGCGCGCGGCGGATAGCTTTTGTCGCTGATGTCCAGCTTTTTCAGAATCCTCTTGATCAGCGTCATCTGGTCGTCGTCGTCGTAAATGGAAAACTCGCGCTTATAGCCAAGCTTTTCAATATCGCGCCGCAGAATGCGCGCACTCAGCGCGTGAAACGTCATCACCCACATATCGTCCGCCGCTTCCGCCGCCAGGCGGCTGATGCGCTCGCGCATTTCTCGCGCAGCCTTGTTGGTGAAGGTAATCGCCAGAATTGCCCACGGCGGCACGCCCTTTTCAACAAGATAGGCCGCCCGGTAGGTAAGCACGCGGGTTTTTCCGGAGCCTGCACCCGCCAAAATCAAAAGCGGCCCCTCAGTGGTGAGTACAGCCTGCTTCTGCTCCGGATTCAGTCTGTTTAAATCAATCATTTGTTTCCCTCGCAGCATTCAGCCTGTCCAGTATCATCCGGTATCCGTCCGCGCCGTACGTAAGCGCACGATTCACTCGTCCGATCGTCGCCGATGAAGCGCCGGTCTTCTGTGTAATTTCAGCATAGGTGACCTTTTCACTCAGAAGCTCTGCCACCTGAATGCGCTGGGAAAGATCCTCTATTTCCCGAATGGTAAACAGATCCTCCAGCAGACGGTAGCATTCCTCCCGCGTTTCCAGCTTCAGAAGCGCATCCACCAGCCGATCTGTGCGTTCGTTCATAATTCGCGATTCATACATGCGGCAATCCCTCCCGCGCAAACGCAGATTGATCTATGGTATCAGTATACCATTCTTTTCCCGATTGTTCAAGCCATTTTCCGCCATCGAACCGGATTTGCTGTAGCACTACAATACATCTTGCACACCCGCTGCCAAAAAAGAAGTGAGACTTG